>JAEDFU010000002.1 GCA_016297915.1 Clostridia bacterium | reverse complement strand
ATAGTAACAATATTAAACAATAAATATTTATAGGCTATTATCAATGATACAATCTAGTGTCCATGCGAGAGTTTTTATATGACAAAAAAAATCCAAAGCAATTTGCCTTGGATAAAAAATTATTAAAATACTTCCTCTATAACTCCACCGCCTAGACAATGGGTATCATCATAGAACACAACATACTGACCCGGAGTTACAGCTCTTTGTTTTTCAGAAAAATAAACCCTAACGCCGTCGCCTTCGATTTTCACTCTTACTTTTTGGTCTGGTTGCCTATATCTAAATTTGGCACAACAATCAAACTCCGTCATATCAGGTTTTTTGGGAATCCAATTAATTTTGTACGAAACAAGACCTTCCGAAAATAATTCTTCGCCTTCGCCTTGAGAGACAATTAGTTTGTTTTCCTTGATATTTTTGTCAACAACATACCACCTATTGCCATTTCCGTCACTCTTTCCGCCAATATTAAGACCTCTGCGTTGCCCAAGAGTATAATAGATTACACCCTCGTGTTCGCCAACTTTTTTGCCAGTTAGGTCAACAATATCTCCAGCTTTGCAGGGTAGATAATTTTTGAGAAACTGTCTAAATCTACGCTCACCAATAAAACATATTCCTGTGCTGTCTTTTTTTTCGGCAGTAGATAGTCCATATTTTTCGGCTAGTTTTCTAACATCAGATTTTACCATATCGCCAAGCGGAAAAAGTACATCTCTTAGTTGATTTTGATTAAGTTGATTAAGAAAGTAAGTTTGGTCCTTGCCTGTATCTTTGGCTTTGCAAAGATAAGTAAGGCCGTCCTTTCTCTCAACTTTGGCATAGTGTCCTGTTGCTATATAGTCCGCACCCATAGACTTGGCATATTCCAAAAATGGTCCAAACTTAATTTCTCTATTACACAAGACATCTGGGTTTGGAGTTCTACCTTTTTCGTACTCTTCCAAAAAATACTTAAATACTCTATCCAAATAATCCTTGGCAAAATTAACCGAAAAGTATGGGATACCTATTTTGTTGCAAACCCTCTTGACATCTTCGTAATCAGTGACAGATGTACAGACGCCATTGTCGTCATCTTCCTCCCAGTTGTGCATAAAGAGTCCAATAACCTCATAACCTTGTTCCTTTAGGAGTGCTGCAGCAACCGAACTATCTACCCCTCCAGACATTCCAACAACTACTTTTGTCATTTACTTTTTGTCTCCTTTTCTTTCAAAACAACTGGGACTTTGAACTTACGGAATATTACATTAATAATATCACAAATCCAGAGCAACACATTAATAGCCATTGCAAAAAAAGCAAATTCAAAAAACAATCTAAATACCAAAACACTGCCAATGGTCTTGACCGATTGGTCAACTATAAGTAGTGTAGCCGAAATTACAAAACTAAATAGCGAGAACATTCCTCTTATGTTTCGTTTGACATAAAAGTGATTAACGCCCAAAAATCCAAAAAAAATTGTATACAAAAGCAGTCTTATTTTGTTTACATCACTTGGAATATCTGTTGTAAAGTATACAAGATCAGACATATCGTTTTTACGATACTGGCTTACTTTTTTGTTGCTAGCACCATAAACTTGTTCGTCGGTTATTTTGCAATACTGACACAGTTTGCCATCGACCATTTTTGAGCCACAAATCGGACATCTCATAGCTTTTCTCCCTTATATTAATCCACTTTATTTTAGCATAATTTTGGCTTATTTACAATCAATTAAATAAAAAAATGTCCTATGCATATGATAAGACATTTTTTGTTTTGTTTTTTAATTATTGCCCGAAATAATCTTTTTGATTTCTTTTAGATTTGCTAGAGTCAATTCTTCGTCAATTTCTCTGTATGCATTCTTAAAAGCATTCCTAATTTCTTCTCTAACATTAGGCTTTTCAAGAGCGATATCTCTAACTTTTTTTGCAAAATCTAAAACTTCTTCCTTAGTAGTAAAATCTACTTCCTTGATTATTCTTTCGATTATTTCAAACTTATAAACATTAGGATTTTTTGCCATATAATATCACCTCTTATTATTTACTGAACTCTGGGTCTTGACCTTCGTCACCTGAGCCATCAGTTATTCCATACATTTTTTTGAGCTTAGGCAAAATTTTCTCTGCCATAGCCAAATCTGGTTCAGCTTGTTCCATTGAATGCAAAATCTTAAACATAAGATTAAGATCTTTTAATTCAGCAAGTGTTGGTTCATGTCCTTCGGCATAAACTTCTTCTAATTTTTGTCTTACTTTTTTGCGATAATTCAAATACATTGGAGAGTAATCCTCAAATTCAATATCACCATTTTGATGTTTGACCATGTATTTTTTGTTGAGATAATCCAAAATATCCATAATATTTCCCCCAAATTGATTTTAGTTATTTTACATCAATTATGTACATATGTCAATATGTAAATTTCAAAAATCTTTGGGAAAAACACATGTTTTTTGTGAAAACTCTCAATATTAGCCCATCGTTGGGTCGTCGCTTACATAATCTATGCGACCATTGTCTTCATATTGAGGCTGAACATTTGCACTCCTATCCTCTTTGTTTGTAGAAGTTTCCACTTGTGCAACTGCAACACTTGTTGTAACAGCTAGTCTACATAAGTCATGTCTAATGGATTCAAATCTATCATCACTATTTATCAAATGCAATAAATCCTCTTTGGAATTGCAATTTGCAATGTCTGCAATCATATCGTCTGTAAGCTTGTCACCCAAGTCAAATTTGATAGATCCGTCAGGAGATGTTGAATAATTGGTTACTGTCATGAGTACATTAGCAAGGCTATATCTATTAACATCTGTTACATTTTTGCCCTTGATACTAGTAAAGTTTTTGATAACATCCGAAAATTCATTAGAAACATTGCCGTTTTCATCATAACTGATATTGCTTCCAAGAAGCTCCGGCAAAGCCATAACTTCTTCAATCTTAGCATCAATTTTTTCACTTTCTCCAGACACTGCCTTTTTACAAAGCAATGTAAGCAAAGTCTCTTGATAATCTGCCTCTTGCGAGCTATTTGGCTCAAACGAAAGCGTGTCAAACACTTTTGATAGTGCTCTTAGTTGAGATTTATTTTCATCCGAAAGACAATCATAGTTTGCACTATTTTTGTCAGTAATAGACATAAGTCCACTCGAAAGAACTCTAAGTGCTGCAATTCGTCTAGAATTAATATCCAATTTTTCCATGTTATCTAGATCAATTTCTTGGTCGTCTTGAGCACTAGTATCGCTTGTTTGCTCATCAGATTCTTGTGGGGTTTCCTCATCCTTTTCGGACTCATCTAACTTGTCTTTTTCTTCCTCGGAAGCGGTCTCTGACTTGGCAGGGTCACTATTTTCTGGACTAATTGGAGTTTCAGACTTATCTTCCGCACTCTCCGCGTTTTCTTGTTCCTCGGATTTTTCTGGTTCACCAGATCCCTCTTGTGGTTCTTGTTGTGCTGGAGCAGGTTCGCTAGTTTGTTCTGTAGGAGTCGTAGGTGGAGTTGAAACAAAGCCATTGTCAATAGGAACTCTCTCGACAATCTCGATCTTGTCTATCATCTTAATCAAATTTTCCAACCACTTTGTAATCCAGTCTTTGGCATAAGGCTTAAGTTTTTTGTTTAGAGCCTCCATGTCAAACTTTTTGTTTTTGTCACCAAAAGTTGTTCTACGCTCTTCGTACTTAACCTCATTTTGACCTTCTTGTTGTTTTTGGCTCTCTTCTTCGGCTGCATCTTTTGCCATTTGAGAGTTAGTAAACTGTTGGGCACATTTAGTGGTCTCGTTGTTTTTCTTAATTTTGTCAACAGTATTTAGCGTTGAACTATTGTGATACTCATGTCCAAGCTCATCAGCTCTTTGTCTTTTGATTTCATTAATCTTTTGACCATCAGGATTTTTGCTAAAGTTAGAGTATACATCGCTATACAATCCCTCTGCAAGAGCCTGTTTAATATCGTCCGAGATATTCTCCGGATTGGCTTGAGACTTGAGTCTATCATTAACTCTTGAATTGGTCTCAATAATGCTATCCAAAACTAAATTTTTCTCGTTTTGAATTGCTTTCATTGCATCAAGGTCGTTATCACAAACCATAGCAAAAATTTCAGGAGTTAAGCACCAACTACTTGTAGTTCCGTCGAACATTGAATTGAATAATGAGATATCAATTCCGTCATTTGCAAGTTGTTGTGCTTTGGCTGGGTCTTGAACGCTTGACTTGCAAATCTCAAATATTTCGGTCATCTTTTTGCCAGGGAACTTTGCTCTCAAAACATCTCTCATTTGTGTGAGTTCGTTCTCTTGACCGTTATTTAATAAGTACTTGCAACGCTCAAGGATTTCGGCTGTTTCAAGTGGGGTCACCACATCAACTTTGTCGCTTCGCATTAGCAAATTAAATGCTTCGATATCTTGCAAGTATGGAAGTTTTATATCAAAGTTTATTCCACTTGTATTTGTTGTTCCTGTTTGTGTAGGATTGGTTTGAGGTTTTGCTTGGTTTTGGCTTGATTGTTTGGAATTTATGTCTTTGGCAATTTCTTCAAATGGTGCGGAATAAGTTTTGAGTCCGTCTGGAAGTTTTGATTGATCAAAGATTAATTTGAATTCCGAGCCCTCTCTAGTTACTGACAAAAATTCACAATTGCCAAACTCAGCAACAAAGCCTAAAATATCGTTTTTGAGTTGTTCGTTATCTCTATTTTCGTTGTTTAACGAACTTTCGAATATTTTGTTTATAGCAGTTACTTCAAAGTTTCTTACAAATTGAAGCGTCTGCTTAGCAGTTTGAAGATCTTCGTACGCTTTTTCTTCTTCCGGCGTCAAAGCTCTATTTTTTAAGATTTCCTCAAAATTGTTTAGCTGGGTTTCGTACTCGTCATTTGTCATCAAGATATTTAGGAATGTATCTTTGCTTATGTCACTAGAGATTTGTTCATTTGCCAAATTTTTAAAGTATGTTGCAGTATCGCAAAGTCTATTTACTCTTCGCCAAACTAGCCCACCCTTGGTGTATTGATTTAGTCTTAATGCGTCTGACATATCTTGGTCTAAAATGTCATCTGTCGAAACTGCACACATGTTCATATAAACAGTTGCAAGTGCAAGTTTGGTTGCATTGTCAATAACCTTTTCTCTTCGGGTCATACTAAATAATTTCCACTCAGCACCGTCAAGACTATATGTTTTGGCATACTGCTCGGATTTTTGTTTGAACTCCCCAATATTTTTTATATTTTTGAGCTTATCAATTATTCCCATCTCTGGGCTTGCCGCTCTCTTGTATAGTTCAAATATCCCTTGTCCGGTAATTACAAGACCGTTTCTTTCATTTGGTTTTTTGTTTAGATAATTTTCCAAAAACGATGGGATTGGGTCTGTAGGATTTTCGTATCCAAGTTTAAAGTAATATGGATCGCCTTTGTCATCAACAAGCTCAATGCCATTCTTATTTAATTTTGTAGCCTCATGGTCAACTACCCATTTGCCATTTTCGTCTTTCTTGAGGGAAATTCCTATAAAGTCAAGAGCGCTTACAACTTCTGCATCCATTTGCTCAGTTGCATTTAGATCTTTGCCGAGCCTATATAAACTATCCGCATAAGCATCTATTCCAAAGTGTTTGATATCGTCAACCTTGGAAATCTGTGTATCGACTTTTTCAAGAATACTTGTGTAAGTATCAAAACTGCCCAAAAAGGCTTTTTTCTGGTCAACTCTATTTGCCGACTCGATTGAGGACTTTCCTTCTTTTACACGATCTGGTCTCAATGCGTCGTACTTTTGAGTAGTAGCATATATCTCACTCAAAAAATCCAAAACAGAATTAATTTGTTTGGAGTCTAGCATTTGCAAGTTTTCTACTTTCAAAAACTTTAGATTCTCAATACCTGCAAACTTAGCTTCTCCGCCCACTGTTTTCCAATTTTTCAAGTAATCAACAGCTTTGGTGATTTTTTCGATACTTTTGGCGTGAGTTTGTCCCCAAGATGTTAGTTTTGAGTATTTTCGAGTGCCTGTCGCTAGTTCTCTGAGGGTTGGTTCTTTTTCTCCAACAAATGGGTCACTGACTCTATCATGAGAGCCAACTGAGTCACTTGACATTCTCTCTAGCATATCTTTTGGCTTGAAAATAGCATCATGGAACTTAACTTGAGTACTATCAATAAGCCCCATAACCCCCAAAGACAAAAGTGTAGAATTTAGGATTGCACTAGACTGTGCATCACGCCATACACCGAACATCTTGCTTATTATATTATTTGGTTTAATCTTATCTGACATTGTAAACCCACCTTAAAATATTTTTGCACAAACAAACTAATTCATGTTTTCCAATTTTAATCTATTAAAGTATTGCTCAAACGATTTTTGACAAGCATTTACGCCCTCTTTGTAGAACACATCTCTATTAAGAGCTTTTTGCATATCTGTAGGAGTCTTAAGTCTGTTGATAGTCTCAACAACTGTTGAAATATTGTCTCCTATTTTGAACACATTTCCATTGTTGCTAAGGTTAATAGAGGAGAACTTAGCAATCAAGTTAATTCCTAATTCTTGCGAATTTAGAATATTTGCAACTTCCTCCAAATCTTTGATAAGTTCACCATATTCCTCAGTTGCCTCAAGTTCTTTGACAACATAAGCAAATGGACCTAGTTCATGTTCTTTGTCGATTATGTATCTAAATAGATACTGCTCAACAAAGCCCTTGATATTACATCTGATTGTCTGGTTGTTAGGAAGTGCAATCTCCAAATCTTTTTCGTCAGAAGCCATGCTTGGCAAAGTGCCAACAAGCTCAAGAATTCCACGAATTTTGGAGATAGTATCTTCGAGTGTTTGATACTTTTCGAGTTTTGATGCCTTATCAAAGCCGTCATAAATGCCTTTGAAAATAACATCAATGTTTTTGATTTTCACTCTTTCTTTTTTCTCTTCGGGAGCGTTGGCTTCCTCTATGGCAAGTTTTTCCTCATAAGTTACAACCTTTTCGGTATTCAACTCAAAGTACTCAGCCATTTCAAGTTCATAGCCGTTGATATATTCTTTGTCTCGAATCTGAGCCAAAAGAGTTGTACGCATTTCTTTTTTCTTTTCGGCAAAGAACTCTGCAAACTCAGGACAGATTATACGCTTATCTTCGCTATATTTGTCAAATAGTTCAGTTAGAGCATAATACATAAATAGTCTCTGATAATGCTCAATATCCTCAAGTGAACTATAGATCTCTGGATGAGGATTAACCAAGTCCTCGCACATTGTGTTAAAACCTGTTTCCAAAGTATCAATTGTTTCTTTCTTTTCGTCCTTAGTCTTGCGATCAAAACTATTAGACTCCATAAGCATACGATTGATATATAGCATACGATTGACATACAAGGATATATCATCGTTGACGCTGTCTATATAATCTATGTATCTTTCGACTCTGGACATCATGACATTTCTGATAACCGATGTCATCTCAAGTCTATCGTCCTCGTTAAAGTCACTAAATACATTATTAATCTTGGTCAAACTCAAAATATCGTTATTATAAAAATCTTCTTTGAGTTGTGTTTTGTCTTTGTCAAGAGCATACTTGCGACCAAGCGCCAACTGCAAAGCATAGTCCATAACTTTGGTTTTGTCTAGAACAAAGCCACTTCGAACATACCACTTATCGTCGTCATAGTCGTAGATTGCCTCATTGCCCTCACGCTTTTCTTTTTCTTTGCTTGCAAATTTAACAAGAGGAACAATAGGTTTTTCGGTTTCTTCGTAGAGAACTGTAGTTTTGATATCAATCTTTTCCCTAAGAGCATCAACCATATTTTCCATAAATTTGACACCAGCTGTGAGATTGTATGGTCTAAGTTTCAAGAGCAGTTTGTTATAACCACCGTTGAATTTGTAAAGCACACCAAATAGATTGGTTACATCACTTGCCAAATCCATATCATCGTTTCGAGTTGTAACGATTTCATTTTGCTCAAAACTCAATACTTTGTTAAATTTGATATTTGTATCAGCATTTTCCTTTTGCTTAAAGTAAATACTACGAGGATATCCAGCAAGACCACTGTCTTTTTCGTCCTCTTTTTGGATAATAACATTTTGACCCTTAATTGAGAAACTCAAATAATCAAGAAGTCTGCTTTGAACTTGATCTTTGTCAAGTCTAACAGAAGGGATTTCGTTATTTTCGATTTTGGTGATAAGTGAACTTATGTAAGTTTGTTTCATTTTGGATGAATACTCTTCGTAAGTCTTTCGTATCATCGAATCTGCCGAAATTGATTTGACAAGGGTTGCAATAAGTTCGCAACTCTTAACAACTCCAAGTTTGATAGTATCTGGAACATACGACTCCAAGTCGCCTTGGAACTTGTGCTCTATCAAGTCCTTAAGAAGGTCAAAATTGACTGTGGATATCAAGTCATTGTAGTCACTTATGACAATATCTAACATGTTTTGTGGAACATATTTGGATAGGAATTTTCGCACATCTGCCTTGTAATCAAACATGGACAAGTTGCCATCCAATGTAGCAAGTCCCGATTTTGCCATAGCATTTTTGACAAATCTTATGTGCAAGTCAGATATTATCTGCTCTGGATTTTGGATTTGTGCTTTTTTGGTCTCCAAGTAAGAGAACAAAATATTATTATTTGTAGACAACAAATACTTGTATCTATCGCATGTTGCATAATTTTCGAGTGCATTTCCGTACTGAGTTACACCTTTGTTTTCGTAACCCACTACAAACGGAATAACGCAAGGCTCAATGCCATCGCTAAACACATCGTACGCTTGATAATCTCTATTGTACATTGGTGCACTTGGTGCCATACTTGGCATTTGCATATTTGGCATCATGTATGTCATTGGGGCAACTGGTATAACCCCTGTTGGAGCACCCATGCCCACTACACCAGGCATAGCATTTGGAATAACTTGAGTTGGTTGAACTGCAACCCCACCAGCATTATTTGAACCACTTACATTACCTGCACCGGTGTTTGAATTACCTTTGCCATCAGCGTTATTAGCTCCGTTGCCAGCACCGTTTCCGCCTAAACCTGAGTTTGATGTGCCGTTGCCAGCACCACCAGCACCACCATTCCCAGTTCCAGCATTTCCCCTACTTGCCTTGGCATACATCTCTCTTGTTGGGAGTTCGTCGTTTTGACCAAGGATTATTGGAGATACTCCGCCAACAGTTCCTACATTTCTTGCAAAAGTTGGGGATTTGGCAAATTCGCCACTATCGCCCAAGTTATTAAGAACACCCACACCGCCTGCATTGCCAACAATACTGCCATAAGCGTTGATATAAGCATTTGCAGACTTAATGCGTTCTTCTTTTTGAGATTTTTTGAGTGCCTCACGGATTTTGTTTTCTTCCAAAATCTTTTGGTGACTCTCATCGCTTATTCTTGCGGCTGTCGACTCAATAATCTTGTCAACTTCGGAGAGTTTTTCCTCACGCTTAACTGGTTTTTCGTTTGGTTTTTGACTATAGTACATAACTTTGCCTTTGTCAAAAGCAAAATTCATATCAGGAGCGTCGGTGAGGGCAGTTTTTAGTATTTCGAGTTTTTCTTCAATTCCAAGTTTTGTTCCGCTCACACTAGCCTTGTCCTTAGCATCATTGAGTCTGGACTTAACTAGCTCTTTTTGAGACTTGGCGTTCAATAGCAAAATTCTAAAGTTGTTTTTGGACTTAATCAAATCCTCTTTGGCATCTCTATACTCGATACTGCCAATCTTTTGAGTAATATCATCAATCTGAGATTGATAATAAGCGATTTGTTGTTGGCTATCTTTTGCCTTATCATAGGATAGTTTTTCAATCAAATCCTCGTATTGTTTCTTTTTGGTTATATACTCGTTTTGATCGTCTTGTTGAAGAAGGAAAATCTTTTCTTTTCGCAAATAATCAACAGTATAATTATCAATAATATCCTGAACAAACGCACGCATATCCTGAACGGAAGAATGTAATACATTGATTATTCTAAATGCATTGTCCTCAATTCGCTCAATTCGGAGTTTTTTGACCTTGATTTCGTCCAAATCAATATCTAGACCAAAGTCTCTAGAAATATCTCCAATTCGGTAGTCAGAAATATTTAGTTGCTCAGGAGTAAGGATTTCGCCATCGTTCAAAAACTCTTCCATCATATCGCCAATAACAAGTCTCTTGGCTTGTTGCTTGATATGAATTCTATTTGAACCCTCGTCCTTTTTGTCTTTGTTGGAGTAGTATTCTGCCTCAAAGATTTTTTGGAAATTTTTCCACTCCTCGGCATTACGACTATACTTGCGGATTGCATCCTTAAAGTACGCCTTGGCATTACGATTGTTGTTCATTGTGCCAAACAAATCACTAAGTTCGGTTGCACTACGAGAGTTGATTCCAAGACTCTTTTCTGCCTCATTAATGTATGCAATAAATACTTGTCCTGGGGTTATGTACTTACGCACCTCAATAGGCTGATTTAGGAATGTATCCAAAAATTTGTTACAAGCTTTTTTGGACAAAGCAAAAGATTTTTCTTGCTTGCCGATATAGTACTTGATACCATTGCCATTATTGGTGTTTTTGACAATATAAACTCCGAGTTCGTCTTTGTCAACACTAATGCCCACATAATTAAGTGCAGCAACGATATCAAAATCTTGTTGCTCTTTGTTCTTTTTGATTTCGCTTTCGATGTTCTTTTCGGTTGGGACATCCTCGTATCCTTCAGTGCAAACATCATCAAAAATTGTTGTTGCAGTCTTAAGTGTAGCTGTGTCACAAACTTTTTGTTTGTTGAGGATTGGCAAATACTTAGCAAGAACAATGTTGTAAACAGCGACCTTTTCGATCTCAGGCTCAACCATATCAACAGGCGCATGATTCTCTTTGAGAGCATTAATCTTACGAATTGCCTTGTATCTATAATTAAGTATTCTCACAATATTGCCAAGCATCTTGGCACTAATATCCTCGATGTCGTAGATTTGGTCAGGCAAATCAATATACTCACTCTCATCTACATACTCAGGAGCATCCTCTTGGGTTAAACTAGTTATATCCTCGTCAGTATCATTTGACTCTTGCTCAGAATTTTGGTCTGTATCAGTTTGGCTCTCACTTTCTTGTGTATCCTCTGAGCTCTCTTCTTGAGGCTCGCTTTCGTCAGGTTTGTTCTCGGCTATCTTAGATTCCTCATAAGACTTTTTGTCAGCCTCTGCAGGCTCTTGCTCGGACTCTTTGTCAGTCGCTTTATTATCACCCTCTGCAGAATCCTTTTTGATATTATCAATTATCCCATCAACAGCCTCAATCAAGTTATCCAAAATGCCATTTTCACTTTTTGGATTAAGCTTGGCTAGCTTGATATTTGCAAGATATGTATTAATAATAGATAGTAGAGTTAGTTTGTCTTTTGGCCACGAAAACAAAGGAGTGTCTAATTTTAGACTCGCCAAAATACCCCTCTTGTACTTAAGGGTTGCTGGACTATCATTTGTATAGTCAAAATAATTTTTTATTTTTTTATTTCCATTTTTCTTCAAAATTACCACAATGCACCTCATAAATTCGTATGTCTTGGTGTGTGAATCGGTTGGGTCAAGATATATTTCTTACCCTACTTACATACTTATACATGATTAGTTTACCACACTTGCTATATTTTTACAAATTTTTTAATATATAAATATATTAAAATAACAAAAAAAACCAATGGGAAATTCCACTGGTTTTTGATTTTTTTAGATATTAGAATGAAGTGCTGTTAGGTAATTAGGATTATTAAATAGATCCTTGGTTACATTCAAAGCCTCAATCTGAACGGTTGTTCTGTTCATAGGTCCTGTTATCAAGAAACACTGACCACGACGAGCGGTTACTATGGAGTTTTGCTCCTCAGTATTGATACCACCGGCGTTACGATAAAGTGTAATCAAGTCGTTGATGTCCGCTGGGGCAAGTGACATGATAATAGAATATTGACAGGCGTTGATAACCGCTGTACTTTGTTGAGCGATTTCTTCCGAGCCTACAAAGTCTTTGATATTTTGTGTAATGATTATCTGCATACCATTGTACTTACGAATACGCTTAGCCATCTGTGCCATAAAGTCTAGCGCTATAGGGAATTTTTTGTTAATGAATACATGCGCCTCATCAACTGCAACGATAATTCTTCGGTGGTCTTCCTCAAGCTCTTGATCGGCAAAGTATTTCAAGTTGAAGTCACGGTTTTTGATAATCTCACTATCCAAGTACTTAAATACCAAAAGCATCTGTGCGTTGGCAATAATATCGTTACGGTTGGAGATAAGTGATCTAAACGAGAAACAACAGAAATTTTCGTTTGTCTTGATAGATGTATAACCATTCCAAAGGTTGGAGTTTCGGCCACCTGAGCCGAATTTTTCTATAAACATTCTAACTGTTTGCAAGTTCTTGAGGTGGTACTCATTGGTCTCAGTCTCAAGTTTACTGTCAACAAGTGCCAACAAATCGTCAAAAATTGGGAAGTCTGACGCCTTAAGGTCGGCAATGTTTACACCTGAGTCAATACCCTTGGATCTATAAAGTTCCGCCGTAAGAGAGTTAAGCATCTCAAACGCATCGGTATTAATTCCCGGCAAAATCAGTCTATAAAACTGCTCCATAAACTGCAAGTGTTCGGCAAAGTCGTCGGACTCTTGACCCTCTTCGGACTCTAATGTTGCATAGATGTGAAAAGGATTGAATATACCATTTGTAGAGTTACCTACATCGATAATCTTTCCGCCTAAGTTGTGGCAAAGTATCTCATACTCATTCTCTGGGTCGAGGATAAATATACGAGTATTATCTGCCGCAAAGTTAGTAAGCAGTGTCTTGGTACAATAGGATTTTCCTGATCCGGATTTTCCTATTATCATCATGTTAGAATTAACTCTCTCGTTGTTACGAGCAAAGAAATTTGCAAACACTGGATATTGGTTGTAGCCAATATAAATGCCTCTTTCGTCGTGTAATGTTGTAGATATAAATGGGAAACATGCAGCAAGCGAACTTGTCTGAATTCCACGACCGTATTGCTTGGCTAGTTTGTCAAGTCTAGATATGTTGCTAGATATAAATCCGTCAACCTGTCTTGCAAAGTTCTCAGCAAACTTAAAGCCATTTTGTCTAAGGATTGCTCTAACTTCCTTTTTGACAGCGTCCTTGGCAACAATATGAATTGTTGTGTTAAATAGCTGTTCGTTAGCACCCTTGATGCCTTTCAAAAGCTCTTTCAAGGTCTCGACATGGTTTTGTGCCTCAATCTTTTGGGATGCTCTTAGGTCTTTGGAAAGTTTGTTTTCCATTTCCATAAGAGATTTGTCCAAATCTTTTTCGGCTTTGTATCTATCTACTGGGGTTATATTAACCACTACTCTTGACTCATCAAGAGCAAATATCGGATACGCCCATGCATTAGGCACTTCAATTGGATAATCTGTTACACTAAATATTCTAAAGGTCTCACCGTCAATCTTGGTGGTCTTTAGTCCAAAACTAATCTCGTCAGGATAAACCCAATCTGGTTTTTCCTTGATAGGTATCAAATCAATTTCTCTTTCGTCAAAGTCAGTACAGAATGTCGACTTCATAAATACATACAATTGGTCACCAGTTATTATATTTGTATAAATTGGTGTAATTGAACTCTCAAGTGTTGCAACAATACCGTTGATTGTATTATTAAGTGCATCTCTATCTGTATCGTATACAACGATGTAGTAGTGATCCTTAATGATCTTTTCGGTATGGTTCATAAAATTGATTGCTTGCAATCTTTCCTCAAAAACTGGGCTTCGGCTATCCAACTCTTCCTTGGAATATAGTCCTCTATCTGCCATGTCCTGAAGTGTGTTATATCTATAATCTTCGTAGTTTGCCATAGCATCGAGTAGCATAGGTTTTTTGGTCTTAACAATTGACATTTGTTGTGTCAAGTTTAGACGCTGAATTGCTTGCGAAAAGCAATTAATAACCATATTTTGCCTATCCTCAGCAAGCAACCCAAATGACATTGGGAATATCTCAACAACCATGCCGTAATAATCACCAAACTTAAGGAATTTATCCGTATTTAGGTCATCAAAAGGCATGATGTTTTTGATATTAGTATTGCCTTTGTCTTTTTTGCTATATTTTTTGTGATAGGCCAAGTACTTAAAACTTAGAACTAGTGCAAAATACAACCTAATTCCGTCACCCATTTCAAAGAACATAAGTGCCCACAAAGCAGCAAAGAAAATTCCCAAATAAATGTTGTACATGAGTTTGTCAAAGATATTGGTGGTGGCAAGCACAACTGCGATTGCCACACCCACCAACATAAGTAGTACATCCATTATTGTAAAATTTCTAAATACCGTGGTTTTAACCTTGGTCTTTCTTGGAATAAATCTCATTTTTTATTCTCCATTTTTCTTTTCAGTTGGGTTATTTGCCCAAGTTGTTTTTAATTTCCTCAATAGCTTTGTGAAGTTCTTTTAACAACTTATCATTACCAGCTTGTCCCCATTGTTTCAATTGCTCTTGAATAATATTTTCAATTTCTTGAGGTTTTGCATTCGTTTTAACAGCATTCTCAATAGCCTTTTTGAATCCGGCAGTATCAAAGTTAACTTTGTAACTTGCATTTGCAGAAATATCAAATTTGCCACTAGCTGGAGTATCAATATTTGAGTTCAATGCACGCATTTGACTAATAATGTATTTTTTGTCTTCAGGATCTGTTGCGTTATTATATCTCTTTGCAAGTTTATCCAATGTTTCATTCAAGTCACGATTATTAATTTCAACTTTTTCAATTATTGCTTTGGAAACAGTTTGAGCTGCAGCCGCTCTACGAGGCTCAATCCAACTAGCATTTCTCTTTTCGTAAGCTTCTTCTTCCTTTTTAGCCTTAGCCTTAGTTTCGTTTTCTAACAATTTTGCACCTTCAGGAGATTTTGAATTTTCAGACTTACGATGTTCGTCGTATGATTTTTTGATACCTTTGAGTGGCCCTGGCAAATACTGATCTGCAACTTTGCCTGCGTCAAATTCGTCTTTTACCATTCCAACAACAGCATTCTTTGCCAATGCTCGTTTTTCTTCACTTCGCTGTTTTTGCTCATCCAAAGTCGTTTGATGTTTCTTAACTTCAGAATCAGCAGCATCTGCTTGCTTTTTGAGGTTATAAGCTTGATCTACACCAGCATGTGCTTTGCTAAAGTCTGCAACCATGTTTTCAGCAACAACTTTTTGCTCTTTTGCATTTACAATTGTTGATGTCGAAGATTGAATAGTTTTCTCCGCCTCTTCTTTTTGCTTTTGAGCTGCAGCTTTTTCTTCTCTAGATGCTGTTTTATCATTTAATACTGCGTCAGCAGCATCCTTATCTTTGTATGCCTGAGTTCTAGAACTATTGGCAGCCTTGATAATATTATCCTGTTCTGTTACAAGATCTTTTGCTGCACCATAATCAGCCAAATTTTTATCGGTTAATCTATTACCTTCCATTAAAGTATTAAGTTTAGTATTGATATTTGCCTTGCTTGATAGAGCTGTACCCAACCCTTTTTGCGCTGCAATCTTACCAGCAAGACTAGTTCCACCAGTTGCAATAGCCGCACCTACTGTGCCGGCAATTTGAACAGCCTTTCGGATTCCAGCTGTAGCATCTTGAACGGTTTTCTTAGCGTCGCCCTGTACACTTTCACCTGTAGCTCTAAGGTCAGTACCACCAAAGTATGAACCCATATCGCCTGCTAGTTTATTGATAAATGTACAACCAACGACTACTAATACCATTTGGATTAATCCTTTCATAAAGAGATTTCCAAAGAATGACCCTGCACCCGTTCCCATAAAGTCAATATCAATTGATAGCAAAACAGCAGCTATTGTAAAGAACAAGTTCATCGAAATTACTACGCCATAAGCGGCAAGTGCCCGCCCAATGAAATCGCCTCGCCATTTGCTCAAACTATCTTTGACTGGCGTCATACCGACGACAATTGGCATTATTATAAATAGCGCCGTGCACCTGTACAGCCTATCTATCAGTCCAAAACAGCACTGATACAAGTTTTTGATAATTATTGTCGCTGCTAGGATGATTATAAAATAGTTTACTTCCAAAATGTTATAGTGAGTAGTAACATTTTGCATGTCATAATATCTATATCCTTTTGCAACACTCTTGAATCCAGATTCTATATTGCTTCTATCTGGGTTAACATGCGAACTACCGTCGTCCAAAGCACCCATAAATGAAACACTATTTACGACTTCCGAAAATTTAGTCGATGAACCCCAGATATTCGCTATATCGGTAACCGTCTTTTTAAACGATTCTTGAAGAGCATATGGAGCAGCCAAACCTAAGAATGCCTGGGTATAATAACTATTCTGAACCATTACCACAGCAGTACCCAGTTCACCAACATCAACATCAATCAACTGCTTGCTATTTGCAAACATTGCATTTGTAGCACCAGTTACCCATAAGTTTCCGCTGATTTTGTTTCCTTCGCCTCCACCAGTTGCCGTATCTATAAGTCCCAAAACTTGGTTTCCAATAACTACACCAAATATTACTAGCAATGGGATTATGAGCATATTACAAAGACTCTTGAGAGATTTGGCAATTATTCCGCTCTTGGAATTATTAGCACCCTCAGTTGTGTATTCAACCTTGATCATACTAAATATTGTAGTGATTATTAGCAAGAACACACCAACGATAGCTGTTGCAAAGAATATATCCAAAACAGCTCTAGATGTAAGCATTTGTATTAATATATCCCCAGACTTGCCATCAATTGATAGTCTAAGTCCTGATGCTCCGTCATTGTCCAAACCTGCAAACGCTCTAAAGCACATTTCGATAAAGTCAACGATTGACAACATAAATATTGTGATATGATACAAGGCAACATTTAGATAGCATTTGACCATTTCAACAACAAAATTAACTGAAAATCCAACAACCAAGGTCATTAGAGATTGCAAAAATTTATTAAAGATATCCATTAATGGCTTAAACACTACATCTATTAGCCCACCCAACATGTCGCCAAGCCAACCCAGCATCATTGATCTTCCCATTTTTCTATCTCCTTGTAATTAGTCAAAAGTGTGTACACCCCTAGCTGACCGCAGACACACTTACTTAATTTACATAATATATATATTTATCTTATCCTATTTCGACAAAAAAAACAAATTATTTTAATATTATTTTTTATTTATTTATATTACTAAATACATGACAGCAAATCTCATAAAGCTGAACGCTTGATAGAGTAAATTTTTTAATCGCTATTTTTTATTTAAAATTGCAATCAAAATTCCATAAACAAACGCAATGATTTTAGTCCAAAAAATTGTCCGTCGGACAAAAGCCATACCGATTTCAAAAACACAAAAATACAAATAAATTTAATCACAAAAAAAGCCCAAAATGGCAAGATAATTAGCCAATTTGGGATTGATTTTTTGATTTAATTTTTTATGATTTTAAGTATATTATTTTGGTCACACCCTAAATAAAAATTTAAGGTCTTTGGCAAGGGTTGAGATATAACCTAATGTGTTTGGTTTTCCACGAGTACCACCACCGCCAGTTACACCGCCACTACTGCTTGACGAACCACCAGACGAGCCAGTAACGCCGTCAATATCCACATAGCCAAAGATTTGAGGTATAATTCTTCCCCAATCAACAAGCCAACAGAGCAATATCAAAACAATTATTGCAACTGCACCTATTGCTGTATTAATGATTCTCTTTTTGACCTCGGCACGCTTTTCGTCGTTTTCGGACTTAGCATATTGTACACCAAGCACAATTACATACATTATTGCCAATGAACCCAAAACTGTAAGACAAGGTGCAACAATATTAGCAAGCACTTCGTGAACCTTTTGGGCAGTATCAACTACTCTCTTAGATTGCGAGAGCAACATTGAGATATTTGCAAGCAAATTTGTCATTTTTTTCTCCACTACATATAATTCAAGGATATTCTAGCACACATTACCACCCAAATCCAAACGATTTTGGGGGTTTTGACAAAAAAAATCCCGCTACGGCTTAGTTTAGCGAGATCTAAACAGCATAGAATTGGGGTATGTGCAAATGCAGACCTTTGTTGAAAATCTGCATTTGTGGTCACATTATCTATGATGTTTACAAAATTATAAGGAATCTTGTTAAAGGATTTATTGGTTTTATTAGTTTGTTTGGCTCTTATCAACAAAGCTATTGAAGATACCAACCCAGTCAAGAGCGAAACAGATTACTGCGCCGGCAATAATAATTACAGCACCAATAACAGCACCGATTAGTCTGCCTTGAACTTCCTTTCTCTTACTAGCATCTTCTGCCTTTGCATATTGAATACCTAGATATACAGCGTATCCAACACCTGCAATACCAATAATGGATAGAATTGGACCTAGAACATATCTAAATACAGTTGTAAATGTTGTTACCAAGCCATCAAGACTGGAAATTTTAGTGGTGCCATCCTTAATCTCGGTACTTCCAGTTGCCAATCTATTCATGGACAAAGCCATATTAAATAAAAAGTTTTTCATTTTTTGTTCTCCATATTTTTTGTTTTAACTTACCCAAAGTTTATTAAAAAATTCATCTTTAGTCAACTAAAATTACAAGGTTTTTGCAAATTTATCCAAAATTTTTTATTTTTAACCAAAATTTTACGAAAAACTTTTTGCACGCTAATGTTTGTGCACACCCCATACCAAGACAAAGGCGAATTTTGTTCTTGCGAATATGCTTACAAATATTACATGTTAAGGCATCAGCAAACTTTCTTGGTGTCAACAGAATTGAGAATATTACATACTAAGGCGTCGACTGAGTCCTCAACCGCAAACATAACATGGCTTTGTTTTTGAAATGCATTCATCCAAACTTACACTCAATTGTTTTTGAAATGTCCCTTAAACACAAAAAAGCTTTGTTTTTGAAATCTGGGCATCCAAATATAGACACTTTGTTTTTGAAAAAACATCTGTGCCAAAATTTTTGCCTGCAAAAAATTTTGAACGCAAGACGCATTATTTTTTTGACAATAGTTTCAAAAATATATATACTCAATATATATGTATAATAAAATTACTAATACTAACTAAAAAATATATGTAAGGTATGGAAGAAAATGGCGGACAAAGAAAAAAAGCAAAAAGAAAGCAACGCATCCTTTAAGACCAAGTTCAAGACAATATTCGGCTCATTTATTTTGGCTCTGCTTGGAGTGTTTATCGGAGCGTATTTATTATCCAGTTTTTTTGCATTCAAAACAATCAAAATTGGTGCAGAAGTATTTGGCAACTCGACTTTCAAAACAATGTTTTTGCTAATATTTTTGATTTCACTTGTTGGTATGCTTATTGCATTTAGCAATCACAAGTTCAAATTCAACGAGGACAAGGCCAAGGTTGAGACCAAAGGCGGAATGAGCAAGTACTATGACACACATTGGATTACCAACGAGGAGCTCAAAACCAATCCTGACTTTAAGTTCCACTACTATGAGGACTTGCACAAGTCAGACAATATTGGTATTCCAATCAGAGCCGAACTTATCAACGGCAAACTTAATGTCAACATGTACAAGTCTATCCACACTCTTGTAATTGGTACAACTGGTGCTGGTAAAACTACACAGTTTATCGACCCTACCGTGCAGATACTTAGTGAGTCGCACGCCAAACCTTGTATAGTTGTAACCGACCCAAAAGGTGAAATTTATGACCACCACAGCGAAAAGTTACGCAAAAACGGTTATCGTGTACTTACATTTGACCTAAAAGAACCATTTAAGAGTGCTTGTTGGAACCCAATGACCAGAGCGTATGAGTTAAACGAGCGAGCAATGAACCTCAATCGTGAAGTTGTTGTTCACCACAATGACGACCCTAGAGACTTTAGTCTTAAGTGCGTAAGCCAAATATACTACGGCGAATGGTACGAGTTTGACGGATTTGCATTTGCAGATATTCAAACGCTCAACTCTCACCAAGCATCACTTAAGCAGATTCTCAAGACAGAGGCTTTTGAGGAGCTCAAAGATATTGCGTCTGTTTTGTGTCCAATCGAGAGCAGTCAAGACCCTATTTGGGATAGAGGTGCAAGAGACCTAGTACAAGGAACAATGCTTGCAATGCTTGAGGACAGCGAAAATCCAGAACTTGGAATGACCAAGGACAAATTTAATTTTTATAACTTAGCACAAATTTTGGCACTCAAAGACAACGATGCCTACAATCCATTTAAGACCTTGACAGAATATTTCCAAGGCAGAGACGAGCACAGCAAGGCTACACAGCTTGCCAACCAAGTACTCACTAACGCCGACAAAACCAAGATGTCTTACATGGGAATAGTTGCCAACCGTATGGGTCTATTTAGTGATATGGGTGTATGCTATGCTACATCTCTTAACGAAATGGATCTCAAGACATTTACTGATCAACCAACTGCTATATTTATCAAAATTCCTGACGAAAAAACTACTCGTCACCCAATCGCTACAATGTTTGTATCTCAGCTTTACAAAATCCTTGTAGATGTTGCCAACAAGCGTGGCGGACAATTGCCTAAGGATGTATACTTCCTACTCGATGAGTTTGGTAACATGCCAAAAATCGAGAACTTTGAAACTATTATAACCGTTGCAAGATCTCGTAGAATATTCTTTACACTAATTTTGCAATCATATGCACAGCTTACTATCAAGTACGGACAAGATGTAAGTGCAACCGTCAAGGATAACTGTAATATTCATATATTCATAGCATCCAACGATGACGGAACCAAAGAGGAATTTAGTAAGCGTTGCGGAAACATCTCTGTCGAGACCGAGACCACATCAATTAGCAAAGGCGGTGAGGAAGGTGCAAAGGCGAGCAAGTCTGTCAATGTACAACTTGACACTCGTCCACTTATCTACCCTGCCGAGCTTGGAGCACTTAAGCCAAACAGCGGTGAATGTATTGTATCTATCTTACAGCGAAACCCAATCAGAGCGGTGTTTACGCCTAGTTACAAGTGCTCAGTCTATGATATGTCACTTGCCCCTGCTGATAATAGCTTGCCTAAGCAATTAGACGAAAAGGAAGCTTATTATGATATCCGCATTCGTAACCAAAAAGTCTTGCGAAAAGCCCAACCTAATCAAAATGCTGGCAGTAGCAACAATTCAAACAATCCGTTTGATTTTTAGTTGATTACGCAGGTTCAACTATCTTTTAGTTGAAAAAACCAACTATCTTTTAGTTGAAAAACCAACTATCTTTTAGTTGAAAAATCAACTATCTTTTAGTTGATGACGCAGGTTCAAAAATTTTTGTCAAAGAAATTTTAGATTATTCCCCTGTTGCATAGCGAGTTTTGTGTTTCATCTTTGGGATAGTCACAAATCAGTTGGCAAAAACAACAATCAATATAAAAAACCACTCTCCACATGATTTGTGGAGGGTGGTTTTTTTTGGAATATGCATTTTTTTAAATAACTCTTGTCTCGTTTACACCAGGTGCGAACATACATGGGCTTGGACACTTATATCCTGGAAAAGTACATCTACTGCCCTTGATATAATTTCGCAATTGTTCGGCACGAGGGTGAACCTTGACCCTAAGAGCGTTCTCGTATTTTTTGAGAGTAGCATTTGTAACCTGATTGACCTCAAGTTGCGCAAAGGTGCATTTTCTCTCATACAACTTAAGCACAAAGTTGTCGAGTGTTCCCATTTCGATCACCTCGAGCAAAGTCGCTTGTGGAAAATTATTGAGCGACTTGATATCATCAATCCAAAGTCTACTCAAATCCTCATTGTCAGCAATGATTGGAGGGATATAGTATTCGTTTGCTATAGGTCTCATTTGATAGTTGATAGTTCGATGTCTTTGTGCTTGGGCAAGTTCTGCAAAACTCGCCTTGTAAGTTGTACAATACACATCGCCAAAGTATTCCTCACATTGAGTATCCCCAGCAAACAAGCTCAAATGTCTATTTTTGTCATTAATAGCAAGCTCTGGGTCGTAATACTTGGTCTCTTTGAGTTTGCCTATAAACTCTGTCAAGCACTCAGCGACTTTGGCTTCGAACTCGGATTTGTTCTTTTTGTCTACAAAATTTTGCATAAAGGCGATTAGATAGTTAAATTGCCTATAGGTTGTTGTATAAACCAAAGATGTTGGTGTAAATACAGAGAGTACATATCTGGCGTTTTCCTGAGCGAGCTTTTCGATTCTGCTTGGGGTCAAAAACTGCGGATAATCCGAGTTGTATTTTTTGTTTATTCTTGTTTTGAATATTTCCAACCATTTGTTATAAATGGCTTGCTCGCCACTAGACATGGCCATTTTGGTGTATCTAGCGGATTTTTCGCTAGTAGTGTATTGATGCTCGTTATTGATAATCATGGCAACTATTTTGGGAATATCGCTTAGATACATAGATATTGTCTCGTGGTCGTACACGCTATGGTGTCCGTTGGACTTAGTCATCTTAACTCTTTTGAGAGTTTTTGACTTATCCTCGTTTATCAAATCATCATAAGTTGATGGCATATAGCATACGCCAGCGTTGTTTCCGCTAAACATATCAAACTCGTTTTTGTCAGCCTTATATCCCACGCAAGTGGTTGCAATTATTCTTATATCCATAAAAAAACTCTTTACCTTTTAAATTTTTCTAATTATTACAACTTTTGCATTGTTTTGTCAAATGTATTTGTACAAGTCGCTCAAATCCAACACATGCACATATGCAAGAACGACTACAGTCCTCTTACTTTTGCAAATCAGACTTGATTATAGCAAATATCTCATCGGAGATACTTTCTCTCGTACGCAAGGTGTCGTTTTCTACACAATTAACAACATTCCAGCCGTACTTTTTGCACATATATCTTCCTGACTCGTATGCATGCAAAAGATGTTGTGGGTTGCTTTCGTGAATATCTTTTTTGGTCATTGCCTTTAGCCCTACTCTCTCATGAGCAAGTCTGATGCTAACCTCAACTGGAACATTCAAAAAAATTACTCTATCTGGTCTTGGAAGTTTGAGTATATCAAACTCCAAATTCTCAAGCCAATCGCAGTACTTGTCTACCTCTGCCCTATCTTTGATTTTGCCAGCCTGATGTAACATGTTGGAGGAGACATATCTATCAAAGATAATTATTCCACCCCTATCATAAAAATTCTTAAGGTCTTTTTGATAAGTGCAGAGTCTATCGCACGCAAACAAAACTCCCGCCTGATAAGCATCGAGCGAACTATCGCTATCACCAAACTCGCCACCCAAATACATCTTGACAGGTGCACTGCTTGGACTATCGTAATTTGGAAAACTCTGTCTTACACAATCAAAGCCTGCGTCTTTTAGTTTGTTTACAAGCATCTCTGTTTGTGTTTGTTTGCCACATCCGTCTGTTCCTTCAATAACAATTACATATCCCATAAAACTATTCCTCACTTATTTTATTTTTGTTAATTTGATTATCTTGAGATTCTTTTTTTAATTGTATAACATCAAATTTATTTTGTTTTTGTTTACGCTCAAGTGATACCCAATATATCCAGCCATAGATGTTCATAACCAAGTACATAATTGATACAACAAGCATCATTTGAGCATTTGGACCACCACGCAAACAATTGGTTATCCAAATTGCCAAATCAGCAATATTATTAAACAAAAATATAATCCACTGCTCAGATAGTCTTAGACACGATAGTATTATTCCACTGAGATTGAGTATTTGGGAAACCGCATCCAAGTACGGCAAGTTTTGTGTAGGGATAAGCCCTAGCAAAAATCCTACTAACAAACTCCCCAGCACTACAAATAATGTAAGCAAGATATCTGTTTTGACGCCTAGTGACTTGACCAAAACATCTCCACGCTCTCGCTTTTTGAACCAATTTACAAGTCCAACTATTTGAATTGGAGTGTAAATAATTACAGTAAAAATTGCAAAGCCATAAAACCCATTGAACGCAGAAGTTATTGAATATGTAACACTAAAAGCTATTCCATAAAGATAATTGTACCACTTGCCGATAGCCATATAATATGCATTCAAAAAACCAAACAAAAGAGTTAGTATCCCCAATCCAAAGTCATTAAAAACTATGGCAAAAACAATAGATATAAAAACTATGCCTATTGGTAAAACTATGTTTTTGACCACATCTTTTTTTGTCACAACCTAACCTCTTACTTAAATAACTTATTTGCAAATATTAATTTTTACTATTGCCTGAAACTGGTTCATTTGAAACCTGAACTTTTGACTTTTTGCTATCTTTTATGATGCCAATTATATCAAAAATAAGTATTACAACACTGAGCCCTGCTCCCAAATATGATTTGAGCAGCAACATATAAATTCCGTTTAGTGCAAGCCTTACAAATATACCGCCTTTGACAATTATTAGATTTGTAAAGCACATAGTTATCAAATATACAACCATAGCAATCATTGGGAGCAAAGATATTGCACCTGCCCAAGATAGTATAGATACTATTATTGTCAATACAGATGTAGCAATTGACAAATAAACATTGTAAGATGTCTTTTGCTTGGCTTCCAAAATATACATCACAATGAGAAACATAAGTTCAATCACTGCAATTGCAAAACCAGTCCAGCCACCCAAACACAGATAGTGCGATGCAAAAAGTATTGTTGACATCAAAAGAAAGAACACCACCGCTTTTTTCTTTTTGCAGAGCGTTGATATTATCAAAAAAACATCAGATATTAAAACTAGTATTTGAGATAAAATGTACATAAAATATCTTTTCCTAAATATTATTTGAGTCAAAAATTATTTAACACCTAACTACTTAAAAACCACTTTCAAATTAGCATGCTTTTAATTTTTTCTGCTCTAGATTTTGCTTCGAGCAAAAACTCGTAATTTGTTAAATTATCATAAAGGTGCGGTGCACCATGCGAAACTTTGTGAGTTTCGACTAGCACCATATTTTGATAACCTATGGTTTTGAGTTTGTTTGTAACTGAGCTATAGTCTAGATTTCCGTCAAAAGGCAAGTAATGCAAATCTCTACTATAGTCATCACCATACTCATAGTCAGCAAGATTATCATGCAAATGCACTGCAAGTAGTCTTTCGCCATACATTTGCAACAAATCAAATGCTTGGTTATATAAATTATGATGACCTGCATCATAGCAAAATCCAACTACAGAATCCCCTACATTGTCTAGCAAAAATCTCAAATGTTCAAATCCGCCTTCGTCCAAGTTTTCAAGTGCAAGTTTGACATTTTTACTTTTGGCATAGGCTACAATTTTTTTAAATTCCGAAAGTCCAAATTGACTAGGCTCAATAACTCGGGTATTTGGATTTCCCTCAGTTGCATGCATAACAGCAATAGGAATATCATATTTTGCACAAACATCAATTTGAGCAAATATATCTTTCATCAACATATCATGAATTCCACCCTTGACTCAGAGGTTATTTATTAGTGTGTAGTCCAAATGAATGTATGGAATATCAAATCCAAGTTTGCAAGCATATGCAAGTTGTTCGTCAGCCATATTTGGCAAAAAAGCAACCATTACACTCTTGAAACCAGCACTTTTGATATTGTCGCAAATTTCAAAAAATGTATCCCCTGCATTGCAATTAGTATTTATTCCTATTTCTAGCATTTTCACCTCAATGTTTGACAATTGAATTTTGTTTTTACCCATTCAATCCCCATGTTTAATCCAAATATTATTATATCACAATATCGTTTTTTCACAAAGTAATAACAAGCAAAAAACATCGGATTATTAATTCCGATGTTTAAAGCCTTTTAATTAATTTTGTCCGTCAACTTCGTCTTGTTCAATTTCAACAAAAGCATTAATCTTTTTTTGTTTGTTCTTTTTGACCAAATACTCAATCAATTTTTGAATCTCGACAATTGGAATAATTGCTACAGCACAACCGATTGCAATTGCAAGCTCGCCTAAGCTTAGCATAGTTGTTCCAAAGAATGTCTGAACAGCTGGGATAAATGTTAGAGCAGTTAGCCCTGCACCAATTACAAATGCAAGATTCAACATTCTATTTCTGAACGGATTGGATGTAAATAGCGAGTGAGTTTGCGATCTACTATTATAACTATGGAATAGTTGTATTAGACACAAAGTTACAAATGCCATAGTTACTGCAACTTGGTGATTGACAATTCCGTCAGACAAGACATATCCGCCGATACAAAAAGACAACATTGTAAGAACAGTTTGAACTATGCCTTGTATCAAAATATTTTTGCCTGTATGCCCTGCAAAGAGAGAGGAATTAGCCTTTCGTGGAGGCTCGTTCATAATGTCTTTTTCGACACGCTCACAGCCAAGAGCCAGAGCTGGGAATGAGTCTGTGACAAGATTTACCCATAGTATCATTACAGCACTCAAAAATTCAACTTTCAAAAATATCGTTGTAATAAACAAACAAAGCACTTCGGCTATATTGGCAGATAACAAATACTGCACTGCTTTTTTGATATTAGAATAAACTTTTCGACCTTCCTCAACTGCTGCAATTATAGTAGCAAAGTTGTCGTCGGCAAGGACTATATCTGCAGCGCCCTTACTTACATCTGTGCCTGTAATTCCCATGCCAATTCCAATATCTGCAGTCTTAATAGACGGAGCATCATTAACGCCGTCACCAGTCATAGCAACAATTATATTAAATGTCTTGTAGGCATTGACAATTCTCACTTTGTTTTCGGGGCTAACTCTTGCAAATACTTTGTACGACCTAAGGTCACGCAAAAATTCCTCGTCGGTTAATTTGTCAAGCTCCGCTCCAGTAATTGCCTTGTCGCCTTTTTTGAATATACCAATTTGTGATGCAATAGCAACAGCTGTATCTAAGTGGTCACCAGTAATCATAATTGCTGTCATGCCAGCTTTTCGACAAGTAGCAACAGCTCCTGCAACCTCTTTTCGTGGAGGGTCAATCATTCCAACAAGACCTACAAATATCAAATCCTCCTCTAATTTGTCATGATCGTTTAGATAATGATTTTTGTAAGCAAGACCAAGTACTCTTAGAGCGTTTGTGCCCATTTCCTTATTGGCTTTTTTGAGTTCGGCCTTGTCCTCGTCGGTTATATCTCTAACTTTGTTCAAATCAAGTATCTTTGTACACCTATTAAGTAGCATATCAAACGCACCCTTGGTGTAAGAAATCTTTCTGCCGTCTTTGTTTGTATGAACGGTTGTCATTAGTTTTCGTTTGCTATCAAACGGAATCTCGTCAATTCTTTCGTCATAACTTTTGAGTTCTTTGACATTAATTCCAATTTTTTTGGCGTATGCAACGAGAGCTGTTTCGGTTGGGTCACCAATCAACTCCTCATCCATTTTTTCCTCAGTATCATTACAAAGAACCATGCCCTCAATAAGCATATTGACACTATCGTCAAGGATTTTTTCTTCCTTGTAGAACAATCCCATTGATGGGGTATAAAACTGTTTAACGGTCATTTTGTTAAGAGTCAAAGTTCCGGTTTTGTCCGAACAGATTACTTCGCAACAGCCAAGAGTTTCGACTGCAGGAAGATTTTTTACAATAGCTTTTCTTTCGCTCATTCTCTTAACGCCAATTGCAAGAACTATAGTTACGACCGCAGGGAGCCCCTCCGGAATAGCCGCAACGGCAATGGCAACCGCCGTCATAAACGAACTAACAATTGAATCAACAATATTATTACTTGTACTTATCGAATTGATAATTCCAGCAACAAATATTACAAGTGCAATTCCAAGAACTATAAAAGATAGTATTTTGGCAGTCTTGGCAAGTTGTTTTTGAAGTGGAGTGTCGCTTTTTTCTTGAGTATTAAGCATGCCTGCAATTTTGCCGACCTCAGTCTGCATGCCAGTACTTATAACAATACCTGTACCCCTACCATATGTTACAACTCCAGTACTATATGCCATGTTCTTTCTGTCACCAAGAGGGGTGTCATCGGCAAGTTCCACATTCCAGTCCTTTTCGGCTGGGACGCTCTCACCTGTAAGTGTCGACTCTTGAATCTTGAGGCTCTTGGAGGATATTAATCTCAAGTCTGCAGGAACAACATCTCCAGCCTCCAAAATTACTATATCTCCAACAACAATATCTTCACATTTAATCTTAGTAATTTCGCCATTACGCAAAACCTTGGCAATTGGCTTGTTCATTTTGGTTAGTTCTTTCATTGCCTGGTCGGCTTTGCTCTCCTGAACAGTTCCAATAACCGCATTAACAATTACTATCAAAAGGATTATTCCACTATCGATAAGCTCAGTATAATTTTTTTCGACAATAGCAATAATGGCTGAGATTAATGCTGCAAAAAGTAGGACTATTATCATAAGGTCTTTCATTTGTGCAAAAAATCTCTGCATCCAACTCTTGCTCTTGCCCTCATCAAGAGCATTTTTGCCATATCTAGCGATTCTAGCATCTGCCTCATCTTGAGTGAGACCTTTTTCACTTGAATTTAGCTTAGCATAAACTTCTTCCGGTGTTAAATTATGATATTCTTTCATAAGAACTCCATATTATATTTTAATTCATTTTTTATTTTAACAAATAACTTTGGATTTGTGAAATAATTTTAGATATGTTTATATGCACATTTGATAAGTTCAAATCTAAACATTGACATAATAACTATTACATTTGCAAGTCCTCATCAAAAATGATTATTATCATTTTTAACACTACACCGTATTTTTATATGACAAATTTTATATAATTTGCTACAATAAAAATATGATAATATCTGGATTTCAAAAATTATCTCTAGTGGACTTTGACGGTCATATCTCGGCAACCATTTTTGTAAGTGGTTGCAATTTTGCATGTCCATTTTGCCATAACGCTGGGCTAGTAAATGGCAGTGAACCTCAGATTTCCGAGTCCGAGGTTTTGGAGTATCTATCCAAACGATTTGGACTGCTTGACGGAGTTTGTGTCTCGGGTGGCGAGCCTACATTGTGTCCAGATTTGCCTAAGTTTATTTCCAAACTCAAATCCATTGGCTACTTAGTCAAACTGGACACTAACGGCACAAATCCCGAGATGGTCAAATATTTGGTCGAAAACAAACTTGTAGACTATATCGCTATGGATATCAAAAATTCCGAAGATAATTACAATAAGACAATTGGCAAAGATTATGACTTTGGCAAAATCAAAACAACTATTGAATATATTATAAACTGTGGAGTAGACTATGAGTTTAGAACCACTTTGGTCAAAAGTTTACACACCTTTGAAGATATCCAAAAAATTGCAAAACTCATAGCTGGTGCAAAAAAGTACTATTTGCAAAAGTTTGTGGACTCAGGCAATTGTATCTCAAGCGGACTTACTGCAATAGACAAAAAAACAGCCACTGAGTATCTTGAATATTTGCAAAAATTTATCCCCTCCACCAAACTTAGAGGATACTAAAACAAAAAAAACAGAAAGGAAAATGAAGTAAACCCCATAGGGGTCACTCAAAATTCACCTTTCTGTTTTTTTATTTTTTATATAAAATTTGAGTGTTTTTGATAGAACAAAATTTGTTCAAATAAACTATTTTAATTTTCCCCATGATTAATAAATCATTTAACCGAGAACAAATAATTACATGCTTGAGTTGCAGCTATTGCTCCGTCGCACATAGCGGTTGTAACTTGCCTTACATCTTTTTTTCTGGTGTCACCAGCTACAAATAGTCCAGCGGTCTTGGTCTTGGTGCTCTCGTCAGAATCAAAGTATCCAAATTTATCAAGACCTGCCAAGTTTTCAAAGCGTTTGTTGTCAGGGATTTGACCAATTGCAACAAATAGCGGTGTGCCACTTATCTCAAATCTTGTCTTATCCGACCTTTCAAAAACAATTGACTCAAGTTCTTGGTCGCCTTTTAGTTCAACAGTCTTGGAATTTCGGATAATTTGTATATTGGACTTATTTTCAACCAAATCAACAAGTGCTTGGTCTCCAAAGAATTTGTCAAACATAATAACCAAATTAACCTTGGATGCTATATCCGAAAGCAGTAATGCGTACTGCAACGCAGTATTGCCATCACCAATCAGAGTAACCTCTCGCCCCTTGAAGAATGGTCCGTCACAAAGTGCACAGTAGTATATTCCATGTCCGACCAATTTATCCTCATTGGGCAAGTTTAGCTTGCGGTGTTTGACTCCATTGGCAATTATGACAGAGTATCCCTCGTATACTCCAAATTCACCAGTTAAACGAAAAATATTATCTATCTTTTGGATACTATCAATATTATCAAATTCAAACTCAACCCCAAGGTCACTTATTTGGTCAAAGAGTTCTTGCGAAAGCCCCTCGCCAGATACTTGTTTTTTGGTTGGATAGTTTTCAACCTTAGGAGACTGTGCAATCTGTCCACCAATGCTCGACCCTTCAATAAGAAGAGTTTTTTTGCCGTTTCTCAAAGCGTAAAGACAGGCTGTCATGCCTGCCATTCCGCCACCTATTACAATAATATCGTACATATTATTTTCTTTCCTCAATATAGCGTCTTATTTCGCTTGCGTTGTCGTAAACTTGAACTCCGTCTTTGGTTGGAACAAGTAGAGTTGGAGCTTTGGTTACTCCACAACTTTTTGTAAAGTCAGCCATATCCTCTGCATCAACTACATTGTACTTGATTTTTGCTTTGTCGAGAAGCATCTTGGCCATTTTGCAGTTTGGACAAGTCTTGGTTGCAAAGAGCGTAATATCTTCTAGAACAGGAGCTTGCTCAGTTTGTTCGACGCATTCACATTCATGTTTTTTGGTTAGTTTGCTATTTGCAATATCGTAAGTTTTTCTTTCCTTAAATTCTTCCGATTTGCCATCATTCCAGTTTTGTACTGGTCTATAATAACCTGTAATTCTAGAATAAACTTCGGCAGGAGCTCCACATTCTGGGCACTCAAAGTGCTCGCCTGCAATATAGCCATGGGTTCTACAAACAGAGTATGTTGGACTAATTGTATAGTATGGGAGTTTGTAGTTTTCGGCAATCTTTTTGACCAAGTTCATTGTAACTTTCCAGTCCTCCAATTTTTCGCCTAGGAATGCATGGAATACTGTTCCTGATGTATACAATGTTTGAAGTTCGTCTTGGATATCTAGCGCCTCAAAGATATCTGATGTAAAGTCTACTGGCAAGTGCGAACTATTTGTGTAATATGGGACATTGTTATTCTTGCTTGCTGTGATGATATCTGGATATCTCTCTCTATCGTGTTTGGCAAGTCTATATGATGTACTCTCTGCTGGAGTTGCTTCCAAGTTATATAGGTCACCATATTTTTCTTGATAGTCGCTTAGTCTATCTCTCATGTGATTAAGAACTTTTTTGGTGAACTCTTGAGCATTGGTATGAGTTAAATCCTCACCAATCCAAATTGCATTTAGACAAGCCTCGTTCATTCCAACTAGTCCAATTGTTGAGAAGTGATTATTGAATGTACCCAAGTATCTCTTGGTGTAAGGATATAGACCGTACTCAAGAAGTTTGGTGATAATCTCTCTCTTGGTCTTAAGTGATCTAGCTGATATATCCATCATGTGGTCAAGTCTCTCAAAGAACTCATCCTCTGTCTTGGATAGATATGCAATTCTTGGCATGTTGATTGTAACAACACCTACACTTCCTGTGCTCTCACCAGAGCCAAAGTAACCACCAGATTTTTTGCGTAGTTCTCTTAAGTCTAGTCTAAGTCTACAACACATACTTCTTACATCACTAGGCTCCATATCTGAGTTGATGTAATTTGAAAAATATGGTGTTCCATACTTAGTTGTCATTTCAAATAACAATTTGTTATTCTCGGTCTCAGACCAGTCAAAGTTACTAGTGATAGAGTAAGTAGGAATTGGATACTGGAATCCTCTGCCATTGGCATCACCCTCAATCATAATTTCGATAAATGCCTTGTTGACCATTGCCATTTCTTTGGCGCAATCTTTGTACTTAAAGTTTTGCTCAACGCCACCAACAATAGCATTGAGTTCTGCCAAGTCATTTGGCACAACCCAGTCAAGCGTAATATTTGTAAATGGAGCTTGAGTTCCCCATCTTGATGGAGTGTTTACACCATAAATAAAGCTTTGGATACATTGTTTAACTTCCTTGTAACTAAGATTATCTATCTTAACAAAAGGAGCAAGATAAGTATCAAACGAAGAGAACGCTTGAGCGCCAGCCCATTCATTTTGCATTATGCCCAAAAAGTTAACCATTTGGTTGCAAAGTGTAGACAAGTGGCTAGCAGGTTTGGATGTAATTTTGCCAGGGACACCGCCTAGACCTTCCATTATTAGTTGCTTAAGACTCCAACCAGCGCAATAACCTGTAAGCATGCTTAAATCGTGGATATGAATATCCGCATTTTTGTGAGCTTGCTCAATCTCTTTGTCATAAACTTCGCTTAGCCAATAGTTAGCAGTAATTGCACCTGAGTTGCTAAGTATTAGTCCTCCTACCGAATATGTAACAGTTGAATTTTCCTTAACTCTCCAATCGGCAAGGTTTAGATATTTGTCAACTGTTTGCTTGTAGTCCATCATTGTGTTTTGGATATTTCTTACTTTTTCGTGATCTCTACGATACAAAATATATGCTTTGGCAACATTTTCGTAGCCATTAGTCATAAGAACTTTTTCTACAATATCTTGTATATCCTCAACGCTTGGGATTTTGTCCTCAAATTGCTCCATAAGATTAAGTTCGGTTATCTTTGCCATTTTTTTGCAATCTTTGATTTCTCCGTCACCTAGCGAAATCATTGCTTTGGCAATAGCATTTTCTACCTTACCGATATCATAATCAACTAATCGTCCATCTCTTTTCCTTACTTTGGTAATCATTGTTTTCTCCTTAAAAAATAAATTATTAGTTAGTTACACAAATCGTCGTCAGAACATATATATTGTGTTTCTGACTTTAGCATAACACCATATATTGTGTTTCGTCAACTAAATTTTATTAGAAAAATAAAATAAATTTTCTTGCAAAATTTGTAATATTTATAAATATTTTGTCAAAAAAAAGTAGCCAGCTTTGAAAATTGGCTACACTCCACAATTTTAAATTTTGAACCCTCAAAATATCTTAATTTTTGTTGACAGAAACTACCCCCAAAATGCCAGCATCGTTGCCTAATTTGGCTGAAGTTATCAAAACTGGAACTGAATTTGGGTATCCAAAGTTGTGTTTTTTGCATAAAGAACCAACTTTTTCGATAATCATAGGCGCATAAGTGATTCCTCCGCCTATCAAAATAGCCTCTGGTCGGAAGATATTGCATAGATTTAGTACATAATCAGCAAGGTCAGATATATACTCGTCAAGGATAGTAATTGCACACTTATCGCCTTTGAGATAATACTCTTGCAGTACGCTTGCATTGATAATATCCGCACTTGGAATTTTGGTTGGCATTTCTCGCATCATTTCTTTGGCTCTATTAGATAGTGCTATTGCAGAGATATATTTTTCGACACAGCCAAGCCTGCCACAATTGCATTTGATGCCGTCTTTTTTGAATAAAATATGACCAAGTTCTCCAGCACCACCGTTGCCCTCGTATAATTTGTTGTCAATAATAATTCCGCCACCAATTCCTGTGCCTATGGTTATCATGACCATATTTTCAAATCCCTTGCCTCCGCCAAGTTCATGCTCGGCAAGAGTTGCCATGTCGGCATCGTTTTTGACATACACCTTGACGCCAAATTCATCGGCTATTATTCCTTGCATATTGCAACCAGTGAGTTTGAGATTTGCACTCTCTCTAATTGTTCCGTCTTTGATAATCCCCGGACAAGCAATACCAATGCAAGCCAAATCCTCTTTGGCAAGATTATTATTTTCGAGCAATTGGTATATTGTTGCTATCATCTGATTGCAAACATCTTCCTTGTCGGTCGGAACAACCAGTTTATCAATAATTTTTGCGTCCTCAACTAATCCTATCTTAAGATTAGTTCCGCCAATATCTACTCCAATTAGATACATAATTTCCTCCCAAATTTATGCTACAAGTATTTGTCTATTTTGCAAATATTCAAAGTAGTTAAGGCTTAGTGTTGTTGGCATATTTGCACCAGCTGTAAAGTTGTATGTGCAATCGGTATTTTGCAAATCAAAACTAACACCACCGCCAAGACTTAGAGTAATAAGTCCATTGGTGTCGTTTCGGTACACTAGCATATTTTCGTCATGAGTCTTGAGCCTCTGCAATGCCTGTGCATGAGGATGTCCATATTCATTGCCAAGACCGCATTGGATTACAGCATACTCTGGGTCAATTGCATCAACAAATTCCTGAGTTGTCGCATTGTAACTTCCGTGGTGACCCACTTTGAGCACATCAACATTATTTTGGTCAGAATATTCCAAAACATATTCCTCAAGCATTTCCTCTTCGGCATCACCTGTAAACATTATTGAATTTCCCCTATACTTGAGCATAACGATAGGAGAATAGTTATTGGGGTCGGAGTATTTGACTTGAGACTTGCTTGCAATAGGCGTCAAAAAGTCAAAAGTGTATTCGTATTCAACCCCACCGAAAACTACTTTATTTGTAAAGTCGCTATCCTTGTTTACAATCTCGACAGTGCATTTTTCATTGTACGCCGACACCATAAATTTGGCATAAGTTTCGGTCGTTACTACATATCCACCCTCTGTCTTGGAATTAAAGTCACTAGGAAGTCCAGCACTCTTAGTGTGACCGCTATAATTATTTGGTCTAAATATGTAATTAATATCATAAGTGTCAATCACCCATGCCATGTTGCCAACATGGTCAAGGTCAGCATGTGTTAATAGCAAATAATCAAATGTAGTTATATTTTTGCTATCGGCAAATTCCTTGATTGCATTTTTTGCCTTAGAATACTTGCCACTATCTATAATCATATGCTTGCCGTCAGGAAGCTCTATTATCATCGAGTCGCCCTGACCCACATCCAAAAAGTTAACCTTAATATCTTTGAGATTGTCCACAGTTGTTACATATCCACCCGCAGTCGAAAGAATTGGAGACTCTTCTTTTTTGAAAATTTTGTCTAACCAACCCTTGTAATAAGCAAATACCGCAAATGAAACTATTATAATTAACAAAACGCTGACCAGAATAATATTTCTGCTCACAAAATTACGCACTTGCCTTTTTTGTTTTTTGGTTAGTTTCTTTGGCATTTTTCACCTCTTTATTTACAATCATTTTAGTATAACTTGAAATTAATTGTCAAATAATGTGTGTACAAAATAGTTTGAAATTTTTTGAAATTATAATAGAATATATATATCATTAACTAAAAAAGGATATACTTATGAAAAAAGATATAATAATTGATGTTGACCCAGGTATTGATGATGCAATTGCTCTTGCCATTGCTACATATTCCAAAAATCTAAATATTAAACTTATCACCACAGTTTGCGGAAATGTCACCATTGACAAAATCACCAAAAATACACTGAACTTTTTGCAAGCAATAAATGTTAGAGACATTCCTGTTGCTGTTGGTGCTGAAAAACCTATAGCTAGAGAGAAAGATAATTCTATTCAGGCACACGGCAAATCAGGACTTGGCGATTGGAAATTTCCTAAGTGCGAACTTAAACCTTGCCGTGAGGACGCTGTAACCAAAATGTATCAAGTACTCAAGGAGTCTGACAAAAAAGTTATTATTGTAGCCCTAGCACCACTTACAAATATTGCAACACTTATCAAACTTCATCCAGATATCAAAGACAAAATCGACTACATATTGTTTAGTGGCGGACTACTTCTTGATAATCAAAACAGCAGATATATTGGCTTTAATATTTTCCAAGATCCAGAGGCTGCTGACCTTGTCTGGAAATCTGGCGTCAAAATAGTTGTTTGCCCTAGCGACCATGGTCACTACGCATATCTTAATAGAGAGGAGATTGCAAAAACCGATAGATGTGGCAAGTCTGGTCATATGTTACACGAAATATACAAGAGTTACAAAGATACACATGTAACTGTTGGAATTGCATCTCACGATGCTTGTGCAGTTGCGTATCTTGTCAAACCTCAAATTTTTGAGACCGAGCAAATGTACACATATGTAAACTTCCTCAAAAAGGAAAAAACAGCAGTACTTAACTTTGACATAACACAAGCGCCAAACAGCACAGTTGTAACATACATGGACGGCAAAAAGTACAAGGATTTATATTTCAAAATCCTCAAACGCATGCCTTAGTATTTGACAAAAGCCACCAAAATTAAAAAAGGTGGTTTTTTGTTGCCCATAATCAGATGTATGTTCAAAAACAATACAAAATCGTAACACTTATGATATACTAATATGGAATATGATTTGATTACTATCACTTTGTTTTAATGGTGTGTAGGCAAATATAATTATCAAGAAAACTCAGGAGATAAATAATGAAGTGCAAACTTACTTATGAAAAAGTAACTGAAAAAAATATAGATCGAGCATTAAAAATCCAAAGAAGATTGTTTCCTCTAGAAAATGGTGAGGACGATTTGAAAGAGTCTATCAACAAGAGCAAAAAGTATTACAAGTATTTGGAGTATTATCTTGTTCATAACGGAAAGTTCTACATAGGAATAACTGGAATATACTCATACAAAGAATATCCCTTAGATGCGTGGCTCGGCTGGTATGGAGTTTTGCCTGCATTTAGAAGAATGGGCTATGGCACAAAAATGTTTGAGTTTACAAAAGATCTTGCACTCAAAAAGGGCTATAAATCTTTGAGAGTATATGCAGATGACAAATATGATTTTGTAGCCACTAATTTTTACGAAAAAATGAATATGTTTAAGGAATATTACACCAAAGAAAAATATATCGGCTACCTTGTTGGAGACCTAATTATTTATTCTCTGTCTCTTACTCAAAATAAAATAATTCCATGGAATAACAAAAATTTGTTTTTGAAAGACCATGTCAAAAAGAACAGCAGATATTATTTGAAATTTGTTGAAATAAACAAGAACAACATTATAGACGCTGCCAGATTACAGTTTAATATATTTTATTCGATGAACAATGTCGGCTACCTAGATTATTTACAAGAAATTAAGACACACAATAGATACAAAAACAAAATTCTACCTATAAACTTTTTGGTCTATCTTAATAACTGTCCTGTAGGCATAATTGGTTTGTACGAAATAAAGGAGTATCCAGACGATATTTGGATTAACTGGTTTGGTGTGGATGCAAAATATAGAAACAATGGTATTGGCACCCAAATGTTACTCAAAATATTAGATATTGCCAAACATTATAACAAAAAGAACTTCCGACTCTTTACTTATGAGACATGGAATTACAACGCTCTAGGTATTTACAAGAAAACCATGCAACTCGAAGAAAACTATGACAACAAACAAGAAAATAGCTTTTTGATTAAATTCGGCAAGCCAAAAATCTATAGTTTGAGTCTAATTGACAAACATGTCGAGCCTTGGAACAACAAATTTATAAATCTATCTGACGAACTAGTACTAAATGAAAAGAGCATAAAAAAGCTCAAAGACGACAACTTATTTAATCTATTCTCTGAGTCATCTTTTATGGAAACTCTCAGGGTAGATTAAAAGATAAAAAACAAGGAGGCAAGTATATCGCTTGCTCCCCTTGTTTTTTTTAATTCCAATATATATTTATTTTTTGATTACAACTTTAAGTTTATATTATTCTTGGCAAAAGTATCTATGACTGTTTTGTGGAAATTCTCTATTTCCTCACCAGTCATTGTTCTATCGTCTCTACCTATTTCGTAATGTAGAGTATAACTTATCATTCCGTCTTTGTTATCAAAGATATCTAGCAAAGATACTTTGTAATTAAGGTCGGAGTCAATACTTGTTGCAATCTTTTGGATAGTAGCATAATTGGTCTCAACATCAACCAAAAAGTTAAAGTCAAGCTCGCTATTTGGATACTTAGAAACCGTCTCAAAAGTCACCACTTGTCTTGGGGTAGTTATAAGTTTGGTAAAATCAATCTCGCAGGTAACTATTGTGCACTTGCCTATCTGCATTGTAGTTGCTGGGTGAATAGAGCCAATAAATCCCAAACACTCATCCCCTGCATAGATATTGTAATAATTAACTGGAGACATGTACTCACACTCGGTGTTTGCTGGCACAAATGTGATTGGTGTTTGCAAAATTTCGTTGCAAGTATACTCTAGCATTTCCTTAAGGTCAAGGAGCCTGCTTACATCTTCTGTTTTGTTATAGAGAGTGATACACAATTTTTTGTGCTCAATGCTTTGGTTATTTTCGTCCAATCCAATTATCGCACTACCAATTTCAAATACGCCAAAATCCGAATAGTCCTCTTTGTTGTCTATTACAGCTTTTAGCTGAGATGGAACAAGTGTTGAACGCAATTGGTCGTTGTACTTTTGAAGTGAATTAATAACTCTTAGATAACTTGGAGGGTTGATACCAAGTTGTTTGTTTGTCTCGCTATCATACCACAAATATGTGTGTATCTCACTTAAATTAAACTTAGTTGCAAGAGTGTATTTTATGTCGTACTCGTCGGCGATTTTGCGTTGCAAGTCTACCGGCAATACATCCATACAACAGCTCTTTGGCTTAATATTATCGTAACCAAAAATTCTGCCAACTTCCTCTACAATATCTGGTTTGCCTTGTATATCCTTGGTTGCTCTAAAAGTTGGAACTTTGACTTTCAAATTTCCGCCACCAAGGCGCTCTACTCCAAACTCAAGGTTTGTAAGAGTATTTACAACAAAGTCTTCCGTTAAATCCACACCCATATAATTGTTGATATAATCCATAGAGATTTCAATTGTTTTTGGCTCGTATTTGAAATTGTAGACATCAGTTATATCAGAAGTAACCACTGCACCACTATCTATAGATTTAACCAAATACATATATCTTTTGAGTGCGGTCATTGTAAGTTCTGGGTCAAGAGATTTTTCGTATCTTGCACTAGCTTCTGTACGCATGCCAAGAGCAGTTGCGGTTCTACGAACCTTGGCTGGATGAAAACATGCCGACTCAATAAGAACACTATTTGTATTATCTTTAATCTCACTATCTAGTCCACCCATGACGCCAGCAATTGCAGACACTTCGCCATTGCAAGAGATAACCATTGTGTCCTTTGGCAATACTCTCTCAACGCCGTCGAGAGTTGTAAAGTTGGTATCCTCGCTAACATTCTTTACATCAATACTCTTGACAATTTCGTTATTAAATGCATGCATTGGTTGACCAAGTTCAAGCATAATATAGTTTGTAACATCGGCAAGCATATTGATTGCACGCATGCCCGTGTAATAGAGTCTAATTTGCATAGTCATTGGAGATACATTCTTGGTAATTCGGCTCATTGTTGCCGACGAATATCTAAAGCATGTATCACTATGTACGCTTATGTCTAGTTTTTTGAGCCCAGATGTATCCTCTTGCAAAACATCCAAAGGTTTGAGTTTTCTGCCAGTCAAAGCCGAAATCTCTCTTGCTATGCCATAGTGCCCCCAAAGGTCTGGTCTATTGGTTAAACTCTTGTTGTCTATCTCAAAGACTATATCCTCAATTGGCAAAATCTTTTTGACATCGACACCGATAGGAGTGTTGCTATCAAACTCAAGTAGTCCACTATGGTCATCAGAAATTCCAAGTTCCTTGGCACTACAACACATGCCATAGGACTCAACACCAGCTAAATTTGCAGGAGCAATTGTCATCCCTGCAACATGTGCACCAAGAGTTGCAAGAGGAACTATCATTCCCTCTTTTACATTTGGAGCACCACACACAATTTGAACAATCTCATCGCCCTTGTCGACACTTAGGATGTGGAGTTTGTTGGACTTTGGATGACTCTCCACACTCAAAATTTTGGCAGTAACAACACCGCTTAAATCTTTGCCTTTTTCCTCAATTCCCTCAATCTCAGCAACAGCAAGGGTAAATCTATTTTTAATAAGATTAATTACATCAACGCCGTCAAGGTCAACATAATCTTTTATCCAATTTAATGAAATATACATAAATTCCTCCCTACTTAATCTTGGCTTGTTTTAGTTCTTTGAGTTTACAGCCATTCATAACTCTAATTGTAGAAATATTTTTGTTCATCATTGCAAGTCTGCTAAGTCCCAAGCCAAAAGCAAATCCTTGGTATTTGTCTGTATCTATTCCGCCCATTTTGAGAACTTCGGGGTGAATCATTCCACATGGGCAAAGTTCAATCCAGCCACCTTGTTTGCAAACCTTGCATCCTTTGCCTTCGCAGTAAGGGCACGAGCAATCAAGCTCAAAACTAGGCTCTGTAAATGGGAAAAATCCCGGTCTAAGTCTGACCTCAATCTCTTTGCCAAAAACTTCGGTGAGCATTGTCTTCATAAAGAAAATTAGGTTGGCGACATTGATGTTTTCGTCTATAACCATTCCTTCGCATTGCCAGAATGTTGTATCGTGAGAAGCATCCAAAGCCTCGTTACGATAGCATCTTCCTGGGAAAATTGCTCTTAGTGGCGCACCGTATGTTTTCATAACCCTATTTTGATTTGCAGAAGTATGTGTACGCAAGACTTGACCATTGTTTAGCCAGAATGTATCCTGTGTATCTCTAGCAGGATGATCCTTTGGAACATTTACTGCCTCAAAGTTGTTGTACTCAGTCTCAACCTCATAGCCGTCCTCTACAATAAAGCCCATCGACCTAAAAACTTCTACGACCTTTTTTTCGGCAATAGTAATTGGATGCAAACTGCCAACTTGTTTGGTGTAAGGAATTGTCAAATCAACTTTTGGAGTGTTTTTGAGCTTTTTTTCAAGAGCCTTGGCTTGAATCTTTTGCTTAAGTCCTTGCAAACCTTCTTCAATTTTTACTTTAATTTTGTTAACAGCCTCACCATAAGCTTTTTTTTGGTCATTTGGAACATCCTTAATTTGTTTCATGGCGTCGGTTACATGACCAGACTTGCCAAGATATTCTTGTCTTACGCTATTTAACTGCTCATCGGTCTCAATAGTTCCTAGCGAATTTTCAAATTTAGTAAGTAATTCTTCTATTTTTAACATACTCTCTCCTTTAATTTAAAAAAGCCCCATGGTGCAAAAAACACCATAGGGACGAAATGTATTTTTTTCGTGGTACCACCCTAATTCAAAGAGCACAAAGCCCTTTCTCAAAGTTCAGTTTGTATCACGGCAAACCAACCCGTCTAGTCATTTCCTACTAGCAACTCCAATGTGCGAAATTCGTATACATGTTAGACTTTTAAATTGCTCTCAGCCTACGGCAATCTATCTCTTATGTAAGTTCCATGCAACTACTAAATACATTATCTTAGCATTTTTAAACTGGTTTAATTTTAGCATGGCAAAAATCATATGTCAACAGTTTTGGTCAATAAGTCTTGAAACAATTATCCAAAAAACCGCATAAGATGTAGTAGTGATGTGTAGATTTGCTTTTTTGCGGTAAACTGCAAAACGCATATATTTTGCAAAAACAAATTTTGTCATCACTTTTTAGACCTAGGAGAAAAGAATATGAACACAATATGTGGATGCAGACGAAACTGTTGTAATTTTTTGTGTCCTTGTGCAAATCCATTTGTTATCGTAAATAGATGCGGAGGAATTTCTACAGTTGTAGTAAATGCAACTTTTTCGACAACAACTATATAACGCCAAAGTTATCTGGAGCAAAATATTTTGCTCCAGTCATAATTGTACAAGCCATAGCATATAAATAAAATAAGGTGTTATTACAATTGTTTTTTTAAACTTTTGTTATTTGCAACTAGACTAAAAAATACAAGTTAAAATAATTTTGCAAAGCCATACAAAAAAAACAGTTGACAAAACTCGACATTTTGTTTAAAATAATAGCGCATTTTCATAAAAATTTTTTGTATAAGGAGAATATTATGGCAAGCACAAAAAGATATTTTGGTCTAAGCTGGTTGGTTTGTTTAATTCTTGCAATCATCCCTGTTACAAGCATTGTTTGCGGAATTATTACAAGAGCACAAAGAGGAAATATTTTAGGAGCAATCCTTAATTTTATCTTGTGTCCAATTTTCTATGTTATTGACCTAGTTACAATGATCATATCTAGAGACATCGTTGTTTTGGCTTAATGTTTATTAAATATTAAATAAATATCCCCCAGTTGAACTGGGGGATATTTGTTTAATAGTCAAAAAACTCCAATGACCTTTTGAATAATTGTTTGACAATTTATATTATTTAAACCAATTTTTCTTTTTGAAAATAACAATCAATGTAACTATAGTAATAACGCATAGCGTTATTACTATTGGATAAGAATATCTAAAGCCAAACTCAGGCATTATAAGATTCATTCCATACCAACCCACTATAAATTGAAGCGGAGTAAACACAACTGTAATTATTGTAAAAATTTTCATCAAATTACTTTGTTTTATTTGAATTTGGGCTTGATAATTCTCTCTTGTCTGAGACAAGGTATCCATAAAAGAAACAACCTCTTTGACCAACTTAGGAATTCTTCGAGTCAACATATAAAGTTTGTCTTTTTCCTCTTGAAGTGTGAGCAATTCACTATGACCAGCAAAAAAGTCAATTATATAATTAATTTGCTCATAATGATGTTTCAATTTAATTAAATATTTTTTGTAGTACATGATTTTTTTGGAATACTTTTCCAAATCTCTTTCTACAGACAATTTTTCGTCAAAATCATTTAGTTCATTTTCGAGGCTCTCTAATTTTATATAATCATTATCCGTAGCATTTGCCATAAGTGAAAGCAGAATTCCTGCGTAATCCAAGTCAGCTTGAGCCAAATTTTCAAGTTCACCAACCAAAATGTCTTTGTTGTTAGTTACAAATACTGCAAAAGTCTTAAAATCCGAATAAATACCAATTTTCTCCAAATTTGTACGCTTGTTTTCTTCAGTCAAAAAATTAAATGTCAGCAAATATTTATCATCGTATGTTTCAATTTTGTTGGAGTCTATATACTTGAGCCCATTAATAATTTCTTTATCTTTTTTTATATCAAAAACCTGATTTAGTTGAGCTTTTGTAATAATTATTATTTTATTCTTTATGTCTTCAAGTTTTAATGATTCATTCAAAACATTTATGACTTTCATAATACTCTCCCATTTAACGAAAAATTTTATTAAAAATATCTTGCGTGGCGTTATTTATCAGCAAACAGTTTGTTTAAAATTGGCTTTGCTAATTCAATCAATACAAAACCAAAAATGTTAACAACAACAACGGTCAAAAATTGCAAACAATTAATTTTGGTTATCCCAAACAATACCCCTATTGGAGAAAAGAATACAATAATTTGAACTGCTAACAAAATTATTATTGAGATATTCATAAACTTGTTTCCAAATAATCCCTTTTTAAAACTAAATGTTTTAAGCTCTTTGCAATTATAAGTAAACACAAATTCATTAATAACAACTGATAGCAGTGCCAAAGTTTGAGCTACGGGATATCCAAATAAGTTTGCGGATACCAAAAATACGCCTAACGAAATTAAAGTTTCAATAATTGCCGAAACCAAAATACTTGAAATCATAAATGGAGTAAACACTTTTTTATTCAATCCATTAGGTTTTTGTTTCATGCTTTGTGGACTATCTTTTTCAAATGCTAGAGCAATAGACGGAATAGTATCTGCCACCAAATCTATATAAAGGATATGCAGTGGCGAAATAATATCTTTTAACATAATCATCCCTATAATTATCAAAAAGATCTCAGCAAAATTTGAAGATAGATTATATAGAATAGTTCTAAGCACATTGTTATAAATTCTTCTTCCTTCTTCAACGGCCGAAACAATGGTGGAAAAACTATCATCCATAAGAATTATATCCGCAACATTTTTGGTAACATCTGTACCAGACCTACCCATTCCGATACCAACATGTGCCAACTTAAGAGCTGGAGCATCATTAACACCATCTCCTGTCATTGCAACAACTTTTCCTGATGACTGAAAGGCTCTGACAATCCTAACCTTGTGCTCTGGAGTAACTCTCGCAAAAACAGTATATTTTTTTACAAATGAAACGAGTTCATCATCAGTCATTTTGTCTATCACTTTGCCTTCAACACCCTGACTATCACAGCTAGCAATACCAATATCTTTTGCAACAGCTATAGCCGTTGCAAGACTATCTCCAGTTATCATAATAGGTTTGATTTTTGCTTGTTTACACTTTTCAACAGCTTCCTTGACGCCATCTTTTGGAGGATCAATCAGTCCAATTATTCCAACCAATACAAGATTTTCTTCTTTAAAGTCTTTTTTGTCGTTCACCGGTTTGTATGCTAGTGCCAAAACTTTATAAGCCTTTTTGCTCATCATTTTTTCGTGACGCAAATAATTAGCAATAACACGACTATTGAGTTTCAAGACTTTTCCATTTTTTAGATAATTACTACAATGCTTGATTACTTCACTAAAGCCACCTTTGGTCAAAATAAGTTCTTGCTCACCAAAAGAATTAAGTGTGCTCATCATTTTTCTAGTTGAGTCAAATGGTATCTCGTCAATTCTCTTGTATTTATTTTTCAAGTCGTCGACATTTTTGCCCAAGTTAAACAAATATTTGCTTAATGCAATTTCTACTGGGTCACCAATATAATTACCAATATTTTGACTATCATTAACTGTATCATTGCATAATCCCAAAATATTATTGCACATTTCTAATTCATTATAATTTTTTTTGATATCAATATATTTTTTTTCATTAGCATAAATCTCAACCAATGTCATTTGATTGGTGGTGATTGTTCCTGTTTTGTCCGAACATATTATTTGAGTGGACCCCAAGGTTTCAATAGCAGACAATTGTTTAACTACAGTTTGTTTTTTTGCCATTTGTTTTACACCTATAGTTAAGGTGGCAGTTATTGAAATTGGCAAAACTTCAGGAACTGATGCTAGAACCATAGATATACATAACATAATTATGGATAATGCATCTTTTTTTAAAATCAAACCGTAGCAAAATGTAATTGCTACCAATACACACGCAATTACAGATATAAAACCACTAACCTTTTTTATCTTAACTTGCAAAGGGGTCAATGCGTCTTCAGATTTATCAATAGAACCTGCTATTTTGCCAATTTCAGTATCCATACCAGTATAAATAACCACGGCTTCTGCTCGCCCATTTACAATACTAGTTCCCGAGAATAGAATATTTGTTTGTTCTTGTATTAATTTGTCCCCAACCAATTCGCTCTCACTTTTTTCAACAGACAAACTCTCTCCAGTAAGCAAAGATTCATCAACCTTCAAACCAACTGCCCTTATAATTCTAGCATCAGCTGGAACTTTGTCTCCAGCATCAAGACTAATAATATCTCCCACAACAAGTTCTTTGGCGTCGATTTCTTTCCACGCACCATCTCTTTTTACTTGGACTTTTGAAGTGGTAACAGTTTTGAGTGATTCAATTGCGTTTTCAGATTTCATTTCCTGAATAAATCCCATAAGAGCATTTATGATGACGCAAGAAAATATAACAATTGATTCTATTGGACTTTCTTTATTAACAATAGAATATACAAGAGAAACAATTCCCACCAAAATCAGCAACAGTATCATAATATTTGCAAATTGTCCAAATAAAATTTTCAGAGGGCTTTTTTTATTCTTTTGTTTAAGAATATTATTTCCGTCTCTTTCTAGCCTATTGTCAACTTCTTCACTAGAAAGTCCCTGCACATCATCACTGTACAATGTCTTTATCACATCTTGATATTTCATCTGATAATATTGTTTCATAATATTTTTCTCTCTAATTTTTAATAACTCAGTACTTATAAATTCACTATAATACTCACTATCAATATATATACAAGAACAAATCCTCGACCATCATAAGCAGACCAATAATAATTATTGGAATCAAGTATGCTTTTTGGAATTTGTAATCCGGATTGCGTTTTTTGTAATCCAAAATTAGAGCCACAAACATAAGCACAAATAGAATAGAGCCAACAATTCCTAGTTCGAAAATCATTGTAATATAAAAATTATGTGCCGAAAGTGATGCAACCAGCGGAGCGCCAAGCCCTCTGCCAAAGAAAATAACAATTGGGTTCATAAACATATAACTAAGAACCGCCGACCAAAGCTTGTATCTGCCAGTGGTCAAGACATTCAAAAATTTTTCGAAAGTGGTATCATAGTTATCGTTTAGGTTAATATTTACAAATCTACGCAAGTAAGCAAACAAAAAGTCGCCTTTAAAGATGACAGCAAACATAATAAGTCCACAAATCACACATACAAGCCACGCAATCTTCCATTTGAATTTGCGAATTAGATACACAAACAAAATAATCCCAAGTATTCCAAAAAGAATAAGAAATGTTTTGGAGAATGTAGATAGTCCAAGCACTGCAAAGATAATATAAGCAATGATGTCGTTCCACTCAAATTTGTCTTGTATCAGATAAATTGTAAGCAAACTCAAGCAAATTTCACATATCATTGCAAGAGCATTTGGATTCATAAGAAGTGCTGCAAATCTAATAAAATCCTCAGTTACAGATATAGGCTTATCGTGCATATGTGGCGAAACAAAGTATGTAAGATAGAACGCCGCCGAGATAATAAGTCCAATTGCCATAACATTTAGGTTGAACTTAAGATTGAGTAGCCCCTTGTAATTAATAAATAAATTAACAAGGAGGACGATACTGAGGATAATAATAAGCTTAACAAATAGTCCTTGGCTATACTCCCCAATTGGAAGTAGAGCATATATCAAAAACATAAAGATACTACAAACCACAAACCAATTAACTTTTAATTTATCAAAAAAACGCATAATAATATGGTTTTTAATAATAAATATTGCCACACAAGCAAATAGTAAATATACGCCCAAATACTCGTCTATTCCACAAAATGGAACAGAAAATACAAGCATCGAAAAGCTATTTTGTTTGTTCTCAAATAGAACTCCAATCATTAAAACAAAAAAAACTAAGTACGAAAAGTCCGCCACAAAGCAATTAATAAAAAAAAGTATTGCAAGCAGTCCGCAATTAAAAATTAGCCTATTGTCCATGTAATACTTTTTTAGTTTTGCAAAATCCATAAAACTAGATTATTTTTCTTCCTTTATCGCACCAAATCTACGGTCTCTATTTTGGTACTCCTCAAGTGCCTTGAACAGTTGTCTGCTATTAAAAGCTGGCCAATGACACTTTGGGAAATAAAACTCAGCATACGCTACTTGCCATAGCATAAAGTTGCTAAGTCTCTGCTCACCGCTGGTTCTTATCATCAAATCAACTGGTGGTTGACCATGCGTAAACAAGTGATCGGCAATAACCTGCCTATCCACATGTGTTATTCCCTCTTCCAAAATATTATTAACAGCAATCACTAGTTCATCTTGACCAGAGTAATTAATGCCAATATTCAATGTAAATTTGTCTCGGTCGGCAGTTGCATCCATAAGATTCTTTGCTTTTTTGGCAATATCATCAGGAAGTCCATTTGGATCGCCCATATGATTAAATCTGACCTCAGGGTATTTCTTGAGAAAACTCTTGTTTAGATATTTGCGGAATAAATCCATAAGGTAGTTGACCTCAGCCTCTGGTCTATTCCAGTTTTCGGTAGAAAAAGCATAGATACTAACAATTGGTATGCCGTAACCATAAAAACATTCTTTAATAATTTTTTCGAGCCTCGAAAATCCAGCCTTGTGTCCAAGAGACCTAGTAAGCCCCCTGCTCTTTGCCCACCTGCCATTGCCGTCAATAATAAACGCAATGTGCTTAGGCAACTTCTTCAATTCTTTTTGCATATATACTCACTTTTGATGATTGATAGAGTCAAGTAATTTTAATCCTTTAAATATATCAATATCTTCCTTGGTAGTAATTTTTATGTTTCTTGACGAACTTTTTGATCCATAAATTTTTTCATTTATAGCGAGTGCAGCAGTGGCAATACAATTACCTCCATCTTTGCCAGATTCATCAAGTTTTTTAAACATTTCTTTGTAAAATCCAACTTTTACGGTCACCGGTGTATGACCACATGCAAGCACATCTCTATTAGTTGTATCATCAATGTTACAAAAATCTTTTGTAATGTACATAGTGTCAACAGCTGGTTGTAAAGCAACAACCAAATTGTGATCCCTAGCAACTCTGATGCTATCTTCAATCAAGTCCTCTGTAACCAATGCTCTTACTCCATCATGAGTAATAATCAAATCATCGTCTTTGGCAAACTCACAAATTTTGTTACATCCAATTCTAAGAGAATCAAGTCTTGTAACTCCACCCTCAATAACATCTTTGAATTTTGTAATATTATATTGTTTTGCATATGCTTTAAGCGGTTCTTGCCAACCTCTTAAACATGTAACTATAATTCCATCAATGTCTTGGCACTTTTCAAAAACTTCAAGTGTATATATAATAATTGGCTTATCATTAACACTAATAAATTGTTTTGGAATTGACTGTTCTGTTCTTGAGCCAACACCTCCAGCCAACACTAATACATAATTTGCCATAATAACTCCTTTTAACTCCCAAATAGGATACCATAATAATATATTTTTATCAAGAGAAAATCATAATATGTAGTTTTAATTTGACAAAATATTGAATTTGTATTAATCTAATATTTAGTAAAACACACGGAGAAAAAGATGGAAGAAATAACAGAAAATATAAAAGAAGTTCAATCAATTTCACTTGAAATTCTTAAATTTATTGATAAAGTTTGCAAAGAAAATGATATTAAATATAGTTTGTGCGGAGGAACACTTTTAGGTGCAATAAGGCACAAGGGATTTATTCCTTGGGACGATGATATTGACATCTTTATGCTAAGAAAAGACTATGACAAATTTTTGGAAATAATGGACAAAGACTCCAAGACCAACAAAAAATATAAAGCCTTGCATTTTAGCGAAAATTGCAAAGATTACTTTTATAGATTTACAAAAGTTGTAGATTTAGACACTGTCCTTACCGAATCAACATATATTACACCAAAGGACATGGGAGTTTTTGTAGACATATTTCCAATGGATGATGTTGATACAAAAAACATAAAAAAAGTTGTTAAAAAGAATAAAAAACTTGGATCATTGTTAGCTATATCTGCAAACAAAAAAGCAGGTATAAAAGGTAATAGTTTTGCCAAAAAATGTGCAAAATTTGTAGTATCACTATACGCTAAACCATTTGGCTGGAAACACTGGGCAAAGAAAAGCGAAAAGTACGCAACTTCATTTAATGGCAAAGGATTTGACCATATTTTTGCTTTTTCGGGAGCATATGGAATCAAAGATGTTTTTCCAAAGTCAATGTTTGACGAATTTGTGGAATTGGACTTTGAAGGTTACAAATTTCCTGCAATTAAACAATGGGATATGTATCTTAAACAATTGTACAGAGATTATATGACACCCCCACCACCAGAAAAGCAAATTACTCATCATTATTTTAAATCATATAAAAAATAGGACTTGAATTTCAAGTCCTATTTTTTATATGTTATTGTTATCATCAATATTTGCAGAAATAATTTCATTTGTTAGCTCATGTTTTTCAAACTCTCCAAGTTCTTTGTTTTCCGCATTTACATTTTGTGGGTCTGAAACAACCCCACTTACAAATAATTTTTTGTTTTTATATACAATACCCATCCTAACTGAGCATAAAACTATTTCTGCTAAATTTCTTACAATCACCAAAGACATCAAATTGAATTGACCAATTACCGCAATAAATCCGATACCCACAATTTGTACACATGCACTTATAATCGTTGACATTGAGGTTTGTTTAGTCTTATTAATACAGTCCAGACATGGCCAACCATAAAGCATTGCTGGGAACGAGAATATCAATACAGGTATTAAAAATTTAAACAACTTTGACGACATTAAATAACTTTCTGTAAATACGAGCTTAACAGCCCAATCGCCAAGTAGCAATATTAGTCCGCAACCTACAAAAATCAAAGGCATATATATAAGCATAATTTTGTGTATGGTTTTGAGATTTTTGGTTCGTATCATAGTTGGATGAGCACTTGTAATTATTGGATTATAAAGTGCTTGAACTACACCAACCAACTGTAATGCAACCGACCAATAAGCAACATCACTCTTGTTTAAAGCAATTCCAATAATAATAGTATTTAATGCGCTAAATGCAGTTGTTGCAAAATTAGATATAAAATATACAAAAGATTTACTGAGCGACTTCCATGCGTCTTTGATGCGTTTAAAATCAAAATCAATCTTAATCCCTAGTTTTTTGAGTTGTAAGTATACAAGCACAATTGCCACAAGTGACGCTACAATATCAAAAATTGGAATCAACAAAATATCCTTATCTGACTTAACAAATATAAGTGTTAGGATTAGAGCTATAAGTTTCATTACAACATATCTTATAGCAATCTTTCCCATTTGCTCGTACGCCTTAAAGACATATTCAAAGAGGAATATAGAAAGCAAACAAGTTACCAAAGATAGCATTGTATATAGTTCAAATCCTCTCAAAATCTCCAAGCAAAACAAGCAAATGACACAACCTATTATTGCAAAAAAGCAAAGAATAATTTGTGCATACAGGGTATTCCCCACTATAGCATTAGGCTTTTCGCCTTTTTTGAGATATCCAATAATATCCTTAGTTGCCGATAGCAAAAACCCGAAGTCAATAAGAATTTGAAAATAATTCATAAGACTCTTTACAAAAGCCACACTTCCATAACAATCTACGCTTAAAATTCTGGTTAGATATGGAAGCGAAATAAGAGGAATGACAAGTTTTGCAACCGTCATTAAATACATCATTATTGTGTTGTTAACTAATTTATTTTCTTTTGTTTTCATAAGTTTTAAAGTTTTTTTTATTTAATTTTTTTTCACAATCCAATTCGTAAAAACAAGCTACAACTAGCGACCCTATAAAGAACAAGTATAAAACAATCTGAATCAAAAGGTTGTCTATCGCTACAAATTTGAAAGGAATAATTTCTGCTTGACCTCTTACAACTGTCCCCAAGTAAAAATACAAGATCGCCAAAAATATTACAGTTTTGGAATATAAATCTTTTGATAAAATAGGATTTTTAGGTAAATATTTAATCGAGAATGGAATTAGAAAACAAATTGCCCACAAGAAATAAATAAGTAGCCTATTTGTCATTATTATAAATCCACTATATGTGGCTATTGTTCTTATACAAACTGCCAATAAAAAAATCCATAAAAACATATTATAGTTTTTTTTGTCCAAATCATTATCAATATTTTTTCTTATAATCCAAAACCAAACAAATGCCCCAATCATAAATAAATCATACAACAAGTATGCAAAACCCAATTCTTTGGCAAAGGCATTTGTTGTAATATAAATTTCATAATAATCTTTTGATGTAAATTTGCTAACAAATTTTACTACAAGCGGTAGCGTAAAAATTGCTGCCATAGTCAAAATAATAGTTATTATTAAAGTTTTGTAATTAAGTTTGATAAATTTTATCAAAAACAATGGCAACAAGATTATAGCTGTGTTGTGACAAAATGTAGAAATTAAACAAAAACCAACATATCTAAATACTTTATTTTGAAATAAATTATCTAAAGCCAACAAGAAAAATGAAAGAGCAAGAAATTGTCTCATTACATTAAATCCTGTCGGGATTATTCCGAGACAAAACAACAACAGTATTGTTAAAAATTTATCAATCGAATATTTTTTAGTAAAAAAGTAAATATTTGCAAAAGATATTGCTCCAACGAAAATTAAAACAAAATTAAACGGCAAACCTAGCAATTTAACAAAAAAGACAATTAGCCAGTACACTGGTTCGCCTCTCCAATTTGGATTATCTACTTCAAAAGAATTAAACATTGAGTTATATACATTTGTATCAGTACCAACACTAATATTTCTAAAAGCAAACAAAATAAACAGTGCCACAAAAACAAAAACATAACTCCAATCAGTACGCTTTTTTTTATCAACTTTAAATGAATCTAATTTAGGACTTTCATAATAAAAAGAGAGAATAAATCTATTATGTTGTTTTTTTGCTTTACAAACAATCAAAAACAATATAACCAATATGATAGCTATATATTCTAACATTTTCCCTCCATTTCATTATCTTATTTTTGAATACAATTTCATAATAAATGATGAATTGTGTCTCAACGCATATAACATTATTTTGCCTTTAATCGATGTGTAATTAGCTTTTTTTATACAAGTCGAATAAAGTTTGTTTCCCAGTTTTTCCTTAATTTCCCTTTTGATTTCTTTTATTTTCAGACCTTTTTTGTAATATTGAGACATTGCAACATTAAAAACATTGTGAGCAACATTTCTATACAACTGCTCCGTAAAATCGTAATCATCTTGATTCAAATTTACACTTAAATGATTATAAATAATTTCAGGGACATCCCACGCAAAAGGTTTTGGTTCTTTTGTCATTGATGTCAAATTTGTCCTATAAAAATAAAGACAATCTTTCATAATATATAAGCTATTGCACTTTGATATTATTGGTTTTGTACATGCAGCATCTTCACCAATTTTTATTTTATTATCAACCAATTCTTGATTCATACAATACAAATCTCTTTTATATGCTTTTGCCCACAAAGAATTTGAAAAAAATTTAGCATTCGCATTTTCTATAAGATTTGGAAAAATATCTTCAATAATTTTTTCTTTGTTGTAATATCCCTCGTTAAACTCCAAATAGCATGGGTTTAACTCATCATCTTTAAAATATCCAAAACAAACTACATCCACATCATTTTCGGAAACAACTTTGTTAATTTTTGTCACCATATCTTTTGAGACATGGTCATCTCCATCTACACAAATAACATAGTCTCCAGTTGCCACTTTTGCCCCTGCTTTTCTAGCACTGACAAGTCCCCCATTTGTTTTATGAATTACTTTTATTCTTTTCTCATTCTTTGCAAATTCATCGCAAATAATTGAACAATTGTCTGGGCTACCATCATCAACAAGTATGATTTCAATATTAGTATAAGTCTGATTAATTAAAGATTCAATACATTCTTTTAAAAATTCTTCGACATTATATATAGGAACAACAATAGAATAAAGAAGTTTCTTTTCTTTCATTCACTACATCTCCTTATAAATTTTTTCCATCTGTTGTAAGACAACATTGATGTCAAAGTTTTTAATAAACTCTTTGTTTCTTTTACCTAACTTTGCTGATAATTTTTTATCTTCAGAGAGTAATTTAATTGATTTTTTAAAAGCTAAAGTGTCTTTTGGTTCACAAAGAAATCCACCCTCGTTATCACCAATCAAATCGGTATTTCCTCTAATGTTACCACAAATTACAGGTTTTCCTGTTGCCATAGCTTCCATTATAGAAACATTCAATCCTTCCCTAATTGATGGCAATATATATACATCTGAAACTTGATACAATTCGGCAACATCATTACGAAATCCAAGAAGTTTAACTCTTTCTTTTAATTCTAATTCATTTATAACACTTTCCAAATGATCTTTTAGTTCACCATTGCCTGCAATTACATAATAAACATCTAAATTAGCAATTGATCGAATCACAGTTTCATGGTTTTTGTTATAATTTAATTCGCCCACTGACAAAAGCATCGTTGCATCACTTGGTATATTCAATTCTCTTCGTTTACTATCTTTATCTACAGATATTTTCCCAAACTTAGTTAAATCTATTCCAACACCACGAACAAACTCAACTTTTTTAGCCTTCATTTTCTTTTGTGCCAAAGCATAATCTTCTTTATTGATAGTAATTAAGACATCTGTAAATCTAGAACAATATTTCTCTATAGGATAGAAAATTAACCAGTTTTTAAGTGGTGCACCTTTGTAAAAATGAAAACCATGAGCAGTATATATAACTTTAGTACCAATTTTTCTTGCTTTCTTACAAGCCAATCTAGTACACATCGCTGCCACTGGTGTATGACAATGAACTATATCATATTTTTCTTGTAATACAATTTTTTTTAATTGTTTTATAGCTTTTAAATTACCCATATTTAATGGTGAACGAGATGTATTTATTTGATGTATTTTACACCCCCACTCTCTATAACAATCGGGAACTTTAGAATTGGTTTCATTAGTTGCTATATCTACAGTATGTCCTTCATCAATCAAATGCTTAATAAGTGTATTAAAAAAACTCATTGTACTACCAATAGTTGTTACATATAATATCTTCACTTTCTTCTCCCAACACAAATTTTACTTAATATTATTAATTATTTTCTTATCATAATTTCATTATATTTCATCATATAAATATCGCTATCATAGTTACCGATATTTCTTTCATTAGCTTTTCCTAAAAGATTATTTAAAATAAGTGATATATGGTCGCAACCACATTCAAAAGCATGTGGATATCCACCACCAAATCTAGGATTTACTTCTGAAATATAATACTCGCCACCCACATCAAATATATCTATATCAATTTGACCAGACCAACCACTTTCTGTTGCAAACTTATCAATTAAATCAAAAAGTTTCTTATCTTTAAATGAAACTGCTTTATCTGTTTCCCCTGCTCTCATTACCAATTTCTTTTTAGTAAAGATAGAAACCACATCACCACTTATCATATCAATATATACATCTGCGCCAATTTCTTGTCCATCAAGATACTCTTGTATCATCAAATTATCATTATGATCAAAAAGCAATTCAATTGTCTCTTTATCATACACTTTTGATATAGAAATACTAGCACTACCACGAACAGGCTTTACAAACACCGGATAGGTAATTATTCCAGCATCAATATCTGCATAAAATTTTTCTTTATCAGTGTAACTTTTAGCACATTTAAAATTATGATTAGTTAACCAATCAAACATCTCCATCTTATCCAAAGCTCTTTCACAAAGTTCATAAGAAGAACCAATTACAGTCACTCCCAATTTTGCAAAATCTTCTTTATGCTTTGCTAATAAAGATAGTTCTGGGTCAATAAGAGAAAGTACTCCATTTATATTTTCTTTTTTACAAATATCAAAAATTACATCAATATAACCATCAGCAGTCATACGAGGTACTTTATAAAATTTATCAGCTTCATATACTGCTGGAGCAATATCACTCATATCTGTAGCAATAACTTTGCCATTACCACCAATAATCTTTTTAAAATATTGTACTATCTTATTTCTAGTCCCAGCACTTAAAATTAAAATGTTCATAATTTTCCTCTTATTAATTTATTTTATCCAACGGATCAGTTTCTCCCCACATTAATTCAACTGGATTTTCAATACTTTCTTTTTTAATATCAAGACACGCTTCATGCCATGTCCAAATAGGTTCCCAGCCTAATACTTCTTTACTTTTTTTCCCAGACAATAATATTTGCGGAGTATCTGGCATATCAGGGCGATAAATCTTTTTAGCCTTTCCATTAGAAAATACTTCAAAAATAGTTTGTGTCATTTCATCAAGCGTATAAGGCTTATAACCAGGAAGATTGAAAATTCCACACACATCAGAATTGGCAGCAATAACAACAGCTCTTGCAAAATCTTTAATATAAAGTAATTCTTTTTTCCTAGATACATCTCCATAAACTTCCAAAGTATCTCCGGCAATACACTTTCTAATCATTGAACGCCAAGGTAAAATTCTTTTTTCACCATTTAAATAATAAACAGCGTCAGGATGCCAACCATACACCATCAAGTGACGGAACACACAAGGCTTAATTCCATCAGTTATACTTAAATGCTCTAAAATATCCGTTGCAGCTCTTTTGCATATTGCATAAACTGCATGATCACCACCAGTTTTTGGAAAAGACCTATCTGCATCATCATCAATCGGTTCAACAGAATCCCATAAATCATATACATCACTAGGAGTTGTATTAAAAATAATTCTTTTTGAACCATTTTGTTTCATCCATGTTGTTAAATTTACAATACCAACACATATACTTTTAACATATGGCATTGGGTCATTATCAGCATGAGCTGGCATAGTCCCAGCCATATTAACAACAACATCATAATATTGATTAGGAATAACATTAAATGAAGCAAAATCTTCTAATGTTACTCCACCGACAAACTCAATACCTTTTGATGAGAAAAAACCACCATCATCTTTTCTTCGTCCAACAGCGACAACATCATAGCCTTCATCTTTTAGAGCCAATGCACTATAACACCCAAGTTGCCCCGTGGCACCAAATACAATTGCCTTTTTCATAAGTTACACTCCTTTATTAATTAAAATAAAATCATTTGCCGTAACTTTTCTACGAATCAAATCTACTTTATCATTTGAAACTCTATAAACCGCTGGATAAAATTCAATAAATTGTGGAGATAAACCCATTGTATAAGCTCCTACCTTATGAAAAACCACATTGTCTCCAATTGATACTAAACCATTTTCTATTGAAAAAAATCTATCATCTTCCATACAGGTAAATCCGCAAAGAATCTGTTTTTTACCATTCACTTCAATATTATCATTGTTATTATAAATAATATCATAACTGTATGATGTTTTTCTTTTAATTGGATCAATATGAATTCTACTTCCATCAAGTACTGCAAAATGATTATTTAAAGTACTCTTAACATCAACAACTGAAGTAATATAATCAATTCCAGCACCAACCACAGACATACCCGGTTCAATTATTAAATTTGCATTAGTAATAGGATTTAAAATATCGTAAACAGCCGAAAAATAATCATTGAAAGAAGGTTTATCTGGCAATCCTCCAAAATAACCCCCACCAATGTCCACATAATCTAAATCTAAATTATATTTTTCTATAACTTCTTTTGCAACAGTAGCTATTGCTTGATAAATTCTTACACTTCTTGTTTTTGAACTACAATGCAAATGTAACCCACTAATACAAATGTTATTTTCTCGCAAAAATCCTATTGCCGATTGAAGATCTCCATTTTCATAAGAAAATCCGAATCTACCATCTTCATCTCCACATTGGGATTCATTTGGACAATATTTTTCAAGACAAAAATTAACACGCAAACCTACTCTTGTTTTTACTTTTGCATTAGCATAACATTCTTTCAACCATAAAAGTTCTCTCTTGGAATCAATGTTTACAATAGCACCATTAATTACAGCTTTTTCAAAAGTTTCTCTTTCTTTAACGGGTCCATTAAATATTATTCTATCAAAAGCATAGCCCATAGCTATTGCTAATTCAAATTCGTCTGACGATACAACTTCAGCATAATACCCCTTTTGCTTAAAGAAAGATAGTAACCATGGAAAGTTATTGGTTTTAAATGAATAGCCAATAATTCCATTCTTCCATTTACTTTTTAGAGCCACTTCTATATCATCTGCCAACTGATTAATAATATCTTCTTGTACTAAGAAGCAAGGAGTACAAAAATTATTTTCTTTTAGTAGTTTCAAGTAATTCACTTTCTTTCCCCTTTTTATATTGATCAAAAGCTACTAAATCTTTTATTTCAGTCCCCTCTCTCTTTAAAACAATTTTTATTGTAGTAAAAATTATTTTAATATCCATTAACAATGTAACATTTTTTGCATAATAAACATCTAATTGAAGTCGCTCATCCCAAGAAACAGTATTTCTTCCGTTTGCTTGTGCTAGTCCCGTAAGCCCAGGTCTTACATCGTGTCTATGCATCTCTTCTTCAGAATAATAAGGTAAGTATCTCACAAGTAATGGACGAGGTCCAACAATAGACATTTGTCCAAACAAAATATTAAATAGTTCTGGTAGTTCATCAAGCGATGTTTTTCTCAAAAACTTTCCAAATTTTGTAAGTCGAACCTCATCTGGCAAAAGATTCCCATCTTTATCCTTTTTATTGGTCATAGACCTGTATTTAATTAATTTAAATATTTTTCCTTTTTTGCCAGGTCTATACTGAATAAAAAATGGATTTCCATGCATTGCTATTGCAACAATTGGCGTAAAAATAATAAAGAATGGCAAAAGAAAAATTATTGCGGTAAGCGAGATTAAAAAATCAAATATTCTTTTTAAAAAGTGCTTGTACATTAAAACAATCCTCTAATGATTTCTATTACTTTGTTTTGTTCTTCAACAGTCATCTTAACATCGGATGGTAAACACAAACCCCTTGCAAATATATCCTCACCAACATTGTCACCATCTACAATAATGTAATCATGCTCAGCGTATAAAGGTTGCATATGCATTGGCTTCCAAATAGGTCTTGATTCAATATTATTCTCTTCAAGTTTTAATCTAACGATTTCAGGAGTAACTTTTCCTGATTCTACAACTTCCTTGTCTAAAAGCATGCAACTTAACCAAAAGTTAGGATCGCTATCTTGCAAATATGGGTTCATTGTTATTGGCAAACCTTCAAATCCTTGTTTGTATCTATCATAAATATTTCTTTTGAGTTTTTTGTGTTCGTCCAAGTGAAGCATTTGTCCTCTGCCAATACCTGCAACAATATTGCTCATACGATAGTTATAACCCAGCTCTTTGTGTTGATACCATGGAGCAGGCTCTCTTGATTGTGTGGACCAAAATTTTGCTTTTTTGATTGCTTCTTCATCATCAGATAGCAACATTCCACCGCCAGATGTTGTAATGATTTTATTTCCATTGAAACTAATAGCGTTATATTTGCCAAATGTCCCAGTTTGTCTACCCTTGTATGTAGCAGAAAGACTTTCAGCAGCATCCTCAATCAAAACAACATTATATTTGTCACAAAGATCTTTGATTTCATTCAATTTAGCAGGAGTACCATATAGATTAACCACTATAACGGCTTTTACCTTACTTCCATATTTTTTAAGTGCTAATTCCAATGCTTTTGGATTCATGTTCCAAGTTTCTCTCTCAGAATCCACAAACACTTGTGTACCATTTTCATAACTCACAGGATTAACAGTTGCAGCAAAAGTCATATCGGAACAAATAACAATATCTCCAGCTTTTACACCAGCAAGTTTTACGGCTAGGTGAAGTGCTGCAGTGCCTGACGACAATGCCAAAGCACCCTTGACACCCAAATAATTAGCAACAACATGTTCAAGCTCATCAACATTTTTTCCAAGTGGAGCTACCCAATTAGTATCAAAAGCTTCTTTTATAAATTTTTGTTCATCTCCGTACATAGTTGGAGATGAAAGTAGTATTCTTTTTTCCATAAATTAATTCTCCTCTCTAAATTTAATTGGTTTAGCAGGAACTCCCACAGCCGTACAATTTTCTGGAATATTTCTAACCACAACAGCACCTGCTCCAATAATTGTTCTTTTTCCTATATCAAGTCCTTGTATAATATTGCAACCAGTTCCCAATTCACAATTATTTCCAATGTGTACATTTCCTGCAACAATAGCTCCTGGATATATAGTTACAAAATCATCAACTCTAACATCGTGTCCAATTAAACAAGTATTATCTATAATAGCAAAGTTCCCTAAACTGCGTTACTTTTAATATTTCTTAGCATCTTTTTTCACCTTTGCATTAAAAACCATATAATCTTCGTAACTTGTAACAATAGTCTTTAAACACTTTTTGATTTCGTCATTATCAGTCATTTTGAACACTTTAGATATATACTTAATATTTTCATCCATAGGATAGACTTTTGTGCACTTTTCCACATAAATTTTATCGTTAGAAGTCTTTTCATGTTTGGATACATCAATCAATAGTTCTTCATATAATTTTTCACCCGGTCTTAACCCAGTAAAAACAATATCAATGTCCTCATAAGGAAGATATCCACATTGTTTAATTACATTTTCCGCCAAAGTTAATATCTTAACTGGCTTGCCCATATCCAAAATAAATATTTCACCACCAGTAGCAAATACGCCCGATTGCAAAATAAGCGAAACCGCTTCTGGAATAGTCATGAAAAATCTTGTAATTTCCTTGTGTGTAACGGTTACAGGACCGCCCTCTTCTATTTGTTGTTTAAATAGTGGAATAACAGAACCATTAGATCCCAGCACATTTCCAAATCTTACCGCCGAATAAGAAGTGTGCTTACTTTTGTTATTCCAAAATCTAATTATCATTTCAGCAAAAGCTTTGGTTGCACCCATAGTATTTGTAGGCCTAACAGCCTTATCCGTTGAAACCAATACCATCTTTTTTGTATTGTACTTATCTGCCATCTTGGCAACATTATATGTTCCCAAACAATTTGTTCTTATTGCTTCAGCTGGAGAATCTTCCATCAAGGGAACATGCTTATATGCCGCTGCATGAAAAACTATTTCTGGTTTAAATTTTTTGAAGATTTCTTCAACTCTAAATTCATTATAAGTCGACCCTATCAAAGTTTCCAATTTAAAATCTTTTTTGTCAGCTTTCATTTTTCTTACAAGTTCTTGTTGAATGTTATAAACAGCATTCTCATAAATATCAAATAGAATCAACTTTGACACGCCAAAATCATAGCATTGTCTAGCAAGTTCGCTACCAATAGAACCGCCACCACCAGTAATCAAAACTGTTTTGCCTTGTAAAAATTCTTTGATTTGTGTTGTATCAAAAACTATTTGTTCTCTACCCAACAATTCTGGCAACGACACATTCTTTATTTGAATTTTTGTATTAATATCTATTTCTGTCAATAGAGGCAATCGTTTTATTAAAACCTTCTCATCTTTAAGTTGGTTTAATATCCCTCTCAACTTACTCTTGTCCAAATTAGCAATCGCAATAACAACTTCTCTTATTTTGTATTTTTCAATAATTGAATGCAACTCAGAAATCGGCCCCACAACAGGTCTACCCAAATATGTTTTACCTGTTTTTTGAGTATTGTCATCAACAAAACAAACAACTTTGTTGTTATATGACTCGTTTCTGTAAATCTCCTCAAACGCAACTTTGCCACCAGACCCTGCGCCAATAATCATAGTAGGAATGGCATCCTTTTTATTGTTGGAATAGAAAATCACTATTCTTTTGAAAACTCTCGATAGCAAAATAATTGCACACTCACAAATATTTATCAAAATATATTCAACAACAGAAAGATTCACAATGCTTGTCAGAAAAAGTTTATTTACTAAACAAACTATAGTATTGGCACCAGTAATTACAAAAATAAATCGAAGACTATCAACAAATCCAAAATGCGATGTTAGGATCTTGTAATTACCACAAATAGCAAACATTACAATTTGAAAAAATAATACACAAAAAATAAACAAACCTATTTTGTAATTTAGTGAATCATATTCAACTAAGAATCCAAACAAATAAGATAAAAAAACAGCAACACTATCAATCAGCAAAAAAACAGCCATTTTCAAAGAGTTGATGCCCAAATAAATATTCTTATTGTCTTTAGTAGTACTCATTATTATCAATTCCCTCAATCATCAAATGTAAGGAAATTACTTGTTCTCCATTAAAGATATCAATACACAGCAAAAGTGCATTGACCAAATAACTCCAAATATGTTTTAGCATGTTCTTGTTTGCTAACTCCAAACTCTACATAATAGACGAACACACTTATAAATTTATATCATAATCTACACTTAATAGTCAATCATTTTTAGATAGAAAAAATATCCAAAATTTGTAGGTGTGGTGGGGAATAATTGTTGCATTGTGAATTTGGATACAAAAATTAGTCAATAATTACAAGTGTAGACAAGATAAAATATAACTTAATACGATTTAAAACCAAAAAGAAAATATGGTGTCGTATTTTACAAAAAAAATTGGATTATGTTCAAAAAGTGACATAAAAAAGCAAATATTTACATATATTTATAAAAAAGATGCGAGGAAATTAGGTGCTACAAGGCAAAAAAAAGTTGGAACTTATTAATAATTATGTGGATATTTTCAAAATCCTTTTTTGGTGCAAACAAAAGTTGTACTTATCTTCCAACTTAGATGACGCCATATTTTTGAACCAAACACTTGAGCAAACACTCAATCTCAAAGCCAGTTACGAGCAGATTTTTGATAAATTAAAAATGTCCGACACCTCGTTTTTGGTGCTCAAAAGAGATCTTGAATACAGCCTAAAAAAGCCAACAAGCATAAGTTTGTTGACTTTGACTAACGATTGGATTGATACCAAAAAAATTAAGATTGAAACCGACTTAAAGTCTGCAACCTCGTGGTTATAGCAAGATTACTTTTTATCCGCCAATTTTTCGGCGCTTTCGACCGTTTGCAAAAGAAGTGAATTTATGGTCATTGGGCCAACACCACCTGGAACTGGAGTGTATGCCGAGGATTTTGATATGCAGTTTTCCAAATCTATATCCCCAACATTTCCTTTGTTGTAACCTGCATCAACAAGGACAACGCCCTCTTTGAGCCAATCTGCTTGGATAAAGTTTGGCTTACCCACACAACCAACAACAATATCTGCCGACCTCAATACTTCTGGCAGATTTTTTGTTTTTGAATGACAGATTGTAACGGTGCAGTTTTCATTCAAAAGTAGCATGGCAACAGGTTTGCCAAGGATTGCACTACGCCCAACAACAACAGCATGTTTGCCTGCTAGTTCTATCCCATAGTGTTTCAAAATTCTAATAATACCATAAGGAGTTGCCGAAACATACGCTGGCTCACCCATTGCCATTTTGCCAAACGACAGACTATTGACTCCGTCTACATCTTTGTCTGGTCTAATTGCATCAAAGCACGCCCTCTCGTCTATTTGCTTTGGCACAGGGTGTTGCAAAAGTATTCCACAAACCCTTTTTTCATCATTCAAGCTCTTAATCTGAGCAAGCAACTCATCGGTTGTTGTGTTTTCGTCTAATTTTACAATGCGTGACTCAAGCCCTATTCGCTCGCACGCCTTAGCTTTCATCTTGACATATGTAACACTTGCTGGATTGTCTACCACCAAAATTGTTGCAAGGACAGGCTTGAAACCAAGTTTGTCCACAACCCCTCTTACACGCTCTTCGAGTTCAGCCTCTACACATCCTGCCAAAACCTTGCCGTTTAATTCTAACGCCATAACTTTCTCCTTTGAATTTACATTTAAAATATTTTAACACACTCTCAAACCAAACACAAAACGCTCATGAATAATATTTTTAAGTTTTACAAAAAATATTGTATATAGTTTACCTCAAGGATTTATTATGGAAAAAAAAGCAACTGTAATTTGTTTAATATTTATTGGTGCAATTTTGCTGAGCGCCGTAGGCTACATAATTTTTTCGGGCATTACAGCAAATGACTACAATTATGTCTTGCTTGAGATCAACCCCAAGATTGAATTTATATGCGACAAAAAATTCAAAGTTGTAAGTTACAAGCCTCTTAACGAGGATGCAGAGATACTCCTAACCGGAGTCGAATACAAAGGCATGGACATAACCGATGCAACAGAGGATTTTTTGGACATATGTTGCAAGGCTGGATACATTGATGTCGACGCAGATGACAACGCAGTCAATATAACCATAATTGACGGAATAACTCAGGCACTAGATGTTCATATAACCCAAAGTGTCTATTCATTCTTTAGAGAAAAAGAAATTCTTTGTGCAGTAGTTGAAAACTATGAGGACAGAAACATGTTTGACGAAAAAAAGAAAAACCAAGTCTGTTGTGCAAACAAGTATAAGCTCATCAAAACCATGCAAACTTATCTACCAGACAAAAGCACCAATGAGCTCAACAAATTAAGCGAAGTTGAACTTATTGATATAGTTAACAATATCCACTCCGAGTACTCGTTTGAACCAACCGAAGAGCAGATTGAACTTAAGACAAAACTAATAGATTTCAATAGAGAAAAGTATAATGAGCACATGAAAAAAATTACCAATAAGTCCCAGCAAGAGTTTTCGTCCAAGTTTGACGAATTTCAAAAAAACAAGGCACAAAGTTATATGATTAACTTTGACAAATCCTACACAACTTGGCAAAACAAACACTATTCGTGACAAAAACCTAAAAGTTATTGTCAATAAGTATTTGTACACAAACAAAAAACCATGGATTACTCTTTCCATGGTTTTATTTTTTTTGACAAACAAATTTTACTTGTTTTCTTTGAGTCCAGTTCTTAAGTCCACACTTCCCAAATTAACCTTGACACTTTGTTTTTTGTGGAGCAACCTACTAAATATTCTCTCACCATAGCTATCCTGAATTTGCTTAAGATTAAGATTAGTTGTAATAACTGTTTTTTTGTGATTTAACATTCTTTCATTTAGCACCAAATACAAGTACTCATTAGTAACGGAATTGATTTTGTTTTCGCTCCCCAAATCGTCAATAAACAAAATATCTGATTTAAGATAAGGATTAATAATATCCTCCCTGGCATCCAAGTTTGCTATGTGATATTTGAGCATTTCCTGATTAAAATTAAATGCTGTTGTATACTTGACCATATATCCTTTTTGAATTGCAAGCGAAGCCATGCATTGCATCAGATGAGTCTTGCCAACTCCAGTATCTCCCACAAGCAAGACATTGTCTTTGGATACACTATCTAATTCATTTACAAATTTAAACATAAGCTCATAGATTTTCTTGGCAGATTTTTCGTCCTCAAAGCAAGAGTAATCTTCATTGAACTTTGGAAAGTTGGCAATGTCCACTCCACTCAATTTTGCCATAAGTCTGCTAATCTCTTTTTTGAGACACTCACAATCTTTGCCTGCAACCACCCCAGTATCTTTGCATCTTACACAACTATACTTAGGCTTAAGATCTTGTTTGCTGTATCCAAGACTTACAAGCAAGTTTGCAATTTTGTCTCTATTTGCATTGTATTGCTCTTTCAAATCTACAGCAGTCTTGCCGTCGAGCTCTGTTTTTGCAATATCCACAATTAGTTTTTTGGACTCAGAATAGAGCTCTCTTATTTCATCATTCTCAAGAACCCTTCCAAGCATAATGTCCGCATCATTTTCGGCGCGCATCTTTTTCTTTAAAATATTTTTGCACGCTAAATCTCTTATGTTCATACACAAAAAATCCTTTGATTATTAATTAAATTTCTACTTCGTAAATGTTATCAAAAAGACTATCCAATTGTTCCTTGGAGTACTCTCTCTTTCTTGCTTCCTTTGCACCCTTGGAGTCATTAGTTGATACACCCACTATTGCTACATTTTTGGCATCCTCTAGAGTGGTCACATTTGCGCTATGATATTGTGACAAAACCTTGTTTAAATACTGCAAAGGCATATATTTATTTTGAGACAAAGTCACAGCATATTCAATAATATCCGCACTCACGCCCCAGTCATAAATCCATGTTTTATAAAAAAGCCTATCCGCCGAATTTACTCTTCTTTCGATTCCTAGTTTACTTAGGATTTTGCCAATATCCTCATCGTTTTTGATAATACCGTCCATATAATTGTCAATAGCATCACTTGTGAGAACTCCTAGCTTAAACATGTTTTGCATTTGATTATTAAGCCCCTCAAGCGTTCTAATGCTTGACTTAAATGCATAATTGGATAGTTTCAAAATAGCATCTTGCTCAAATCCTAATTGCAACCAAGGCATAATATATGTATCAACAACACTCGAAAGATCCGAGTAGTATAGTCCCAAATTTTTGACAACATTTTTGGCTAAAGCCATCATGTTTTCTCTTGCGTCAAAATAATCATTTATTTCCTTGACACTAGACAATTTGAGAGCATAGCAATTAAGCACATAATCGTTTAGTTTTACAAAACTTTTTGCTTTGGATTTTTTGGTGATTGCAACAATTAATTCGGTTGGAATTTCCATATCTTTTGACCATGTCAAAAATTGACCAAACTCTTCAACAGTTGCTTGTCTTTTGAAACCCATTGCCTTGATTACTAGATTAATATCCCCAGTGAGTCTTTCCTGCGTTTCCATTCTCTCATCGGCGTCAGCACTTGTCTTGACCCCCTCATACGCCCAGTTTTTGGCAACCGATACAACATAGTTTACCGATACATTTTGACCTTTGAGTTTAACACAATAATCAATAATCTTGAGCACACACTCTTTTTCTTGTCCCAAGTTTTCGATTAAATAATAAAGTTCCTCAAACTCCCTTGGGGTCAACATCTTTGAGCCCAAAATTTCTTGAGCGGATATATTAAATGATGTATACTTGTCCACATTGTATTTTTTTAATTTTTTGATAGCACTGCCTACAGGTAAATATCTAATAACAGGAGGCTCAATATTTATTACTTGGACAAGACCTCGCTCTTGCCAATAATAAAAGATGCTAAGGATATCTTCTCTTGTGAGTCCAAGATTTTTTTCAAATACATCTATAGAGTTGTCTTTGCTTGTTCCGCACAAATACAGTCCATAAAGATAGACCTTAACATAGTCGCCCTCAGCATTAGGCAAAAAATCTGTGATAAACTGATTTTCGATACTAACACTATTTTTACTAATTACTTCGCTTGAAAATTCACAAAAAGCCATTCGAGCACTCCTTTGATTACTGATACTATTCTAACACAATTACATGCACTAGTTCAACAAAATTTACAAAATCTCCTTAAATTAATTTTTTGCACAATTTAACTACATCGGAGTTGTGCAAAACTCCAAATTTAACACACAAAAAAATTAGCAATTTGACATCATAATATTTTGAATATAATTAATTATATGCTAAAATATATAGTGAAAAATAGTGATTATACGAAAAATGGAGAAATTAAAGAATGAGAATTTTGCACACAGCCGATTGGCATATTGGCGCAAAAACAGACGACCTAGATAGATTTAACGAGCAAAAATACGCTCTACAACAAGTTGTCGAAATAAGCCAAAGATACAATGTCGACATGGTCATAATTGCTGGCGACATTTACGAAAACATAGTTCCATCTGCCGAGGACGAGGAACTTTTTTATAAGACAGCCGTTGAACTTTCTCGCAACGGAGATTGTGCCGTTATTGCAATAGCCGGCAATCACGACGACCCACGAAGACTTAGTAATGCCAAGATTTTTGCAGACAAATTTGGTATTTATTTGGTTGGCTATATTGACGAAATTAGTATTAATAGATCTCCAAAAGATACTAATATTTTTGCCACCAATTGCGGAAAAGGTTTTATTGAATTCCAAACACGAAAGGGCGAAAAAGCAGTTGTAGCGCTACTTCCATTCCCTTCCTTTTATAGATACAAAACCGTCAAAAAACAAGACGACAATCTTCAGGACAAAATTGCTTCGTGGCTTAATGATGGAGCTAAACACTTTAGAGACGACACAATCAATATAACAGTTGCACATTTGACCAGTTACGGCTCAAACCTTGATCCAGACGATTATTTGAGTTATACAACTTTGAGCTCAACCTATGGCTATGTTGATCAAAGAGTATTTCCACAAAACGCCCAGTACACCGCTCTTGGACATATTCACAACACACTCACTGTTAACAAAGACCACAATATATTTTATTCTGGCTCTCTTATTAACCAGTTCTTTTCGGTCAACAATGACACCCCTACAAATGTAATCATTGCCGACCTTGACTGCAATGGCGCAAATAATATAATCAAGCAACCACTAGATGTCAAGTTGCTCAAAAAATTTAGTGTTAACTCAGTTGCCGAAGCACACAAGGTTCTAAGCGAGCATCCTGAGGATTTGGTCAAAATTATAATTGAAAATGTAGACAATACAGACGAAGAGGTGGACAATACCGAATATACTCCATACATCACAATGTCTGATGTCAAAAATTTGCGTAGCAAACATCCAAATCTAGTAACACTATCGGTTATAACCAACCAGGCACGAGCCCACACAGATATAACCAGCAAGAAAAATCTTACTAATGGAGAAATCTTTGACAACTTTGCCAAAGCAAAAAATGGCACTCCTGCAGACCCAAAAGTCAAAGAGCTTTTCCTAAGTCTAATGTCGGAGGATTTGTATGAAGCCGATTAATCTAAAAATCAAAGGCATTAATAGTTATGTGTCTGAGCAATCTGTAGACTTTAATAAACTTGCCGAAAACAAAATTTTTGGTATTTTTGGAGAAACAGGAAGCGGAAAAACAACCATTTTGGATAGCATAATCCTTGCGTTATATGGCGTAACGGATAGAGACACTCTCCAAAATATTATCAATGTCAACACCAAAGACGCCTATGTTGAATTCACATTTGAAATGGAACAGACTGACGGCAAAATCAATAAATATTTTGTGAGAAGAGACTACAAACTAAGACCTAGCGGACTCAAAGCAGACGCAATCCTAAATGACTTGACTCACAACAAAACACTAGCCGAAATGCCAGATAATGTAAATAACAAGATTTTGGAAATCATTGGCATTGGCAAAAAAGAATTTACTAAGTGTATAGCACTGCCTCAAGGCGAATTTGACAAATTTTTGTCCGACACCCCTGCTGTTAGAAAAAAGACTCTTGCCAAACTATTTGATCTTGAGCAATTTGGCACAATTCTCACCGAAAAACTAAAAAAGAGAAAAAGCCAAGTGTCACTATCCAAGTCCACTCTAGAAGAAAAGATTGGCGTTTATAATGGCATAAGCCAAGACATAATAGACAAGACCGTCAAAATTCTCAAAGACGGGAGCAAACAGGAAAAAGCACTTACAATTCAAATCGCAAGAGACAAAAAATTAGCCGAGCAGATCAAGGACGAGCTTGCAGTCAAACAAGAACTTTTAGACATTGAGGTCAATCTAAATATTAAACAAAGCGAGCTTACAGATATAAACTTTATCGAAAAACAAATTGAATACACTCAAAAATACGGTGACTACACCATTCTTACAACCAAATTCAACAACTGCATTGATGAGATAGAAAATCTAAACGATGTCGTCACAAAAAACCAACAACTAGTAATTAATAATGACGAAGAACTCAAAAAATTGAATATTCTAAAAGAGGATAATACTCAAAAGACAAATGAGATCGGTAGTCAACTAAGTCAAGTAGAAGTTTTGGCAGAAAAGAAAGCCTTGCACGACAAACAAATGCAAGAGCTCAAATCCCAAAAAGAAGAGACTTCGCAAAAACTCACAGATATTTCTCAAAAAATTCTTGCAACAAACAACGACCTTAAGACAATCAAGTCAAACATACTTGATTTGGAGCACAACTTCAAACAACTCGAGACCCAAATCTTTGACAACATGGATACAATTGACAAACTCAATAATTGCGAGACATTTAAGACCAAACAAGACTTTGCGCTATTTCTAACAATTACTCGTAGCAAAATCAATCCAGACTCGCTAGCTGAGGTTGAAAACTTTAATATCCATGACGAAGTTATGCAAGTCACTCACGATATGGAAAACTACGAACTAGGTGTTCGAAAAGAAATTAGTGATATTCTCAAAGACCTATCTAATTACGAAATTGACCTAGATAATTTGCAAGAAATCAAAAAAGATATCCTAGCACAAAACGAAAAACTAAACGACAAATGCGACAAAATTGAGGATGCGATAGTTGTTCTTAAAGAAAAACAAGCCTCAACAAAATCAAGTTTGGAATCTCTACTCGACAAACAAAACGAACTTAATGATTCCTTGCAAAAAATCAAGTCTCAAATTGAAACTTTGAAAGTCCAAGATGTTGAACTCCCTGCAAAAGATATTGATTATCTCAATAAGACTCTTGCTATGTATCAACAAGAAGCTCAAAAACTTGATGACAAAATAACTAAGCTTGTTGCAACCAAGCAAAAGGCAATTATAGATATCGAAGTTGCCACAACCAATATTGAGAATAACAAAGACAAACTAAACACTCTAAATACTCAGCTCAAACCTTATAACAAGACAACCTTTCAAGAACGAGTGGACAAAAATTTACTCCTTAACCCAAGCGAAATTGAATCATTACAACAAAAAGTTGACGACTACAAAAAAGAACTTCAAGTGCTTGAGTCCAACGCTCAAAAGTTAAGAGAAAAATCCAAAGACTATATTTATAGTAAGTCAGACTATTCAAGCCTTATTGAAGACATCTCCAAAAACGAAGAAAAATTAACCGACCTAAAAGTATTTATCAATGTTAACCAAATAACTCTAGATATCCAAAAACAGAATTTGGAAACAGTACTCATACTCCAAAAAGATTTGGACAGTGTCAACAAAGATTATAATGCCATAGAACAACTTGAAGCTATGCTATCTGGCGGAGCACTAATTGACTTTGTTGCCGAAGAATACATGGGTCTCATAACCGAATTTGCAAATAGCTATGTCTACAAAATAAGTAACGGCAAATATTTGCTAAATTACGACGGAGACTTTAATGTTATAGACAACTTCAATGGCGGAATCAAAAGGTCCGTTAAGACTCTTAGCGGTGGCGAAAGGTTTATTGTATCTCTAAGCCTTGCCCTTGGAATTTCGCAAAGTATTGCAGTCAATAATAACAAGAACTTTAATTTCTTCTTTATAGACGAAGGTTTTGGAAATCTAAGCGAAAACTATATCGAAAAAGTTTTGCAAAGTTTTGATGCCTTAATCAAACTAAACTTTACTGTTGGATTTATCACCCATGTAGAGAAAATGGAATATTATCTAAACAACCGAATTGTCGTCACCAAGACTCCTGATGACGGCTCAAAAATTGAACAGTATTATTAAAAAAAATCCACAACATACTTTAAGTTATTAGACTTAAATATGCTGTGGATATTTTTTATGCCACAAGTATACTATCTACATTCAAAGTTCCAAACACAACAGTAATTTTTAGTTTGTGCTTGCCAGCTTTTAATTTTTGAAGAATAACACCAAGGCTCTTACCCTCATTCTTATCTATTGTGACAGTTTCAACCTTGCCGTCAATCTCAACAGTCAACTGACACTTTTCCATTTTTCTTGTATACAGAGCAAAATCTGTTCCCTCAAACTCATACTCAAGATAGCCCTTACCCGAAATCAAATGGCCAAATGTCGCAATTGAGCCTGACTTAATCTCAAACCCATAATATTGCATTTCGTCACAACTACGCTCCGAGCCTGTAATCTTGTAGTTTAGTTTCATTTCGGCAATGCTTACATATTTGTTTGCAGCCCCTCCTATAGCGGAAGTATTTGTAACAACCATTTTTAAGTATCTGATTTGAGTACTTTCAAATCCCACCTCCATAGTGAGACCAGAATACGAGACATCAGTGTACTGACCGAGAAGTGTTAAGTTTTTGATATTTGTTCCTCCATACAAAGCAAAGGTTGTAGGCATATGTGCAGGTCTTATGTTTCGATTGAGAATGGTCAAATTATTATAAACTTTTTCTTGTCCAAAATCTACAACAATCTCCCATGGATTGTCTTGGGACACAAAGTTATTTTGATTAGAATGATAGAATGTATCTGGATTGTTATCAAAGATATTTTCTGGTTTAGTTGTTTCGTCCCAACCTGGCATATTAATACTAACAATACTAGCCTTTGTGCTATCTGACTCACTGAGGGTTTCTGACTTAGTATAAGACTTGTTCAAAAACGACTTATACTCAAAATCATATTCCCTAAATCCAGAGCTTACATTATATATATTTGATGACGGAACAGATACAGGTTTTGACTCAGTATTTGTCCAGCCAAGTTCCGTAAATGCATCAGGATGATTATTAGAAATTGTTACCTGTTTGTACCAAAGATAATCACCCTTTTTGAGAATAACCTTATAGTCGTGATCATTGCCAAATTCAAATCCACCACGGTCGCCTTCAAAAGAAATAACCTTATTATACTTTTTGCCGTCGGTCGATACAAACAATGCGTGCTTGCCTCTACCGGCTCTTAGACAGAATGCATATTCTCCTCCGCTAGTTATATATATTTTGCCCTCATTCACACCAATCTGTTTTGAGCCAATTCCATTTTGGAATGTCGAATTAATATGCTTAACATTTTTTCTGAATACCCCTCAAAATTATTCTCAACCGCTTCGTCTACAGACGAATATAGATTTGTATCATATGTATATTTGGTCTGTGTTGCATCTGGATCTATTTGATTTATCTCAAAAGTAAATGTTACATTTGGAGTAGCAATGCTTGCATGCTTCAATTTTATTGTCATCTCAAATTCGCCACTATCCTCATGGTTTCCGCCATTATATTCATACTTTTTGTCAGAAACTCGTGTTAGCGTGCCATTTTTTGGATTGGTTATTTCAACAATCTCAAAATCAAAACCATCAGGCATTACAAGATTTTTTTCAAAGTCTAGTGTAAGAGTTTGACCCTTTGTATTAGTATAAGGTCTTATTGTTTTTGCAATTTTTTGAACGCCCTCAAACTCGTAACTACGACCAGTTTGATAGAGTGTAGCTACCGGCACAAATACAGGTCTGCTGCTTTCAAACTTAGCCTTGACATCGTCAGAGATTGTGTGTCCCAACAGCTCTTCAAAGTAGTAAGTCATATTGTATCCAGTTGCCGTACTCACACTCTCATACCAATCATCTGCGGTGTGTTTGCCGACACACAATCTTGTTGCCTCAGCATAAATCTCCACTCCAAACGAATGCAAAATGTCGGCATAGATATTTACTGATGTCTGACCAGTCTTGCCATTGGCAAGAGTTTCGGAAAGGCTTACGCTAGGAACGGTGAGTCGGTTCCACCAATTACCAAGGCTTGAGATATTTTCCGTTCGTCTAGACGAGATATTTGTGTAACACACATAGGATAGTAGAGTTGTTGCATTGTTTGTAACTTCACCATAAGATGCAATGCCATAATTTTGATAGTGATGATTGAATTCATGCATTATTCCCCAAACACCATTATAAGTAAAATTCTCATAACTAATTGCCGAGCCCAATGCACTATTTGGTGCATTAACCCAAGTGTGCGGACCCTGCCATGCACAGGCCGCCGCTCCAGGAAGCCATATGTGGGTATCGTATACAAAACTAACTCCTATTGAACTATTTGATGTCTCTGGCACTAGCCTTGATGTCAAACAAATATCTTGCCAAAGCTCTCCACACTTTTTTAGATTAGCATAATCAAAGTTGCCATATCTTTTTGTTCCAGAATGTCTAACACCTCTTTCCCAAACCTCAAAGTCATAATATGGCGCGGATGTCTTGACACGCTCTTGCAAGTCTTGCTCAGTAGTTAGATTATGTATATATATCGGATACTTAACTCCACCAGATATAACAACCGAAAACTCTATGTTTATTTTGTCAGCACGAATATAAATAGGTCCTCCCAAAAAGTTGCCTACATATGCCTCGGTTGTAGTCACCCTCATGACATTGCCGATATTTGGCATACGAGTAAAGTTGGTTCTGTCCTTGATAATTGTATTATTTATATTTCGGTGACTGACCTGACCAATAGCAACTGTAAGTCCACCAATACTATCCAAATCCTCTTGAGATATCTCAATCTTGATAACCTCTCCAGCTGGAGCGTAAAGTCCTGTTATGTAGTTTCGCTCCTCTGCTGGTCTCAAAGTAATTCGCTCAATCACAGCAGGCTCATCATCACTTATGTCTCCATAATACATCCCAACACTTGAAGTATGCTTGTATAATTTTCGACCCACAGCCACCCCAGATAGATACAAGTTGCCGTCGACATCCATGCTATCATAAGTTGAACTCGACGCTCTTAGAAGTGCGTCCTCTTCAAACAATTTGGCCTTGACATCATCATCAGTTATCTCCCAACCTGTTCCGTAACTTGGATACTTGCCAAGTAGCCCCTCGTCTTTGGTCTCAGTAGGAACTGTCCTATTATACTTGCCAATTGTCTCCATATATTGCTCAACTTTCCATGTCGACTTGGCTTGAAGTTCCAACTTTTCAGGAATCTCCGAACAACCTCTAATCCAAAAAGTAAGGCCAATGGCAACACCCATAATTGCCAAAACACCTGCAACTATAATGCTTATGCTTTTTGCTTTTTTAATACAACCCCCAAATCTCAAATAAAACTATTTAAGTAGCAGGGCCAGTCCCACAAAATTTACTTAAATATTTTATAGGCAAATTAGACTAATGTCAAATTAAATTTTTTTGTAAACGCAAGATTTTTTTGCAAGCAACAATTTTAAATCAATCACCAAACTTGAATATTTTGCCATTTTCTCTTGCTTTTGTGGTCATAAAAATATATAATATTTTTTGAGATATGTTAGTCTTTTGACATTATTTTTTAAAAAAGGATTTTAATTATGTTAGACAAAAAATACAATTACTTGGAAAAAGAAGAAAAGTGGCAAAACTATTGGTTTGATAACGATATATATAAATATGATTTGGATAGCCCAAAGGCTACTTATTCAATAGATACCCCTCCTCCAACATGCAATGGCAAAATTCACATGGGACACTTGTCATCATACATGCACATTGAGACTATCGCTAGACATCATCGTATGAAAGGTGAAAATGTATATTTTCCATTCGGATTTGACGACAATGGTCTTCCAACCGAGAGATATGTAGAAAAGATTATCAAAAAAAGAGCTTACGAACTACCTAGAGAAACTTTTGTAAATATTTGCTTGGACGAAACAAGAAAACTAGAGGACGAATTTTTTGACCTTTACAAAAAGGCTGGATTTAGTTGCAACTTAAAAACTCATTACTCTTCTATTGCCCCTCGCACACAAAAAATTTCGCAAGAATCCTTTATTGACCTATACAACAAAGGCTATATTTATCACTCCGAAGCACCTGCTCTATGGTGCACCGAGTGTCAAACAGCTTGTGCTCAATCGGAACTTGAGGACAAAGATATTGAGAGTACATTTAACTACCTCAAATTTTATATTTCTGGCACTGACGAATATGTCACCGTTGCAACGACTAGACCTGAGATGCTTTGTGGCGTAGTTTGCGTATTTATCAATCCAAAAGACAAAAAGAACTTGCATTTGCTAGACAAAAAACTTGTTGTTCCATATTTTGGATTTGAAGTTCCGGTGCTAACTGATGACCTTGTTGATTTGGAAAAAGGCTCTGGCGTTGTTATGTGTTGTACATTTGGTGACACTGTCGACAAAGAATGGCAAAGAAAACATAACTTAGAAATCAAAAAGTGCTTTACGGACAACGGCAGAATGACACAGTTAGCTGGAGAATTTGCTGGACTCAAGATTAGTGACGCAAGAGCTCAAATTATAGATAAACTCAAAGAAAACGATTTGCTAATTAAGCAAGAAAACATCACTCACGCTGTTTCTACTCACGACAGATGTGGCACACCTATCGAAATCGCTGTCAAAAAGCAATGGTTTATTGATGTATTGAGCCACAAACAAGAATTGTACGACGCCGGACTCAAACTTAACTGGCATCCACAATCTATGCGTGCAAGATATCTAAATTGGGTAGAAAATCTAGCATGGAACTGGTGTATTTCTCGTCAAAGATATTTTGGTGTCCCTTTCCCTGTTTGGTACTGCAAAAACTGTGGCAAGGTTATTCTTGCTGACAAAAAAGACTTGCCAGTTGACCCCCTTAAACACAAACCAACTCACGCTTGTGAATGTGGATGCTCTGAATTTATTCCTGAATCAGATGTAATGGACACTTGGGCAACCTCAAGCCTTACCCCACAAATTTCAACCGACCTATGCACTCAAAAAGGACTTGACGACTCAATGGTTCCAATGTCACTAAGACCAAACGCTCACGACAATATTCGTGTGTGGGACTTTTATACAATCACCAAGAGTCTATATCACTTTGGCAAACTTCCATGGAATGACCTTATGATAAGTGGATATGTTACAAGTGAGGACGGCTCTAAACTTGCCAAATCCAAAGGCAACAGCAAAAACACACCTCAGGACATTATCAAAAATTACTCAGCAGATGTAACTAGATACTGGGCAAATAGCTTAACTCTTGGCAAAGATACTGCATTTAGTTTTGCTGAATTTGAAAACGGCAAAAAACTTGTAAACAAGATTTGGAATGTAAGCAAATTTGTATTGTCTTTCTTGGAGGACTACACTCCAAGACAGATTAATCTTGAGATAATGGACAAATGGATTATCGAAAAATACAAAGACTTGTATGTTAGATTCAATAAGTTTTTGGATAGATACGAGATTGCTCTTGCACTAAATGAACTAGAAAAGTTCTTCTGGAACTTTTGCGATAACTATGTCGAGATTGTCAAGCGTAGACTATACAATCCAGATGTATATGGCGAGGACAAATGTGAGTCTGCAAAATACGCTTGTTATCATGTTTTGCTTGGACTTCTTAAGATGTTTGCACCAGTTTTGCCACATATAACTGAGGAAATTTATATGGATTACTACGCCCAAAAAGAAAGCCAAAAATCAATCCATATTTCTGGTTATCTAAACCTTGGTCAAGACATAGACAATTCGGTAATTGCTGGCGGAGACAAAGTTGTAGATATTGTAACTCTTGTAAGACAATTTAAGTCTGTTAACAAAGTATCTCTTAAGACATTTATCAAAGACATCACAATCTCTTCGAACATAAATGACTTTTTGAAACTTGCCGAAGTAGATATTAAGGCCGTTTGTTCCATAAACGAAATTAACTATCAAGATAGTGATACACTCGATGTCACAATTGGCGAAATCATCCCAGACGAGCCTGCTCAAAACTAGTTTTAAATAAAACCACAATCAGTAAATTTATGCAAATTTTTGAAATATTGTAAGAAAAAACACACAAATTTTTCGAAAAACTACAAGAATGTTTTGGAAAAAGTTTGTGTTTTTTTTGATGCGAATGTATTTTAGATTGCTTGTCAATAATTTTTAAAGCAGTTATAATGAAAGTATAAAATCAAATATAAGGAGAATGATATGAGAAAAATTAAAGTTGTACAATATGGATGTGGCAAAATGGCAAAATACATTTTGCGTTATCTACACGAACACGGCGCAGAGATTGTAGGAGCAATTGATGTAAACCCAGACATTATTGGCATGGATGTTGGCGATTTTGCAGGACTTGGACTAAAACTTGGCGTTAAGATTTCAAAAAATGCAGACGAAGTACTAGACAATTGCGATGCAGATGTTGCAATCGTTACACTATTCTCGCTTGTAGACGAAATCTATCCACATGTTGAAAAATGTGTTGAAAGAGGCATTAATGTTATAACAACCTGTGAGGAAGCAATCTATCCTAATACAACTGCATCTAAGCTTATCAATCGTCTTGATGCAATTGCCAAAGAAAACGACTGCACAATCACTGGTAGCGGTATGCAAGACATCTATTGGATTAACTTTGTTGGAATGGTTGCTGGCGGATGCAATAGCATCAAAAAAATCAAAGGTGCATACTCATACAATGTTGACGAATACGGCTTGGCACTAGCCAAAGTTCATGGTTGCGACCTTACAGTTGACGAGTTTGAAAAAACTCTTGCTCATCCAAAAGAAGTTATTCCATCTTACGCATGGAACGCATCTGAGGCACTTTGTTCCAAATTGGGACTAACTATCAAATCAATCAAACAAGAGAATGTTCCTTATACTTCAGACAAAAATATTTACTCCGAAACTCTTGGCAAGGAAATTGTTGCAGGCAAAGTTATTGGAATGGCGTCGGTTGTAACAATCGAGACATATCAAGGCATGACTATCGAAGAGCAAACAATTGGCAAAGTTTATGGACCAGACGATGGAGACTTGTGTGACTGGGAGATTGAGGGCGAACCAAATGTTAAGTTCAAAGTCGAAAAACCAGCAACAGTTGAGCATACTTGCGCAACTATTGTCAATAGAATTCCATCACTTCTCAAAGCTCCAGCAGGCTATGTAACTTGCGACCAACTCGAAGAAATCAAATACATGTCCTACCCTATGGAAAACTATTTGGTTGATTAATTAAATTTTAGCACAAAAAAACCACGATATATGAGTAATCTCAATTTGAGATACATCATATTCCGTGGTTTTTTTCTTATTCATTTGCTTTGGTTACAATTACCGTTCCGTCGTTTTTGATTTCAATTTTGTCACCAGTTTGAACATATTTTAGGAATTTTTCACCCAAATTGTCAATTGCAATAATTGGACTATTTTCCCAGTTACGAGCAAGGATTATTCCGGATGCAGCTAGACTATCAATACTCTCGCTAAATAGCATTGCGCTTGGATTGATGCCCATAGAACAAATTGTTTGTATTACAAGTCCGCCTGTTGTAGAACCTATTGTCTTAGGCAAACACAAAATTTTGCCAGTTAGACATTTTTTGTACAAGTCTGGATTGTTTTGATCAGAACTTATAACTTTTTTTGCGTTTTTTAGTGCACTCTTTTGAAAAGTTGCTAGAGTATTAACACCCTGTCTACTAACAATAGCCTCTCCAGTTAATTCACCGTTTGCAATAACTCGACCTTCAAATTTTTTCATTATTTATTACCTCCAGTGATTATTTTGAGAATATCGTCTGACTTATAAAATCTTGACGAAGAGTATGTACGCAACTTGTTAGAGCATGTAATAATAGGTTTTTTGCCTGCAAGAGGATTGTTTGTATACATAAGTGGACAAATACTACTTACCTTAACTCCTGCTCTGTAAAGTTCCTTGCATAATTCTGTCTCTCTAAACTTATCTGCAATTTGTGGGCTAGTTGTCAAGATTGTCTTGACAGTAACTTTTTTGCGACCAGTATTTTTGAGACCACTTAGTATATCTTTTGCCCAGTGCTCCAATTGTGTTCTGCTAAGATGTGGACAACCGATAAAGCATAGAGTAGGTTTTGCATTGACATTTTTCCAAAGCACAGGATAGGACTTGTATACTTTTTCAAGTTCCTTGTCTGTAATTGTATATACTTTTGCGTCTTTTTTTATCAACTTTTTGCCAAGTTCTTTTGCCTCTGGAGTAAGACCATCAATATGATATAGTCCAACAGCACCATTAGATGCTGTAGCTGCACCAAAGTCCTTAAGATAACCTTTGACATCATCAGTAAGTTCGTTACCCAAAAATCTGTCTAGACCTTTGACATAAGGAACATCCTCCATAACCTTAAGACCAATTGCACTACCCAAGATTTGTGCCTCAGGCAACTTGCTTGTTTGGATGTCTATAATCCAGTCAGCCTTTCTGCCCTCGTCAGTAAGAAGTCCAAATTCTGGGACTTTGCCAATTATTGCGGAAAACAAATCCAACATTCCGCTATTACGATTGCATCTTGCACCAATTACAGAGTTTGCATAAACTACAGCCGAACTCTCTGCCCAGCCCAAGATATCTCCTTTCTTTGGCAAATTACCTACTTCCTCAAAGTAGCAAGTACAAGTAAAACTCTTGTCATCCTTTAGTCCAATCTTTTTGAGTTGTTCCTCGTATCTTTTTTGTTCTTTGTACATGATTTTGCTAAATACTAATTTGTTGAGCAAATTGCATTTTACATTGGCATAATCTATTGGTCTTGGGTCAACTGTAAAAGGCTCTTTGGTCTTAATTCCAGCATCAATAATCTCGTCCATTGTTCTAAACAATGGCTTAAGTAGTCCAATACCAAAAGATGTTACAAAGTGGCTAGCGTGAGTAATTGGAACAAGCTTGTTTGCTCCAAAAACATCACCAAAGTCAACAACGGTCTTCAAAATCTTTGCCATTGTTTCTCCTTGCTTGCCAGCAAGGATATCTTTTTCTTCTTGTGTTAATTTCATATATAAATTTACCCCTTAATTAGATTTGTTCGGCAACTTCCCAGGCACGCCAAACAACTGTTCTTAGATTGCCTACGCTATACGCATCACCAACGACATGAATATTTTTGCCCTTAGCAACGATTGGATTTGGATTGTATCCGATAGCAAGGATAATATCGTCTGCATTAATCTTTTTGCTACCCTCAGCATTTGAAACAACAACTTTTTTATCCAAAATCTCGCTAACAGAACTATTTAGATAAACTGGCACTTTGTATGTCTTGAAGTAATCTCTCAAATATGATGAGTTAGCAAGACACAATCCCCTAACAGCCATCAAGTCTTGTTTTGCTTCAACTATGACTGGCTTTTTGCCTTTGAGGAACAAGTCGTATGCAATCTCACAACCAGTAAGACCGCCACCGATTATTACTACATTCTCGCCGACTTCTCTGCCGTTTAGATAATCCACAGCATCAATACATCTATCTGCATTTGCCATTTTTAATTTTCTTGCTCTTGCACCAGTGGCGACTACTATTTCGTCAGCGTCGAGTTTGGTTACATCAGTGATTTCAGTGTTAAGTTTAACCTTGATTTTGAGATCTTTGATTTGTTTGCGATACCAATCAATCAATCTTTTGTCATTTTCCTTGAAGTCAAAGTTGGATGCTGGAATAAATACTCCGCCAAGAACGCCAGTTTTTTCGTAAATAGTTACATTATGTCCTCTAAGAGTTAGTATTCTTGCACATTCCATGCCACCAATTCCGCCACCAATTACGGCTACTTTTTTGGCTTTTTTGGCAGGTTTGATTATATATCTTCCGCCATTCATAGTGATTGGGTTAAGTGCACATCTAGCCATGTGTTTTGCCTCATGGAGGCTCTCATCATTGGCAACGCCTTTGTAATGTGCCATTGCAAAACAACCATTGTGACAGCAAATACAAGGTTGGATATCTTCCTCCTTGCCTTCCATAAGTTTTGTAACCCAAGTGCCGTCTACTAGAAATTGTCTAGCAACACCCATAGCGTCAATTTTCTTTTCCTTGATAGCCTTAGCACCAATATCTGGTGTCATTCTTCCAGCACAAACAACTGGAATACTTACAAACTGTTTAATATGGGAAACATCTTCCAAATTGCAGTTTGTTGGCATATAAGCTGGTGGATGAGCCCAATACCAAGCATCATAAGTACCATTGTCGCAGTTGAGCATATCATAACCTGCGTCCTCCAAGTACTTGGCAGCCTTTTCGCTCTCAGCCATGTCTCTGCCGACTTCTTTGTATTTTTCACCAGGAACTGCACCTTCGCACAATCCTTTGGTCTTGCTTACAACTGAATATCTAAGGGATACTGGGAAGTCCTCTCCACACGCCTCTTTGATTGCCTTGACAATCTCTACTGGGAAACGATATCTGTTCTCAAAACTTCCGCCGTACTCATCTGTACGATGATTGGTGTATTTGAGTGTAAATTGGTCAATAAGATAGCCCTCATGAACAGCATGAACTTCAACGCCGTCAACACCTGCCTCTTTGAGCATTCTTGAAGTTTCGGCAAATGCGAATATCATGTGTTTGATTTCTTTGGAAGTGAGTGCTCTGCACTTAACACCCTCTGCCCATCTTGAAGTGATTTCACTAGGAGATGCACAAATATAGCTGATATCAATAATCGGCTTAATTAGCGCTCCCAAAAACTTATTTTTCAAAAAAGGAACTAGTGGATTGGTTATTGCAAAAGATCTTCCAAAGCCTGCAGTCAATTGTACAAAAAGTTTTGCACCATATTTGTGGATTTCCTTCATGTATTCTTTGAGTTCTTTGAACATTCTTTTGTTTTGATAGAGCCAACGCCCAAGCATTGTATCTCTCAAAGGTGCGATGCCAGGAATTATTAACCCAACATTGTTTTTGGCTTTTTCAATAAAGAAATCTGCCGCCTCACGATCAAAGTGGTTACGCTCCATCCAACCAAAAAGTGATGTTCCACCCATAGGACACATAACTATTCTGTTTTTGATTTCAACATTGCCAATTTTCCACGGAGTAAACAGAGGTTCGTATTTTTTTTCCATAGATATTCTCCTAAATTTAGTTTTACACTCTAAGATTAATTTTTTTTGGAAAAATTGTCAATTAATTTGAATAACTTACATTATTTAAAATAACAAAAATATTTGCAAATGTCGCAAAAATGTTATATACTTACATGTAATTACTCAGGAGACATTATGAAAAAATTAGATTTAGCAAAATTAAATAAGACCTACAAGGATTTGGACGGAAAGAGCGTTACTGTTGCCGGTTGGGCAAGGAGCGTTAGAGATGTCAAAAATTTTGGATTTATAGATTTAAACGACGGAACAAGTTTCAAAGGCGCACAGATAGTTTTTGAGGTAGGAATTATAAATAACTACGACACTATCGCCAAGTTGAACGCAGGCTCTTCTATCAAAGTTGAGGGAACAGTTGTAGTCACTCCAGAGGCAAAACAGCCATACGAAATCAAGGCTACAAACATCGAAATTATTTGTGCTACAGATAGTTCATACCCTCTCCAAAAGAAAGGTCATTCACTAGAGTTTTTGAGAGAACAAGCATATCTTAGACCAAGGACTAATCTGTTCAATGCAATATTTAGAGTAAGAAGCGAAGCGGCATATGCTTTGCATAGTTACTTTAATAGTCTTGGATTTGTTTATGTTCACGCTCCACTACTTACATCATCAGACTGTGAGGGTGCTGGGGAATTATTCAAAGTTAGTACTCAGGATATATACGCTGGCAAAAAATTAAAGCCAGAAGACGAGTTGTTTGGCAAAAAAGTCTACTTGTCTCCATCGTGTCAACTTGAAGGTGAAGCTTTTGCTTTGGCAATGGGAAACATCTATACTTTTGGACCATCATTTAGAGCAGAAAATAGCAACACTGTTAAGCATGTAAACGAGTTTTGGCATATAGAACCAGAAATGGCTTTTGCTGAACTTGAAGATGACATGGATGTGATGGAAGGCATGGTCAAGAGCGTTATTAATTATCTATTTGACAAATGCAGTGACGAACTTAAGTTCTTTGATAGTTTTGTTGAACACGGACTTATTGACAAACTTAAACATGTTGCCACAAGCGACTTTGCAAGAGTATCATATACCGATGCAATCGCCGAACTTGAAAAACATAACAGCGAATTTGAATACAAAGTCTCGTGGGGGTCAGATATTCAAACTGAGCACGAAAAGTTCCTTACAGAAAAGATTTACAAAAGACCAGTCTTTGTTTATAATTATCCAAAGGAAATCAAAGCTTTTTACATGAAACTCAATGAGGACGGCAAAACTGTCAAAGCGACCGACTTGTTAGTTCCGGGCATTGGAGAGTTGTGTGGTGCAAGCGAAAGAGAAGAAAACTACGATGTCTTGCTAAATAGAATACACGAGTTAGGCTTAAACGAAGAGGACTACTGGTGGTATCTAAACTTGCGTAAATTTGGCTCTGTTAAACACAGTGGATTTGGCATGGGCTTTGATAGATTTATTATGTATGTTACTGGAGCTTCCAATATTCGTGATGTTCTTCCTTTCCCTAGAACTCCAAAAAACTGTAATTTCTAATTTGATAACACATTTCAAATATTTAGTTGATGCATAAATAGCAAAAAAGACTTGAAGAATATTCAAGTCTTTTTTTTGCTATTTTAATTTTTAAATTGAGAAATCTTATACATTTATACAAAGTACAATATTCTACTGCATGAACCAAGTTTACTCAGTTTGGTCTTTAAGTTAATGTAAGTCCAAACATCTATTATTTATCTGCCCATGCCGTCATATCTAGTTGTAGCACCCTCTCCAAAGATTGCCACACCACTCTGAGCTCTATCAAATAGTGGAAGTCCGTCCTCATCACATACATCCCCATGATAAGGATTCATATTCATATCAAAAAATCCACGCAATTGAGTTTTGCCACTTTGAGTAGTTCCGACCAAATACTTGATAGGATGTGACATACTATCGAAGTAATTTTCTTGTCGCTCTATCACAAAAGTCATGCCGTTAAAATCAATCACCAAATCCTCACAGTCATCAGAGGTTACATTTTGACTAACTGGATGTCTTTCGCTTAAATATTTACTGAACAACTCCCTACACTCAGACTTTGTGTGTTTTTTGCTAAAAGACTGTTTGCTTGGAGTACGCTCAAAAGTTACTCGTCCCGCACTATCTTTGAGAGTTCTAAGCGGACAAGAATGATTGTAGTATCCAATAATTTTGTCGTCCTCGCACTTATTAAATAAGTTTGGTGTGTCATAATCTATTGCTCTATTAAAGTCGTCCAAAATAAAGTATTTTCGGTGATTTTTTTCTCTATTATTAAAGATATTATCCATAACCGTCTCAAGATATTTGTCGTAAGCAATAAGAGTATCTAGGTCAAAGTAGTTATATGGCGCTACAGTTGAGCCATTTGTCTTGAGATCCTCGTAGATATACTTGAGATTCAAATTACTTTCGGTCATAGAATAATGACTAACCGATCCTGCTGCAAAGTTTTTGTAGATATTAAATCTAAGAAGTTTGGAACTCTCCTTGAAAGCATACAACATTCTACTAAGCACAATATTTTTTTCGGCAATATTTCGCATTACATATTGTTTGACAGTCTTTAAATCATTTTGATTCATACATTATTCCTTTTTGTAGAGTAGTATTTGAGCATAATTTATTAGTTATTTATCTACACAAATTATTTATTATATATATAATAACATAAAAAAGTAAACTTTGCAATACCCACTTAATATCAAAAAATCACCCCAAGTTTTGAAGTGACCCCTACGGAATTTACTTCATTTTCGAGATGATTTTTTTTGAAATATTAGTTTGCGTTATAAGTCTCAATATCCTTGTCGCTAACTTGAGAAACTTTTGCTTTTTTGTGTTTCTTTTTGGCAACGACAATAAGTGTAATACTAAATGCGAGAGCAATAGCAACAAGAATCAAAATCCATGCGAGCGTCGATAGAGTCTTTTGCTCGGTTGTAATAATGTACTTGTTGTTTAAATCGTCTACTTGGAAAACATAATATCCGTTTTCGACTTTGATTGCTATCTCACTAAAGCCACTAAGACCTACCTTGTAGACTTTGACACTATCTACTCCTTGTGTAGCCTTAACCTTGACAGTATAAACATATCCTGAGTCAAGAACTTCATCGGCGTTTTCGAGAGTATAAACAGACAAAACTTTTTCGTTATTGAATTTTTTGGTATCGGTCTTTTGAACAAGTTTTATTTTTTGCACATTTTCATCAAAAGTTGCATCATTACATTCAATTATTCCATTGTTGTCCTTGACTACAAATGCATTTTGAATCTTGATTGTGCCTTGAGTAGTTCCTTTGAAGTTAAGTCCGTCCTTGACTTTCATTTCAAAGTTGTACTCGCCAACCTCGATAGGCTCTAAGCCCTCTTGGAATGTAAATTCGATTTGATGTTCAGTAAGCCCAATGGTTTTGTCAAAAGTATAAACTGGATACTTAACACTTCCGTCATAGATAAACTCTGTTTGAGTAAGTGTAAAGAACACAAGTTGTTGTTCTATAACCAAATCTGTCTCTGCACTTGCTGAGCTATTGTAATTTTCATTGCCGTCAAAGTATGCTTGAACCTTGTAAGTTCCTGCATTTATTACACTATCTACAACCATTCCAAATTGCTTGTAAACAAATCTTAGAGGCAAATCTAGATTGTCGCATGTCATTGCGTATTCTTTGCCAGAATATATAAATGTCTTTGGACTAAGAACTGGCACTACTGTTGCTTTTTCGATTGTATATGTACCTGTCTCATACTTAGTAAGAGCATAGTTATTTGGAATTTCAAAGTCACCAACAATCTTGTAAATTCCAGCATTATCCGAACCAGTTTTCATAAGGTTAATTGCAATCTCATCATCGTACTGCAAGCCTACAATTGTATATGTAAGCAAGACCTGTTCCTCGCCATAAACTTGAGTTTTGTCATCAATTACAATCTCCAAATTTGCCTTGACAATTGTTAGAGTGTTTGGCACAAATTCAATTTCGTAATTAGGATTTTGTATACTACCCAAAGTTATTGCATAAGTTCCAACATCCTCACCCTGTTCTCTTGAAAGTTTGCCCTCAAGTATGTCGTCACCTTTTAGTCCCTCAACGCTGTATTGCAAAGAGTCTTGCTCTCCATAAACCTTGGTGCTAGCGTAAGCCTTGATTACAAGTGGGGCTTTGGTGATTGTATACTTTCCGTTTGTAATATTTAACTTGTAGTTAGTGCTTGTTAGAGTGCCCCCAGATATTATGTATTCACCAACACTTGAGCCCTCTTGTCTAGTTGGCTCTCCAGTTATAAATTGTGGATCGTAATCCTCGTCTGCAATATAAGTAAGCTTTTCGCTACCGCCATAGACAACGGTTTTGTCTTGCAAAATTACATTCAAATCCTTTGGCACAATAGTAAGTATATCTTCGCTAAACACAATGTTATAATTTGAATTATATAGAGTGCCTAGGGTTATCAGATAAGTTCCAACATTTTCGCCTTGAACTCTCTCAAGCGATCCCTCTAGGATATCTTCTCCCAAAAGACGATTTGCAAGTTTGCCGTCCATATACATTTTGTAAGTTAGTTCTGGATCAAAATCTCCAAATGTCTTTGTAATCTTATTTGCAATGACCAAAAGTTTTTTTGGAGTGATTCTAAAGTAGTCAAAAGCGTACTCAATCTCATAGTTTTCGCTTTGGAAATCTATTAGATTAATTTGGTATCTTCCAACGCTTTCGCCCTGTTCTCTTTGCAAATTGATATCTAGGCTATCCCCTTCACATACGCCAGTCAAAGTGTATTCGATTACACTATCAGCACTTCCGTAGCTCTTGAATTGATTTGCCTTAACCGAGAGCAAAACTTGTTTTTTGGCTATCATAAGATTTGTATCACTATCACTTGCTAGACTTGCAACATAGTTATTATCCAAAACCTCTATTTGCCAACTATAACTGCCTGCATTTACTGGGCTTACTTCTGCTCCGTCCATGCCATAGTATGTAACGATTGTTGCAACATCTATCAAATTTTCGCCGTCAAGCACTGAGTATTCTATAGACTTGATGTCTTTGTTGTATGTCTTAATAATTGAATTTTTGTCTAGAACAATGTTTAGCTCTTTTGGTTCAACAACAATTTCAATAGTTCCATCAATCTCGTAGTTAGGGTCACTAGATTTGAGAGTAACGGAATATGTTCCAGCATTAATAATTTGTGTCTCTTCACCATTTAATTTGGATACTACTGTATAGTCCAAATTCTCTTTGGTGAGATTCATAACCAAGTCTATCTCTTGACCTGTGTAAGTGTATCTATATATTTCACCCTTTACATATACAATGCATGGATTTACTCGGATTTGGCAAGTTGTCACATTGTCTGAAGTCTCACAATCCTCAACTCTAATTACATAGTTTGGATTTAGTGACAAGATAGTGCAAATATAGTCACCCACATTCAAGATTGTGTCGTGAGATATACTAATTTCACTCGCTTCAAGTATATCTTGGGAGGCATATTCAATGCTTATTTCCTCACCAGTATATGAGTACACTCTAACAACATCCAACCAAACCTCAGCTGGGATAATTGTAATTGTTTGCGCTGTAACTTGCTCGCCTTGCAAGTTGCAAACTTTTTCAATATGCATGCCGTTTGCAAATGAGTCATCTACAAATTCAATTTCAAAGTCGTACTCACCTGCGTTTGATAGATTACATTCTGTGCCGTCTTGTGAGATTACAAATTTAACTTTGTCTTTGTAATCAGCACTTAGTGCAGATGTAACTACATAGTCAATATTGTATCCGTCTTTGTTATAAGAATATGTAAGCGAATTTACTTGAACAGTAAGATTTGCAGTGATAACTTCAAACTCACCTGTTGCACCTATCAACACAAATCTTGGGTCGGAAGCTACAAATGTATAAGTGTACTTTGCAACATCTTTGACTGCAGTTATAGTATCGTCACCCAATTTGATTTGAACATCAATGCCGCTAATTTCGCTTAGGGGCTCACCCATTTCATTTTGGATTACATACTCAAACTCAATGTCTGAACCTGTAAATTCATAAATATTTTTGACAATAATATTTAGTACTGTTGTTTTGATTTCGATACTATATTCAAAGTTATATAGGTTGTAGTTTGTGTCATTTGTCTTAAAGATAATTTTGTATACTCTATCTGGCTCGCACACATCAGTTAAATTTCCGTCCGCATCATAAGCCTCAAAGTACAATCCGTTCACCATAATGCTTTGAGCGTCATCAGCCTCGCTATCCGAGATAGTGTAATCCAAATTGTCTATTGTGAGAGCAATGCCTGTATAATCGTATGTGCTTTTGTTTAGTCTAAAATATGCATCAACAATAGTAATCTCGGCGTCACCAGTGTTATTGGACAAAATGTAATTAATACTATCTACTGGCAAGATTTCAAACCAGTATTGTCCTGCATTCAAAAAGTTGTCACCAACACTAATCTTGTCCTCGCCGTTTAACACAAAGTAATTAACTGTAGTCTCGATGTTTTCGGACAAAACATATTCAATCATTTGTTTGCTTGCATTGTAAGCAAATGTGCTCTTGACAATACTATCAACAGCTACTGTCTTTTTGGCAACAACGACCGCCTGCAATGGATTTTGCAAAATGTAATTTGAATTAGCTAGAGTAACTTTTGCCACATAACTTCCGGCATTAGTCATTCCCAAAAGTGGATTTGCATATTCCAAATCGCTTGCATCAAAATACAATATATTTAGTCCAAGCAACAGGGTTTCGGCATCGTTTAGATTTGTTTTGTCACACTCAACCAAGATTGTTTGAGTTGATTGGTTGTACACCAAGTCTTCAATATTGTCGTAAATAAGTGTAACAGTCTTTGGATTAACTGTAATATTCAAAGAGCCAGCTCCTACAAAGTCATCACTGTCTTTGACTCTCCAATTAACCAAATAAACTCCAGCGTCTTTGAGTTCGTCAACAATGTTGCCATTGAGAGTGTAAGTTATTTCAATCAAGTTTTTGTCAATAGCAGACTCACCATAGGTATCGTTTAGTGAAAATTCAAAGTTTTGAATAACTCCCTCTCCGCTATCATCTGCCAAATACTCTAATTGAGTAGTAACTGGAGTAAGTTTAACAATATATCTAAACTTAACTAGATAAATATAATTGTCCTCACACGAATATTTGTATCCAGAAGATATTGTTGAACCAGTAAGCACTTGACCTTGACCAATCTTGAGATAATTTCCGTTTTCGTCCATTGCGAGAGTACCGTCATCGTTTTTGGCAATCTCGTACCTTACTAGCTCATAAAATTCGTAGCCGTCGTTGGCTTTGTAACCAAAGTCAACAAGAGTGCCAGACCATGCATGTGGAACGGTCTCAAACAATTCGCCCAAGGTCTCACAACCATCTATATTATCCAAAGTTCCGCCATCGAGTTCGACAACAACTGCGTATCTTCGGCTATCGTACTTAAAGGTCTGTTTGCTTAACCCAGACACATTGCCAACGCTATCAATAACGACTGCAGACAAAATATAATTTGTGTTGTCGGTAGGACTTGAGATAATTGTTCCAAAAGGAATAGCCACCTCATCGTCTAGCAACGACACATCTAATTTTCCGTCAAATCTTGTTTGACTTGGAGTGCTGGTTGCGTCATCATAATCTGCAACCGATACAAGAGTGTAATACAAAGTCTCATCACTCTTGCTATCGCTTGTATAATTGAATTTTACATTTAGTTTGTTACTATGCAAAGTGTCAATTTGATTGATATTAAGAATACCAGAAGTTGTATCTAGTTTGAGTTGATCAGAAGATATCAAATCATAAGTATCAGTGTTATTAACATTGTCTGTAGTTACAACTCTATAATTTTCACCCAAATATGCGTCAAACACATATGTCTTGGACTTGGAGTCTGCCGACGAACTTGTAACTGACGCAGTAACATCCTCACCTTTTTGATTGATAACTCTAACGGAACTAATACCACTCTGACTATCTTGTACATCAAAAGATACTTGTCTAAACTGTGAATTTTGCCACTCCCAGCCAGAGATATCTTGCAATGTAACAACTGGAGCTGAGGTATCTGAAGTTGTCAAAACTACTACTGGATTTTTGACTTCAAGAGTTGTGCCCCATGTGCCCGAAGCATAAAATTCAATATCTGAAACAGTAGAAGTAAGAGTAATAGCATCCGTAATTGATGCACTTGATGAAAATGACTTCTCAGTTGAGTTATTTATAATCTTGGCATATCCGCTATCTTTGGTTGACAAATCTGCACTTAACTGAATACTTACAGCTCTATTATTTATTGCACTTGCCAACTGTGGATTTGCAATTTCAAACTGAGTTGAAAACTTGATTGTGCCTTTGCCCTTCCAGTGATAGTATAATCTACTGCCAGAAAAATCTTTGCTATATGCAAGGGGTGTGCCTGTCTTGGCATAGATGTTATAATGACTTGTTATATCCTCACTTGTTGAGCCAAATAGATTAACTCTTAATTCTTTGTTGCCACTTGTATACTGATTGGTTGTTACTGCAAAGTTGTCATTTGTAACAAACGCATTACAACTGCCCTCTTCTATGGTTTGGGCATATACCTCCATTTGTTTTGGAGCAAAAAGGAAGCACGAGCACGCAAGTGCTAGTGTTATCATGAGTGTAAATATTTTTGATTTTATTTTTTTCATAACAATTCTTCCTTTTTGACAAAAATCATGTCAGTCTTGCAAGTAACAATATTAACTGGTTTTGAATTTAAGGTCTGAGTTGACGAATATGTTTCAACTTTGTTTAGACCTTGTAATGCTGTATATGGGCTTGTCAAATCAAATATTGTATCCGATGTTCCATTAATGTCGATATCAAATGTATAAGTAATTGTTCCGACAACATTTGCACCTTGGTTAGCATACATTCCACTACATTTGTTATTTGTAGTAACACGATAATTCTCGTGAACAATAGTACTCTTAATATAACCGTCTTGCGAAATTACATAATCAAGTTCAATTTTGCTAAAGTTATTCAAATCTTTCTTTTCGCACATAACTGTCATTTGTTGTTTGTAATTTGCATATGAATTACCATTATTTGCGTCTAGAACAAGTGTAAAGATGTAATCTCCACCAGAAAGTCTGAGTGAATTGGCTGACTTTGCAGTAACAAAATCAATAGTATATGTTGTAAATCCATCATAACCAATTCCAGAACCACCAGTTACACCATTTGACATTTTGATGCCTGTGCGATAGTTATCAAAAGATAAGTTCTGAGCATCCCACGAGTCGCTTGAGGAAATATTTTTACCTTTACCCTGAACAAGTTTGTATTTTGCAACTTTATTCTTGAGATCAAAACAACTAAATATTGTTCCGTTAGGATCAATATCCGCACCACTAACAACATCACCAATATTTTGATTTGTATACAATTTAACGCCATTTTTGTCTTGTTTGTACCTAATCTTGAGTGAATTATCGCTCTCAATACCAAAAGCATCGGCTTTGGCTTTTACAGTTCCTGTGGCATCTACTTGATATCCATTAGAATTGTGTAACACTGCGTAACTATAATTAACCATTGCGACTGCAAAGTTTTTGTTTGAAATTACAATATTATAAGTTCCGGTCTTTTCGATTTGTCCATAAGTTTTGTCCAAACTTAATTCGTGTGTCGCATTGGACTCATCGTTCCAGTAAGGCAAAACTGCTTTCAGGTTGTTTTTGCCAACGAGGTCGGTGATTGTATACTCACCAGATGCATTAGTTCTTACACTCTTGTCTCCTGCAAAAACTTGTGCGTTTTTGATAGGTGCTCCACTCTCTGTCAAAACTTTTCCTGAGACATTATACACCAGTGTTGTTTTGAGTTCAATATCAAATTGACCATTTACATTAAATTTGTCTGTTGGAGTTATCTTATAAGACTTTTTTGACAAAGTGACTTCATTTTCTCCAGACAAGTTATCTATAATGATTTGTTTTACACTATAATTTTTTGATCTATTTGTATCCCCTGCTACTACTACGCTAATACTGCCAAAGTCTCCGTCTATGGTGATAGTAACCGTGTATGTTAGCTTAAAGTCTGCAGTGGTTGTATAACCAGAGATAGTCTCAGAAGTGGATGTGTCAAAACTATTTTGCTCACACTTCAAATAAACCTCGCTATCAATACCCTCCAAAATGTAAGTTCCGTCCGAGCCTGTTGTCGTAGTCATTCCGTTGCTAGCAGTAATAAGTGCACCTGCAACTGGAGTTTTGCCTGACACAACTCTTCCCAAGATAGAATATGTTGCACTGATTTTCAAATTGTTTGTAGGAGCAGTAATCTCCAAGTCGCCTACAAATTTGTAACCAAGTCTTACACATTTGAGCGTAACTGCCGATGTAAGACCTTCGATTTTGAACTTGCCATTATTATCTGTTGTTGCAACCTTTTTGTCGCCAATATAGATATCCACCCTGCTAACAGCAGTACCAGATGCAAGCGAGATAACACCGGCAATTGAGTATTTGCTCATTATGTTTAGCTTATCTGCACTGCTAACAGGTACTTTGTCAAAATCAAATCCAGACTTCGAGAGCACCAAATTAACCTGTCCCTCGACACCGTCAAATTCAAAGTAACCGTGACTATCTGTAATTGTGCTCTCATCCGTACCCTCAATTGAAACTACAACCCCACTTATCTCTGTTCCGCAGTTTGACACTATTCCAGATATTTTGTATCTACCCAAAATCTTTGTATTTGCGACATACTCGCTAACTACATATGTATCAAATAGATAACCGTCTTTGACAAACTTAATCTCGTCACCAAGTTTGACATCACGAATAGTAAGTTTGCCATTGGCATCGCTCAAAGTTGCATAGTCAGTGCCACCAATCATGTAGTACACATCTTGAACACTTATGTCTCCAGTACAAATAGTAGCTACGATATCAAATGTTGCCAAGTAGTCAAGACTTGCATACTCACCAATCTCAAACACACCTTGGAACTTATATCCTGTAAGCGACAATTCAATTTGATTTGTGCCTGTTAGTCCCAAAACTTCAAGCATGCCACTCTCGTTTGTTTGTCCCTTGATTTCGTTATTTACTTTTACGACTACTCTACTTAAGCTTGTTTTGCCAGATTTGACATTCAATACAACCTTGTATGTTGCTACAAAATTGATATCTTTCCTTTCGTCAACTTCTTCGGTGATATCCTTGCCGTTGTTTTCAAAACTATAACCAGTTTTGCTAAGAGTAAGTATTCCCCCTTGCGCTACTAGTGGAAAGCTATATTTACCCTCGGCATCAGTAGTTGTTTTCAGTGTTCCAATTTGAACATTGACATCAGCAAGTGGCAATCCGCCACAAGTTACAACGCCACCAAAACCAAAACCTTTGTCCGAAAAATTATAACTATCTCCACCGCTTATATTATACATCTTAGGCTTAAGCGAAAGAGTGGTCTCTCCATAACTTAGCATATAACTGCCAGATAGATTTTCAAATCTATAATTTCCACTCTCATCAGTAGTTGTAGTCAAAATATTTTCGCTATTTGTTTTGCTTATAATTATAATCTCAAGATTGCCAACACTTCCGTCACCACCACTTACATTGCCTGCAACATAGTAGGTTGTATTTACTTGCAAGTGTTTGGAACTTGTTACAGTCTCTGACTGGAATGTATAATAATCTTTTTGGAATGTTATTTCGTTTTGACCAGCAAGACCCTTTAATTCAAAGCATCCTTGACTATCTGTTGTTACTGTCAAATCCCCACATGTCACATTGACTCCTACAACTTTATTGTCACCACACGAAACCACACCAGTTATGTCGTAGTCGAGATTGATGTCTAGTTGGTTATTATCAATTGAGGCAATGATTTTTTTGCTATTGTATCCCTCTGCAGAAATCCCAAGTTCAACAAGCCCATACAAATCTTCTATTTCAAAACTGCCATCCACACATTCAATGTTCTGACCATTAACTTTTACTCTTGCATTATTTAGCACAATATCTGCCGATTTTACACTTCCAGTTACTCCAAATAATTTGTAGCACTCTGCGTTTACTTTGTTCTGATAATAATTAATAGTGTATTCGCTTACAAACTTATACCCCTCGCACTCAAGTCTTACTCTGTGTGAGCCGTACAATTTGTTTAGCTCTAGTCCGTTTTGGGCTGTAGTATATTTGACATCATCTACATATACATCAACACCGCTCAAACTTTGACCACCAAGCAGAGATACAATTTTTGCCGAGTAGTATCTTTGAAGATCAACAGTCAAATTTTTGCTTTCGATAATAACATCGGACATAGCAAAGTAGTTATCCGATACGACCTTAATTTTGTCGCCGAACTTAACTGAATTTAATACATATTTGCCAGTGCTTGTAGGCTTGCCAAAAACTCTTTCGCCGATTTTGATAGAGACAGACGAGTAATCGCTCCCAACATCCAAATTTGCTTGTACTGTAACATCGGTTGTTGCCGAGATATTTATAGTTGGATTTTCGGCTGAAACAATCACACTCTCAAACTCAAAACCCTCAAGCATACATCTTAATTCTTTTTTGCCATGAACTTTTGAAAAACTAAATTTGCCGTCAACAGATTTGACTTGGTCTTTGCCAAAGTACACTTTGACATCATTTAATTTTTTAGTCCCACAAGATACCGTGCCTGTAATATCAAAGTATTTTTGGCAATCAAACACTATACTTTCGGTAGAGCCAATTTTGATTTGTTCGTTTTTTACAAAGAACTTATCACTAGTCAGAAATAGTTTGTCTCCAGGTTCAACATTTTGAGCAACAAAAGTCAAATCATCTAGGATATTTATAACCTTGTCATTGCATTTCAAAACAAAGTCCGAAGGAGTAGCCGTACTATCTACAACAATACTACCCTGCAAATCTGTCATTCCTGTAATTACAACAGAATCCTCTTTGTCAATAGTGAACGATTGCGTAAAGAAATTATAATTTTCCTTAGTTGCAGTTACCTTGACTTGACCAGCCAAGTCGGATAGATAAAACTCACCCATTTCATTGCTAGTTGTTTCAAACTTGCCGTTTGAACTCTCAGCAACTATTTTGACATTTGAAATTACTACATCGTTATTTTTGACAACCCCAGCCTTGTCAAAAAGCTCGTATCCATAAAAGTTGACATCGGTTGACAAACTATTAACAAACACAAGTTCGTCACCAAACAAAAAGCCCTCTTTGCTAGCAATCACTTGAACAACTCTGTTTATTTTGGAAAAACTGTAGTAGCCTTGCTCATTAGTTGTAACTTTGCTAACTCCACAATCAACCGTTGCTCCCTCCAAGGGTTTGCCGTCAGCTCTGACATATCCACTAAACGAAAACTCAGAAACTTCGGATTTTGTAAAAAGCAAATTATCCAAAAGAGAGCATCCGCTAAGAAAAACAGATACCACCATTATTAACAAATATTTCCACCAATTATGTTTTGTCATAATTTCTCCTAAATTTTTTTCTATTTGCGACACAGGAGCAGTCCTCTCTTATTTCCTCTTGCTAGTTCTCCATGCAATTATAATCAAGGAAGACCAAACAAAGTAGTCCGCATGGACACCTTGATTTGGGCTGACGAAGATTTCAATTTACTATGTAAATCACGACGCCAGTCGTGGCTGTTGCGCTAGCAACATAATTTGCGACACAGGAGCAAATTAATTTACATAGTAAATTATACTGTATTTTTCGACAAATTACAATCTAAACTTGAAGTTCATAAGATGAGAGTGCTACTCTACTGAGAGTATACCTTGTTTTTCAATTCTCATTTGTGTAGAATGTGAGAAATTTTCAAAAATTTGTTGTAAATTCAGGAACTCTTTGATATAATAAAAATATGGAAGATTATAGACAGATTATCGCAAACAATATTTGTAATTTGCGAAAAAGCAACAATATGACACAATTTGAACTAGCCGAAAAATTGCATTATTCAGACAAGGCAATATCTAGGTGGGAGAGAGGAGACACCATGCCATCGGTTGAAGTTCTCTGTGAATTATGTGAATTGTTTGGTGTAGACATGAGTTATTTGGTTTCCAAAGACCCTACTCCAATCAAGACCAAAGACGCCACCAAAATGGGCAACAAAGTAGTCATTAGCCTACTTGCAATATCTCTTATTTGGCTCATAGCAACATGTATTTATGTATACTCTGGAATATCCACCAACACATCGCTTTGGACAATATTTATTTGGGCAGTTCCAGCAAGCGCACTTGTTGCAGATATATTAAATGTAATTTGGGGAGAGCGCAAATATTCAATAATTACAAGAACAGTATTTATTTGGTCACTGCTCACAAGTTTTTATGTTCAGTTTTTGCCGATTAATATTTGGTTGATATTTTTGCTTGGAGTGCCAATGCAGGCATGTGTAATCCTTTGGTGCAAACTCAAATAAAAGAAAAAACACTCAATTTACTTTAAGTTAAATCTTAAATAATTGGGTGTTTTTATTTTTTATTTTTCTTTGTCTATATCTATAAATATTGGAAGTCTACCTTCCATTATTTTGTTTTCGTTTGCAAACTTTTGATATTTATTTACGATATCTTGCAACTCAAATTGTGGAACAGATTTGTATACACGATGAGTGAGGTCACCTTGAGCTCTTGCTTTGTTTATTAGTCGTAGGTTTTTGATAACAACCGCTTGGCTTTCTTCATTAATTGGCTTACCCATACTATGACCAAGTTTGCCATGATGAGTCCCATGGAAATCACTTCCGCCAGTAAACAACATTTCGTTTTTGGGACTTTTGTCTTTGCAAATGTATCTAATAAGTTCACTTGTATCTCTGGTCATTCCACCAGAGATAAGCTCAAATCCGTCTATATCATAGTCAACAAGAGTTGCAATTGCATTCTTTTTGTTCTTGACTCTGTTCAAGTTCTTTTCGGGATGTGCCATGATGCAAAGTGCACCAACCGAGTGTGCAAGTTTGATTACATCAAGTGCACTCATATTCATTCTTTCAACCTTAATAACATTTTCAAGTTCTCTATTTAGACGCTTATTGCTTGGAATAGCGTGTGGGTAGTGATAATTAAAGAACTTCCACAAATCTTGTTTGGAAAACTCAGTACTACCCTTTATTCTCTGCAAATGTTCCATTTCTCTACGAATTGTTGATTCTCTAAGGTCAACATCGTGCAATTTGGAAATTTGAATCATATCTCCAAAGTCGTATGCAATATCGTTTTCGCGCTTGATATCAAGAAGTTTCAAAAATAAACTTTGAGTTCTAAGGTCGGGTGCATAAACAAGCATGTGGATTTTGGCAGTATTTCCTTTGAGGTTTGTGACATCTTCAATACGGCAAGTAACCTCCACTCCCGGAACAAAGTCAATACCATCAACATCTTGTATTGCCTGTGACATGTCAAGACTCTTTCGTCTCATGTAATCAATTACATGATTCATAGTGTTGTGGTCAGTCACCGATACAGTATGTACTCCAGTCGCTCTTGCATCATTAACCAAATCATCAACCGACATTGTTCCGTCTGTCGAGTTCTTTGAATGAGTGTGTAAGTCGGCAAATTTTTGTATCTTTTCGTCTCCCATTGCACAAATCCTACCTTTCGTTTTTTTTAGTATATCATATCCCTCTAAGATTTTCAATACCAAAGTTTCAAAAAAAATAACGAATTGGAAGTTCCAATCCGTCAAAATTTTTTTTAGTCCTTATGGAAATAATTATATATATTAGTTGCCAATGTTTTGCCAATTCCATCCACTCTGCAAAGAGTATTGATATCCGCCTCTTTAATTTTGTCAATTGACTTAAAGTAGTCAAACAATGCGTTGACTTTGGATTTTCCCAACAAGTCAATTTTTTCAAGTTCCGACTTAAGCGCATTTTTTTGACGCAGACTCTTTTGGAAAGTTATAGCAAATCTATGACTTTCGTCTCTAACATTTTGCAAGAGTTTTAGTCCATAATTATCTTTGCTCAAAATCACCTTGTCGCCACTAATCAAATAAATTTCTTCTTCTCTTTTTGCAAGTGAAATCATGTCAATATCATAGCCCATCTCAGATAGAGCATTTTTGGCAAAGGTCAATTGAATTATGCCTCCGTCAATAAGCATCAGGTCAGGCATAGCTCCAAAGCTTATATCCGAGCCTTTCTTTAGCTCGCTTATTCTTCGACTTAACACATCGTGCATGTTCCTAAAGTCGTTCTGACCCGGAGTTTCTATTTTGAACTTTCGATACATTTTTTTGGCAGGCACGCCATTGACAAAAACGACCATGCTGGCAACAGTATTTGTGCCTCCTAGGTTACTTATATCATAGCCCTCAATTCTTTTTGGAAGTTTAGAAAGCCCACACGCCTTTTGCAAAATTTTGAGAGCACCGGTCGTTTTGAGCATATACTGTTTATCTTTCTCAATAGATTTGTTTAGATATTCGCTCGCATTATCATTAGCCATTTTGAGAAGTCTTGCATAGATTCCTCTAGCACCGCCATGTAAATTGATTTTTTTGCCAGCAAACTCATTTAACCACAAAGACAGTTCGTCTCCAGTCACGCTAACCAAAACATTCTTTGGCACAATCTTATTTGCCATATAGTACTGGGTTACAAAGTTAGTAAGAATTTCGCCACTGCTAATACTAGCATCTATTACATTGTAGTTGCTAAGCCCCACCATTTTTGTACCTCTAATACACGCAACAGATACAACTGCGCTATCTCCATTTTCGGCAAAGCCAAATACATCCATATCGCAACTCTTGTTAAGTCCTGTCACATTCTGTGCATCGATATACTCAATTGCCTTGAGATTTTCTCTAAGCTCAATTGCTTTTTCAAACATTTCCATTTCGGCATAAACCATCATCTTGTCAGTTAGTATTTGCTTGGCCTCAGTCAAGTCGCCTCTGAGAAATCTAATAACCTTGTCAACCTCAAACCTATACTCTTGCTCAGTGCATCTTCGAGTACAAGGCGCAAGACAAGTCTTGATATGATAATTCAAGCACTCCCTGCTTGCCACTTTGTTTAGATTCAAATTGCAATCTCTGAGTTTGAATGTATTATTGATTATCTTATATAGACTAGTAACACTAATCTTATTTACATATGGCCCAAAATACATCGCACCGTCGTTTTTGATTTTTCTTGTAACAGTGGCAGTTGGATACTTGGATTTGTAATCAATCTTAATATAAGCAAATGCCTTGCCATCCTTGAGCAAAATATTGAAAAACGGCTGATGCTTGTGAATCAGATTGCTCTCAAGGTTAAGCGCCTCAAGTTCGCTCAAAGTTATTATATACTCAAAGTCATAAACATTGTCCACCATTGCTTGAACCTTGGGGAGTTTGACTGTGTTCAAAAAATAAGAAGACACTCTGCTTTTCAAACTTTTTGCCTTGCCGATATATATTATGTTACCATATATATCTAACATCTTATAAACTCCCGGAAGAGTTGGCAGTGCATGCACCTTTTCTTTGATTCTCTTTAAAATTTCTTGATTCATATTATCCTTTTTGATATTTTACCAATCTTGTTTTTTTCGGGTTCTATCTTTGACATCATCATAATAATCAAAATATTTTTCCTTAAAGTTAGAACTCTTATTGGACATTTTCTCTAGCTCTTCAACAGTGTAATCGCTTACCGAAAACTCATCCAAAGTCTCCGCTAGTTTCATAAGCTCTCGCTCGTTCATTTTATCTTTTTTTGCTCCTTTATTTCTTCACACTTGTATTTATCTTCACACTTATCTTTGCAAGCATGTCAGCACCTCGATGTTTCTCTTCTTCGAAACATATCTCCCTGCGTCCCTCGTGGATATGTTCCTCTCACGCCGAGGGCGTCCACAAAACTACATCTTCACACTTGTCTTTGCAAGCAAACAAGTGACTCGATGTGTCTCTTCCTCGAAACATATCTCCCTGCGTCCCTCGTGGATATGTTCCTCTCACGCCGAGGGCG
>JAEDFU010000027.1 GCA_016297915.1 Clostridia bacterium | reverse complement strand
GTGATCATAAAATTTGAGCAAGTCAAATTTTATATTGCTTTCAGCAATTCGCACGACTTCTTCGTGCTCACTTAGATTGAAAGTCGCGTCAGTTCAACTCAAGGTGTCATTCTGACTACTTTGCTTGAACTTCCTTGATTATAATCTGTGATCATAAAATTTGAGCAAGTCAAATTTTATATTGCTTTCAGCAATCCGCACGATTTCTTCGTGCTCACTTAGATTGAAACTATATTAAAATTAGATAAAAACTTTAGATTAATAAGAATAATTCAAAAAACATCTTAAAAATCAATTACTAATACTAATTAATCAAATTGACTTTTTGATATTAAAAACACACAAAAATACATTAATTCAATAAGGAACTTATGACTTTTCAAGAAAAATTAGCTAATATCGCATTAGAATACAATTTAAAACTAAATGAATTACAGCTAAATAATTTCAAAAAATATTATGATATATTAGTCGAAACCAACAAAATTCATAATTTAACTGCAATAACCGAAGAAAACGATGTTATCTTTAAGCATTTTGTAGATTCAATTCTGCCTATAGATATATTCGTAGATAATTCAAAGATAATCGACATAGGCTGTGGGGCAGGTTTTCCTAGTATTCCACTTAAAATTATGAATTCTTCTCTTCAAATTACTGCAGTGGATAGTGTGACCAAAAAGACTGACTTTGTAAAAAACACCGTGGATATGTTGAATTTAGCAGACAAATTTGAGGTTATTCACTCCAGAATAGAGGATTTAGCACGAAAAAAAGAGTATCGTGAGCAATATGATTATGTAGTTTCTCGTGCGGTCGCTCCACTAAACATAGTCCTTGAGTATTCCGCACCCTTTTTGAAAAACGGCGGAAAAATCATATGTTACAAGGGTAGTAACTACTCCGAGGAGCTAAAAACTGCCGAAAACGCATTAAGAATACTCAAATTAAATGTTGAATACATCAAAGAATATTATCTAAAAGAAATAGATGCAACAAGAATTGTTGTGTCTATCCAGAAAAATAACACAATTAGCGATAAATATCCACGAGGTGGAAACAAACCAAGAATTAATCCACTTTAATAAAAAACAATCACTTTTATAGCAAAACTATAGTAAAAATACCAAAAAAATATAAAGAGTAGGGGGAAATATGGGTAAAATAGTAGCATTTTTAAATCAAAAGGGAGGAGTAGGAAAAACTACCACCTGTGTCAACATGGCTGGTTACTTAGCTCAAATGGGCAAAAAAGTATTGCTTTTGGATATCGACCCACAAGGCAATGCAAGTAGTAATTTGGGAATTGAAAAAGACAGCAAACCAAAGACTATATATAATGTTATTGTAGACGACAATACAATAGATGAGGTAATTGTGCCTACAAAACTTGAAAATTTGGACTTAATTCCGTCAGATGTAGATCTAGCCGGTGCAGAAATTGAGTTAGTTCAAATGAACAATCGTGAAAAAGTAGTAAGAAACATACTCAAAAAGGTTGTAAACAACTATGATTATATATGTATAGACTGTCCACCATCACTTGGGCTTATAACAGTCAATGCTCTTACAGCTTGTGATAGCGTGCTTATTCCTATTCAATGTGAGTATTTTGCTCTTGAGGGACTTAGCCAACTTATGTACACTATAAAACTTGTCAAAAAACACCTAAACGAAAATATTGATGTTGAGGGTGTCGTTCTTACTATGAAAGACAATCGTAGCAATTTGGGTCAATCAGTAGCACAAGACATCACCAAATACTTTGGCAAAAAAGTTTACAAAACAATCATTCCTCGTAATATCCGTTTGGCAGAAGCACCAAGCTTTGGCGAACCAATTTGCGTGTATGATCCAAAGTGTACAGGAGCAATTGCATATAGGACATTAACCGAAGAATTTTTGAAAAATAACGAATAATAGGTGTTTTTTCATAAAATTCATGGATTTTTGATATAAAAAAATAATTATTTTCAATAAAAATCAATAATGGTTATAAAAATATAACCATACAAAATTATTAAATTTAAGGAGAAAAATTTATGGCAAACAAAGGATTAGGAAGAGGACTAGGCTCACTACTTGGAATATTAGATGATGATAACGAAGTACAAAAACAAGAAGCACATTCACCTGTGCAAAATCAATTTGACGGCGAGGAAGTCGTTGATTTGAATATGGGTTTGATAGATATCAACCCAAACCAACCACGAAAAAACTTTGATCCAACAGCACTATCAGAGCTTGCGGTTAGTATCAAGACCCATGGGCTTATTCAACCAATTTTGGTAACACCAAGGGGGGATAGATATCTAATCGTTGCAGGTGAGCGTCGTTTTAGAGCGTCAAAGCTTGCCGAAAAAAAGACAATTAAAGCCATTATTAGAGAATTGGATGAGACACAAGTCAAAGAAATTGCTTTGCTTGAAAACATCCAAAGACAAGACCTCAACCCTATTGAGACAGCACGAGCACTCAAGGAATTAGGCGAGGCTTATGGCTGGACACAAGAGGCTTTGGCAGATAGACTAGGCAAGTCTCGTTCGGTTATCGCTAATACTCTTAGACTTTTGACTCTATGTCCTGAGGTTATTGATCTTATCGAAAAAGGCAAACTTTCCGCCGGTCACGCAAGAAGTTTAGTTGTAGTAACCAATCCCGAGGTGCAATTAAAACTTGCCAACCAAGTAATCAATAACAAATTAACTGTTAGAGACATGGAAAACGCTGTTAAACAGGTCGACAAAACCGAGCGAAAAGTTATTAAATCAAAGCCACAAATGTCTATGGAAATGCGTGAGTTTGTAGATATTATGGAACATAAATTTTCTACGAAAATCAATGTAAAAGGTAACGACAATAAGGGTAAAATTATAATTAACTATTACAACCAAGACGACCTCAATCGTATTTATGATATTATCGCATCAATTCATAATTAATGTGTTAAACAAAACTAAAAAACTGCAATAAATTTATACATTACAAAATTAAATTATCTCAAAAATAGAATTATGCAAATTCAAAACATTGAGCTAACAAACTTTCGAAATTACACAAATCAAAGTTTGGCTCTATCACCAAATCTAAATGTAATAATTGGAAAAAACGCTCAAGGCAAAACCAATCTCCTTGAGGCAATTTTTCTGTGTGCAATAGGCAAAAGTCCTAGGTCAACTAAGGACAAAGACCTCATCAAATGGAACAGTACTTTTGCAAGAATATCCCTAAATATAGCCAAAAAAATAGGCAACAAGTCAATTGATATGTATCTATTTACAAACCAAAACAAGGCAATAAAAATAGACAAAATTGGCATCAAAAAAATTGGACAATTGTTTGGAACACTCAACGCAATTTATTTTTCGCCTGATGAACTAAAATTAATCAAAGAAAGTCCTGACGAAAGACGAAGATTTATGGATATAGATTTGTGCCAGTTTGATAAGTCATATTTTTACAATCTTAATCACTACAATCAGATTTTGCAACAACGCAACAAATTGCTTAAGTCTCCCGACCCAAAGACTGTCAAAGATACTCTTCCTATCTGGGATGAGCAATTAGCAACTTATGGCGCAAGCATTATAATTGCTAGACTAAAACTTATCGAAAATCTCAAAGTCCACGCCAAAAAAATTCATAACTATCTCACATCAAACGCCGAGGATTTGGAACTAAGCTATCAAGGGTATGTTGCAGAAAGCGAAAATGAACTAAAACTATTGTTACTCAAAAAACTCAGTGAAAATACCGACAAAGACATTCATCTAGGATATACAACAGTAGGTCCTCATAGAGACGATATCAAAATCATGTCTAACAATATCGACCTAAGATCGTTTGGCAGTCAAGGACAGCAAAGAACAGCATCGCTTACACTCAAGCTAGCCGAACTCGAGAGTTTTAAGTCGCAACTTGGCGAATATCCAGTGCTACTGCTCGACGATGTACTAAGTGAGCTTGACACAAGCAGGCAAACCAAATTGCTTGAGTATATCAGCCAAATTCAAACGCTAATTACTTGCACTGATTTTGATTTTGATATACCTCACACCAAATATTTTGTAAACTCAGGCAAAATCGAGAATATTGTAAAAAACGCCTAAAACTAGGTGTTTTTTTGTTGTAGCTTTTAAAGTCGCTACAAAGTTTTGAGGTAGTATTTTTAGTTCATTTCAAAAACAATTGAGTGTTATTTTGATTTGTTAATTTCAAAAACAAAGCTTTTTTGTGTTTAAGGGATATTTTAAAAACAATTGAGTGTAAGTCTGGATGAATGCATTTCAAAAACAAATAAGAATGCGTTTGCGGCCAGCGTACTCGTGAAAAATTTTGCTAAGGCTTCGACCTGACGGTCTGCAGAAATCGCAAAATTTTCCTCTGCGTCTTCCCACAAACCTCCAAATTTGCATAAGTCTGTTTTTGAAATCAATATTTGAAATTGAATGCAATAATTTTTTTGAAATGAGTTTTTGAATGGATTATACTTTTGTTTGCAAAATAAAATTTTATTATATTTTTCAAAAAAAAATAATCAACTCACACGCAGATTTTTGCCGACAGGTTAGTAAGTTGTATTCGTTTACAAAATATATGTTTTCGAAACCATACGCCCTAGGATTTTTGCAGAGAAATTGCTTTTCAAAACCTCCAAACTTTTTGCTCGTGGGGTATTGAAATGCAAACATAATTATGTTAAAATATTATTATAATAATTTTTTATGGTGGATAAATTATGATATACAATGGTAATTACGATTACTCAACTTACGACAAAATTAAAGATGATTTGATTGAGGCTTTTGTTAGATATTATGGTGAAAAATATAGGGAAATTATCACCGAAAAAGTAAACAAAATGAAATATAGCCCTTATCATCCGCTTGAATATTTGATAGAGTATCACAATAAATTTATCAAGGAATTTAGATCGGATATTCTTAATACATTTTTTAGAAAAATTGGCGTCAGAAAAACCGATGCAAGAATGGATGCTGTTTGGGAAAAAGACCAAGACTTATCCAAAATTAATATTCTAAATTCAAACTACGGTGGAATGGATTTTCGTTCATCAGATTTTGATGACAACATCAAAGATACTGTTGCTAGTACTAGAGAAAAAATTGCTCAAGCTTTTAATCTTAGTAATCTAACCGAAGAAGACTTCTATTCAACCCTAATGGAGTACCGAAAAAAGTTTGATGATAGTATAAACGAAGTTGAAAAAAAGAACAGTTGCGATGTTTTTGACGACATGCAAATAATACGAAAAAATCGAATAACAGAGTTCAAAAATTTTTTGAACGATGTAATCAAAACCGGCTATGGCGTAAGCAAAAGCGATTACGAATTAGTTAATAGTCCAAACTTTGTTTATAGCGATATATCAAATCTACAATCAAATTTGGTTCTCTTTGCAAATTGTCTTTCAAATGGCGGATTTTTAAAGTACTTTACAACCACCGTTTGCAATCAACTAAACTCTCCAAATACATCCGAAAACGAAAAGTTTATAATCATATTCAATCGACTTCTATATTTGAGCACTCTCAAATCCACCAAGTTTGAGTTCATAACCAAAGAACAATTAAGTAGTTTCAAAGATCAATTTAATGAGTGTATTTTAAATGAAATTCCTTTTGACCAAGACATGGTAAAAACAATCATGAATGAGTACATTAATCAACGAGACTTTAGACCAGCCAAAAATCCTAAACTTCACAAGACCAGTCAGGCTGAACTTGTAAGCTCATGGCGAAAAGGAGAATTTGTGCCAAGCAAACTTGCCGATGAAATTGAGGATATTAGGGATTTTCATAGTACGAATATTTTAGATAACACCAAGTTTGTCAAACTCGAAGATATTGACGAGTACAATGTCGACGGTCAAGCACAATATTATACTCAGAGATACTACGACTACGATGATTTATTCAAGTTTAGAGCCGATGTTATTGCTGGCGAAGAGTATTATCCAAATCAAAAGTCATATCTTGGAATACTAATCCACGAAATGAATCATGTTTTGTCATCGGACAATCCATATGAGGTAAATGCCAAGACTGTCAAAAATCGCCATGTAATTAAACTCGTTGGTTATGAAAAATTCAAGGATAATCGCGTAGGAAATTTTTTGTCATACAGTGATACAAACGAACTCGCTGAGTTTGTAAACGAAACTCAAACACAAGAGATTTTGGATATTTTCTATGACATAATGGACGAAAAAAATATAGAACTTCCAAATGATATGGTTCTCGATCCAAACGACTATGTATTTGATTGTTCATACGATTATTACAAGGTCATTGCACAGGACTTTTATGATTTATTTAGAGATGCTCTCAAAGAAAGCGCTATAAATAACAAAATAGATTTGTTCTTTAAGTACGATTTGCCTACAACTAGATTTCAAAATCTACTAGATAAACCAAAAAATCTACTTAATAGATTACTTGCCAAAGATTACTACGCCAAAACAGGTATAATGGATATACACAAGGTCGAAAAATTAAACGAACTTATCCAAGAACTACAAACAGATATTTTACCATACACCCAAGATTTAAGCGCCGACGAATTGCTAGATATGAATAAGTGGGGCGAATTAGATTTGGAAACCAAACAAAAATTGCTACGATTGGTTATCAAGAAAAATATCTTAATGGGCGAGTTTATGGACGATATTATCAAAAAAGAAAATTACATCCACAATCACTCAGACGAGTATGGTCCAGTAGAAGACTATGATGATTCACAGGAAGAATTTGGAGATAACATTATCAAACACATCAAAAACAAACTAGATAATCAAAACCAAAAATGTCCTGACCACCTAGATAATCTTTTTGAGTTAGTCTAGATAATAAAATTTACAAAAAATATAGGATTAAATCATCAAAATATACGCAAAATCAAAACAATTACTTAATTTTCAAAAAAGTATTACTCGCTAATACTTTTTTTAAAAAAGTGTTGAATTTTAGGTGTACTAAATGATTTTTTTATGTTAATATATAGTTATAATCAATTTATGGGAGAATTTTATGAAAGTAATATGTGACGGAGCAGATTTGTCTGATGCAGTTCTAAAGGTTAGCAAAGGCACATCAAACAAGACTACCAATCCAATTTTGGAAGGAATTAAGGTTGTAGCAGAGGAAGATTACATCACACTTAGTGCTACTGACCTAGAATTATCTATCGAAAAAACTATCAAAGCCATGGTTCAAATCGAAGGTGAAATGGTTGTTCCGGGCAAGTTTTTCTGCGAATATATCAAAAAATTAAACAACGAGCAAATCGAACTCAGCGTCGACGAAAAGAATGTTTTGAGTATCAAATATACAGATAGCGTTGGCAAAATTCAATGCCTCAATAGCGTAGAATTTCCACAAATCAAACAAATCGAGGATAGTACTTATTTTGAGATTACTCAAAGAGACCTCAAAGCACTTATCTCTAAGAGTATTTATGCTGTTGCAGTTGAGGATGTTAGACCAATACTCAAAGGCGTCAAGCTAGAGGTAACCAAGGACAAAGTTACTGCAGTGGCTCTTGATGGTTATAGACTGGCTGTTGTCAAAAAACCTCTTACTGGTGGAAATGCAGAATTTAGTTGCATTGTTCCAGCTAGATCTCTAAATGAGATTTCAAAATTACTCGAGGATAGCGAAGAGCCAATCAAAGTTTGCGTTGGTAGAAATTTCCTTATGGTTAATATCAACAATACCAAGATTACAACAAGACTACTTGAGGGCGACTTTATCAATTACACTCAAATAATACCAACCGAGTTCAACACAAATTTAGTTCTAAACAAAGAACAACTTTTGGATGCACTAGATAGAGCAAGCCTGCTTAGTCGTGTTGACCGTAATAACTTTGTCAAGTTTGATATCTCAGACAAAGTAATGGTTTTGAGTAGCAAGAGTGATATCGGAGATATCAAAGAAAACATCACAATATCTCTCAAAGGCAACGACCTATCAATCGCATTTAATGCTAGGTTCTTTACTGAGGCACTAAGGGTTATAAGCGACGAATTTTTGAAACTATCATTTACATCAAGCGTTTCACCTTGTATTATCACAAGCAATGATACAGACGAATTTTTGTACTTAATCCTACCAGTAAGGATTATGAACTAAGCCTTGCAAAACCACAATAAATTTTTTACATGCATACAAAAAACACTACAATGTAGTGTTTTTTTTAACTTTCACTCACACTCCAAAACTTTTGT
>JAEDFU010000011.1 GCA_016297915.1 Clostridia bacterium | reverse complement strand
GTACTTGTTGTATTGTTCTTACTTGTTAGAAGAAAAGGTAAATATAGGTAAAAAAACCCAAAAAAAGAACATGGAAATCCATGTTCTTTTTTTTGTTTACTTTGTTAACTCGTTATCTGTGGATACCTGCTCTTGCTTGCTTGAAATGTTTGAGCCATTATCTTCAAGGTTTGGAGTTGTGGATGTATTTTGTACACCAATTTTGCTTGTCAAATAACTCTCTATTTCAGAATTAGCTGTGGCAATTTCTTTGTTTTTTATCAAAGTCTCTCTTACATTTACCCTGCCAGACTCTCTTAGCTTTGCCATTTGGACAGGATATTTATCAATCAATTTTTGAACAAAACTATCAGAGGCTGATGTTATTAAGTTTTCGATATTTGCAGTAATTTTGTCAGTGCCTTGATATAAGACTTGATGTGCATTATAGTTGATTGGATTGACTTTGACAACATATTCTTTGTCGCCGTCAAATTCTTTTTTCTTAGGTTCAACTGTTACTTTGTACCAAAAACTTGGTGGACACAATTCGCCGTCTTTGATTGAATTATACTCAGCACCAGCTGTTACTGCACCCTTAAATGGTGTATAACTACCGCTAGATATCAAATAAATTGGCTTTGTATATGTATCTGCACTGCCAGGAACACTTTCGCCAACTATTGATGACTTAAAGTAATTCATTGTACTTCTTGCAAGATAAATGTCCGCCCCACCACGCTTTGTGGCTCTCTCCTCCATTTTTCTGCCAATATATGATGCCGTTGTTGCACTATTATTCCAATTAATAGTTCTTATCCCTACTGGACTGTCTCCAACAACCTCGTCCTCAATTACAACATTTACAAGTGCATCATTGCAGACTTTGTGGTCTAATCCCAATGCCTGTTGCAAAATACCCATGACATCAATATTGTGGTTCTTCAAGATTCTATGCTCTTCTGTACCTCTAACCATTGCGACAATCTTGCCTTCATTGGCAAGGTCTTTTAGTAGTGAATAAAAGTATGCTACTTGGTCTCTATAGGACAAAAACTTGTTTGCCCCATTTTTTGGGACATAAGTAAATAGTCCCCCATTCAACACAAGTATAGAATTTTCACTCTCTTTCATAAGTCCAACATTGTATTCAAGCTCATTTAGATATGGTGTTCTCTTGCAGTAATGTCCAAAATTGTCTGTAGTTGCATATCCCATATCTACATTGCTCACTTCATTGAGTCCAATGCTGTCCTTGTGCATAATGTAGTTGAAAACATTTGGAGTAGTATGCTCAATATCTACTTGCATATTATCCAAAATCTTTTTTCGAATATAGTCGCCTTTGTTGACAACATCTGACACACCAAAACTTTCTTCTTCTTGTAATTTTTCTTTTGCCATACTACTCACCCAACTCCTTTTCGTTTTTGTCTGTAGAACTTATAGAGTCATTTGGATTCGACTTGTTTTTGTTGCTAAGATACTCCAAAAATCCCTCAGGTTCAGCCAATTTTTCATCAGCAATTTTTTCAACAATTTCTTCTCTTGTGTCTTTTTCAAAACCCTTGATAGCGCCTATCAAGTCAGCTATTTTTTTGTTTAAATTCTGGGCATGAACAGTTGTTTTTTGAGCAATTATATTTTCTGCGAGTTTAACCTTTTCTGCTTCAATATTTGCATCAATTGAGTTAGTTGGCGAAAAGAATGCACAAGCCGGAACTATAGCTCTTTGCTTAATTCCTGTTGGCGAAATTGCATCTTTGTGCGGATTTGGTTGTGAACTAAGTGCAATCCAAACTGCCGATTGTTTATTGATATTTGGGAGTGACATTCCAGCACCATAAGTACCGCCACCACTAGCAGGAAGCGACATACATATTACATCGTGATAATATTGCTCACCATTACTATCTACAGATATGGTTCTGTCTGTCTTGATAGCATACTGATGAGTGTGACCAATTACACACATATCTGCATTATCTATATTTCTAAGCAGTCTAAAAGTCCCGTCAATATTTTTGATACCAGTGCCGTGATGTGTAACCACTCCAAAGTGGAACTTGCCGTCTGGGCTAAGAGGTTGTCTGAGTATCAAATCAGTATTTGCAAAAAATGGTGCAAACGAATCTCCCACACCAGCGATATCTGCCGCAATTTTGGTAGGAGAAATACCAACAGCTTTGGTTATTCTGTCCTCATGATTTCCACTGTGAACCACAACAATCTTGCCACTGTCATTTAATTTTTTGAGCAGTCCAGATAGTTTTTCTCGACTATAACCCTTGGCAAGTTTGAGTACTTTGGAAAATATATCCAACTGTTCTTGAGGATTCATAACATCCTCATAAGTATCTGACTTACTTCCAACAATAGCGGTATTAAGTCCGTCACCCAAAAAGAAGATGACAGCGTTTTCTTGACTATCTGCATATTTAAGATTTTGTACAAGCCCTTTGATATCAAAATCAGAAGAGCCGATGTGTGTATCACTTATAAAACACACTTGCAATGTATCAAATTTGTCTGAATAGTCCTTAACTATGCTTTTGATAGTAACATTTTTGTTATTGTAAGCGGTGTTGCCTACAATATCCTTGTAATTACTATCTAATTTGCTTAATTCGTTATTTTTTGAAACCATAAATCCACCCTTATGAAACAAATTTTACACTTTTAGTTTACACTAAAATTTCAATTTGTCAATACCCTATTTGTTTTTGTGACCATATCAAAGACTAATCACAAATCTAAATATTTTGGAATAAACTGGATTAAACACGAGTATTGCATCTACAAAATCTACATAAAAAAGAAAGAAAGTTTATTTTGGATAAATAGACTTTTTTAGAGGGCGGTGCAATATGAAAAATAAACTAACCAGTAATATTTTGCTTGCGTTTGCAATAGTATTAATCATAATCACAAGTGTAATTTTCAAAAGCCCTTGGATGGCTCTGTCTAGTGGAGTACTTGGGCTTCTTACTATATTTTTTCAAGCCAAAGGTTGCATCGCTGGACAAATTATTGGTGTTTTGGATAGCCTAAGTTATGGAATATTCGCTTTTACTTTTGGTTACTATGGCGAATTTATTGTGTATGTCATTATCCTTGTCCCTATATTTATTTATGGTGTTTTTTCTTGGGCAAAAAATTCCCAAAACGCACATGTAATGCCAAAAAAAATATTCCCACTAGAATGGATACTCGTAGGAATATTTGTGGTTTTGTTTGGAACAATATTTTATTTTATTCTCAAATTCATTGACTGCAAAAGCCTATATCTCAACTTGATATCTATGATATCTCTCACACTTGCAAACTACCTAATTGCAAGACGAAGTTTTTGGGGCTTTGTATTCTTAATCATCAATGATATTGTGTTGATTCTTCTTTGGGGAATTATCATTATACAAGGAGATATACGCACGATTAATTTTTTGCTATGTGCAGTAATTTATCTAATTAATGACATCTGCGGACTAATATGTTGGACAAAAGATTACAAACTATTCTTATCCAAGACTTCGACATCCGATTCTACACCATAAAACTCGTTCATGGCAGAACGCATGCTTTCTCTAACTCTTATTTTTAAGTCCTCAATACGCTGTTTGTTAGGCAAATCCATATTTGGATAAACCTTTGGCAAAACCTTCATGGTTACTCTAAATTTTCTGCCCCAAAGTCTATCCCAAGCGTTTGGTTTGGAGAAAAGTTCCACCATTGGAATCACAGGTACATTATTTTTGACTGCGTAATAAAAACCACCGTTTTTGAATGGTCTAAGCTTAGTATATCCCCTCCACATTGCCTGCTCAGGTGCAATATGGATAGGCTTGCCTTGCTTAAGAAAATAAGTAACAGCTTGGTCAAGGTTCTTTTGATTACTAAATTGATTGGATAGAGGCAACATACCAAGTATTTTGATTGTGTATCCGCCAAAACCTTTTTTGTTATTAACAGACGCTCCGATATAGTATACCTTTTTGAAAACTGTTTGCTTGATTGCAAGACTATCTAATAGCATTGCATGATTTGTTACAATTATTGCACCTTCGTGCTTTTTGCGTCTTAGATTTTTTCTGCCTCGAATTTTGAGTCTATAGGTAAAGAACAACAAAAATGGTGCAAAAATGAAAATACCAATTCTCAAAAATACATAATAAACTCTGTCTAGCCACCTATCATAGATATATCTGTGATTAGCTTCTTGTTCAGCAACAAAAAAATGTTTATCAAAATTTACATCTTTGTCATAAGTCTTATCTTTTTCAAATTGTTTAATTCGCGCTTGATACTCAGAATATTTCATATGTCTCCACTTTGATTACAAATATATTTTAGCAATTTTAACAATTTCTTGCAAAACAATTTACACAAGTATAACATTTATTTTAGACAATTTTTAGTACATGTAAATTATCTTTGTAAATTAATCAAATTTTCGACCTAAAAAATTTTATTTAAAATGAATTTCTTTGACTGCAAAACCTAATTAGTTTATACTATTTGTATGAAAGAATCAGTATTAATTACAGGCGGAAATGGCTTTATAGGTGCTCATGTGAGCAATAAATTTGTAAGTCTTGGGTACAAAGTTTTTGTGCTTTGTAGACGAGGCACAAGTGACAATGTTGAATTTAACCAAAATGTCGAAAAGGGAAACATTCAAGTTATCAAGGGTAGCATAATCGACTTTGACTACAATAGTATTCATGAAAAATTCAAATACATCATTCATGTAGCTGGCAAAGTTAGTCCTTATGGCAAACTTGAAGATTTTTTGGCAACCAATTATGACTCAACCAAAAGACTACTTGAGTACGCTAACACACAACCTTCTCTTGAGTGTTTTTCGTACCTATCATCAACTGCAGTCTATGGTTATGGTGGCTACAAACATTTGTTAGAAACTGCTCCAAAAAAACCATTTAACAATCCATATAGTATATCCAAACTCCAAACCGAAAATCTAGTCAAAACTTTTGCTGAAAAAAATAATATCAATTACTTAATCCTAAGACCGGGTAATGTTTTTGGTGAATATGACTACACCTCTTCAAACGAAATTTACTCAAGAGTCAAGAGACAAAAAATGTCTATTTGTGCTGGAGGCAAGTACTTGAGTTGCTTTGTTTATTCTGGCAATCTTGCTGAGGCAATTGCATACACAACCACTCACCCAAGTTGCTACAATACAGACTACAATATAACCGACGGTCAGGACGAGACTCTCAAAGAATATCTAACAATGGTAGCTAATGAATTTGGAGTCAAGCCAAAGTTTACAAATTTCCCAGCACCACTAGCCAAAATGGTGGCAAGCCTTGTAGAGGGAACTTACAAGCTATTCCATATCAAAAAAGCGCCACTTATAACTAAGTTTTCTATTTGGCAAAATTGTGCCGATTACAACTTTTCGATAGACAAACTACTCCGCACAGGCTACAAGCCAACAACTGATTTCAAGACAGCAATCAAGAACACCTGCGAGTGGTATAATAGCATAGATACTGCCAAAAAGAAATAATTTTGTGACAATTACAATATAATTTTTGACATAAACCAAACAAACGCAAAAAATATTAGATTTACTTTTTGCAATATAAATATTTGATAATTTTTTCACAAATAACAATAGTATTATTCAATCAACAAAGCTTATTAAATGTTTCTGTATTACAAAAAGTCACTCAATCGAGGAAAATATGAATATCAAAGAAGAAATTAATAGCCTCAAACAAAACACCGACAAAAAGTTTAATCTAAGCATTATTTTTGTAACGCTTATACTTTTTGTTTATTGTTATTTTGGCTCTTATAGTTTTTTTGAAAAAACATTTGATGTAAAAGATATCAACTACTGGAAGATTATTTATCACAACATGATGCCGTTTTTGCTCTTCTTTGTACTAGGACTTATATACACCAAGTTTGTTCTCAAGTCCAGCCCAAAAGATTTTGGCTTTAAGCGTGGCAATTGGAAGTTTGGTCTAACTGTTATGGGACTAGCTACACTTATCGTTCCGCTACTTGCATTGTCTACAGTTTTGGACAAGGGCATGTCAACAACATATCCTTTGGTTGACTTTAAGACATACTCTGCTTGGTGGCAAATTGCTCTTTACTTTTTGAGTTACATCATGTACTATATTGGCTGGGAATATCTATTTAGAGGCATTGCATTATTTGGAACAAAGGACAAGCTTGGTCCACTTGGTGCAATTCTACTTACAACACTTATATCTAGCCTTATTCACACAAGCATTGCAAGCTTTGGCAAACCTATGATTGAAACCCTTTCGGCGATCCCTGCAGGACTAATATTCGGATACATCACAAATAAGTCCGAGAGTCAATTTTATTCTCTCTACACTCACGCACTAGTAGGGATTCTCACAGACATATTCATATTCTTAATTGTATAAAGGAGGACACGCATGAAAATATTAATTTTTTCTTCAAGTGCTGGCAATGGACACAATTCAACAGCAAAAAGAATTAAAGAAAAGGTTTTGGAAAAAGACCCCACTGCCGATATAAAAATTATTGATAGTTACAACAAGTACGCTAGTCCCCTCAAAGCTTGGATTATGGAGGACGGATACTTTTGGGCATGCAATCATTTGCTCGGAATATACAATCTAGCTTTTAAGTGTAGCGAAAAATCCAGTTTTGAAAACCGCAACAAGTCCAACGCTAACAAAGATTCATATTGCTTGATGTATGGCATGTTAAATGAAATATATACATTTAAGCCAGATGTAATTATCTCTACCTATATATTCTGCTCGATTGCACTACGCAACCTCAAAAGATACTACAAGATTCCTGCCACGACAATGTGCATGACGCTAGATTATGGCATATCTCCTTACTGGGAATGTTGTGCTGACGGTCTAGACTATATGTTTTTGACTGGGAAATATATGATAGATAGATTCAAAAAACTCGGCTATAGCGACAAACAGCTCATAGTCTCTGGAATTCCTGTTGCCGACAAATTCTCTGTAACGCTAGATAGAGCTGACACAGCCAAGGCTATAGGCATTGACCCAGATTTATTTACAATAACTGTAATGAAAGCAAGTTTTTTCCCTGTTAGTGCCAAAAAATTGATAAGCGAACTAAAAAAAATTAAGACTAAAATTCAAGTTGTAATCGTTAATGGCAAAGACAAAAAGCAAAAGGCAAAGATAGATAAACTCATCAAAAAAGCAGGCCTTATTCACACAATGCACAACATTGGATTTACAGACAAAATGGTTGAATATCTCAAATGCACCGACTTAGTGCTTGGCAAAGCTGGAGGGCTCTCTACTACAGAGTGTATCAACGCAGGAGTGCCTAGTTTGATTTTAAATCACCTCCCACAACAAGAGATTTACAACAAAAATTATCTCATAGACAATAACTGTGCAATAGCTGTTACAAGTAGCACCATTGCAAAGACAATCAACAATGTACTAGATAATCCAAAACAACTAGACATTCTCAAAAAATCCACACAAAAAGTTGCCATTCATAGAGCGCTTAACAAGATGTACGATATTATATCTAAGTGCTCTACACCAGATTATTCTGACTTAAAAGTTGTTGACTCCAAAAGACAATTAATTAAAAATATCGACCGCCAAAGAAAATTAGACATCAAAACTCAAAAGTAAATAACAAAAAAAGAACCTCTTTTGCAAAAACAAATTTTAGGTTCTTTTTTTAATTTTCTATTCGGATTTTTTGGTTTTTACTGATTTTGTCTTACTTGTATCCTTTTTAGTATTACTTGGCTTAGCATTAGATTTCTTTTTGTCAGTATTGGAGTTTGCTTTTTTGGATGTTTTGGAAGATGACTTTTTGGATTTTGTAGCAGACTTAGACTTGGTTGATTTTTTGGAGTCATTTTCATCCAAGTGCTTGATAAAACATCTAAATCTTTTGTGATTTGTTACATCATCAAAGTTCTTCCATGTTTGCAATATTTTGTGGTTAGTCTCGAGTGAGTGATTAGTCTCAACCGAAGTAACACCGACATCCTTAGCACCATTGATTATATAGTCAAGGATGATTGCAGTAATGCCCTTACCTTGATAAGCTTTTCTTACTCCCACTAGACCAAAGTCTGCAAGTTTAGCGTGATTTTTGGCATGCAAAATTCTAAATAGACCAAAAGGCAATAGTTTTCCTTTGGACTTTCTAACAGCTTTGGCTAGGCTTGGAATTGCAAATCCAAATGCGATAACTTTGTCATTTTCGTCCAATATTGTAATCAAATACTTCATATTGATTATCAAATTAAACTGGTCGATAATCTGTGCACGGAGTTTGTCATTGTAAGGGATAACGCCATACAAATCGCCATAAGCTTCATCAAGCAAGTCAAATATTCCGTCTTTGTACTTTGCTAAATATTCTTTTTTGGACTTAGCTGTAGCAATTTTCAAATTGTATTTTTTCATCATCAAATTGCTGATTCTTTTTATTCTAGGGTCGGACTGCTTTGGAAGATTAATTCTAAATCCCAAATAATCAATTTCCTTGCTATAGCCACATTTTTCCAAAAAATCTTTGTAATAAGGATAATTATAGTTTTCTTCAAATGTTGCGAGTTTGTCATAACCCTCAACAAGAAGCCCCTCTCTATCTAGGTCGTTAAATCCAAGTGGACCATGAACTGTGTCCATGCCTTTGCTCTTTGCCCATTTTTCGACACTATCAATAAGCGCCTTGGCAACTTCAAAGTCATCAATAAAATCAAATCTTGTAAACCTAACTCTTCTGGAGTTTGTCTTTTGATTATAAACTTTTTGGACAATTCCGCAAATTCTTCCAGCGACTTTGCCGTCTTTGTACGCCAAATAAAAAACTATTTCGCATTCGTCATAACTGACATTTTTTTCTGGATCAAATAGAGCCAACTCATCCATTCTTAGTGGGTGTACATAATATGGGCTGGACTTATAGAGTTTTGTAGGAAAATCTACAAATAATTTTTTTTGCTTGTCTGTTTTTACTTCAACTATTTCTATCATTTTTTATTCTTCTTTTAGTATGATTTTATAACTTATAGATAGTATATTATTTTTAAAAAAATAAATCAAGTGTTTCAAAACTTTTGTTTTGTCAGAACACTACCAAATACTGTAAACAAAAAATTGCAAGTAGTATTTATGCTACTTGCAACAAATTTTTATCTGCCGAAAACATTGAAGTTTGAAACAATTTTGTTTACAACATCAGAATAACTATGTTTAAGAACATTCTCATTTGAGACAACTGGAATATTTTGGACAACTTCACCATTTACAGTGACAACTATGTTACCAACTCTGTCTCCTTTTTTGATTGGAGCATGTAGAGTGCTTGGCAACTCATAATCTATTTGGATATCGTTTTTTGCAGTTCTCACGCTTGTGTAACAATAATCATACTCTGGTCTTACTTGTATGCTATTTTGATTGCCACCACAAACTTTAATTGTGTTTTCAATAAGAACACTCGAGTCAACAATTTTTTCTTTTGCAAAATTTGCAAATGCGTAGTTATACAGTTCAATACTTTCCTTAAATCTATTTGCCATTGTATCACAACCAAGTACAACACAAGTTAGTTTCATATCATTTTTGATAGCTGTAGACGACAAACAATATCCTGCCTCGTCAGTGTATCCTGTCTTGCCACTTACACAATTTGGATAGTACTTAATAAGTCTATTTGTATTGACTAATTCTGTTTGTCTACCGCTTGGATGAGTAAGGGTATCCATCCAAATTTTGCAATCATCCAAATATAATTGATACTTAGAAACCATGTTTAATAGCAATGCAGTATCATATGCTGTACTGTACTGATTATTGTCAGGAAGTCCAGTTGAATTGGCATAAAGTGTATTTTCCATACCAATTTCCTTTGCTTTTTTGTTCATCATGTCCACAAAGTTTTGTTCGCTTCCACCAATAGTTTCTGCAAGAACAATTGCACTATCATTTGCAGATGCAACGATTACACTCTTGATTAAATCTCTAATTGAATACTCACTGCCCGCATCCAAAAATGCTTGACTTCCCTCTGCATCACATGCATAGCTACTAGCAACAGTTTTGTCATCAAGAGCAATTGCACCGCTGTCTAGATGTTCAAGCGTAATAAGCGTTGTCATAAGTTTGCATATACTTGCAACCTCATGTTTTTCATTTGGATTTTTGGAGAGTAATGTATTGCCACTCTCGTCTATTACAATGTACGACTTTGCTGTCATGTCATCAAATTGACTATACGCTTTGGCGTCAGATTTTATTCCAACGCAAATACTAACAATTGCAAGCAAGATACATACTACAGGTACTATAAATTTTTTCATAAAAAATCTCCTAGCTTATTTGTTACATTTATTTTGCTCAATACATTGCAAATTTATGTAAAAAAAATTAGCGTAAACAATCTAATTTACGCTAATATTTTATCTATCATTTTTTACATAAAATCAAATGCAAGCAAATACACAGGTGATGGATTATCAAGTTTTGATCCACCCTTAGCATAATACTCAAAGATAAGTTCAATCAAGTTTTTGTCAATGTCAACAGTCCACTCATAATCGCCGTTCTCATCAACCTTGATTTTGAACAATTTGTTATTGACATTTAGTCTTGCCATGTTAATTTCTTCGCCCGTAGTAGCCACTGTATATTTATCTTCCTTAAAGGCGTTTGTTACAAGACTTGTATCAGCAATACTTGTGTACTTAAATGCCTCGGCAGTCTTGGCATCTTCAAACAAAGACACAAACTGAGAATTTTTGTTTACGCTTGGAAAATCATTAAGTATCAAATGTCCTTGATCGGTTATTTCCTCTCCAGGTTCAGCCTCAATTTTTTTGCCGTCGCCAATATCTATAGAGTATCCGTTGCCTGTAAACTTGACTTGGTCTTGGACTACCGCCCCATTTCGGTCTATAACATTTTTGCTAAGTCTAACTTCCATCTCGCCAGACTCAGTAGTCAAGCACAAAAACAAATCGTTACACGAAAATTCATTTAATTTGTATCCGCTCTTGATATTTGGGAGCATAATAATTTTTTCAAGTTTTCGCAAAGACCCAACTTTGACAGTCTGATTTTCGATGTCATCAAAGCTCAAATCTTTTTTAGGATTATCAGAGTCATTATTCCCTGGGATAAACTCATCCTTTTCGGCATCACAAATATCATTGATGTCGTCAAAGAATATATATTCTTTTCTATTTAGTATTGGAAAAATTGTATCTTCTGCAAACTTAGAATAATTATCAACATCAAAGCAGTAATAGTCAGACTTCGTGATAGTCCCACCAGACTCAACCATTTTGAACGCCTTTTCAACGATTTCAGGCAGAATACGCTCATAGCCTTTGTATTTGTTAAAGCTTGTATAGTTATCTGCATCCACAGTGGCAGCCTGAGCTACTACAGAGCTTGCGTTATTTGAATTGGTTATATTTACCTCTCCAATAACTCCATATGCAATGTAATATAGAACATTCCACATATAATCTTTTGTAAAGCCAATAGTTTTAATATCGCTATTGTCATTATCAGAATTTGAAAATCCATCGTATGCACTACTAAGCGCTGCATCACTCAAATTAAGATCGACTGAGTTAGCAGTTGGGATAGTGTTTTTGTATATATATCTAAGTGCACCAACCATATCTGTTGAAGCTGCCAAAGGCAAATTCCATGGCGAATTAGGCATTTCGCCAGCATCCTCTGCCGAGTGTGAATTTACATATTCGAAAGTGGTCGAGATTACCTCTTGTGTCGCAGGGTCTTTGGTTTCAATCTTTATGAGTGTATACTCCGAATTCATAGTCCCAGGATATTTGAGACTATCTGTAGTATTGTACATCGGAGAGTTTAAGTTGTTGTCAAAAGTTGCATTAAACGCACTTAAACTTCCGTAAAAACTACTTGTTCCGTATACATAATTTAAATGCTCATATAGAACAGTTGCAAGCGTCTCAAATTGACGATTAAGTAGTGTATCAAAATCGACAAACTCATTTGAATATTTGTTATAAAACACCTTGGCAGTATGGTCAACATCATACACACCAATTCCACCTAAGAATACATCGTTGTAGTCGTCTATATAAGTACTCTCTTGGTCATCCTTAGGATCATCTGGCTTAGACGGTTCACTTCCGCCACTCGAGCCACCAGGAGTTTCTCCTGATGAACCCCCAGATGAGCCTCCTGATGAACTTCCAGAGCCATATAAGCCTCCACCCATGCCCATGCATGCAGATAGCGTAAAGATAGACATTATGCACACCAAAAATAAGGCGAGAGTTTTCCAAAATCCTTTGTTTTTCTTCTTTTTCATAGCAACCTTTACAAAAAACATTATTTTTTTGTAGTTTACCACAATTTCAAAAATAAATCTAACAAATCATTCAACAATTATAAATATATGTATAATTGAAAACAAAAGTATGGAAACTAGCATTATAACCAACGCACAACCTACAAGCATCCAAATAAGCTTGCAAAACTCCTTGCTATACTTGGCACAAACATCCTTGCATATTACTCTTTTGGCTTGAATAGACATTATAATTAGATATATTACAAAGATAAATAGCCATGGAATACCCCAAAAAAATATTCCGCAAACAACACCAGCAAGCCCCAAACACACAATAATTACACAAAGATCAAAACCAAAGATGTAAGCAAATATCATCATAATAATTGTATTTAAAACAATTAATAATTTGTTTCTGACAAGTAGCATTGTCAAAATACAAAGCAACAAAAATATTATTCCGACCGTCAAAAAATACGAAAAAAAAGTCATTTCTTTTTTGAGAAAGTCGAGCATGTATGGATTTATAAGATTATCACAAGTTAGGTCTTTACTGTATCCAGACGCCGTTATGAGTCCAGTCAAAAACCCAATAAGAAACAAAACAAAAAAAACAAGTAGATAATATTTGTAAACAGAAATTAATCTACTTGAAAAATTTAAAAAAACACTCTTGAATTTTTCAGTTTTTTCTTTCATAAAAATATATATGAAAACCAAAAACCAATAATTCACATTTGTCTAAAACAATCTATTTTTTAGCCCCAAATTTATGTTTGTAACAACATCGTCGCTAAGATAAGCTACAAAAGTTCGGCTTGTAACCTTGCAATTTTTGAAAACATCAATATCAAAGAGTTCTGGATGACTATCGTTTGCCTTTTTGATAGCAAGACGAATACTCTTTTCGACATTATCAGGTGTTGTATCAAATAGTTTGGCTATATCTGGATAAATATCTGCACTCAAACTCTTATGAGTACCTTTGTAATTAAAATATCTCCATATTGCCTCAATTAGATAATCAAAGCCAATAAGTTTAGGCGAAATTCTAAAGCTCTCCAGAGCTCTTAAAATATAATTTTTGAGCCCAGATTTATTACAACTCAAATATTTTTCTCTAAATGCTTTGAGCAAATCTCCCGACTTGCCGACATACTCGCTCATTTGAGAAATATCACACAAAAATGTATTTACATTGTTAATCTGAATATGATTCTTTTCGATTTTGGATTTGCTTTGTTCATCACAAACATAAACAAAAACAAATTCCCCCTTGTTACGAGACTTACAAAAATCATTAATCAAAATGTGCATTGAACCAAAATTTTTGATATCAATAAATATAACTCCCATGCTTTTTGTAAATATAAACTTACAAATCTCCGCAATCGAAGATAAGTATTCAATATTGTTCTTTGTATCTAACAAACACTTTTCTCTAAGTCTATACGCCCTAGAACGATCTTTTGTAAAAAATGCAACATCACAGTTGTCAAAACTATACATTTCTGCTCCACAAATAGTTGTCCACAATCACATTTGTCAAGTTTTTTTGCTTTAGATTGTGATTATGTTTAGTATATCACACTTTGCTAGTTTGTCCAAACAAAAACACCGATTTTTACAAATATTGTAAAATTTTGTAAAAATAATGTGGAGTTATGAAAAATTTATTATAACATTTTCCAAAAAAAAGATTGACTCAAAGTCAATCCTAAAAAACTATTTTTAATTAAATAACCAAATTCTCTATTATCTTTTTTCTTTTATCTTAGCGGCTTTACCAGATAGATCTTTTAGATAGTATAATTTAGCGCGTCTTACTTTACCTTTCTTCACTACCTCGATTTTATCAATTCTTGGAGAGTGAACAGGGAAAGTTTTTTCCACACCAACACCAAAAGATATTCTTCTTACTGTAAATGTTTCTCTAACGCTAGAGTTTTTTCTTGCAATAACAATACCTTCGAATACTTGGATTCTCTCTCTAGTACCCTCAACGATCTTGTTATATACTTTAACAGTATCACCGACATTAAATTCAGGAATTTCAGGTTTTAAATTCTCTCTTTCTAATGCTTCAATAAGTGTCATTGTGACTTTACCTCCTGTTGTACTAAATGTTCATACAAAATGTTATTTTCAGAGGAACATCCGAAGTCATAAAGAATAATACCATATAATCATCAAAATTGCAAGTATTTTTTGCAAAATATTCCAAATATCTCAAATTCGACCTAAATGTCCCAATTTTTAGGATTTTCTACTCTCCATGCACAGTATATTTTATGACAAAATTGCCCATAAAATTATTATTTTCAACAAGTTTTAAAAACAATTTTGAATATGTGTAATTTTGCCAGCCAAAATCTCGATTACATCAAATCTACACAGACTATCAAATAGTTTGTTAAACTTGATATATTGCGAGGCTACTTGCCTGATTTTGTACTGTTTATGATAATTTACAGCCTCTCTAGGGAGTCCAAACTTGTCACTCACTCTAGTTTTGACCTCAACAAAGACTATAGTGTTTTCAAGTTTTGCTATAATATCAATCTCACCAATACTTGTTTTGTAGTTAGTTTTTAGGATTTTGTATTTATTGTTTTTTAGATACTCCAAAGCCAATTTTTCACCACTATCGCCGGTCACTTTGTTAAATGTTTTGTTTGTGACTTTTTCCATTACAATTTCTCCACATCAACAAAGTGTCCAATAAATGATTTGCGGTGGATTGGACTTGGACCATATTTTTTTAAATTTTCTATATGCTCTTTTGTGCCATAACCTTTGTGTTTTTTTAGGTTATACTGTGGATACTTTTTGTCGAGCTCAAGCATTAGCCTATCTCTCGAAACCTTGGCAAGAATAGATGCACATGCAATCGAATAACTAAGTGCATCGCCTTTGATTATAGACTTTGTAGGCACATCGGCATCAAGTTTAACAGCATCAATTAGTACAATATCAGGGCTAACACCTATCTCTTTTATGCATTTAATCATTCCTAATTTTGTGGCATTAAGGATATTAATTGTATCAATTGTGTTTTCGTCAACAAATTCAATATGATAAGATATGGCTGTATTTATAATTTGTTCATATAACGCATCTCGTTTCTTTTCGGTTAGTTTTTTGCTATCGTTGACACCCTCGATAATCTTATCTTGCTCCAATGGCATTATCGCAATAGCTACAGCCACTGGGCCTGCCAAAGGTCCTCTGCCTGCCTCATCCATGCCAGCGATTATTTTGAAACCACTTTTCAGACATTCATTTTCATAATCAAACATTTTGTTCTTGTTTTCTATCCTTTATCGTTAGTTTTTTGATTTCTTCCACTCTCTCAAGACAAATTTTGCCAAGTTTTCCAGTTTTGAAATCAGAAATTATAGCGTAAGAACATCTGTCATAGTCATAGTCCCCACCCTTGACAACATATTTTCGAGATTCACAAATTTTTTCCAAAACATCAAGATTTGAATCCTTAGTATCAATCAAAATATTGTATCTTTTTTCGAGTAGTCCACTATCAATTTGTCTAATGTCGTCAATAAAGGCAATGCTTAGTTCTGGAATGTCCACAACTTCTTCCTTGATGCTTCCAATATACGCCAAGTTTCTTGCAACTCTATTATTATCAAAAGCTGGCCATAATGTTCCCGGCATATCAAGTAGTTCGATGCCACTTGCAATTTTGACCCACTGTTTGCCCTTGGTTACTCCGGGCTTGTTGCCAGTTACAGTTTTTGCCTTGCCACAAAGATTATTTATAAGCGTGCTCTTGCCACAATTAGGCACACCAATAACCATTGCACGCAATGTCGGATTCATGTTTTTTGCTCTGAATTTTGCAATCTTTGGCGACAAAACATCTCTTATGGCACTCTCGACTTTTTTGCCACTTCCACTAGCTGTGCTATCTAAGACTACACATCTAGTATTTTCTTTTTTGAAATAATCTACCCACTTGTCAACTTTGGAGGAGTCAGACATATCATATTTATTAAAAACATAAATGATAGGCTTGCCGTCTATTAATTTTTCAAACTTGGGATTAACACACGAAAAAGGCGCACGACTATCAAGAACATAAATTATCGTGTCGACTAGTTTGATTTCTTTTTCCATCATTCGCATGGCTTTGGTCATATGACCAGGAAACCATTGAATAGTGAGATTATTTTCCATGAATTCCTCCTAAATTTTTGAAAATGTTAATGAGTAGTTTAACAAAAATGATAAGTTTGGATAGTTTTGTCTACTTAATATCCAACATCTCAAAGATTGCCTTAGTATAAATCTTTTTGGCTACATTATAGCCATTTTCATGCTGACGAATATAATTTTCCATCATAACACCAGAGTTAATTTCCATAACCAAATATTTGTCGTCTTTGGTTCTTATAATATCCACTGAGCAAAAATCCAAAGATATTGCCTTTGCTATTTTGGAAACTATGTTATCGATATTTTCTCTCTCATCTGCTGAGATATCTAGAGACGAAATTGAGCCTTGTGATAAATTGAATTTCCAGCCAAAATCATAAATCGAGCCTTGTGCTAAAACTTGATTTGCATCGTCTGCACTGTAATTTTCAAAGTATTTTGGATTAAATTCTACAAGTAGTTCCTTGATTGTTTTGACCCCATCTCCAATTATTTGAGGACGAGTTTTTTTGTAAAGCAATTCAATTTGACCATTTACACAAATTGCTCTAAATTCGTTTTTTATATCGCAGAATGGACATAGACTAAAAGATGGTCTATGAGACAACAAGTGCTCATAAATTTCCTTGAGTTTATCTAGATCTGTAACATGATAAACACCTGTTCCACAAGAGCCTCTATTTGCCTTGAGAACAACATTTGAGTTGTATTTTTTGAATAATCTTGATACATACTCAAAGCCTCTGCAATCAAGGGCGTATGAGTGATTGTTTGTGTCGCTATAAACAATATGATGCTCAATCACTGGGATATCATGTGAATTTAGCAAAGAATACATAGCATACTTATCATCAAAAATTTCGCCCAAACCATGTCCAGCTGTGTCAAACTTGTATCCGCAAATATATTTGGTCTTGCCATTCTTGGATAGTTCAATAACCCAATCTTTGGACAAGTATCTAAGATTGATATTATTCTCAGAGCAAATTTCCTCGATAATTAAGTTAAAACTCTTTGTGCGTGTATCTTGCATGCCAATTTTCCTTATATCTGCATATTTTCTTTTGTCTTATTTGTCTAATAAATCTGGTCTAAATTTTTTGGTCTCAGATATTTTTTGTTCACTTTTCCACTTTTCGATTTCTTTGTGATTGCCGTTTATCAAAACTTCGGGAACGGATAGTCCCATAAATTCTCTAGGCCTTGTGTACTGAGGATATTCGAGTAATTTGTCCGAAAAACTTTCGTCAACAACGCTTGTATCACTATGCAAAACATTTGGCACATATCTAAGTACTGCATCTGCCAAAACCATTGCAGGAAGCTCCCCACCTGTCAAAACATAGTCTCCGATTGATACTTGTTCATCAATACACAAATCTATTATTCGTTGGTCAATGCCTTCGTAATGCCCACAAACGATAATTAGGTGGTCTACATCGTTTGCAATTGATTTAACTTTGTTTTGAGTAAGCACTGTGCCTTTGGGTGACATATATACACAATAGCTTTTGTCCGTCTTAACTGACATTATCGCATCATATAGTGGTTGTGGAGTCATAAGCATGCCGTCACCACCACCAAAGATATAATCATCAACTTTTTTGTGCTTATCAAGCGAAAAAGACCTAATATCTATTAGGTTTAATTCAAAAATATTTTTTTCGAGCGCACGACCCAAAATACTAGCCTTTAGTGGCTCAAACATTTCGGGAAAGAGTGTTAGGATATCTATTTTCATAATACAGCCACTTGGTCAAATATTTGTTTTGATAGAGTTACAGTTTTGCTATCATAATCAACGCTCTCAATGAGTCCGTCAATTATTGGAAGCATACATGAGCGGTCAAACTCAATAGTCATAATATCCTTTGAGCCAAAGTTATTGATATCAACTATCTTGCCACGCAAACCTTCGACAATTGCGTCAAATCCAACTAAATCCAAATTATTTGATTTCTCAATTTCAATTTCGGCAAAAACGGCTTTGTTCCGCATAGTTTCTGCTTGCTCACAAGTATCAATATCCTGCACTTTCAAGATTACAAATGTATCTCTAAGTGTTACGCTCTCAATTATGTAAGGTCTGCCATCAACAAAGATTTCATGCAATTTTTTTAGCTTTTTCAAGTCCAAAATCTCTGGTTTTAGTCTAAATGCACCTTTGAGCGCCTGTGGTTTGGTGATAAGTCCGATTTTAATTTTTTCCATATACAAAAATAAGAGAAATTAATCCCTTTCTCCTATTTTTACAATATATCTTTTGCCAGTTTTGGCACTAGCAGATTTAACAATAGTACGGATACTGCCTGCAACTTTGCCATTTCTTCCGATAACTCTGCCGATATCGTCTTTGGCAACTTTGACAGTAATAACTGTAACTTTGTCGCTTTCGTCTTTGGACGAAACATCAACTTGGTCTGGATTTTCGACCAAATTATTTAACAAATATCTTACTAGTTCTTCCATAGTCAAATACCTGCCTTATTATTTACTTTCTTTTTTCTTCTTGTCTGTCTTAGGTGCTCTTTTTGCCATAGGTTGAAGTAGTCCCTCTGTTACAAGAATTGTTCTAGCTGTCTCTGTTGGTTGAGCGCCGTTATTTAGCCAAACTTGTGTACGAACTTTGTCTAGTTTGATTTCAGCTGGAGCTACAAGAGGATTGAATGTTCCTAATTTTTCGATGTATGCACCATCTCTAGCCTTTCTGGAATCTGTAACAACGATTCTGTAGAATGGAGATTTTTTGTCTCCCATACGAGTAAGTCTAATTTTAACTGCCATAATATTTCTCCTTTTTTTATATATTAATTTTTGTTGATGTCAAAAATTTTTGTCTTTGGTATCAAAAAAATTTAAAAACATAATTTAAAATGGTAACTTAAAGCCACCTTTCTTTTTGCCATTAAGCATTTTCATCATATCTTTGGATTGATAAAATTGTTTTAGCAAAATATTTACATCCTGAATAGTCGTGCCACTGCCTGCTGCTATTCGGCGTTTGTGACTGCCCTTGATAATATCTGGGTCTAGTCTCTCTTTTTTGGTCATGCTAAGAATTATTGATTTATTCTTTGCGAGTTGTTTTTCGTCAATCGAATTTGCGTTTAGTTTGTATTTGCTAGCACCCGGAATCATTGCAAGAAGGTCTGAGATATTGCCCATTTTGTTCAAATTTTCAAATTGAACTAAATAGTCGTCCAAAGTAAAACTATTTTCCCTCAACTTTTTCTCTAATTTTTTTGCTTCTTCCTCGGTTATATTTTCTTGAGCCTTTTCAATAAGCGAGAGTACATCTCCCATATCAAGAATTCTACTAGCCATTCTGTCTGGATAAAATGGCTCAATATCGTCCATTTTTTCGCCAACACCGCAAAATTTGATTGGTTTGCCGGTAACTGCTCTAATAGATAGAGCCGCTCCTCCTCTTGTATCGCCGTCAAGTTTGGTAAGTATAACACCAGTGATGTCAAGTTTGTCATTAAAAGTTGTTGCTACATTCACGCTCTCTTGACCAATCATGCTATCAACTGTAAGTAAGATTTCCGTTGGCTCAACTGCTTTTTTGATTTCAAGCAATTCGTCCATAAGTTCTTCATTAATCTGAAGTCTGCCGGCTGTATCAATAATTACTGTATCATAGCCTTTTTTGTTAGCGTACTTAATTGCATTAAGGGCTGTTTTTTGAGGTTTGTTTGTTCCCTCATCATAGACCTCTGTATCAACACTCTTACCGACTGTTTTTAGTTGCGTTATAGCTGCTGGTCTATAGATATCGCATGCAACAAGCATAGGCTTTTTGCCTTGTTTTTTGAGCAACTTGGCAAGTTTTCCACACATTGTGGTTTTGCCTGCACCTTGCAAGCCACACATCATAATTACTGTTGGCAATTTGCTACTAACTTGTAATTTTGAATTAGTACTGCCCATAAGACTTGTCAATTCCTCATTGACAATCTTAATAATTTGTTGACCGGGAGTGAGAGATTTCATCACCCTTTCGCCAGTCGCCTTTTCGCTAACTTTTGCCACAAAGTCCTTGACAACCATGTAGTTTACATCAGCCTCAAGCAAGACAAGTTTTATTTCTCTCATGGCGTTTTTGATTTCAAGTTCGGTTAGCGTTCCTTTTTTGGTAATTTTGCTAAACACATGATTAAGTTTTTCGCCAAGACTTCCAAATAAAGCCATAAATTATCTCCTTAGTCGATACTGTCCAAAATATTTTTTATCTTAGGTTTGAGTTGTGAGTAGTTGGAGTCATTTGCAATATCACTTAAGTTTGCTCTAATGTATTCGACAAGTTTAATTTTACCAATTACTTGCTCAAATTTCTTTAGGCTTTTCTTGGATTTTTCGAGGCAATCATTAACCGCTTGTCTAGATATTCCAAGTTCGTCTCCAACCTCAGCCAAAGACAAGTTGTCAAAGTAATAACTCTTGCAAATCATTAATTGTCTGCTTGTCAATAGCTCACCATATGTGTCGAGTAATTTACACATTTCAAGGCTATCCTGAATGTCCATACATGAGTCCTTTTGCTGTAAAGTATTTTTGCTTTACAGATGTATTTTATTACAATACCAAGTATTTGTCAATAGTTTTTTTGAAAATTTGGTTAAATTGTGATAATTATTAAATAATATTATTTACAAAATCCTCAGCATCAAATGGTTCGATATCGTCAATGCCCTCACCGACACCTACAAACTTGATAGGTATGCCATATTTTTTGGCAATTGCAAAGACTACTCCACCCTTGGAAGATCCGTCAAGTTTGGTGAGAATAATTCCACTCAAAGGCAAAATCTCGTTAAACATCTCGACTTGAGTCAATGCATTTTGCCCTGTAGTTGCGTCTATTACAAGTAAGTTTTCGCTAACTCCGTCCCACTCTTTTGCAACTATTTTGGCAATTTTTCTAAGTTCTTCCATAAGACCAACTTTGTTGTGTAGTCTGCCTGCAGTATCTACAAGAACCACATCTTCACCTTTGGCCTTGGCACTAGAAATTCCGTCAAACACAACAGCACCCGGGTCAACACCCTCACTATATTTGACAATTCTGACACCAGCACGCTTGCTCCATTCGTTTAGTTGTTCGCTTGCAGCCGCTCTAAAAGTATCGCCTGCAACAAGCAAACAACTCTTTTTGTTCTTTTTGTAAAAATGTGCAAGTTTGCCTATAGCAGTAGTCTTGCCAACACCATTGACTCCAACTACTGTACAAAGCACCGGATACTGCTCAGGACGAGTTTCCAAATTAAGTATCTCGACCATGGCCTCTCTTAGTAGTTTTTTAAATTCTTCTTCGGTTTTTACTTTTTGTTTTTTGGCTAATTTTTTGACATTTTCAACAATCTCCTCAGATGCTTCCAAGGAAATATCTGACGACACCAAAACAAATTCCAATTCTTCGTAAAAGTCGTCGTCAAGTTCGCCCACAAAGATTTGAGAAATTTTTTTGGATATGGCGTCTTTTGTCTTTTTTAGTGCACCAAAAAATTTGGAAAAAATCCCCATATTTGCTCCTATTTTTGCTCGGTATTTTTGATAGCATCATTAAGTTTGACTGATACTATTTTACTTACGCCCTTTTCCTCCATTGTAACACCATATAGAGTATCTGCGTGTTCCATAGTAGGTTTTTTGTGAGTGATTACAATAAATTGTGTTTCATGAGAATAGCGTTTGAGGTATTTGGCAAGTCTTGTAACATTTGCCTCATCCAAAGGCGCTTCGATTTCGTCTAGTAAGCAGAAAGGCATTGGCCTTAGTCTTAGTATTGCAAATAGAATTGCAATAGCAACTAGCGCTTGCTCTCCACCACTAAGTAGAGATATATTACTCAATTTTTTCTCTGGAGGCTCAGCCTTAATCTCAATACCTGCCTCAAGAGCATCCTCGCTATCAAGGATTTCAAGGTGTGCTTTTCCGCCACCAAATAGTTCTTTGAAAACAATTCCAAAGTTTGTATTGATCTTGTCAAATTCTGTCTGGAATCTAACAATCATTTCGTTTGACAAGTCTTTGATAATTCTCTTAAGATCTGCCTCAGCCTTGATTAAATCTTGAGACTGATTGTACATCTTGCCAAATCTTTCTTCCAAGTTTTTGCAGTCGTCAATCGCTCTTTCGTTGATGTGGCCAAGTGCTACAATTTCTTTTTTGATTTTGTTTATTTCACTAGATCCCATTTTGGCATCAAAGTTTTCGTCTTTCAAATCCATTGCTGTCTGGTAAGTTAGTCCATATTCCTCCCAAACTCTCTCTTGCATAGTCTCGATGTCTGTATCTACTTTGCTAAGAGCAATGTCTTGCTTGTACTTTTTGTCTTGTAATAAGTTAACTTCTCCCAAGAGTCTAGTACGATTTTCGTCAAGTCTACGAATATCCTCGTTGACATTTGCTTTTTCGTTTTCCTTGGCTTCCAACTTTTCTTGAGTGGATTTTAGGAGGGCATAAGTCTCGTTTGCCTCAAGACTAGTCTCAGTCTCAAAGACAACATTTGATGCAACGGACAACAATTGTCTATTGCGGTTAAGAGATGTTCCCATTATCTCGATTTGTGAACTCAACGAACTTATTATCTCTGTAAGTCTTAGCCTCTCTTGGTCAAGACTCAAAGTCTCCGACTCTAGAGTTGCAATCTCAATTTTGAGTGTAGTAATCTTACCTGAGTACTCGTCTTTTTGACTCTTGAGTGCACTAAATTGCGATACATTTGTATCGTAATTATCTCCACTCTCAATATCAACTTTGACATCCGAAATCTTGTTTAATTGATTGACAATGCTCTCCAAAATTTGTTTGTTTTTGCCGATATTTGAGTTAACTTTGTTTCGTTCGTCCTCGTAGTCGCTACAAATTGTGCTAAACTTATCGTTTCTCTCGGTTTCTTGTGCAATCTCAATATCAAGAGAATGAATAGTATCGGATAGTTCCTTAATTTCAATATTCACATTCTTGAGTTTTTCAACAGTCTCGTTGTACTCATTTACTTTGACTTGTTTGTCTTTGGTTAATTTTTCAATTAATTTGCCGCAATTTTCAATCTCAGTTTGACGACCAAGCAAGTTGGTAACTTGTGCCTTTTTGCTACCACCTGTCAAACTACCTTGTGGAGATATAATGTCTCCGTCAAGTGTAGCAATGCGGTATGCAAAGTTACTGCGTTTGGCAATGTTTAGAGCACTATTCATGTTACTGGCAATAATGGTTGTTCCAAGCAAGCTACTAACAATGTTTTCAAGCTTGCTATCGTACTCTATTAGCTCTGATGCCAAGCCCATACAGCCGTCCATATCAAGAAGATATCTATTTGATTTGTCAAAATATCTAGGTTTGACTGTATTGATTGGCAAGAATGTTGCCCTACCATAATCTCTTTGTTTGAGGTAATTGATAAGGTACTTAGCATTCTCATCACTAGAGGTTACTACATTTTGAATTGCACTGCCAAGTGCGGTTTCAATTGCCGTTTGATATGTTTGAGGAACTTTGATAAGACTAGCTACTACTCCCAAAATTTTTGACTTAATTTCGTTGTTTTTCTCAGCATCAGTGAGCAGTCTTTTGACAGTTCCATTAAATCCTTCGTACTCTCTTTCATACTCTTCAAGCATCTTTTTGCGGTGCTCAAGAGTAACGATGTTATTGTTTAACTCATTGATTAAATTCTCTTCACGCTTGGTGTCTACTTGCAAGTTATTTTGGTAATTAACTTTTTCGCTAAGTGAACTATCCAAATTATTGCGTTTTTGCTTGCGGACAAGTAGTGTATTTGAGCTCTCGGCCTGTTTTGCCTTGGATGCGGAGAACTTTTCGTTTATGTCTCTCTGCAAATCTTCAAGTTCTGCAAGCGACTTTTCGTAACTTTTCTTTTCGGCATCAAGAGCGGAAATTTGTGCCTTAACATCGCCTAGCATTTCAAGATTGTCAATGATTTTTTGTTGAATGGCTTGAGCCTCGTCCTCACCGGTTTTTAGTTCACTGCTAATTGCGTCAAACTTAGAATTCAATTCGGCAACTTCGGACTTTTTGTTAAACAAAATCACTTGTTTGTCTTTGAGAATATTCTCTACATCAATAAGAGAATTTTGATTACTATCTCTACTAGCCTCGAGTCTAGTTAATTCCTCGGTTAATCTATCGTCCTCGGCTTTGAGGTGATTGTACTTTTCCTTTTGAAGATTTATCTCGCCACTTTGTTTGGTTATAGCGATATTAAGCTCCAAGATTTTGTCCTTGAGTGCACTTATATCACTATCAATTGTGCCAACTCTCTCAAAAGCGTCTGTGTACATCTGGTCAGCTTTGTCTTTTTCGTTGTTCTTGTACTCAAGTTCCTCAACAATGCCGTTGATTTTCTCCAAAATTGCATTTTTGGTATCACTGGCAGTATCGTACTGATGAATGTACAAATTTACTTCCAAAACTTTGAGTTTATCTTTGAGTTCATGATAAATCTTGGCAGTCTCAGCTTGTTCTTTGAGAGGTTTGAGTTGTCTATCTATCTCGGTAATAAGATCATTAATTCGATTAAGATTGTCTTGAGTATTAAGGAGCTTTCGTTCTGCCTCAACTTTTTTGGACTTGAACTTAGCAATTCCTGCAGCTTCCTCAAAAATTACACGCCTATCCTCTGGCTTGGAACTAACAATTTTGCCAACCATACCTTGACCAATTATGGAATAGCCGTTTTTGCCAATTCCACTATCATGAAGTAGATTTACGATATCTTTGAGTCTAGATGGTGTTTTGTTGAGCAAATATTCACTCTCGCCACTACGATAGAGTTTTCGAGTGATGACTATTTCGTTGTAATCGGAATTAAATATTTTGTTGGTGTTATCAAAGACTAAGGAAACTTCGCAAAAACTAAGTCCTTTTCGTTTCTCGGTACCTTTGAAAATAACATCTTGCATAGTGCTTCCACGCAAGGTCTTGCTACTTTGTTCACCCAAAACCCATCTGATTGCATCGGCAACATTACTCTTGCCACAACCGTTAGGTCCTACAATGGCGGTGATACCCTCCTCAAAATCTATCTTTTGGTAATCAGCAAAGGATTTAAACCCCACCATTTCAATTCTTTTTAGATTCATTTGTTAAACTCCTAGAGTATAAGTGACATGTCCCACACACAAGGCAAACTTGTGCGAGTATAATTTTACATATAAGATATTATATCAAATAAACCCCTCAAAGACAAATAATCCACGCAAATTTCGAGGATAATTTGCAATTTAAAATGCAATATTTGAAAGCGTTGCCCAAAAATATGCACCAACTTGTGGGTAATCTGACAAAAATTTCTCTTTGCACAAAAAAAAAGACATGCAATTTAGCATGTCAACTCACAAAATTTTTTTCTTGCGTCTTCCCACAAACCCCAAAATATGTGTAATTTTGTTTTTGAAAGACATAACTTACTAAAGTATCTGCCGAGTCCTCGAAATTTATTTTGTGACACAGGTTTTCGCAAGCAAAAGCACACCTTTTTTGGAATTAACAAAGAGTGTGCAAATAATTTTCCGCACAATTCTCTTGAGCAATGTGAATACTTTTGCCAGAAGCCTTAGAGACCACTTGGCTATCCACAATTAGTTCGACTTCAAATGTCTTGTCGTGGTCTAGTCCGCTATCGGATACAAGTTTGTACTCAAATGTTTTGCCTAATTTTTGTAGAGTTTCCTGCAATTTTGTCTTGTAATCTACACAATTTTTGATAACACTCCTGATATTTTGATCGTCCACTATTACAAGGTTTTCAATAATCTTTTTTGCACATTCAAGTCCACTATCAAGATATACTGCACCTATTAGACTCTCAAACAAATCAGCTTTGGTCTTGTCACTAAGTGTTTGTAGAGATTTGGACTTAAATACAAGCCTGTCCAGCCCCAAATCTTGGCTTATTTGCTTAAGATACGCCGTCGACACAAGTCCTGCTCTTAATTTGCTAAGCAAACCGCTGTCTAACTGTCCAAACTTATAAATATAATCCGAAACTACAAGTTCAAGCACTGCATCTCCCAAAAACTCCAGCCTCTCGTAGCTTTCTCCACCAAATTCGTTAGAAAAACTACTATGTGTTAGTGCTGTTTTGAGAAGATTTTGGTCTTTGAATGTGTAGTTTAGTTTAGATTGCAAATTATTCATTTTCACCAATTCCAACAGATGCCAAATTTTTTGAAATTTTGTCAATAAGTTTGCCTTTGGACATATTGTATACTTGTTCAACGCAAGCACAAATACTAGTAGCCTTACTACTGCCGTGAGCCTTGACAACCAACTTTTTGCATCCAAGAAGCACTGCTCCACCATATATGGAGTAATCAAATTTCTTTTTGATGTTTTTGAATGTTTTGCCCATAAATACAGCGCCTATCTTGGATAGCAGACTCGACTTGATTTCAGCCTTCATAACTTTGAGCAAACTCTTGATTGCACCTTCGGTGCTCTTAAGCAAAACATTGCCTGCAAATCCGTCTGTTACAATCAAATCATAGTCGCCAGATAGCAAGTCTCTTGCCTCCATATTGCCGACAAAATTTACATGTCTATTGACCTTAAGGAGCTCAAAAGTCTCCTTGGTTCTTGTATCTCCCTTATGATCCTCTGTGCCAACATTTAGTAGTGCAACTCTTGGTTTTTTGTTGCCAAGTGTATTTAGATAACAAGACCCCATTACAGCAAATTGTTCTAAGTATTTTGGCTCGCAATCCATATTTGCTCCACAGTCACATATACTTGCACATCCGCCCTTTACAGTTGGCAATACAGGACACAATGCTGGTCTAAAAATCCCCTTTATTCTGCCAATTTTCATAAATCCACCAGTAAGAACAGCACCGGTTGAACCCGCACTTATAATTCCTACTACTTGGTCATCAGATTTGCACAAATCAAGTGCTTTTACAAGCGAACTATCTTTTTTGAACCTAATTGCCTCAGTTGGACTTTCGTTATTTGTTATTACATCTTTGGCATCAAGTATGCTTAGTTGCTCGGAGTTATACTTAATACTTCCCAAAACCTCATTTATTTTGGTCTCGTCGCCAGACAAAACAACATGCACATCTTTTAGTTTATTTATAGCCAAAACTGCACCTTTGACAATTTCCTCAGGAGCATTATCTCCACCAAAAGCATCAATTACAATTTTTATCATATTATCTCCAGTTACTATATAATTTCTGCAAAATAAATAGCCTATATGCAGACATCTTATGCACTAATTGTAACACACATAATATAATTTTAGCAAACAAAATCTCTTTTTTTTGATGATTGCCTATTGAAATTGCGATTTATATATGCTAGAATATTGAGGTTAAAAAAAGGAGTTACAAAAAAACATGAATACTTTTAATATTTGTGCAAATTTTGGCATTGAGACAATAACAGCTCACGAGATTAAGACAGGAATTATCAATAATACATTTGTTGTCACAGACAAATCTGGCAAAAAATACATTTTGCAAGAGATTAATAGCAATGTATTCAAAGATGTTGACGGACTTATGAACAACATTGAGCTAGTTACTGAGTATCTCAAAGACCAAATTGCTAGAGACGGTGGTGACACCCAAAGAGAGACATTGACACTTATCAAAAACGCAAACAATGACAGACCTTATTACAAAGTAAGAGATGACAACGGCAAAGAGCATTACTTTAGGATGTACGACTACATCGCAAATGCAAGCACTTATGACGAAGCTAGCGAAAAGTATCTATTTGAAGCTGGCAAAGGTTTTGGAAAATTCCAACGCCAACTAGACGGTTTTGACGCAAGCGGACTTATCGAAAGCATCCCTGACTTTCACAATACTCGCAAGAGACTAGAGACATTTATCTCATCTCTTGACAAAGCATACAAAGAAAAAGACGCCGAGTACATTGCAGATGCTTATCCATGCATCAAATACGCCCTCAAACACGCCGATATTGCAAATGTAATTATGGACGCATTGCAAACTGGCAGAATTCCTACAAGAGTTGTACACAATGACACCAAGCTTAACAATGTTATGCTGGATAACGACACTAACAAAGCTTTGTGCGTAATAGACCTTGACACAATTATGCCTGGCTCTATGCTATTTGATTATGGCGACGCAATTAGATCGGGTGCAAACGCTGGACTTGAGGATGATGTTAACCTCAAAAATGTATATTTGGACAAAAACAAGTTCGAAGCATACACAAGAGGTTTTGTAAGCGAAATGGCTCCAATAATGACAGATAGCGAGGCAAAAATGCTTGCACAATCACCAATAGTTTTGACATATGAATTGGGTCTTAGATTCTTGACCGATTATTTGGACGGAAACAAATACTTTAAGTGCGACCTTACTAGACCAAAGCACAATTTGGAAAGAGCCAAAGCACAATTTACCCTAACACAAGATTTAATCAAAAATTATTCTTACATGAACAAATTTGCAAGCGAAATATTTAACGAATACAAATTGGATAGCTCAAAACAAAAGTAATCAAAAAAAATCAGTAGTTGAACTCTAAGTGTGATAGTCAACTACTGATTTTTTTGAGCCAAGAAATTTGACCATAGATTGTATTAGATTACACAAAAAGCCTTGAACTACTGCCAAGGCTTTTTTATTTAAAACAACAATTACTTTGTTTCTTTCTTTTCTTTTTCTACAACTACTTTTTGTTCGCCGTCATAGTAACCACATTTTTTGCATACTCTGTGGTTTGCTTTTAATTCATGACAATGAGGACATTCAACCATAGAAGGTGTTGAAATTTTCCAATTTGCCTTTCTGGAATTACGCCTTGCTTTTGAAACTTTACCCTTTGGTACTATCATGCTGCACCTCCTAATTTTTTTTGACTAATGCAATTTTATACTAATTTTGTATATTTGTCAATCACTATTTGTAAAATAATTACAAATTATTAATAGTTTTGACGGTTTCCTCAGCAATTACCATTTCCTCATCGGTTGGAATTACAAAGATTTTTACTTTTGATTGAGGTTTTGAAATCTCTACTTCCTCACCTCTAGGTGCTGAGTTATTAATGTCTTTGTCAAGTTCAACTCCCATAAACTCAAGACCCTCAGTTACGGCCTCTCTAAGTTCTGGAGTGTGTTCACCACAACCTGCAGTAAATACAATTGCATCTGCACCACCAAGAACACCCATGTATCCACAAATATACTTTTTGATACGGTGACAATACATATCAAATGCATTTTTGACATTTGGGTCACTTAGATTTTCGGTGATATCTCTCATGTCAGCCATGCCTGTGCCAATTGCTCCAAGAAGTCCACTCTCTTTGTTGAGCATATTAAGCACTTGACTTACAGTCTTGCCTTCCTTGTTGCAAATATACTCAATAACAGCTGGATCAATGTCACCTGATCTTGTGTTCATCATAATGCCTTCAAGAGGAGTAAAGCCCATTGATGTATCAAAGCTCTTGCCATTTTTGACTGCAGTAATACTAGCTCCTGAACCTAAGTGACAAGATACAATATTAATCTCTTCAGGTTTTTTGCCAAGAAGTTCTGCACATCTTTGTGTTACATAATAGTGACTTGTTCCATGTGCACCATAGCGTCTAATTTTGTAGGTATCATAGTATTTTTTTGGAATAGCATATTTGAATACATATTCTGGAATAGTTTTGTGAAAACCGATATCAAATACAGCGACATTTGGCTTATTTGGACACAATTTCATTGCAGCTTCCATTCCGCAAATTGCACCTGGAACATGTAGTGGCGAAAAGTCCACTTTCATTCTAAAGTCCTCCAAAACCTCAGGTGTTACAAGAGTGCTATCAAAGTAATCCTCGCCAACATTTACGACTCTATGTCCAAAAGCCTCGATTTCGTCAAGACTAGAAACAACACCGATTTTTTCGTCAGTAAGTTTTTCGAGTAGCAACTCCATGCCCTCGCTATGATTAACTATGTCTTTTTCGAACTTATACTCTTGACCCTTGGCTTTATACTTCAAAAAAGAACCTTTTTCGTTGATTTTTTCAACATTGCCCTTGGCTACTACAGTCTTATTTTCCATATCAATTAATTGGAACTTAAGTGAACTACTGCCTGCATTAATAACTAAAACTTTCATAATTTTCTCCTAAAATATTTTATTCACATTGAAGTGCTGTGATTGCAATTGCCTCAACAATATCATCAACAGTTGCTCCACGACTAACATCGTTTATTGGTTTTCTCATGCCTTGTGCTATTGGGCCTACGGCTTGAAAACCACCAAATCTCTGCATTATCTTGTAACCGATATTACCTGCGGATAGGTTTGGAAATACAAGAACATTTGCATCTCCCTGAATTGGACTATTTGGTGCTTTGAGTTTGGCAACAGATGGCACAATTGCACTATCTAATTGCATCTCTCCGTCGTACACAAAATCCACATTCATTTGGTCCAACATCGCCTTTGCATTACGCATCTTAACTGCATCATCACCCTCAGCACTTCCAAGCGTTGAGTAGGATAGCAAGGCAACCTTTGGATTGTCTATTAAACCAATTGTTCGGGCTGACTCAGCACTAAGTTTTGCAATCTCGACAATTTCCTCTGCAGTTGGATTGATATTAACACCGCAATCGGATAGGATATATGTTTCACTGTCCCTTGTCATCACAAAGAAACTTGAAATCTTGGTCTCTTTGGTTTTGCCCTTAATAATCTGAAAAGCTGGTTTGAATGTCTCAGCAGTTGCAATCTCCGCACCTGCAACAAGTCCGTCTGCTAGTCCCAAGTCAACCATCATTGTTCCAAAGTATACTGGATTTGCAATAAGTTTGACTGCATCTTCCAAGGTTAAACCTTTTTCTTTTCGTTTTTCAAAAAGTGCACTGCTAAGCATTTGCCCAATTTCGTGAGTAGAGATATTTACAATCTTGAGATAATCGTTTTCTACAATGTTATATCTTTCCAATTTTTTTTCATCATCAGTAAGCAAGATAATTTTGGCAATTTTTTGCTCTGCACATTTTAGCCCAGCAAGTGTTACACGCTCGCTAAAACCAGCCTCTGGCAAAACAATTGTTTTGAGGCTACTGCTAGCTTTTTGACGCCAAATTTCACTCAATGTTTTTGGTTTTTTCATAAAAATTCAAAATCCTCATAGATTTATTTGTTAAAATTTTGCAAATATATTACAATGTTTGAATAGAAACATCACATATTTTAACACATGTAGTTTACTAAAATTTGAGTAACTTGTAAAATAAATTAGGAGAAAATATGAAAATCTGTGCGATAATTTGCGAATACAATCCTCTACACTATGGACACTTGTATCATATTCAAAAAGCCAAGGAGTTGAGTGGCTGTGATGCAGTTATGTGTATCCAAGCTGGAAACTTTACACAAAGAGGTGAGCCAGCAATTACAAATAAGTATGTTAGAGCCAGAATGGCATTGGAGGCTGGTGCAGATATCGTTGTTCAAATTCCAACCGCTTATTGTTGCAGTAGTGCTGAGATATTTGCTCTCGCAGGCGTCAAGATTGCCAATTCCTTTGACGATGTAACAAATCTGGCATTTGGATGCGAGACCGAAAACTATGACCTTCTCAAGGAAATTGCCAAGTACTTTGCTAATGAGCCAAAGGAGTACAAAGAAAAATTAAAGAAATTCCTTGACCAAGGCGACTCTCTTCCTGTAAGTAGACAAAAAGCTATTGAAGAGCTTATGAAAGAAGACAAGGTTGAATTTAGCGAAATTACTGAGACTCTAAATATTCTCACCAAGCCCAACAATATTCTTGCAATCGAATATCTTAAGGCTTTGTACAAGACCAAGAGCAAGATTGAGCCAATATTTACAACAAGATCAAATAGTGATTATAACTCTGCCGATCTTAATGGCAAGGATAGTAGTGCTACAGCAATCCGAACAAGACTACTCCAAAAACAAAAAGTTAAGTCCATAAAGAAACTTGTTCCACCATTTACTTACAACCTACTCAAAGCTGATGTGGACGAATTTGGACTACCTGATTTGGAACTTTATAACGAGCTATGTGCTTATGTTGTTAAGACAAGTTCCGCTAGTGACATCAAAAATGTTTATGATGTGTCTGAGGGGATAGAAAATAGATTTTTGGCTAGCGCTCAAAAGTTCAAAGACTTTAATGAACTTTTGCTAGATGTCAAGACAAAAAGATACACTTATACTAGACTCAAACGCATTGTGCTTAGACTTTTGCTTAAGATTGACAAAGATATTGTTAGTCAAATATACAAAATGGACAAACTACCTTTTATCAAAGTATTGGCATTTAATGCTGGCAAAAAGGACTGCCTAAGTTCTGTTAGTGCAAACACAAATTTGATAATCCGAAATAGCAATATTGTTCGCAATCCAAGTCCAGAGTACTCTACCCTTGCAAGCATAGAGGATAGAGCCAATGCTGTATTTAATATGCTACTCAAAAAGAGCAAAATAATTCCTAACTTTGCCCCTGACCTATACACTCAGAGCGTAAAGTATACTAAGGACTAAAAAACAAAAACCGAGGAGTAAATCTAATAACCCTCGGTTTTTTATTCTACTTAACAAGTTTCAAAATTTCATCTATATGTTTTTCGGTCTCTTTTTTGCCAATTTCAATGATTTTAAGAGCATTAGATTTGCCAAAACTCATTTGAGTAAAGCCAGTTAAATCTGGTCTTAAAATTATATTTGAGTTTGTGGCTTTGAGGTGTTGAACGGTTTTTGTCAAAATATTGATAGCACCAACAAGTGAGTCTATGGCATTTTTGGGCTTTTTGTCTATTTTGCAGTAATTGATAACATCTACTGAGATTATTACATCTGCACCCATTTTCAAAGCAACATCATCAGGCATATTATTAACACATCCGCCGTCTATTAGTAATTTGTTGCCTATCTTAAATGGAACAAAGAAACCAGGAATGGATAGAGTGGACCTTACTGCATCTCTAATGCTACCCTTGTCAAAAACTACTTCCTTTTCGGTAAGCAAATCACACGAAACACACGCAAACTTGGTCTTGCAACGCTCTATCTTTTTGTCAGGCAAAAATCTATTGATATTTTTCATAACGCCTTTGCCCGAAAAAAGCCCACTTGCATTAAAGTTGACATCAAAAAAATGAATACGCTTAAACTTGCAAGCAAATTTGGTCATCTCGTCGACTGTTAGTCCAGTAGCATATGCAGCCCCTACAAGACCGCCCATACTAGTCCCTACTATCATATCTATATTGATGCCGTATTTTTCTAGAACAGATATAACTCCCACATGTGCAAAGCCAAGGGCTGAGCCACCACTCAAAACAAGTGCAACTTTTTTTGTATTCATAATTTTTTCCTTTGGTGTTTTTTCATCTTATGCAATTTAAGTTGATTTTGGCAAAACTTTTTTGATTGCATATATTATTATTATCAAACATATTTTAATATATAATGACAAAAAACCAAACAAAAAAAATTAACATTTTGAACATTTTGTATATTATGCTCCTACTCGCGATGATTCTTGTGCTTGCTATTATTCCTGCTACAGCAACATCGGCATTTTTGGACGGAGTTAGAATTTGGGCAACCAAGGTCATGCCAGCACTTTTGCCTTTTTTTGTTTTGTCCAAGTTACTTTCTTACACAGATTTTATCCCCGCCCTCAGCAAAAAACTTACGCCAATAACCAAGTGCTTATATAATATTGGAGGAGTATCTGGCTACATATATCTTATGAGCATTATATCTGGCTATCCAGTGGGTGCGTTTTTGACAAGTGATTTGTACAAATCAAACAAAATTACTCGTGGACAAGCAATAACAATAACATCTTTTGCAAGCACATCAGGCCCATTATTTATACTAGGAACAGTCGCTCAAGGAATGTACAATAGCTCAATTATTGGAATAATAATTTTGTTAAGTCATATATTGGGAGCTATGCTAAATGGACTTTTTTATAGAGCCAAAGAATCCCAAAGTGACCAAGCTTTTGAGCCCACAATCCCCACTAATGTTCTTGGCACTAGTATGACATCAAGTATTACATCAATACTCTCGGTTGGTGGGTTTATTGCTCTGTTTTATATGATTCTGGTGGTCATAATTCAACTAAATGTTCTGACCCCAATAGTCGATCTATTTGGGCTTATTGGAGTAAACAGCGATATTTGCAGTTCGATTATTTGTGGAATTATTGAAGTTACAACCGGATGCTTATTTTTGAGTAAATGCAATCTAGGTGCAGTTTTACTCACTACAATTAGTACTTTTTTGATATCTTTTGGTGGACTTTCTATTCACGCACAGGCTTTTTGCTATCTAAGGGATTTTGACATGTCATATTCCAAATTTTTGCTTATGAAAATTACTCACGCAGTTATATCGTCAATTATTGCTTTGATTGTTGCAATTTGTGTTTTTTAATCATTTAACCACAATGCTTAGCAAAATTTAGTACACAAAATTACATGTTTCAGTTATATTGCCAATTAAAATATGGTGGGGCAATACTGGATTTCCAAATTGTTTGCACAAAAAAACTTCTTAAAACTTATTTCAAAAATCATTTAACTTTTGATAAATTTTAAGAAGTTTATTTTTTAGTAATAAATATCCGCAATAAGCAATTTTAGGTTCTCATAGAGTCCTTTTAATTTGCGGTTTTTTGAGATTGAGTGTTCAAGTGGCACAAGCAGAGCATTGATTATAAGTAGTTCCTCGATTTTAACTGCTCTAGTGAGTGCCTTGAGCACAATAAGAAGTTCTTCCTTTTCGTTGTATTTAATCTTATTGTCTTCGTTGATAGCATTAGTTAGCTCACTAATATTCATCATAAGATTTGCAAGCAAAAGCTTGGTATTTTTGTCGGTTTCGACACTCTCAATCGTCTCATCAATTGTCACTTGACTAGCAGAATAATCCTGCTCCGCCGAAACATTGCCATTTTCGTCGACTCCAATCAGGTTTTTGACAGCGGTCTTATAGGCAATAAGCACAGTTAATGCAAAGTTGCTATAGCTAATATTATATCCATCTGCACTAAAGAAATTTTCTGTTACAAAAGTTTGCAAATTAATATTCTTTTTGTCAACTTCCAAAAGTAAACATGTAACAAAAGCCACGATTTCCTTTTCGTCATCGGACATAACAAAATATCCGCCATTTGCTGGGTTTGATGCCAAACTTCGTTCCAAAACATACTTAAACTTAAAGTCCTTCATACAATTGGAGTACAAGTTATATAATGTCTCAGATTTGACAACGCATTTGAGAATATTTGCAACTTTTGTATCCGACAAAATAAATCTGCCCTCAATCATCTCGTCGCAGGCATTGTAAAAATCCAATATATTTTGTCTTTCTTCGTCAGTTAAAACCATAAAATCCCCTCTTCGTAACTATATTGTATTATAAAATTAATCAAATAACAAACAAAAATAAAATATTTACATGTATTTTTTGCATTTGCAAAAAAAAGTTGTCATTTTATTTAGCATTTGCTATTTTTTTGTGCTAAAATATGTAGGAAATCAAAAAAACATAAGGAGAAATCATGAATTTTGAGCAAGACAACACCATTCAAAAATTAAAGCTACTTTTTGTGCTTGACAAAATGGAAATTCCCTTAACCGAGAATAATATTATAGATATTTGTACCAGTTCTAATAATTGGTTTTCGTATCTTGATGTCAAGGAGGCAATGTTTGAACTTCTTGATGTTAAGTTTATCTGCGAGGAAAAGGTCGAAGGTGAGGAGACTAGATACACAATAACCTTTGACGGCAGAAATTGTTTGAGTCACTTTTATTATAGAATTCCACAAGATATGCGTGAGAGAATTACTGCATACGCCAAAGAAAATAGGATGAATCTTAAGCGTAGTCAAGAATATGTGTCGGAGTATTCCAAAAATCCAGACGGAACATATTATGTGACCCTCAAAATCAAAGAGCCAATACTAACAAGTTCACTCCTTGAAATCAAACTCAAAGCACCAACAAGGCAATCTGCTGTTAAGGCAAGCAAAAAGTGGACAGAAAAAGCTCCAATAATATACGAAAACATCTACGAAAATTTGTTGGATAGTTAGTTTGCCAAAATAGTTTTAATTTATAATTTTATTTGGCAAATTATCAAAAAACTAAATGTTGCAAATTTGAAGCGCACAATATCATTAGACGATTTGTGTAAAAATCATTTATAATACTAACAAATTAGTTTTATTAGAAAAAACAACAAAAAGAGGAAAAAAATTAATGTATACATATATTCCCAAAAATGTGTGTTCAAGAAAAATAATGTTTGATGTTATAGACGGCAAAATCTCATCATGCGAGTTTGTTGGTGGATGCACCGGAAACACCCAAGGACTATCAAAACTAGTTGTAGGACTAACCCCTAGCCAAGTAATAGATAGACTAAGAGGAATTCAGTGTCGAAACGGCACATCGTGTCCCGACCAACTAGCCGAGGCAATGCAAAAATACTTGGACGAAAATAAATAGCGGTCTCAATGGCTTAATGCTACAAAAACAAAAAAAGAGCAAATTCAAATTAATTGATTTTGCTCTTTTTTTTGATAACTTTGCGAATGTTTTTATAATTTGCTAATAAAATAGATTTTTATTAACAAAAGCCTAATAGATTTTATTAACAAAAAGCTTTGAAAAACTAAAAATTTCTAGCTACGACACATCGCTTACGATAGCCTGCTCAAACTCTATTGAATTTGCTAAGAACATCGTTTTTGTGAATTTCTATCTGTGTTTGGATGCGTTTGATATTTTTGTTTGTATCCATAAGCGTGCCTAGACTATCTTTGAACTCAATTGAATTTTCGAAATCTGGAATATATGCAAAGTCCATACAGCATTGATGACAATAATAATTTCGCTGTCTTGCAAGTTTGCTAAGCATAAAATATGTGTCCTTGGAAAAATACGGAGTTGCATCACTATTGTCTAATTCCTCAAGAGCCTTGATTACTTGACCGAGCCCCTTGTATTCACTCCTAACATACTCGATATTCTTATAAAAATTACCCTTGAGCATGCCAGCAAAAATGAGCTTAAGGTCGTTCTCCATAAACTGATAAAGAGTGATAGTTTCGCCTAACAAATATTTGTATTTATCAAAATCGTTCATAACTTAGCCTTTTGATATGATATTGCTAATATTTTACATCTAAGTTAAATATTTTCAAACAAAAATTGCATATGAAAAAAATAATCCCATTTCAAAGTTACTAAAATGAGATTATTTTTTGTATAAACATTATTATTTTTTGTTAATCCATATTTAATTTTTTATGCATAAACAGCAAAATGACTTTTTACAAAATTATTCACCGATGTTAAATCCTGTTTTGTCAAACACAATATTTTCGTTTTCGTAGTCGAAAA
>JAEDFU010000001.1 GCA_016297915.1 Clostridia bacterium | reverse complement strand
AAGACAACAAAAAAGCAAGTCATGTCGACTTGCAATTTTTTGGTGCCGAAGGTGGGATTTGAACCCACATGGTTTCCCGCACGATTTTGAGTCGTGTGCGTCTGCCGTTCCGCCACTTCGGCTTAAATTCTCGTTATTAAAAACTTAACAACGAGAATATAATATCATATTAATTTAATTTTTGCAATAATTTTTTAATAACTTTCTTGCGTTTTCAAAATTATTGAGTATTGTCTAGCTTCAATTGGACAAATTGACGAAATACTTTTTTTAAGGGTTTAGTCTATTTGGTCCACGGAATATGAACATAACTTCCTTGATAGAGAGTCCAAGTAATATCATTGTAAGTCTGTCTACACCTAGTCCAAATCCGCCATGTGGAGGACATCCATTTTTGAAGAATTGCATATAAAATTCAACATCTTTTGCAAGACCTTTTTCGTCTGCTTGTGCTCTAAGCTCATTAAATCTATGTTCTCTTTGTGCACCTGTTGTAATTTCACAGCCTTTCCAAATCAAGTCGTAACCTTGTGGCACGCCATTTTTTCTCATATGATAAAATGCTCTTTTTTCGGCACTATAGTCTGTTACAACCAAGAATTCTGAGCCAAACATATCTTGAGACAAATTTTTGCACAATTTTTCGGCTTCGGTTGTCAAATCTCCTAATTCGCTTTCGGGAACTTTGTATCCATATCTGCTCTCGAGTTCCTTGTAAACATCAGCTAGCTTCATAATAGGGAATGTTTTGTCTGGAACAACAACATCCAAGCCATATAGTTCTTTGATTTTGTCGCCATATTTTTCTTTTACATTCCTAAGTGCATAAACTAGCATTTCTTCTTCGACTTTTACTACATCATAAAAATCGTCAATATAACTTAGTTCCAAGTCAAAACCAGTAAACTCTGTTGCATGCTTGTTTGTGTAAGATTTTTCAGCTCTAAATACTGGGCCAACTTCAAATATTCTATCAAAACCTGCAGCCATTGCCATTTGCTTGTAAAATTGTGGGCTTTGAGCAAGATATGCTTTTCTATCAAAATATTTAAGTTCAAACACATCCGAGCCACTCTCTGATGCAGTTCCAATAAGCTTTGGAGTATGTATTTCCAAAAAATCTTTTTTGAGCAAAAACTCTCTAAACGAATTAACCAAACAAGTTTGAACATCAAATATAAGGGTATTTTTCTTAGTTCTAAGGTCAAGCCATCTATAGTTAATTTTTTGGTCAATATTTGCTTCCTCAGTTATTGGTGATGGCTCAGCAATACTCTCTATTTGTAGTCTTTCAGGCAAAAATTCACAGCCATACTTTTTGACAAAATCGCTCTTTTTCAAAGTACCCCAAAATGACACAACTGAGCCTTCAATGGCCTTCAAAACTTCGCTTGCCATTTCGCTTTGAGTTGCTTTGTCAATAGATACTTGAGTCTCACCGCTAATATCTCTCAAAATTACAAAAACCATGTATTTTGTATCTTTTAATTTTTCAACAAAACCACTTATTTTGCTAACTTTGTCATATTCTAAATCTTTAATTCTAATTCTCTCCATAAAGTCTCCCAAAAGTACAATTATAACTTTTTGTACATGTCTAAAATTATAGCAAATAAGTGTTTTTTTGTCAATCGTCTAAATAAGATATTATTTATTTTAAGTAAAGTTCTATCCTTTTTTGATAAGAATAAGACTCTACAATTAATCTTTAATAATTAAGCTCCAAGGCAAGTCTATCTGCAATCAATGCTACAAATTCCGAATTGGTTGGTTTTTCGTTCTCTTCCAAAATCTTAAGACCAAAAATTTCGTTAATATTGTATATTTTTCCTTTCATATAAGATACTTCGAGTGCATGTCTTATTGATCTTTCTACTCTGCAAGCGGTTGTTTTGAACTTAATAGCAATAGTTGGATACATGATTTTGGTGATTGCTCCAATGTATGAGGGATTGTAGATTGCGAGCTTGATGCTTTCTTTCAAAAATGTATAGCCTTGCAAATTTGGCGATATTCCCAAACTCAGCAATATGTCTACAACTTTTCTATCTAAGTTCTTTTCTTCCTCCTTGCTAATATTTGTTAATTTTTCATTTAATTGATCCATATTCATTTCCTTTGTTTAATTTATTTTGCTTTTGACATTTTTGGTGCGAAAAACAATTTCACTTTATCAGTTATTAGCAAAAAAGACAAACGATTTTTACAAATTTTGTAAAAATTGTACAAAAATTTTACGATTTTGTACAAATTATGAATGCAAAAGTCGGAAATAGTCGGTTTTTGGTTATTAAATCATAACCCTGTATGCTTACTTGTTAAAATAATAAGTCATTAATCTTATTAATGAATTTATTGACGATAGTGAGTATTTGTGATAGAATCTTAATTAAATAATAAAGCAGAGAGGAGATAAGATTGATGCTGATAGAAATCTTAAAAGAAGATGACTATGAAAATTGTGCAAAAATGATTGAACGATCGGTTAGATACTCTCAGTTTTCCAAATTTTATCCTCAATGCGAAATTGACAATGTTGTTCGTAGTCTTGATGCTGAGGGCGTTAAAAAGAGAGCAAACTGGACTCACTTTTATGTAATCAAAGAGGGAAATGATATCGTTGCTTGTGGCTCTATTGGTGAGTACTGGGGTAGTAAGACTGAAAGTTCGTTGTTTTCAATCTTTGTCGATCCGGAATGTCAGGGAAAAGGATATGGTCGTAAAATTATCGAGATTTTGGAACAAGATGAATATTTTAAGCGAGCCAAAAGAATAGAAATTCCTGCCAGTATGTCAGCAATTCCATTTTATAGAAAAATGGGCTATGAACACAAAAATGGTCAATTGATATATGACGAAGGGCATTTTGCATTGGAAAAATTTAATAATGATACTCAAAAAAATTAGATTTTGTTATTATGTTTAGTATTATAACATATATAATCATATATATAATTGTATAAATAAGGGGAGAATAATTTATGTTTTGTACACATTGTGGAAAGGAAGTTAACGATGACGCAGTAGTTTGTGTTCATTGTGGATGTGCAGTTAAATCTAATGGAACAGTTGGCAAGTCTGGCAAGTCAAAGATGGTTGCTGGTCTACTTGGAATTTTCCTTGGAAACATTGGTGTTAATGAGTTTTATATGGGTAATATTGCTGGTGGAATTTTGTCTATAATCTTTTGTTGGACTGGAATTCCTGCAATTGTTGGACTTGTTAAGGGCATTACATATTTGTGTGAGACTGACGAGCAGTTTGAATCGAGATTTAATAAATAATACATACACTCTTTCGAATTAGTCAAAAAAGACTTTCAAAAGAGTGTTTTTTTTGTGGTTAATTATTATTGTAAAAATTTTTTTATTATGTTAAAATTATTTGTAAATTGGGAGACTTATATGGATATAAAAAATATAATTGCTACAAATATAAAAATAGATAATTGCGATGTTGATTTTTCAAAATTAGTGACGGATACTGCTGACAAAAAAATGGGGGACTTTAGTGTTGCTTGTTTTTCGCTTGCCAAGATTTTGCGTAAGTCTCCAATGCAAATTGCTGAGGAAATTAAGGAAAATTTCCCAAAACTAAATATTATTGACGAAATTCAGGTTGTAAACGGCTATGTCAATTTTTTTGTGAACAAAAATCATTGTGTTCAAAATATTTTGGAGGAGATAAATTCACAAAAATGTTTTGAAAAAGATGGCGGTAATGCTAATAAAACTGTGTGCTTTGACTATAGTTCTGTAAATCTTGCTAAATATATGCACATAGGGCATTTGTCTACAACAATGATTGGTGAGAGTTTGGCTAGAATATATGAGGCTCTGGGATACAAAGTTGTAAGAATAAATTACATTGGCGACTATGGCACTCCTTTTGGCAAAATGATGTATGCACATCTAACTTGGGGAAGTGAGCAAGAGCTAACTCAAAGAGGGGTAGATTACTTGCAAGATATTTATGTGGAATTTTGCAAAAAAGCAGAAGAAGACCCAAAACTTGAAGAATACGCAAGAGAGTATTTCAAAAAGATTTGCGACAAAGACCCACAAGTGTATCCTATATTTAATAAGTTTATTGAAATATCCAAAGTCACTGCCAAGAACATACTTGATAGACTAGATGTACATTTTGACTCTTGGAAGGGAGAGAGTGCTTATAGTGAGGACTTGGACAATGTTATAAGTCTCTTGCAGTCCAAAAATTTGTTGGAGGATAGTCAAGGGGCTAAGATTGTCAATCTTGAAAAGTATAACTTGGGTGCTTGTTTAATTCAAAAATCTGACGGAACTAGTATTTATGCTTCAAGAGATATCTCTGCACTTATAGATAGATACAAGACATATAACTTTGACAAAATGATTTATGTAACCGCAGTTCAACAAAAGTTGCACTTTGAACAAGTGTTCAAAGTTATGGAGTTGGTCGATAACAATTTCTTGGGCAAGCTTGAGCATGTGTACTATGGAATGTTCTCTTTGCCGACTGGCAAAATTGCATCTCGAAAAGGCAAGCAAGCAGTTCTCGTTGATCTTATGGATTACGCTTTGAATAAGACTATGGACATTATGAGCACAAGACCTTTTACGGAAGAAAAGAAAAAAGAAATTGCAACCAAGATTGCCTATAGTGCACTAAAATTTACTCCACTCAAAAACGAAAGAATCAAGGATTCGGTTTTTGATATAGAAAACGCCTTTAGCTTTGACGGAGATACTTCGGCGTATTTGCAATATACTTACGCAAGAATTTGTAGTATTCTCAAAAAAGCAGGGGATATCGGTTTTGAAAATATTAATTACTCCATGCTTAGTCTCAATGCGTCTCAATTAGTAATTGAACTTAATAATTACAAAAATATTTTGCAAAAGGCACAAGAGCAGAATGAACCAAGTATTATAAGCAAATATACTTTTGAAATATGCAAATTATTTAATAAATTTTATACTACCGAAAAAGTCGTTACAGATGATTTAGAAAGCACCAAGGCAAAGGTGTTTATGATAAAAAATCTCAAAGAAATTTTGACTCATTTGTTTGGACTTATTTGTATAGATACAGTCGAGGAGATGTAAAAAAAAGTTTAATAAGAAAAACTCTTATTAAACTTTTTTTTATGATTGCTCAACATATTGATATTTTGCAAAGACCTTGTACTCGTTATTGATTTTGATTGTAACGACATAGCCTTTTTCGTTGGCTTGCAGAGTGTATGCTCCTTCTTTGCTAAGTCCTTCCTCGGTGTCGGCTAGGGTGATGACGGTTTCGTCTTGCTTGTAGTAACCGCTATCCAAAACTTCGTTACTTTCGTTTTTGGTTGTGTACTTATTATCTGTTCCAAAAGTTGTAAAGCGTTTGTTTCTGCCATTTCTGGTTTTGAGTACGCTAAGAAGTTCGGCCTCGCTAGACACTTGAAACTCCTCAAAGACAACATTTTTGCCTTCTTTGTCCGCCAAGCCCCAATCAATTTTTACGCTGTCGTATTTGAAAGTTTTGCCAGAAACTTGCAAAGTATTACAACCGCTTAGTGTAAACAAAAATATTGCCAAAATGGCTAAAATAGAAAATTTTTTTAAGTTTTGCATAGTACCTCCTATATTTGAGATAATTATAGCAAATATATATTTATTCGGCTAATTTTTCAAAGTCAATTAGGTGACTACAATTAAGTTTTTTTGACTTAATTTGTCACATGAATTTTTATAAAGTATATTGAAAAATGCAGGCTAATTTGGCAAAATTAGTTAATAATTTAATTAAGTATGCTTTGAATTATAACATTATTGTAGTACAATATTATTAGGAGATAGTATGGAAAAATTTGTAATTATTGATGGAAATAATTTGATGTACAGAGCTTTTTATGCATTGCCACAATTGTCCAATTTTGACGGAGAGATTAGCAATGCTGTTTTTGGATTTACAAACATGCTCACTAAGTGTATAAACGATATTAGTCCAAAATATATTGCTGTATGTTTTGATATTGCCAAAAAGAATTTTCGTCACGAAAAATTTGCAGAATACAAGGGGACTCGAAAGCCAACTCCAGATGAACTCAAGAGTCAATTTCCAATTGTCAAAGAAATGCTTAAGAAAATGAAAATTCAAGTCGTTGAAAAGGAAGGTCTTGAGGCTGATGACTTGATGGGGTGTTTGAGCAAACAGTTTGATACTCAAAATATTATCGTGTCGGCAGATAGAGATGCTTTTCAGTTGATTGACAAAAACACATCTATTTGTTTTCCAAAAAAAGGAATTACAGAAACAATATCGCTAGATAAATCTAATCTAAAAGAACACTATGGCGTAAATCCAGAGCAAGTCGTTGACCTAAAAAGTCTAATGGGCGATGCGTCGGATAATATTCCGGGGGTTACTGGTGTGGGCGAAAAAACCGCACTTGGGCTTATTGATAAATATGGCACGCTTGATAATATTTATTTGCATATTGATGAGATTACTGGAAAACTCAAAGAAAAGCTTATTAATTGCAAAGACCAAGCTTATTTGTCCAAATGGCTTGCTACAATTGTTACTGACCAAAAACTTGACTACAAGCTTGAAGATTTTGAATACTCATTCCCTTTTAGTAGTGAAGTGTTGGAGATGTTTAAACGCTATCAATTTAATTCACTTATCAAACGAACCGAACTTTTTGGCGGAGTTGAACTCAAAAAAGAAATAGTTGATACTCAAATTATAGATAACATGGACAAATTATATGAACTTGTATCAAAATTGAATGAGTGCCAAGAGTTTGCAATTTATGTAGACAATGCTACACATATATATTGCGATTGTGAATACAAAATTTGCTGTGGCGAGGATTTGCTCTCAACAGGCATTGATTACAATGAATTTTTGAAAGTAATCAAGCCTGTGCTTGAAAACGAAAAAATCAAAAAATTGGTTTATGATGCAAAGTCTTTGAAACATTACTTTTTTAATCTCGGAATTGAAATCAAAAACATCGAGTTTGATTGCTTAATCGCTAGATATTTAATCAATTCGATTGCAAAGTATAATATAACCTTTGGTGATGTTATGGCCGAGTGTGGGATTGAGAGTGATTGCTTGGGCTATGCGCTCGTAAAAATCAAAGAAAGATACTACAAAAAACTTGAAGAATTGCAACTATTTGATTTGTACTATAATATCGAACTTCCACTCATGAATTTGCTATTTGACATGGAAATTCAAGGTTTCAAGGTTGACAAAGATGAACTTGCCAAATTGGAGATAAAGTATCGCGAAGAAATAAGACAAATCGAAAAGGATATTTACGATTGTGCAGGGACTAAGTTTAATATCTTTAGCCCTAAGCAACTAGGTGAGGTTTTGTTTGATAAGCTTGACTTAAATATTCCTACTAACAAAAAGAAAAGTACAAGCATAGAAGTTTTGAGCGAGATTGAGCACAAGCATCCAATAGTCCCATTGATAATAAGATATCGTACTGTTACAAAATTATATAACACATATATTTTGGGATTTTTGAATTTGCTTGACAGCAAAAACAAAATTCATACTGTATTTAATCAAACTATCACATCAACTGGGAGGCTTAGTAGCAGTGAGCCAAACTTGCAAAATATTCCAGTAAGAACGGAAGAGGGAAGAGGACTTAGAAAAGTATTTGTCCCAACCTGCAAAGACGGACTTATAGTAAGTGCCGATTACTCACAAATCGAACTTAGACTACTTGCAAGTTTTAGTGGTGACCAAAAACTTATAGATGCCTTTAACAATGGCGAAGATATCCATGCACGAACAGCGAGCGAAATTTTTGGAGTGCCTTTGGATGATGTTACACCAAATATTCGTAGACAAGCCAAGGCTATTAACTTTGGAATTGTATATGGCATAAGTGACTTTGGTCTCAGTCAAAATATTGGAATTAGTCGCAAAGAGGCTAGTAATTATATCAAACTTTATTTTGAGAGATATCCAAAGATTGAAGAGTACATGAAATCAAATGTGGATTATTGCAAACAACATGGATTTATTAAGACTATCTTTGGAAGAATTAGACCTATTCCAGAAATTAATAGTACAAATTATAACATTCGAAACTTTGGTGAAAGAGCTGCCATGAACATGCCTTTGCAAGGTAGTGCAAGTGATATTATCAAACTTGCAATGGTGAGAATCTTTGATGAGTTTAACAAGCAAAAATTAAATAGCAAAATAATATTACAAGTGCACGACGAACTTGTGGTTGATTGCTACCCTGGTGAACTTGAAAGAGTTACACAAATACTCAAAGATAATATGGAAAATGTAGTTGATTTAAGCGTGAAACTAACTGTCAATATCGAGAGTGGAAAAACTTGGTATGACGCAAAATAAGAGGAAAAAATGAAGAGAATTTTGAAGAATGCAACAATTGTCACAATGAATACTCAAAATGATATTATATTCGGTGGGCAAATTGAAATTGAGGACAATCAAATTATTTATGTCGGAGAGCCTAGAGACGCACAAGGTGAGATTGTTGATTGTGACGGCAACATTGTAATGCCGGGACTAGTAAACACCCATTGCCATTTGGCGATGACATTATTTAGAGGTTATGGCGAAAATACAAATTTCAAAAATTGGTGGGTGGATTACATGCGCCCTCTTGAAAATAAGTTGCAAGAGGGAGACTGTTACTACGGTGCGACTCTTGGAATAATGGAACTTATCAAAAATGGTGTGACTACTGTTGCGGACTTTTATCTAAACCCAGAAGAAACTGCTAAAGCTGTTGTAGATACTGGAATTAGAGCAAATATTGGCATTGGGGCTATTACGGGCAAGGAGATTCTTTCGGAGGAGTATTTGAACAAAGAACTCCAAAGTATTTCGATAAGTAATCTGATTAAGCCAATTTTGTATGCACATAGCCTGTATGCATGCGATGAGGGACAATTTGTGGAACTTAATAAATATGCCAAGATTCATGGACTGCTAAAGTCAACCCATGTAAGCGAAACACTACTTGAAGTTGGAACAATTACTAGTAAGTATGGGGTAACGCCAATTGGGCTTCTTGAAAAGTATGGATTTTTGGATACACCTTGTATTCTTGCTCATTGTGTACATTGTGACCAGGATGATATTGATATCATGAAAAATTACAATGTTACAGTTTCAACCAATCCCTCGAGCAATCTAATTCTTGGTAGTGGCATTGCACCATTATTTAGTTATGTCAAAAATCAAATAAATGTAGCCATAGGAACTGACGGTGCTGCAAGTAATAATAATCTTAATATGTTTAAGGAAATGTACTTGGCTGACAACTTGCAAGCAGGGGTTATGAATCACGCTCAAGCAATAATGACAATCGATGCACTCAAAATGGCGACTGTTAGAGGGGCAAAGGCACTAGGCTATGATAATTTGGGTAGACTTGAGGAGGGTTATCTAGCAGATATGATTGTAATAGATACTCACAAGCCAAATATGCAACCAGTCAATGATATATTTAATAATCTTGTTAATGCTTGTGAATCAAATAATATTATTATGACTATTATTGACGGAATTATTGTATACAAAGATGACAAATATTACTGTAATGCAAAATACGAAGATGTAGTCGAAAACTGCAATAGAATAATCAAACGAATAGAGAATGATTTTGTTTGACCTTTAATTTGACTTTTGACCGTTTTGTCAAAGATATTTGTTAATATAAAATTTTGAAAAGATGGAGAAAATCCGAAAAATTTTTTGCATAAATATCGTTGTGATACGCCAATGATTTAAGTAAAAGTGCCTAAAATAGGCACTTTTTTGCTATATACAAAATTTTGAAATTTTTTTTGAAAAATTGGCATAAAACTCTTGACAATGGGATACAATAGTGTTAATATATTGGCGAAAGTCAAAGAAAGTCAAATTTTGACAGGAGGTAAAAATGTCAAAGATAAGTGATATAATTGAAGAGTTTATTTTGGAGCAATTAGATGATGATGGTATTGTAAATTTATCTCGAAACGAACTTGCCAACTTTTTTAATTGTGCACCTAGTCAGATAAATTATGTTCTGTCAACAAGGTTTACAGTTCCTAAGGGGTTTTTTGTAGAATCCCATAGAGGCGGTGGTGGATATATAAAACTTGGCAGGGTCAATCTAGATAAGAGTTCCTATGTCAAACAGCTTTTGACAACAACACTCGCAGGTGAGGTAGACTTTGGACAATCTTCTGGAATTCTTGACAATTTGCAAAAACTTGGCGTTGTAACCGAGGATGAGAGCAAAGTTTTGAAATATGCACTTAGTTCAAAGTCGCTAGCAATGCCAATCAAAATCGAAAACAAACAAAGAGCAAATATTCTGAGAAATGTTTTAATAAATAAATTAAAGGAGTGAGTATTATGTTGTGTGATAAATGTAAAAAGAATCAAGCGACTTATCATCGCAAAACTACAATAAATGGAGTAACTACAGAGGAGCATCTATGTACAAAATGTGCAATGGAGTCAAATCCTAGAGCCTTTGACTTTGGCGGATTTGATGACTTTGGGCATCTTGGTTTTATGGATTTGTTTGAGCCTTTCTCTGAGCCCGAACTTGACTTTATTGACCCAATAGGTGTGTTTGAAAACAATCAAAACGACAGAGGGTTAATAGGAGAGGCGGTCAAGTCTATCAATGTTGGAGCAAAAAACTATGAGAAAAACGCATCCAAGGTAGATACAAAATTACAAAATCTTGAGCGTGAGCTAAAATCAGCCGTTGAGAGTGAAGACTACGAAAAGGCAGCAAAACTAAAAAAAGAAATTGATGCTTACAAACAAGATACAACCACAAAAGATAACAAAAAAGACAAAAAAGACAAGAATGATAAAAATAACAAAAAAGGAGCGGACGATCATGAATAACTTAAGATTTACAGATAATGCCGATATGGCACTTCAATATGCAGGAAGCATAGCTTTGCAATTTGGCAGTTATACTATTGATACAGAGCATATTTTGTATGGTCTATCCAAAATCAAAGACAGTGTTGCAAGCAAGATACTTGCAAATTATGGAATTACATCTCAAGCTCTTGAAAATGTATTTTCCAAAGTTTACAAGAATTCAAGTACTCTTATTGCTTCTGAAGTGGATTTGTCAATAGATAGCAAGGAGGCAATCCTCATTGCTAGTCAATTTGCAAGTCAAATTGGTCACGACTTTGTGGGCACTGAGCACTTGTTGATTGCAATCCTTATGGGCGAAAACTATGATGCAGGCACTATTATCAAAAGATACTTTAGGGCAAATATAAACGATATCAAAAACAATGTTTTGCAAGTTCTCAAATCCAAGGCAATGGGAATGACTAGTGATGATTCTTATCAGTACATGGATATGCAAGGTACTATGCAAAATCAAAATATTTCACCTAATGGAGCCGATTTGCCAGACTTTATGAAAGCTATGGGTAGAGATCTTACTGCCAAGGCAAGAGAGGGAAAAATTGACCCTATCATCGGTAGACACGAGGAGATAGATAGAGTTATCGAAATCCTCTGTCGTAAGAACAAAAACAACCCAGTGCTTATTGGTGAGGCTGGTGTTGGTAAAAGTGCTGTTGTTGACGGACTTGCACTTGCTATTGCAAATGGGAATGTGCCAGATCTTCTCAAAAACAAAACTATATTCTCTCTTGAACTTGGTGGGCTTATGGCTGGAACTAAGTATCGTGGTGAACTTGAAGAGAGACTAAAACAAGTAATTGATTATATTACTAATAACAAAGATATAATTGTATTTATTGATGAAATTCACACGCTTGTTCAGGTTGGTGGAGACAAGGGCGAGGTTAATCCAGCAGATATGCTCAAACCTTATCTAGCAAGAGGGGAATTTCAAACAATTGGTGCAACAACCACCGAAGAATACCGCAAATATATCGAAAAAGACAAAGCTTTGGAGAGAAGATTTCAACCAGTTATTGTTAATCCTCCAACAGTTGAACAAACAATTGAAATTTTGAGAGGACTAAAGGATAGTTTTGAAGTATTCCACAAAGTTAAAATCAGTGACGATGCCATAGTTGCGGCAGCCTCACTTAGTGATAGATATATTATGGATAGAAGTTTGCCAGACAAAGCCATAGACCTTATTGATGAGGCTAGTTCCAAGGTTAAAGTTAATGGCAGAAAAAAGCCTGATGAACTCAAGGAACTAGAGGATGAGATTAATAAGTACGAGGCAGAAAAGAAAGAGGCTCTATTTGCTGAGAATTTTGAAAAAGCAGGACAATATAGAGACAAAATTCGTGAATGTCAAGAAAAGATTAAACAAATATCAAGTAGTAATGTGGCAAATTCTAATGATTTGACCATTACTCAGGAAGATATTTGCAATATAATCTCCGAATGGACAAAAATCCCAGTTTCAAAAATAACCGAAAACGAAAGAGTAAGACTACTCAAACTTGAGGAAATCTTACACAAGAGAGTTATTGGTCAGGATGAGGCTGTTGAGGCTGTAAGCAAAGCAATTCGAAGAGCAAGAATTGGACTCAAAGACAACAATCGTCCAATTGGTAGCTTTATGTTCTTGGGTCAAACTGGTGTTGGTAAGACTGAGCTTTGTAAGGCACTTGCTGAGGCAATGTTTGATAACGAAAATGCTGTTATTAGACTTGATATGAGTGAGTACATGGAAAAACACAGTGTAAGCAAACTTATTGGTTCGCCTCCAGGATATGTTGGATTTGATGAGGGTGGACAATTAACCGAAAAAGTCAGAAGAAAACCTTATTCGGTCGTGCTTTTTGATGAAATTGAAAAGGCTCACCCAGATGTATTCAACTTACTTCTTCAAGTGTTAGACGACGGTAGACTAACAGATAGCCAAGGCAGGACTGTTTCGTTTAAAAATACGATTATTATCTTTACATCAAATGTTGGTGTAAGTGAATTGCCAAAGAAAAAAGGCGGACTAGGATTTGGGACTAGTGATGAAGGAAAAAAATCCCTTGAATATGATGAAATCAAGGAAATTTTGATGAACGCTCTCAAACGCCAATTCAAACCAGAGTTTTTGAACAGAATTGATGTTGTAACTGTATTCCATCCATTGAATTATGAACAATTATCGCAAATTGCCAAATTATTTATAAGCAACTTAAATAAGCGTCTTAATAATTCTCCACAAAAAGCCAATTTGAAAGTAACCGAAAGTGCACTTAAGTATTTGATAGACAAGGGTTACGATAGCGAATATGGTGCAAGACCTTTGCGTAGACTTATTGAACAAGAAATTGAGGACAAAATCGCCGAACAATTGCTTGAAGGGAATATTCCAAATAATTCGACAATTATAATTTCTGCCAAAGACGGAAACTTGGCATTTAAAGTAACACCACAAGAAAATTAATACAAAATCGTTTGTGACTTAAACAATTTTTTGCTAAAATATAGTTGTAGATAGAGAATTTTTGAATTTGATATCTCAATATAAATGAAATAAGGGGAGAGAACTATGGAAATAAAATATATCTCAAAAAACTACAAAATCTCCGATAAACTTAAGGATATTATCGAGAAAAAACTATCCAAACTAGAAAAATACTTTACAAAAGACACAACTGTAAAAGTTGCTTGTACTGAGCAAAATGATATTTGTAAGTTGGAAATTACAATAAATAGTGCAGGTCTATTTATTAGAAGTGAAGTTGAAAGTGATAATATGTATAATAATATTGACTTGTCAATGCCAAAACTTGAAAGACAAATTGTCAAGAATAACAAAAAGTACAAAAATAAATTTGCAGAAAGATTGATTGCTGATACTCTAGAATTCTTAGAAGAAGAACCAGCAAGTGAGCCTTACAAAGTTGTTAAGAAAAAAACTTTTGAACTAGATCCTATGACTGTTGAGGATGCAGAGGCATATATGGAAGCAGTGGGGCATAGCTTTTATGTTTTTCTAAATGCTGAAACTGGTGAAATAAATGTTTTGTACAAACGAAACGATGGCAACTTGGGTCTAATTGAAGCTAAAAAATAATAATATTATTTGAGTTCTCAACATTTGATTGTTGGGAACTTTTTTGCAAAAACTTGATTAATTTGCTTGACAAAATGCACAAAAATACTCTTGGGATTTGTTGATTTTTGTATTTTTAAAAAGAATTTTTGTTAAAAATTGCCTATATTTAGGCAGTTTTTCTTTAATTAAAAATTTTTTGGCAATTAGGTATTGACTTATGAATTTTTGAGTGCTACACTATAGGTGCATTTTAATAAACTTAAAATGTTTTTCCATTTTTCATTCTACCTATATACATATATTTAGGTAAAGGAGGGCTGAGATGCCCTTCTTTTTTTTGTGTTTTAAATTCCATAAAAATTTGTTTTCAATAATTTTGATAGTTTGATGAATATCTATTAGTTGAGCTTAGAGATTATTATTTATTAAATTTGTTATCAAATTTGATTAAAAATAATTGAAAAAAAGAACCCAAGATAATTTTACTTTGGGTTCTTTTTTGAAAGATATTAGTTTTGAATAATCTCGTTATTTTGTAGATAGTCTACAAGATTTTGTCGTGTTTTTTCTTCGCAATTAGGGATTATAAATCCTGCAGAGCACATTGTAACAAATATTGAGACAAATATTCCTATTAGTCCAAAGAATCCGCACGCCCAGCCAATTGTGTATGCGAGTATACATGAAGTATCTCTAACAAAGAGCGCTTTGTTGGACACTCCCATAATTCTTGATTTGATAAGCACTCTTTCGAGTATGAATAGAGACACGAACGGATAACAAAAACCAATTGTACCATATATTAGACATATTATAACAAAGTACTTAGTCAAGTCTACAAAAGGAAGAATAATTATAAGCACGCCAATCAAGCAGCAGAAGATGGTTACTAGTCTAGTCATATCTTTTTTGCTATTAATAATTCCTGCAACATAGAAACCTACTGCATACATACAATTAAATACAGCATTGAGAATTCCGGCAAGTGCAAATTCGCCTCTCTCTATAAACACAAGCAAAGAGTAGGCTGTTTGTGTCATATCAAAAAAAGCAGTGGCAAAATATACAATACCATAAGAAAACAACATCTTAAGTGTGAGTTTTTTGGATTTCTTGAGTAACTCTTCGTTTTTGGAGAGAGTATTTATTGCATTTGAAGTTGCATCTTTGTTGAAAGTTTTTTGATTTTTGCTCTTAACATAAAAGATTACTAGAGGGATAACGGAGATTGCATAAATTGTAAGAGATATAATAAGAACCAAGGTCTTATTGATATCCAACAAAAATCCGCCTACAATAAGTGCAATGATTATTCCTGCTTGTTCAAATAATCTAGTTATACCTAGTGACTTATCATTCTTTTGAGGGTTAAGTGAGGAGTAGTTGTAAATAATTTCTTTGGGAAGATTATTGAATGCATAATCTAAGGATATAAAGAGGCAAACTCCAATTACGCCTAATATCAAATTAACATCAAGGACGAATATAAATACATTGTATAGGGCGATAGGGATTATGCGGAGTAGCAAAAATAGTTGAGGATATTTGCCATACAGGTTTTTGAGCAGTAATTCAAATACTAATCTTAATAAGTTTTGACATACTAGATAGATTATTGCATAGCTTAATTTGCCAGTCGCTTGATAAATTATCAGTGGAACAAATGCACCAACTAAGTTGTTGGCAAAATTTGCAATCATCTTGTGAAAGTTTAATAATTTTAGTTGGTCCATTTTTCATCCTTAAATCTAAGACTTATCTTATACCTTTATATATTAACATAACTAAATGATTTTGAAAAACGAAATAAGTAACAAATAATTTTTTATTTTGTTTTGAAATACTACATTGTTTATGCTAAAATACTTTTGAAATTCAAAAATATCGGAGCAAAAATGAATTCGAAACTGCTTAATTATAATAGATTTTTGTCAAACTTTTCGACCAAGCTTGTTGGCGGATTTGTTCCTGTAATTGTATACAAATATGCTCCGACAAACAAAATGCTACTAGCAATTTTGACCTGTGCAATTCAGTACTTATTTAGTTTTGTAATGAATATAGTACTCAAAAAATCGCTTGTCAAAATTCCATATATCTATCTATTTTTGCGATTGTTTCCGGTCATTATTTACGAGGCTTTGCTACTATTTGTGGATAGTAATCCAGTACTATGCGTTATTGGAATCGGCATCGGATTTAGCCTAAGTTATGTGTTCAAAAATATTCCAACAGAGGTTTTGTTTTCGTTCAACAATGCAACAAAGAAATCTGGTACAGGAGTGCAACTTGCCATAAGTAAACTAATAGATCAGACTGCAATTATTTTGGGAACAATAATTGGGGGTGTAGCTCTCGACTTTTGGGATATGAAAACTCTAATAATCATATCTATAATTTTGTACTTTGCAGGCTCATTTCCTTTGCTTGTTTACTATCTGGCTAATAGAAAAAAGAAAAATCTTACACAAGAATACTCCACCTATGCTCATGTTGCACTCAAAGAGCAAAGTATAGATGCTGTTGAGGCCAAAAAAGTCTCGACAAAAATCACTAGAACATATCTTTGGTTTTATTTCTTGCAAGAAAGTTACAATGCAATTTACATTCTAATGCCACTTTTGCTATTTACTATAACTGGCACATTTACATCATCTGCTATTGCTGGTGCAATATTTGATGGAGTGTGGGGGATATCTAGTTTTTTGTTTGGCAAATTGGAACACAAAAAAGACATTACAATTTTGTCTGTAATGGGTGGAGTGTTTGTTGGACTTGGAGCAATTGCTCTAACCTTTGTAAACTCAAATTATATTTGGTCATTTTATGTTCTAATTGCAATAATATCTGTTAGTTATTCGGCAACTTATATATTTATGTACAATCGAATGATTATGAAATGCAAGATTGTTGGCAGAAACACTAGTGCTATCATAAACAAAGTAAATATGTTCTTTTTGTCAACATTCGTTGTCGTTAGTTTTGGAGTATTTTTGCCGATATCTGTATGTTTTTATGTCGCAGGAGGAATGTCTTTGTTTGCAGGTTTGATTAGCCCAAGGGTGGAAGAAAGTACTCGAAGAATTCTTGTTGATCACTTGCAAGACAACGAAATCAAGGAAGATTATAGGATTTTTAGACTAAAAAAATAATTAGTCTTTAGATTTGAAATAATTTTGATACATGTCATTATTTGCTACATTATAAGTCTTGTTTGACAAAATAAAATATACATAAAAAAGCAATAATTTTGATTTGAATTATTGCTTTTTTTGTATAATCCACATGTTGAATAAGTGGACATTTTTATAAACTATTTCTGGCAACAGTTAGCTCGTTGCTTTGGATTTTGATAATCTTTGGATAGTCAAGAACTATGTCTCTCAAGAACGCATTAAAGTCATCCTTTTCCTTAGCGTTGTCGCCAACGATATCTAGAGTGCATTGGCTAAACTTGGAGCGTGTGCCGACCTTGAGATATTCGCATGCATCAAAAGACAAAGTCATCTTAAGACCACGATTATTTACAACTCTATAACTATCTCTTTTTTTGAGTATTTTTATTTGAGGTTTGGATATTCTCAAATATTCCTCAATGTTTACATTAAGACCAGTAGGGTATACTTTGTATATAGCGTCATTTATCTCATCGTAGTACTTGTTGATAGAATCATCTTTGCCAATCTTTAGTTTGAAAAAATTAGGGATATTCTTCAAAAATTCAATTCTAGTAACTTGTTCGCTATCATATCTTATTACAAGTTCCTTGGAGGTTTTGTCCGAAATTGTGTAAATATTAATTCCTTTTTCGGCAAAGAAAAAGTCACCAGTATCATAATAAATTTTTTCGATATTGGAAGATCCCAAAGGTCCTACAGAAAAAGTTGAGAGCAAGTTGCTCTTAAGGATTGCACCCCTGTCTGCCTTGATATTATTTAGTAAAAATCTACCATTTAAAAAATTTGCTACTTGAATTAATTCCATACAACTCTATTATATATTATATTTATTTTTGACGCAAACATTTTTACAGTACTTTTTGTGTGTAATTTGTGAATATCTTTACTTTGTAATTTTTATTTACAATCTATTGTAAAATTATTAATTATTTGTTAGAATATAAGTGTAAAAATACAGGATGGCTATATGAAGATAAAAAAGTTTTTGACTATACTTTGTATATTGATAGTTTCGGCTACCACATTTTTTGGATGTGCTAGTGTGGAGTATATAAGAGCGATTGATGCGTCAAATACTATTATTGACAAGATAGCGGTATCTTTAAACGAATCGGATATCAACAAAGGCGGAATGACACTTAGTAGTGTGATGAGCTCTATTGATAACGATATGGTTGTATTTAGAAACAAGGTTGAAACATGGAAAATAAGAGAATTTGCCGAGTATCCAGAAATTTTGGCAAGAGTGCAAGAGGGGATTAAGGTCGAAGTCTCGCAACCACAACGAAACGAAATATCTCTCGCAATTGAATTTGATGATTGGGATATGTTTGGATTGTTTTATGGATACGCAAATGCCGAAAACTTTGAGTACACACGATTTTTGGAGGATAGGGGGCCGTTTATTCAAAACATTCTCAATTCCGATTATGATGACAATCAATATGGACTATTTATAATCAAGTATTCCATGCTCAAGAGTGTAAGTTTTGGCAAAGACATTCAAGAATATGAATTTAGTGGCACAAATTACTATCAAAAATACAAGGATATGTTTGTTGGCAGATATGATTTGGAAGATGTAAATATAAGTCAAATATTTGCGTATCCAGATGATAGACTTCATAGCAATGCTGACCAAAAAGATGTTGAGGGGGACTTGATGTTGCTTAAATGGGATTTGAGTAACAAAGGGGATAATTTTGAGATGTCTATATACAAAATTACCGCAAACCCTACAGCATGGTATATACTTGCACTTGTTTTGTCAGCGATTGCAACTATTATTATATCTGTAGTTATTTACAAAAAATCAAAAGGTCAAGTTGTGACTTTGATTGAAAAAAAGGATTTGGATAAGTATGAATGAGTACATGTTTGACAAGAGAAAGCGAAAAAGATCGTTACTCAAATATCTAGTTATATTTTTGATTGCATTTGTTCCTGTTGTTTTGCTTAATGTCTATGTATTCAAAAATCTAAGATCGGAACTCACTATATTTTTGGACTCAGTAATCCTGCTTGCATTTGCACTTGTTGGAAATATAATTGCAGGAAAGTATTTTGCCAAAAAAGACGCCAAACTCGCCAAAAAAATTGAGGCAAGAGAGGAAATGCAACAACGCAAAAACGAGATTTTGGAGCAGAGTTATAAACGCAAGCGTCAAAAAAAATTAGAAGATAAACAGAAGAAAGAAAAAGTAGGAAATGACGATGAGACAAACAACAAAGAAAGTAAATGATGCAAGAGTCTTGCCACATAGCATTGAGGCAGAACAGTGTGTTTTGGGGTGTGCATTTATAGATCAAGATGCTAGTTACAATATTATTTCAGCACTCAAGACTGATGATTTTTATCTAGAAACTCACAAGATTATTTTTGATGCTATGTGCAAAGTTATGGCAAGCAATGTTCCTATTGACTTTGTTACAATTACTGAGAGTTTGGAAAAAAGTGGCGAAATTGAAAGCGTCGGTGGTGCGGAATATCTTATTAGCCTTACAAATGTAATCCCAAGTGCTAGTAACTATGAGCATTACATAAATATTGTCAAGAACGATAGTGTACTTAGACAACTTATATCTGCAGGTCAAGATATCATAAACAAATCCTATGAGGGGATAAACAAAGAGGACGCTCTATCTTTTGCCGAGCAGAACATATTTAAGATTGGCGAAAAAGAAGATCGTGGTGGACTTGCTCACATAAGTACTGCCGTATCTGGAGCTATTACAAACTTTGAAGAAATCCACAAGAACAAAGGTGTAATTCGCGGTGTTCCAAGTGGAATATATGGGCTTGACAGAATTACAAACGGTTTTCAAAAAGGTGCTCTTATTTTAATCGCTGCTAGACCAGGTTGCGGAAAAACCTCTCTTGGTATGAACATGATAAATCATGCCGCTGTTAAATGTGGCAAAAAGTGTGCAATTTTCTCGCTTGAGATGTCTAAGGAAGAGATTGCATCGAGATCTATTTGTAGTCTGGCTTATGTGGATATGAGCAAGGCTCTCAAAGGTGAGATGAACGAAAAAGAGTGGAAGTCTATAATAAGCGTAGGCAAAAAGTATAGCGAGGCAGATATATATATTGACGAGGGATTTTCGAAGTCCCCAATGGATATACTAAGTAAGTGTCGAAAGCTTAAGCGTGAAAAAGGACTAGACATACTTATGATTGACTACTTACAATTGATGGCTGGTAGCGAAAAGAGCAGGGAAAATAGAACTCAAGAAGTTAGTGAAATTACAAGAAATCTAAAGATGGCGGCAAGAGAACTAGAGATTCCAATAATACTTCTATCTCAGTTGTCACGACAAAGTGAAACCAGAAAAGATCATAGACCAATGCTTAGTGACCTTAGAGAGTCTGGTTCTATCGAGCAAGATGCCGATATGGTTTTGTTTATTTATCGTAGTGATATGTATAACGATATACCTCAAAATGAGCGTGAGCAAGATATCGCAGAGATTATTATTGCCAAAAATAGATCTGGTAAGTGTGACACAATCAAGACTAAGTGGGTGGGCAGTATTACATCTTTCTTGAACTTGGAAAAAGATGCTAATGCACAAAGTTTGGAAGAATCAATGCCGATACCTCAAACTACTACAAATCCAAATATGGACAAAGCCGTAAGTTCCGAAGAACAAAGACCAGACGATTTGCCATTGGAAGAGACTCCAAAGTCTGCAGAAGACAGTCTACAAGCGGATAATGCAGACAATGCTGAGAGTAGTGTTGAGATGCAACCTCTAACCGAAGAAGATGAATTATTAGACATATTTGAATAAATTACAAAAAAATAAGTATCAAGTTTTTTGAATACTTATTTTTTTTGCGACAACAATATATCTAAGGAAAATATAATTTGACAAAGAAAATTTTTTATGGATGTGGAAATTTGGGCTATAGTGTTATTGGGCAGACGGTGTCCAACTTTTTCATGTTCTTTGCGACCAGTGTAATGGGGCTGAGTGGTACACTTGTTGGCATAGCTGTAGCAATAAGTACAATCTGGGATGGATTTGGTGATACTATAATGGGTTACATTAGCGACAATTATCCAATGGGCAAGTTGGGTAGGCGAAATGGATATATGATTGTTGCAACTATTGGAATGTCAATTATAAATATCTTGCTGTGGTGTATTCCTAATAGTATTAGTGTGATTTTTAAATTTGTTTGGATGCTTGCAAGTTTGTTGCTACTCGAAACATTTAATACAATGTTTGCAACGCCGTACATGGCTCTTGGAAATGAACTAGCAAGCGATTATAACGATCGGACTAAGATTAACGCTACTAGCACTGTGTTTTATTTGATTGGAATTATTATTCCAAGCGTCCTACTTATAATATTTTTGCCAAATACAGAGGAGTATCCAATTGGGCAGTTAAATCCCAAGGGTTACTTTTATATATCGCTAGTAACTAGTCTTATTTGTCTTGCTTTTGGTCTTGTATCGTCTATATTTACAATTCCAAAACCCAAAATTGCAAGTACTATGCAAAATAGCGAAAAATCCCCAAATACAGACAAAATTTTGGATAATTCGCAAAATAAGGAAAAGCAGACAAAGCCAAAGCTAAACCTCAAGAATTTGATGACAAGTTTTTTGCTTGCATTCAAAGATAGAAGGCTTTGTCGCATAATAATTGGCTATGTACTAACTTCTGTTGCAACGGTTTTTTTGTGTAGTGTTGGACTCCATTTCTTTACTTACTCGTTCTTTTATTCTAGTAAACAAATTACTTTTTTGTTGTTAACGCTAATGCTTGGGACTATACTAAGCCAGCCGTTGTGGGTCTTTATAAGCAAGCACAAGCACAAAAAACCTGCTCTTATTGCAGGAATAATAACTACAATTTTGTCTGTGTTTGGAGTAATATTTGTTTATCTATTCCGAATAGAAATTTATAATATTTCTTATCTGCTTATGCTTATTGCTGTATTTATTTGTGGAGTTGGTAGTGGCTCGCTATATAGTTTGCCTATATCTATTTATGGTGATTTGATAGCCGAGATGTCCAATGGCAAAGACCTTACTGCTACCTATAGCGGAACTATAACTTTTGCAAGCAATATTGGAAATTCAATAACACAACTTGTAGTGGGAATCATGCTTGATCTTATTCACTTTGATAGTAGTGAGCAGGTGCAGACGCTAGGGGTGCAAACAGGGCTAGCACTTATTTTGTTTGTGGGAGTACAGTCGGCACTTATTCTTGCCTGTTTTGTGTTTGCTGGACACAAAGAAAAACACGAAAATTTAAACGAATTGAACTAAGTGCTTGATAATTTTTGGTAATCGTGCTAAAATACCTAAGTTAAATAATTTACCTTGGGTATTTTTGCTTGTGGGCAGGTTTTTTTGAGTGCTATGCAATGCTTAAAAATTGGCTACATTGGCAGAATATTCAAAATTTTGTTAAATGAGAGTTACATTATGAATAAGATTACATCAAAAGAACTTAGAAATACATGGATTAAGTTTTACGAGAGCAAAGGGCATGTGAACATCGGTGCAGTATCACTTATTGGTGACGGAACAACTGGTGTTATGTTTAATGTTGCCGGCATGCAACCATTGATGCCATATTTGCTAGGTCAAAAACATTCTATGGGAACTAGACTATGTAATGTACAAGGCTGTGTTAGAACAATAGATATTGACTCAGTTGGTGACGAGAGCCACTGTACTTTTTTTGAGATGATGGGCAATTGGAGTTTGGGAGATTACTTCAAAAAAGAAAAAACCGCATGGACATTTGAACTATTGACCCAAAAATTTGGTCTTGATGCAAACAAAATTTGTGCTACAGTTTTTGCAGGTGACGATTCTGCACCAAAGGACACAGAGACTGCTGAGTACTTGCAAGAGTTGGGAATAAGACCTGAAAATATATTTTTCTTGGGCAAAGAGGATAACTGGTGGGAACTAGCAGGGACAACAGGGACTCCTTGTGGCCCAGACAATGAGTGGTTTTATCCTCTAAAGCCAGCTTGTGGAGCAGAGCATTGTGACATAAACTGTGAGTGCAATAGATTTGTTGAGATAGGTAACGATGTTTATATGCAGTACAAAAAGACCGAAAATGGCTACACTCCTTTGCAAAACAAAAATGTAGATACAGGCTTTGGCTTTGAAAGACTACTTATGTTTTTGAACGGACTTACTGATGTATATATGACTGATGTTTTTGCTGATGTAATTGACTTTGTTCAAAATACAATTGGCAAAAGATATGGTGATGACCTAGAGACAACCAAGTCAATAAGAATTATTGCTGACCATATGAGAACATCACTTATGCTTATTGGTGATCAAAATGGAATTGTTCCAAGCAATGTTGGAGCTGGATATATCTTGCGTAGACTTATGCGTAGAGCTATACGACATGCCAAAAAGATTGGACTTGGCGTTGACAAACTTGCTAACATATGCGAAATCTTTATAGACAATGTTTATAGCGAAGCTTATCCAAATCTTGTAAACAAAAAAGAATATATTATCTCCCAAGTCAATTTGGAAGTAGACAAATTTAACAAAACTATCGAAGTTGGAACAAAAGAATTTGAAAAATTAGCAAACGGAATTTCGAGAAAAATTGAGTTTTTGACAAAACAAAATCCAGATTATGTTGCAACAACTCAAGACAAAACTATAAGTGGCAAGAGTGCATTTAGACTATATGATACTTTTGGATTTCCAATTGAGATGACATTAGAAATGGCTGGGGAAATTGGACTTAGTGTTGATGTCGAGGGATTTAGAGTGGCTTTTGCTGAGCATCAGGAGCTTGCAAGAACTACTAGTGCTGGAGCATTTAAGAGTGGACTAAAAGAAACTGGCGAGATGGAGACAAAATATCATACTGCAACACATCTTCTTAATGCGGCACTCAAATTGGTAATTGGTGGGTCGTCGCATCAGATGGGCTCAAATATCACAAGTGAAAGACTTAGATTTGACTTTGCTTGCGACCACAAGATGACAGAAGAGGAACTATCAAAGACCCAAGAAATTGTTAACGATTGGATTAAGGCAGGCCTTGATGTAACTTGCAAGGAGATGACCAAAAATGAAGCAGTCGAAATGGGTGCTGAGCATCAATTTTTGGATAGATATCCTGATGTTGTAACAGTTTATTCGATAGGTGATGTATCTAATGAAATCTGTACTGGTCCGCATGTAAAAAATACTAGCGAACTTGGTAAATTTGTAATCAAAAAAGAAGAAGCATCGTCAAGCGGTGTTCGTAGAATAAAAGCAATTTTGGAATAATAATTTAATCCATTGAAACTAATGCTCTCAAAAGTAGGGGCAAAGTATCAATGGATTTTTTTTGAAAATTATTCAAAATTAGGGAGATAGGCTGCTTAATTATGTCATATTTGCTCAAAGTAATTGCAAAAATAGAATAAATAAGATATACTAAAATTAATAAATATTGGATGTTTGAGCATTTTGCATCAGAAAAATTTTATTGGCGGTTGTTTATGAGAGCATTAAAAGGATTGTTAATATACATCGGAATTGTACTCGCTATAATATTAGGAATTGGAGTACTGATTTTTGGCATTATGTATTTTGTTCCCAGTTTTAGGATTGCTGGTGTTGGGGTTATTCACACGACCAATAGCGATTCTGGCAAAATTACTGCTATGGACGAATACAGTGGTTATTCGGATATTGAACTCAATATTAGTTCCAAAAAAATTGGAGTAAAAATTGAGGCAAACGAGCAAGGTGGCAATGTAATTGACTACAAACTTGCAAACACATGCTTTGGAATTGCGTTTGACATAACTGAATTTAAGGTTATCAAAAGTGTTGAAAAAGTTGGGACTACTCTCAAAATTAATCTCATTGTAACCGAACCTAACGGACTTATATCTCTTAACGACTCTAGTCTAATTGTATATTTACCAAAGTCCAAAACATTCTCGATGCTAATAAATACAGAGGCTGGAAATGTTGTAATAGGCAAGAGTAGACCGGACTTTTTGATAAATAACTTGACAGTATCTACAACTTCTGGCTCGCTCACTATGGGTAGATTTGGGGCGTCAGGTGATGTAACAACATGCAATTTTAATTCGCTTAATTTGTCAACAGCAAATGGCAAATTTGACTTTTCGGAAATCAACAATGTCAATGTTAGCAATACAATCAAATTACAAGCGAGCAACGGAACTTTTACTTTTGATAATGTTAATTCGTCTTTTAATGTAACAGGCAAGGGTGTAAAACTTGATGCAAATATTATCAAAACCGATACAAACGGATTTAAGTTTGTAAGCGAAAATGGTTATTTTAATATCAAGCAAATAGAATCTCCTGCAGGTGCAGAAAATACTATTGTAACCGAAAACTGTGATGTAAAAATTGAATCAATCAGTGGAAGAACAGGTATTGTAACAACATACGGAAACATTACAATAGGCACTATGGGTAGTAGCGCTGTACTTCAGAGCGAGCATGGGAATATCAAGATTAGCAAGGCGCTTGATGATTTAAACATCAATACTAAGTTTGGAAATATTACAGTTGCAGACTATCAAAAGAGTGGCAAGTTTGTAAGTGTTAGGGGCAATATTGATGTAAAAAATACTGGCGACTATATCAAAAATGTTTACACCGAAATTGAAAATACCGAAGGTTCTATCAAAGTAGATAACAAGATAAACAAACTTTTAATCAAAACCTATGGCTCATCTAAGTGTGAAGTTACATTTAGAGAGATTAAGAGCGGATTTACAAATCCAAACGATGTATTCCAACACAAAGTTGATTTGTACAAAGACAGTAGTGCCGTAGTCTACTTCCCAAGAGCAAACTATCAACCATTCAAGTTTAGAGCGATGGGCAATATTAGTGGATACATTTCTGGCTTTAATTCTGGACAAGAAGAGGGAAGCAAAGTTTACTCTAGCAAAGATTATCAGTATTTTCCAAGTTCTAGCAAGGAATCTCAAGAAGAGTGCCAAAAGAGTTGCTACTTTGAATTTTTGGGAACTATTGAATTTAAAATTTATGTAGAAAGATAAACAAAAAAAGTAATCTATTTTAGATTACTTTTTTTGTAGTTAAATATATAGAACTATTTTGTGTAAAATGAAGATTCAAAATATTTTCGCCAATCTTTTTGGCTTTATTATTTTTGTTAAACAATCGATGCGATTATCTATTAAATAACCGACAAATTACAAAGTTAATAAGATATTTGAATTGAGTAACATTATTTAGACTAACAATTTAATAAATTATTTGAGTTTTTTGTTATTGTTGATTGCATCAACAAAGTTTAAAATTGCTTTGATGTTTCGCTCGCACTCGATTTCAGTTGTAAATTCAACATGATATCTAAGCAAGTTTTCGGTGCCAGAAAATCTGATGTGAACCCAGTTTCCGCCCTCAAAAATATATTTTGTGCCGTCATCGTGTCTAATCTCTATAGGCTTGTAGGCAAAATTTGGACTCTTTTTTTGAATGATTTTCAAAAACTTTTGTCTGTCATTTACATAAGTGCTACCCTCAACATATGTAGAAATGTAGCCAGCAAATGCTTTGACCTCGCTAACTATCTTGCTAATAGGTTTGCCGATTGTAAGTACGGCATCCAAAAATAGTGCAATAGAAAACATACTATCTTTGGTTGGAGTATAGTTTCGCATAGTAAATCCGCCAGAACTCTCGCCTCCAAACAAAGCGTCTGTCTCTTTCATTTTGGCAGATATCCACTTAAAACCAACAGGGGTTTCGTGTGCTTTAAATCCAAACTTGGAAGCCAAATTGTCTAGGATGTTGCTTGTAGAATAGTTTTTGACGATATCTCCAGACATGTTGCGATACTTGATAAGGTAATAATAAATGATTGCCATTATTATGTTGCTAGAGTAGTACTCTCCTTGCTCGTCAACAATTCCAAGTCTATCTCCGTCGGCATCGCAAGCTAAGCCGATTTTGTATCGTCCTTTGGTTACTTGCTTTTTGAATTCTTCAAGTCCGGCCTTATTAGGGCAAGGCAAAATATGCCCAAAATAAGGATCGTTGCTATCGTTTATTATATCAAAATTTTCGAGTTTAAATTGTTTTGCAAATAGTCTAGCACTCTCTCCAGTAACGCCATACATGCAATCAAACAAAATTTTGGTAGAGTTGCCTTTTAGATTTTTGGACACAAAGTGCTCCAAGTTTTTGATATAGTCTTTGATATTATCGAATTCTTGAATGTATTTGGAGGAAACTGCCTTGTCAAAGTCCAAAGTTTTTGGTTTTCTAATATTATTTGCAAGTTTTTCAATAGTCTTTGTAAGTTCAACTTGTGCGTCTTGACCGCCATGGATAACAATTTTTACGCCATTGTAAACATATGGGTTGTGACTAGCTGTAATAACAATTCCGTAATCCAAATCATTTTTCTTAACGCCAAACATAACAGCTGGTGTAGGAACTGGACGATTGAATAAGAGTGTATTAATCTTGTTGCCAGCAAGAACTTCGGCAAACCATTTGGCAAAGTAGTCTGACATAAATCTACGGTCAAAACCAATAAGTACAGGCTTGGTTGATTTTTCTTTTTTTATAACAATGCTGAGTGCTTGAGCAATTTTTTGGATGTTCTCTTTTGTAAAGTCCTCACCCATTTTTGCTCTAAATCCACTTGTTCCAAATTTAATCATGTGTGTATACTTCCTTTTTTTACTTATGTATTGTAAAATATATTGCGAAAAAAATCAATTATTATATAATAATTTTGCAATTAAATTTATTTGGTTGTCAAGTCATTGTTTTTTTAGTAAAATATAAATGATTTAGAGGTGAAAAATGCTTAAAGTAGAACATTTGTATGTTTCTTTTACAAAAGAATTTTATACGCTTAATGATATAAACTTGGAGCTTGGAGATAGCTCAAGACTTACTATTATTGGAAACAAAGAGAGTGGCAGAACTGCAATGCTGAGAACTTTAGTTGGGCTTGAGCCGGTTGCCAAAGGTGAAATCCGTTACAAAGATATTCCTCTTGAAAAAGTGGATTTTGAACGAGACATATCCTTGGGATATTTGCCTGCAATAGGTGCTTTTTTGGACAATAAGACTGTCAAACAAAACTTGGAGTATGTAATAGACATTAGGTCAAAAGATGATAGTTTTAAGAATGTAAAAGTAAATAATGCACTCGTAGAGTATGGGCTTGATTATATCAAAAACAAAAAAGTTAAAGAACTTAATTACCTAGATAAACTAAAATTATCCATTGCAAGATTGTCTCTCAGAAATGTTGAAATATTTTTGATTGACGATGTATTTGATAGGCTTTCGTCAATCGAAAAAGACAAAATTATCAAAAACATCAAGTCATTTATCAGAACAAACAATGCATCAGCAATAGTTATGACTGATAGTGAGGATGTTGCCAAAAAATTTGGCTATCCAGTCAAATATTTGGTTTATGGCACACTACAAGACCAAGCTGAAGTTGAAGATGTAGACAACAAAAAGTAGTGATGAGTTTAAACTTATTTGTTTGATAGTGTGATCTTTGTTCTTAATTTACTAGGATTATTTGCAACAAAAAAATTCATAGACTAATTGTGTCATATGGGGCATATCGGTCTATGAATTTTTTTATCAGTCAATTTTTTTTAGACTACTAATCTGGACTTTGTTTGTATCTGGGAATTGATTTTCTGGAGTAATATTTTGTCCTTTGATATTTGGGAGTAGTGAAAAAAGTTTTTGCATATCTGGATTGTCTTTGAATAATAATTTTCCAAAGATTTGCATCATGTCTTTGGGATTTTTTTTGCCACCAGAGAGCATTTGTATAATTGGAAGTATAGAGCCTAGATTCATATCATTTTTTGCATGGTCTTGTGGCGGTTGGACATCGTCATATTTGAATCTGCTTTCGGATTGCTTGCGAATTATTTCTTGTCCGGATTTTGTATATCTTAATGGAAACTCTCCATAAGGATATTGGTTGATAATTTCCTTTGGAATTTCTTGGCTATTAGAATTTGTAGAACCAAAAAGATTTAAAAGATCATCCATATACATTTTGCCCTTTTGATACTTTTTTTAATTTATATGAAATAAATACAAAAAATGTGAGAAAATTTGGGTTGTCATATGAAAACAAAAATTCATATAATGTAATGATACAAAAATTTTGAGGTGACATATGGCAAATTTTAGTGAATTTAATTGGAATGAAAACGAAAACAAAAAAACTGCAAATAATGGGGATAGGGGCGAAAAGCAAAAATTGGAAGAACTTATTGACAAATATAGTAGTCTTGATAGCAACTCTCTAATCAAAGAATTTATGAAAATGACTATGGAGAAAAAACAAAGAGGCGAGCTTAGTGATAGTGAACTTAATTCTATAGCCGAAATGATTTTGCCATATTTGGATGATAAGCAAAAGCAAAGTTTAAAAACATTAATGGAAGTTGTAAAAAATGTATGAGAAAATAGACAAAAGACTACTTGAAAAAATTGCGATTTTGAATTCAAAATCTAAAGTTAATTGCGTAATACTAGCTGATAATTATTGTGATACATATATGGACTTAAAAAAAATTTGCAAAGAAAATATAATTGAACTTCCAATTATCTCTGGGTTTGCAGTTGATGTTACTATTGCAAATCTATATAACATAGCCAAACTCAATGCAATAAAATTTATATCAAGTGTGACTAGAGTAAACAGTTTAATATTTAAGTCAAAACAATTTTTGAAAACAAATATTTTGGAAGAACAAATAACAGATAATTCCTCTCATTCGGTGGTTGTAATTGATACTGGAATTTATCCTCATGTAGATTTTTTGCTTGGCAAAAATAGAATTATAAAATTTGTAGATCTTATCAATAACAAAAAAGATTTTTATGATGATAATGGTCATGGTACATTTGTTGCAGGTGTTCTTGGTGGTAGTGGTATTGTCGATAAATACAGCGGAATTGACAGCAAGTGTAATATAATTGTCATAAAGGCACTAGATAATGACGGTGAAACTACATCTATCAAAATTTTGCAAGCAATGCAATGGATTTTGGATAATAGAAAAAAATATAATATCAAGGTTGTGTGCATGAGTTTTGGAAGTATAATGTCAGAGCAAAACGACCCTTTGATGTATGGTGCAGAAATGCTATGGAATAGTGGTATTTGTGTGGTTAGTGCAGCTGGTAATAGTGGGCCAGAAGAAATGTCAATAATGTCTCCTGGTGCTTCTAGAAAGATTATAACTGTCGGGTCTCTAGACAATACATCAATTGTTGCTAAGACTGCAGACTTTAGCAGTAGAGGCCCTGCATTTAATTATTATAAGCCAGACTTACTTGTTCCTGGTGTGGATATAATATCTACAAATGTATTCAGTTTTAATCACAAGTTTTATACCAAAATGACTGGCACTAGCGTATCTACACCAATGGTTGCAGGAGTGGTAAGTCTGATGTATTCACTTAATCCAAATTATACTCCAGATCAGATTAAATATATGCTTACTCGGTCGTGCGTAAAAATTACTGGAGATAGAAATAGTGAAGGCTTTGGGTATTTGGATTTGGGCAAGTTAATATTACTCTAGGAGTTTTAAAAAAAATTGCATCTAGTTTGATGCAATTTTTTTTATGGCCACTATAGCTTTTTTGATATCGGACATTTTGTTAAAGTACGAAATGCTAATTCGTGTCATTCCATTTTTGAGAGTTCCCATATATTTGTGAACGAGTGGTGCGCAGTGTAGTCCCGGTCTTGTCGCGATATTGTACTCTTCATTTAGAATGTTGCTAACTTCGCTACTATCTTTGCCTTTGACTACAAATGATACAACTCCTGAGTGCTTGTTTGTACTAAAGAGTTTTACGCCAGATATAGTTTTTAGTTCATCAATAAGCACAGATGTTAGTTTGTATATTTTGCTATTGATTTTTTTGAAATTTCGATTGACAAACTTAAGTCCTGCATACATGCCAAGTATTCCTGGGATATTTGATGTTCCGCTCTCAAGTCCCTCTGGTGGTTCAACTGGCTGTTTGATTTGGTCACTATATGTTCCAGTTCCACCATAAAGTAGTGGAGACACGGAAGCGTTATTTATAAGTAAAGCACCTATTCCTTCGGGCGCATACAATCCTTTGTGCCCAGCTACACTTAGCAAATTGATATTGTATTTTTGCATATCGATTTGCTCGTGTCCGACACTTTGTGCGCCGTCAACGAGGAATAATAGTTTGTGCTTTTTGCACAGTTTTCCGATGCTTTCTATATTTTGCGTAGTACCTGTAACATTGCTTGTATGATTGACTATGACCATGTAAGTATTTGGTCTTATGTGTTTTTGAATTTCTGAGGCGGTTATCTGTCCATTTTTGTTTGGGGTGACTACCGAATATGTAACTGACTGAGTTGATTTGATTTTTTCGAGTGCTCGCATAACGCTATTGTGCTCATATACAGTTGTAATTATATGTCCATTCTTTTTGGCTGTGCCAAAGATTGCTGTATTTAGAGCCATGGTGCATCCGCTAGTAAATATTACATTGTCTGCAGTTGTATTAAAGGTTTCGGCAAAAAGTTCTCTTGCGTTAAATATTTTTTCGCTTACTCTTTGTGCACTTTTGTATCCTGCACGACTGGGGTTAATGCTATTTTTTGTAATGCTTAAAAGTTGTGACCAAATTACTCCTATTGGTTTTTTGTGGGTGGTGGAACTATTATCTAGATAAATCATTATGTGCTCCTTTTAACAATTTTTATAACTTTTAAATATTATGAAATAGAATATATATAGTACATTTGAGGTCTACTTATGGAAAATGTTATAGCGGTATTTAATAATAGAAGTCATACTATGCAATTTGCTAGTTATCTTAAGCGAATAGGCGTTAGATGCAAGACAATCAATACCCCAAGAGATTTGAGTGTGTCTTGTGGGATTTCGGCAGTTTTTCCGTATGCAAATTTGAAACAGGCCAAGTTTATCCTAGATAGGTACAAATTTTCGTCATTTGTTAGGTTTTATGTAATGGTTTCAAATGGTGTTTTCAAAAAATATCAACCACTTGTATAGTAAACTTTGACTTTTTTTGCAACGAGTGATATAATATTCTATATGAAAAATAAACACGATTTTGGTACACTTTTGAAAAATAGATTGGCTCGTGTCATTGAGAGTCCGGTAAGTGAGCTTGAGTTTAGTAACGAATTTGAGTTGTTGGTTGCTGTCATGCTTTCGGCTCAATGCACTGACAAAAGAGTAAATATGGTAACTAGGGAACTTTTCAAAAAGTACAAAACGCCAAACGATTTTGCAAGACTTTCTCAAAGTGAACTAGAAAACAATATAAAATCGTGTAATTATTATCATAATAAAGCAAAAAATATAATACTGACAAGTCAAATGTTGGTTGAAAAATTTGGTGGACAAGTCCCAGACGATTATGATAGCCTCATAAAACTCCCTGGGGTAGGCAATAAGACTGCCAATGTTGTGCTTGTGGTTGGATTTGGCAAAAGTGCATTCCCAGTTGATACACATGTGCTCAGAGTTAGTAATAGGTTAGGCATTGTAAACACAGATAACCCAACCGAATGTGAGCATGTCTTGTGTGAGTATTTTGATCCAGAAGACTATGGGCTAATGCATCATTTGATACTGCTTTTTGGAAGATACAACTGCAAGGCAAAAAATCCCAATTGTAGTGATTGTGTAATTGGCGATATTTGCAAGTTTAAAATCAATACAAGTACTATGCAAAATATGAAAAAATGAGCATACTATGTCGTTTTTTAAATAAATATAGGAGAAATGTTTATGTTTTTGGATAAAGTTAAAATAGAGTGCAAAGCTGGCAATGGTGGCAATGGCGTTGTTGCTTTTAGACGAGAAAAGTTTGTTCCAAATGGTGGCCCAAGTGGTGGTGACGGAGGCAAAGGTGGAGATATAGTTTTTGAAGTAAACAAAAATATGGACAACCTTGGTGAGTTCCGATTTAAGAAAAAATTTAAAGCCGAGGATGGACTTGCAGGTTCTGCTAATAATAAATTTGGCAAGGATGGCAAGGACTTGATTATCTATGTTCCAAAGGGAACTGTTATCAAAAATGCTAGCTCAGGAAAGATTTTGGCGGACATGTTTGATGACGATGATAGAGTTGTAATTTTGCAAGGTGGAACTGGCGGTAGAGGAAACTCGCACTTTGCAACATCGACAAGACAAGCCCCTAGATTTGCTGAGCAAGGAGTGATAACTAAGTCATTTGAACTTGTTTTGGAGCTAAAGACTCTTGCAGATGTAGGTCTAGTTGGTTTTCCTAATGTTGGCAAAAGTACGCTACTTTCGAGTGTGAGCAATGCAAGACCAAAGATTGCTAATTATCACTTTACGACACTTACTCCTAATATTGCTGTGGTTAATGGTTTTGGAAAATCGTTTGTTATGGCTGATATTCCAGGACTTATATCTGGAGCTAGTGAGGGGTTGGGACTTGGAATTGACTTTTTGAGACATATTGAGCGCACAAGACTGCTTATTCATGTAGTTGATATATCCGGAAGTGAAGGCAGGGATCCTTATAGTGATTATTTGGCAATAAACAAGGAACTCAAAAAATATGGCGAGCATGTCGAAAAAATACCACAAATTGTGGCTTTGAATAAGGCGGACATGGTTGTTGACGCTAGTGTCATAGATGACTTTAAGTCCAAAATGCCAAAAGGCACAAATGTGTTTGTTATATCTGCTTTTGCTCATACTGGGCTCGATGAACTTATTGAATGTGTTATCAAAACGCTTGAAAAATTGCCAAAGATTGAGAGAGCAGAGGTTGAAGAGGCAAATATAGACAAGAGAGACTTGAGACAATTTAAAGTCGAAAAGATTGGAGACAAATTGTTTGAAGTTACTGGAGAGCTTGTATTTGAAATTATGAAGAGGGTTAATCTTGAGGATATGACTTCAAATGCATATTTCCAAAAGAGAATAAAAAATGACGGCATTATAGATGCCCTAAAGGAAATAGGATTGCAAGAGGGTGACCTTATAAGAATAGGTGACTACGAATTGCAATACTTTGAATAGGAGTTAGTATGTTAACAACACAAAATAGAGCAAAATTAAAGAGCATTGCAACTAATCTTAAAGATTTGGTGTTTATTGGCAAGGACGGATTGACAGATAATGTAATAGATCAGATTAACGACAATCTTTTTGCACATGAACTTATCAAAATAAAAGTTCAACGCAGTGTAAGTGATGAGATTAAAAGTCTTGCACTTGAAATTGAAGAAAAATGCGAGGCTGAGGTTGTAAGTATAATTGGTAACAAAATTTTGGTTTATAAGTACACAGACAAGCCAAAATTTAATCACTTAATCTAAATAGTCCGCTAAATCTACAAATCAAAGACAAAAGTAAAAATAAGGTCGAAAAGATTATATAATAGGTACTAAATGGGGTAAATAGACTAGAAAATAGCAAAACAAGCCCAAGCCAAAAATAACTTTTTGATCTTTTTTTGTTAAATACTATGCAAACTATATCTTTTAGGCTATATTTAGGCTTTTTTTGTAATGATATATCATCAAGATAAGTCTTGCCAACATCGGCATATTTGGATAAATAATCAAAATCATAACAAACGATTTTTATATCCTTTAGTGTTACCGGAATTTTGGGCTTGGATAACGATATTAATATTATTGAATCAGTTTTTCTAGATGATATGACTTCTTGTAGTTGGTCTATGGAGATACTTTCGGAAAATATACAAAATAAATCCTGTTTATTATCTACAAGATAATGGTTTTGTCCTAGTTTTTTTGTAACATCAAAAGCAAATATCTCTTTGATAAAATTAATAACTTTGCATGACTGTGAGTACTCAAGGGATAATTTGAAGTTATCAAGCTTGGCTAACGCCTCAGATTTGGTTGTTAATTTTTTGTGCCTATAGATTACGATTGGAACTAATATTATTGCTCCAGAGACAACTATTATAATGCTACTAAAGAGTGAGGTCTTTAGGTTTTTGGTTGAGCAGTTGCACCACAAGAATACAAGGCAAAATGTTGTACTCAAAAAAAATAATATATTTGAAATTGTACTAAATTTAGTTTTTTTGTAATTCATATAAAATATTGTTGCCTATAAATGCAAAATCAAAACAAATAAATTGTCTAATCGATTAATTTTTGTTATTCTATTGGTGATAGAATTATTATTTTGTTATTTTTATAAAAACAACTTTCAATTAAAAACAACTTTCAATTAAAAATTTTTTAATTAAAAAAATATTTTTGAATTACAAAATCTGTTTTGATGAATTAACTTACTTACATTTAATAAAATAGGATGTATTTGGTTAAAATTTTTCATATTTTTTAAAATTAAACTAACTAAAAAAGTAGGGAGAGAATAATGGAAATTAGTATTGTTAAGGCTATACAATCGCTTGCTTGCGGATTTTTGGATGTGATTTTTTGGATAATAACCAAATTAGGTGAGGAAACCGTCTTTATTTTGGTGCTTATGGGAATTTATCTATTGTACAGCCAAAAGTTTGCTATCAAATATGGAATTTTGTATCTTTTGAGTGCTGGATTAAATTCGATAATCAAAGGCATTATAAAAAGACCACGCCCACATGTTGCATCAAATGAAGTTGCAAATAGATTGCCTGCAGGTGGATATAGTTTTCCTAGTGGACACTCGCAGGGTTATTTTGTTCAAGGATCGATGATAACTCATGAGGTAAACTTAAAAAGTGACAAAAAATATGCAAAGTTAAGTGTTTTTTGGGTGCTACTATTTGTTGGACTTTGCGTTATGCTTAGTAGACTTTATTGGGGTCAACATTATTTGACAGATACGCTAGTTGGAGCGTCGCTAGGAATAGTATTCTTTATTTGTGCGGAGATAATTTTGTCTAAATTACCACAGAACTTTAAGGATAAATTTACTCTAGACAGAATGTATGTGTTTGTGTTAATTGTTGCGTGTGTTGCTTTTGGTGGATTTTTTGTTTTGCAACTTATCAAGGGTGTTGTTAAATCCAAAGTTTACAAAATTTCGGCTGTGTTTATTGCTCTTGGAGTTGGATATTTCATAAACAAAAAATACATAAAATATGAGCAAAACTGGAGTGTGAAAAAGACAATATTTAAGGGTTTGATATTGTACTTTATTTGGGCAATATTTTTGATAATTACAAATTTATGGCTTAGACCTGAAGGTATTTTAATCTTTGTAATGTACTTGCTAATTTCACTAATTTGTACTATACTATTACCGCTATTATTTAAGCGTATTTGGAAAAAAGAAAAGGAATTATAATGAATTCGTTTGTAATTGATAATCTAAAAGAAACAAAAAAACTAGCATATGCTTTTTCAAAGCTTCTCAAAGGTGGCGAGACTATATTGCTAAGCGGTGATCTTGGAGCAGGAAAGACAACTTTTACCAAGTTTGTTTTGCAGGCTTTGGGGGTCAAAGATAATATTACCAGTCCGACCTTTACTTTGATGCATGAATACAACACAAAGAGATTTACTATTTATCATTTTGATATGTATAGGCTCAGTAGCGGAGCAGAGGCTACAGAAATTGGCATTGAGGATTATCTGTACTCAGGAAATCCTAACACAATAGTTTTTGTTGAATGGGCTGACAATATAAAAGATATACTGCATGGCAATTTTATAAGAATAAATATTGGGTTTATTGATGAAAACAAAAGAAAATTTGAAATAATTAGGTGAGCAAATGAAATCGTTAATAATTGATACAACAAGAAAAATCGCCAAAATTTTGATAGACAACGACGGAAAAAAGAGTGTTACAGATATGAGTGACAAGGTTAAGCACAGCGAAGGCTTGTTTTTGTATTTGGAAAAAGCACTTTTTGAAGCGCATATGGAAATTGGTGATTTTGATAACTTTTGTGGTGTTGTGGGCCCTGGCTCGTTTACTGGAATAAGAGTTGGAATGTCTGTCATAAAGGGGTTTAACAAAGCTCTTGGCAAAGTAATAGTTCCTTTGAATGTCTTTGAAGTTTTGAGTTATGGCATCAAAAATGGAACTATACTGTTAAATAGCACAAGTACAACACTTTATAAAGCGGTTATTCAAAATCATAAAGTTGAGAGCATGGATGTTATCCAAAAAGATGCTGTCAAAGACATTAGTGGTGATATATTTGTTCTCAAGGAAGAACAAGACGAGCTGGGACTCGAATATAATAATATTAGAGTTATTGCAGATTACTCAAGTTATTACTTCGAAGCTCTTGCTGACAAACTAGAGAAAAATGCAGGCTCATTTGAGCCATTATATCTTCAAGTATCTCAAGCGGAGAAAAATTTAAAATGAAAGATATTGTTGTAAGAGATGCAACTCAGGGTGACATTGATGCAATTGCTATACTTGAAAATCAGACACAATTTGAAGTATATAGTTTGAATGAAATCAAAGATATGTATGACATAGATTACTATACTATTAAGTGTGCAGTATTGGATGACAAAATTTTGGGGTACATAGTTTACACCAAGATAATTGATGAATGTAATTTAATCAAAATTATTGTTGACAAAAGCTGTAGACAAAATGGTGTGGGCAGACTTTTGATTGAAAGTATGATAAATGATTGCAAAGAGCATGCCATCAAAAAAATTTATTTTGAAGTAAGATCAGATAATAATGTTGCAATTAACTTTTATGAAAGACTAGGATTTAACTTTGAAAATATTAGACCCAATTATTATGGGTCTATAGATGCAAAGATTTATGGAATGAATATTGATGAAAAATAATCTAGACTACAATTTGGTTGGGAGTGTAGAGCCTGCAATAATCTTGTTGCATGGTTGGGGTTTGGACAAAAGTTACTTTGATAGACTTGTCCCAAAACTACACAAAAATCAAAAAATTATCAGTCTAGATTTTTTTGGCTTTGGAAAGTCATCAAAGCCCAAAGAATACTTTGACACATATGAATACGCTTATCATGTTTTTTTGTTGCTAAAAAAATTAAATATAAATAGCATCATCCTTGTTGGACATTCGTTTGGTGGGAGGGTGTCTATTATACTTAGTAGTGTATTTGATGTCAATGTCAAAGGCGTTGTGCTTACATCAAGTGCTGGAATTGATGATAGAAATTTGATAGTAAAACTAAAAATCTGCAAATACAAAATAGCAAAAATTTTGTGTAACAAAAAAATACTACCAAAAAAACTGCTTGCTAATTTTGGTAGCAATGATTTTAAAAATGCAGATAGTGAACTGAGACAAGTTATTTCTTATGTTGTAAGACAGGATCTAAAACATCTGCTAAAACTAATTGATGCACAAACTATTCTTGTTTGGGACAAAAAAGATAAAGAGACAAAATATAAGATATGCAAAATCTTGCAAAGAAATATCAAAAACTCACAAACCGTTTTGTTTACGACTGGTGGGCATTTTGCATACTTATATAACATCAATAAATTTGCAGAAATTATCAATATTTTTTTGTATAATTTAAAATAGGTGTTTATAAATATAACATGTATTATATTGACAATAAGCCATGACTTATTGTCAATATTTTTTTGTTAAACACCAAAAAGTTACATTTGACATATATAATTACAATGAATAAATTAAAAAGATTAATACTGAAAATCAAGCTAATTTTTATAAAATTTTTTTCGTAATATGTGGTTGAGGTGTTTTGTTTTGGGTGTGCTTTTTGATGTTTTTTTTGTGCTTGGTGTGCTAATTATTGCCATAATGAATGGAAGTGAAATTATATATTATAGTCAACTAAACGGCTACAATGTAAGTAGTCTTTGGCGTAGTTTTTTTGATAAGGTTAAAGATAATCTGCTTAATATCTTTATGTGTATTGTAATTATTGTAACGATGTACATTGTTAATTTTCAAAACATATATTATGAGCTTATATATTTGCTTGTAACTATTGGTGTATGGTGCTGGGCTGGCAATCAGTTTGCGTACATAAAAAAAATTAAGTATACCAAAAGAGCCATTAGGCAATCTATAGTTTTTTTGATTTTGACAATTGCTGTAGCAATACTCTTTTGTTACATACATAGTTTTTATTTGGCTATTGGTTTTCCGCTTTGTTTCTTTTTGAATTACATAATATACTTTTTGACAATGGTTTTGCTTTTTCCAATTGAAAAACTGATAGGAGCTATTTACTTGTCAAAAGCAAAAAAGAAATTAAGAAAGCATAATAGACTTATCAAGATTGGAATAACTGGGAGTTTTGGTAAAACTAGTGTTAAAGAGATTTTGAATAGTATTTTGTCTCAAGAGTATTACACTCTTGCTACTCCAAAAAGTTATAATACTCCATTTGGAATTTCCAAGACGATAAATGAAAACTTGGAAAATGCTCACGAAATTTTTGTATGTGAAATGGGTGCAAAAAAAAGAGGCGAGATAAATGAACTATGCAAACTTGTAGATGTTGATTTGGGAATTGTTACAGCTGTTGGCAGGCAACATCTGAGTACTTTTGGGAGTGTTGAAAATATTTACAAAACCAAAAAAGAATTGCCGGATTATTTGTACAAAAAGTTATGTGTTTTTAATCTTATGAATTTTTACACCAGTCTTATGTACAAAGATTTTGTTTATCAAAAAATTGGTGTGTTTATTTTGAAACATCGTGCCATTGCTGGAAATAAATTTGTTGTAAAAAATAAGCAAGTGGGACTTATTGCTAAGCAAGCTAGGCGTGCGGTTTTTTGTGAGTACACAAAGCTCAACAATGTCTATGCCAAGAATATAAAAGCTTATGGGGCAGAGACTACTTTTGATTTGAATTACAATGGTCAATTTGTGTGCAAGGTGACAACTGCTTTGCTAGGCGTGCACAATATTATAAATATTTTGCTTGCTAGTGCACTGGCAATAGTATTGAATGTATCGAGCTCAAATATTGCAAGAGGTGTAAAAAATTTAAAATCGATAAATGCACGACTTGAAAAGAAACAAAATGAAAATGGTGCAATTATTATCAATAATGGATATAACTCAAACATAGACAGTGCGCCATATGCGCTCAGTGTTCTAAAACTATTTGATGTAAAAAATAAAGTTGTGGTCACTCCAGGTCTTATTGAGTGTAAGGACGATTACAAGTGTAATTATGAATTTGGAAAGTTGATAGCTAAGCATGCGACCGAAGTAATTGTTGTAAAAAAGAAAAACAGGCAGGCGATAGTCGATGGGCTCAAGTCACAAAAATTTCCATCTCAGAGAATTCATACAGTAGATAGTTTTGAAAGTGTAAAAGAGGTTTTGAGCAAATCTACTAAGGATTATGTCTTCTTGATAGAGAATGACTTGCCGGATAACTTTAGATAGTGTCTGTGGTTAAAAAATTTAATAGGGGTTTAATATGGTGAATTTAGTAGTTTTTTTTGGTGGAGAGAGTTGTGAGCATGATGTGTCAATAATAACAGGTCTGCAGTTTATTAGTAAAGTAAATGAATATTTATACAATATAATACCAATTTATATTGACAAAAATGGAGATTGGCTGACTGGAAAAAATCTAAAAGATTTGGATAATTTTCCTGATAATTTGGGAAAGACTGTCAAGGTAGGAATTCTGGATAATGACAAGGCGTTATATAAAATCGGCAAATCTCATAAGGCAAAAAAAATATGTGATATTGATGTTGCTGTTATTTGCTTGCATGGTGCTGGTGGTGAAGATGGAGTGATTTCTGCAAGTTTGGAGAGTTCAAAAATTCCTTATATCAATTCAAGCGTAATGCCTAGCGCTGTTTGTATGGACAAAATAGTATTTGATTATATAGTTGCTGGAATGGGGATTGCCAAAGTTGATTTTTTGGCTGTGACTAAGTTTGAGTACGATGAAGATAAGTTTGAGGTGCTCGACCGAATAAAGAACTTTGGTTTTCCGATTATTATAAAACCGGCAAGGCTTGGAAGTAGTATCGGCATTAATGTTTGCAAAAATTATGACGACTTGGAAAGACTACTCGAAAATTCATTTGAGTTTGATTGCAGAATTCTTATAGAAAGGTATGCAAATGTCAAAAAAGAGGTAAATATTGCTTGTTTTTTGAATAAAAACGATATTGTTTTGTCTAAAACTGAAGAGCCTATTAGCAAACACGAGATTTTGGATTTTGGACAAAAGTATGTGGCAAGTTGCGGAATGGAAAATATGAAGCGTATTATGCCTGCAAATATCTCAAAAGAGCAATACGAAAATATTGTAGATATTGTGTGCAGGGTGTATAGCACACTTAATATGTTCGGAGTTGTCAGATTTGATTTTTTTATAGATGAAAACGACAAACTCTACATTAACGAAGTTAATACAATTCCCGGATCTATGGCATACTATTTGTTTGAAGATACATATTCATATCCGGAACTTATTGACATGTGGCTTGCAAATGCTCTTATTCGAAATACAAATGCTCAGATGAAAGTGAAAGACTACAGTTCGAGCATATTAAAACAGGGATTAAACGGTTTTAAAAAATAATTAAATCATGATATTTTTGCAAAGTGAGTGATTTTTTAAACTTAGTTTTTTGAGTGATTGTATCTAGTTAAAGCAAGAATAATGCAAATTTTCGCGTAACAATGTGCTGAGAATGTGGTGTAAAAAAGCAGGAATTTAAAAATGTATAAATATACAAAAACAACAATAATTATTAATTATTGTTGTTTTTTGCTGTTTCTGCTATTAAGTTTATGATTTTTTCGTTGCCGTTGGCAAATTTGACTGACGACATATTTTTGATTAAACTTTCTTTTTGATTAAGGCAATCCTCAATGCTTTTTTGTAATGCTTGGTAGCTTAAATCTTCTTGCAAAATTACTTTGGCAATACGGTTGTTTTTGAAATTCTGAGCGTTTAGAATTTGGTCGCCTCGACTAGATTTTTTGGAAAGTGGAATGAGTAGCATTGGCTTTTTGAGAGCTAAAAGCTCAAAAATTGTGTTGCTTCCTGCTCTTGAAATAACCATGTCACTCAAAGCAAAGTAATTTTGGATATCGTTTGCAAATTCAATCTGGATATAATTTGGCGTGTTTTTGAGGTTATGATTGATGTTGTTTTTGCCTGTAATATGTATTATGTAGTACTTTTTGGTTAAACTTTGGATGTTTTGCCAAATGCATTCGTTAATTGCTTGAGCACCCAAACTTCCACCGACTATTAAAATAATTGGCAGTTTGGTGTTTATTTTGTGTCTAGAAATTATAGTGTTTTTGTTGCCATGCAAAATTGAATTACGAATTGGAGAGCCTGTATAAATTGCGTTTTTCCCAAAAGAATTAGCTGTCTCTCTAAAACTGCAACACAAATATTTTGCTTTTTTGGCAATTATTTTGTTTGCAAGTCCAACTGTTAGGTCACTTTCGTGAGTGAGAGTGGGGATTTTGAGCTTTGAGCCTGCAATGCATACAGGGATTGAAACATATCCGCCTTTGGAAAAAATTATGTCAGGATTTATATCTTTGAGTATCTTTTTGCAATAGTTAATGCTTTTGATAAGTTTAAATGGAATAAGTAAGTTCTTGGGGGTTAAACTTCTTACAAACTTAACAACTGGAATCTCTATATAAGTAATGCTGGGGTACTTTGAAATTATTTGCTTTTCCATTCCATTAGAGCCCAAGTAGTAGATTTTGTAATTTTTTAAATTTTCTATAATCGCCAAATTGGGCATTATGTGTCCGGCTGTGCCTCCGCCAGTAAATACAATTTTTTTCATGTTTTTGTTCCTTTTTGTCTCTAAATTATTTTATGACGAAAAATGTCAGAATATGTATAAATTTGAAAGCAGAATATTTATTCCAAAAAATGTATAAAAATATAATATTGCAAGATTGGTGTAAAAATTTAATAAATTAAAAAAACGATTGTTTTTTGGCTTTTTTTGTGATATAATCCTATTTGTAATGAATAAACCATGTTAAGGAGAAAGACTTTTGTCGGAGAATTATAAGAGTAAAGATATAGTAGTTTTGCAAGGTCTTGATGCGGTTAGACTCAGACCCGGTATGTACATTGGAACAACTGGAATTAAGGGTATGCATCACTTGCTCTGGGAGATTGTAGATAATTCGGTGGATGAAATTGCCAATGGGTATGGCAACAAAATTGTAATCACTATGCATACAGATAATAGTATTACAGTCAGTGATAATGGTAGAGGTATACCAGTAGACAAGCACCCAACATTAAAAGTAAGCGGAGTTCAGGTAGTTTTTACACAATTACATGCTGGTGGAAAATTTAACAATTCCAATTATTCTTATTCTGGTGGTCTGCATGGAGTAGGTGCGAGTGTTACAAATGCTCTATCTGAGTGGCTCAAGGTTGAAGTTTGCAACGAAGGACATAAATATTTTATGGAGTTTAGAGCAGTCAAAAAGGGCAAAGACAAGATATCTGGAGGCGTTCCAGTTGCTCCACTTGAGTGCTTAGGACCAACTAATGAGACTGGTACAACTGTAACTTTTAAACCCGATCCTAGAATATTTAAGGACTGTTTGTTTGATAGAGAAATTATAGCCAAAAGGGTTAGAGAATTAGCTTTTTTGAACAAGGGAATTACTATTGAGTTAATTGATGAAAACCAGCCTGAAGAAATGGGTGACCAAAAGAGAGTGTATAATTATACAAATGGACTCAAGGAATTTATTGGTTTTATTAACGAAAAGAACAATGTTTTGTACAAAGACCCTATATATATCGAAGGGAAAACTAGTGTTTTGGAACTAGGTTGTGTTATCCAACATGTGGATTTGTATTCAGAAAATGTATTTAGTTATGTAAACAATATTCCAACTCCTGAGGGTGGTATGCACGAGACAGGATTTAAGTCTGGAATAACAAGAGCGTTTAACGAGATTGCAAGAAATATGGGTTTGCTCAAGGAAAAAGATGCAAATTTACTAGGCGAAGATTATAGGGAAGGAATGACTGCTATTCTTGCAGTTAAGATGAAAAATGTACAGTTTGAAGGACAAACCAAGACAAAACTTGGAAATCCTGAGGCAAAACTTGAAGTTGAAAATATAATCTACAGCGGACTTATGAATTTTGCAAATCAAACTAGTAGCAAGCAAGTTTTGACAGATATTATAAACAAAGCCAAGGGTGCTGCAAGAGTAAGAGACGCATCCAAAAAAGCCAAAGAGGACGCCAGAAAGAAAAATAGTGTTGACACTTATTCTTTGGTTGGAAAACTCTCAAATTGTTCAGGCAAAAACCCAATGTTAAACGAAGTGTTTATTGTTGAGGGAGATAGTGCAGGCGGTAGTGCCAAGAGCGCTAGAGACAGATCTTTTCAGGCGATTTTGCCACTTAGAGGCAAACCTCTAAATGTCGAGAAAAAACGACTATCTCAAATCCTTGATAACGAGGAAATTCGTACTATTATTTCGGCTTGCGGAACAGGAATAGGTAGTGACTTTAATATTGAACATCTCAAATATAACAAAGTTATTATAATGTCAGATGCCGATCAAGACGGTGCGCATATTAGAGCGATTTTGCTAACATTCTTTTATAGATACATGCGTGAGCTTGTAAGCACGGGACATGTCTATTGTGCAATTGCACCACTTTATAAAATCTACAAAAAAGGTTTTGAAAAGTATGTTTATAACGAGGAAGACTATGATGCAATAGTCAAAGAAGCAGGCAGTGGATATAATGTACAAAGATACAAAGGGTTGGGCGAAATGTCTGCAGAACAACTTTGGGATACAACTATGGATCCAAAAAAGAGAGTTTTGGTTAAAATCACTGTTGATGATGCTGCTGATGCTGAGGAAATGATTTCGACACTTATGGGTGACAATATTGACGCTCGTAAAAAGTATATCATTGCTAATGCTAACTTTAACAAGGTTGATACATTTGAGAGTAGGAGTAACAAATAATGGCAAAAGATGATGATTTTTTTGATAAATATGTGACCGACTCAGGTTCAAAACGAAAAGGCAGTGTCAAAAAGGATTTGTTTGCAAAAGAAAATATTACTGCAAAAAACTCTCCAAGTGAACAAAAAACTGTTGCCAACAATGCTCCACAAGAAAAGACAGAAAAAAAGACTACACGAAAGACAAAAGTCGCAAGTGACAAAGTAGAAAACATTATAAAAAATTCTGAAAGTATAGAAATTCAACCAGAAAAGTCAAATAGAGTAAGAAAATCTACAAAAGACGAAAATCAAGCAGTAGAAAAAGAAACTATTGAATACACAGAGTCTTTGCAAGATAGTGCAAATCAAATAGTTGAATCGCAAGATACTATGCAAAGTGAAGATTTGGACGAAACTGAGCCAAAAAACAAGGGTAAAAGAAAGTCCAGAAGAGAAATTACAATTGAAGATTACAACACAAATTATGTAACAAAATCTTTGTCTCAAACAATCCATGATAGTATGATTCCATATAGTGAATTTGTTATTATGGATAGAGCGTTGCCTAGAGTTGAGGATGGACTAAAGCCAGTTCAAAGGCGTGTACTATATAGCATGCTCGAGGTTGGTGTTTTGCCAGATAGGCCATACAAAAAGTGTGCAACTATAGTCGGAGACTGTATGGGTAAATATCACCCACATGGCGATAGCAGTATTTATGAGACTCTTGTAAGGCTTGCTCAACCGTTTAATATGGGAGAGCCTTTGGTTGACGGACACGGAAACTTTGGTTCGGTTGATGGTGATGGAGCTGCTGCAATGAGATACACTGAGGCAAGACTATCTCCAATTGCACTTGAACTGCTTAGAGACCTCGAAAAAAATACTGTGCCATGGGGGCTTAACTTTGATGATAGGCTAAAAGAACCATTGATGCTTCCTGGTAGATTTCCAAATCTACTTGTAAATGGTTGTCAGGGAATTGCGGTTGGACTTGCAACAAATATTCCAACTCACAATTTTGCTGAGGCTTGTAATGCCGTTATTGCATACATTGATAATAACAAAATCACTCTTGACGAACTTATGAAGATAATGCCAGCTCCGGATTTTCCGAGCGGAGGATACATTTTGGATAACTCCGAAATAAAACAAATGTATGAGACAGGAAAGGGAAAAATCTACATTAGATCCAAGATTAATATCGAAAACGGAGATAATGGCAGAAAAAATATTGTAATATCCGAGATTCCTTATCAAGTAAACAAGGCAAGCATGCTTCAAAAGATTGCTAAGTATAGAGATGCCAATCCAAATGGTCCTATGGGATATATTCAGGAAATTGTTGATGAATCAGATAGGTCTGGAACTCGTGCAGTAATCAAGCTCAAAAAAGACGCAAAAATTAATGCAATTTTGAATTTACTCTATAAGTACTGTGATGTTCAAACAACTTTTGGAGCAAATATCGTTGCAATTGCAGACGGCAAGCCAAAACAAATGGGACTTATTCAAATACTTGATTATTATGTTAAGTATCAACAAAGAGTTATATTTAATCGTACTAATTATGATTTGGAAGAGGCACTCAAAAAAGAGCATATCTTAGAGGGACTTCTTATTGCAATCAGAAACATTGATGAAGTTGTAAGAATAATCAAAAATAGCAAAAGTGTTACAGATGCTAAGATTACTCTTATCAAGACTTTTGAATTATCAGAGGTTCAAGCACAAGCGATTTTGGATATGAGACTAGCTAGACTTACTAACCTTGAAGTAAACAAACTCATAACTGATCTTAATAGGCTGAGAGATTTGATTAAGCGTTATACAGCAATTGTCAAGAGTCCAATTCTTCAGATGAAAGTTGTCAAATCCGAACTTAATGAAATATCCAAACAATATGCCAAACCAAGAAAAACCAAGTTCTTGAGTGTCGATGAACACTTTGAAGATAGTTCAATTGTTCTTGATGACGAAGAGGAAAGCGAGGATATTCAAACATATCACTTTATAGCAACTCCCGAAAATGCACTAAAACTTGTTAATCTCAAGAGTTATAATTTGGTCACCAAAGATTTGAGTGCAAATCCGTCACTATCCGAAATCCCAAGTATAAGCTTTAAGATTGATGACAACAAGAATTTATTTGTGTTTACAAACCTTGGTAATTGTATCAAACTCCCTGTAAAAGCAATTAATGAGTGCAAGTTTAGAGACAAGGGAACGCTACTATTTAGTCTTGTCAAAAATATTGACAAAGATGAAAATATTGTGGCTGTATTGGAACTTGACAAAGCACTCAAAGATCATAACTTAATTTTTGCTACAAAAAATGGCATGATAAAGGTTTCCAAAGTTTCCGATTACTTTGCAAGTAAGCAGGTGATTGGTGCAATCAAACTTGGTCGTGGTGACGAAGTTAGAATGGTAGATATATATAATCCGGACAAAGATTTGTGTATGTTTACACAAAACGGTAATGGTGTCAAGGTAAAAATTGATGACATATCTACAACAGGTAGGATAAGTTCTGGAATCAAAGGCATTGCTCTTGAAAAATCAGACTTTGTTGTCAATGCTATGCAAGTAGATCCAAGTGATGCTGTTTCGCTATTTGTTTCGGACGGAAGTGCTAAGATTATCAAAGAGGCAGAGATTGCCGAGTCCGTTAGAAATAGAAAAGGGCTAAGTTATGTTAGTCCAAAATCAAAGAATGGCAAGATTGTCGGAGCATATAGATTAAGCATAAAGTCAAATTATGTTGTAGTCTCAGAAAAGGATAAACTTACATTTGTTCCAAAAAATGCTGTTCCTGTAGATACAAGAACAGGCTTTGGCAAACAATTAGTCAAAGAAAAAGTAAAAACGGTGTATCAATTTTTGGAAAATAAATAATAAATTAAATAGGCTAGCTTTTTGCAAGAAATTTTGCAAAGGGCATAGCCTATTTTTTTTGTGTCAATTGACATTTTTTGGAGTAGTTAGGAGTATACATAAAATGAATAGTTTTTTATCTTACATTTTGACAAAATTAGATAAATGTAACCAAATTAAGACTTACAACAAAATAAACAAGTTATGCAAAAAAATATATAATTAAGGAGTACCAAATGAAATTTGTAGTAATTCGAAAAAAAATCTTTTGGCTGGGAGTAATTACAGTTCTTTGTATGATAATGCTCTCAATTAATGTTTGTGGCGGAGCTAGTGCAAGTGTATTTTTTGGAACAAACCCTAGGCTTGTGCCTATATACTCTGTCGATACTCAAGAAAAGAAAGTAGCCATTTCTTTTGATACTGCTTGGGGTGCTGACAAAACACTCAAAATACTCGAAATTCTCAAAGAATATGATTGCAATGCAACATTTTTCATGGTGGGATTTTGGGTTGAAAAATACCCAGAAATGGTCAAGGCGATAGACGAACAAGGCATTGAGATTGGCACACATAGCAATACTCATCCGGATTTTGTTGGGCTTAGTGAGAGCCAAATGGAGTTGGAACTCAAGACCAGTATTGACTCTATCCAAAAGATAACTGGCAAGGAGATAAAACTCTTTAGAGCTCCATACGGATCATACAATAATACTATGCTTAATTTAACTCAAAAAATGGGGCTAAAAACTATACAATGGGATGTGGATACTCTCGATTGGAAAGGGCTTAGTGGTGTAGAAATTTGCGAAAGAGTTATGTCGAGGGTTAAACCTGGCAGTATAATTCTTAATCACAACAACTCAGACCATGTGCTAGATGCTCTACCTCTAATGCTTGAGAGACTTAAGAATGCTGGTTACAAAGTAGTATCAGTTGGAGAGCTTATTTACGATAGTGATTATTACATAGATAATCTTGGTATACAACGAAAAAATTAAAAGGTTTAAGGAGAAAAATATGGATTACAATCTAATGAAAAACAACAAAGTATTTATATCGGGCGAAGTGGCAAGTGAGCCAAAGTTTAGTCACGAAGTGTATGGAGAGAACTTTTTTGAGTTTGACCTCAAAGTTCCAAGACTATCTGATTCTTTTGACAAAATCCCAGTAACTATAAGTGAGAGGCTTATTGGGGATAATGATATCAGAGTCGGAAGCAAAATTTGTGGAAATGGACAGTTTAGAAGTTATAACAAATTAGTAGATGGCAAAAGTAAACTTATGCTTACAGTGTTCATAAGAGAGATTGTTCCATATGTTGAGACCGAAAATCCTAATTATATTGAGATTACTGGATATGTGTGCAAAGAGCCAGTATTTAGAACAACTCCTTTCAAAAGAGAAATTTCTGATGTCCTACTTGCTGTTAATCGAAGCTACAATAAGAGTGATTATTTGCCTTGTATTGCTTGGGGCAGAAATGCTAGGTTTGTCAAGAACTTTTGCGTTGGAGACAAAGTTACAGTAACAGGAAGAATTCAAAGTCGAGATTATCAAAAAAAGATAAACGATGAAGTAATAACCAAAACAGCATACGAGGTGAGTTTAAATAGAATTGAACTTGTCAAAGATGATTTGGGTGTTGATACTATGCTTACAACCGCAGGACAATTAGAAAATTATTATGTAAGATAATTGTAATTTTTGAAAAATTGTGTTAATCTAATAGTAGAATTATGTAATGTCAAAAGAGGAGTATTATGCAAAGTATTGACAAAGATTTGCGAAAAAATCAATATAAATTGCTAATTGGGATCTTGCTTTTTGTAATGCTCGTGATTGTCGGATATACTATTTATTGGGAAGCTAATTACTACTCAAAATATAATCATTTCAAAAAGGTTACAGCAGAAGTTGTCTCTTATGAAATCAAAAACAACAAAAAACATGATGTACTTGAATATGTTGTCGACTCTAGATATTATCAAAATGTTACATCGTATGAATCTCGAAACAAAATAGGTGATAAGATATCAATTTATTATGACATCAATAATCCCATTGGAGTAATTTATTCAAGAGATTATAGACGATATGTTTTGCCGATTATATCAGTTTTGATGATGGGTATATGCGTTTCGTTTATTGTTATTTATATCAAAAGTTTTCCAAAACCAAAAAAAATTGAATCACAAGAGCAAATGGTCGAGGTACTACGCAAACCTTGATAAATCAACCGTTTAAAGCAAAAAAAGCAGTATTAATTGTTTTTGATTAATACTGTTTTTTATTTGGAATTTCGTTTTTTGATGAGGACAAATGTTACAATTATTCCGATTAATAGTAGGATTGTCAAAATGATTACAACAATCAAAACCACTTGTGAACTATCTAATTTGTCCATTTGTATATCTTTGGTCAAAACATAACCAGTATATGTATTTAGATCGGAATCTTTGTAAATGACTTTGGTGTACTTTTGCTTTTTGTCATAATTTTGAACATATATTCTTGTATTGTTATCCAAAACTTTGATGACAGTTTGTTTGTCTTGGTCCAAAAGATTTGTCTGCTCGCTTCCGATAATCTTAATACTTGCGTTTTCGGTATTTAAGTTTTTGATTGTTTTTGCTTCGCTTAGTACAACATCTGCATTAAATATAAATCCAATCGTGTTTTCGTTTTGATACAAATAAAAAGTTTTGCCGTCAATGGATGCAGGAAATACATAATTAAGAGTTATGCTCTTATTAATCTCAAGTGTCTGTGTGATTAGTCTTTCGCCTTGATATTTGAGCAGTGTAGGATATTTGTAAACTGGGACAACTTGATTGGTTGTGATTACTGTGATTGGGGCGTATGTGTGATTAAGTTTAGTACAACTATCAGTACTTACAAAACCACAACTCAAGTTTCCGTCATTATTAAATATTATTCTACAAAAACTTTTGTACTCCTCAATTCCAAAGCAATACTCGATGCTTGAGTCTTGATTATAAATACTTCCTAAATAATTTGGATACTCATAGATGAGTGTAGAGTCATTAAGTTTTAGTGGAATTAACTTTGAATTAGTGTCTAATGGATTGTCGTTTAGATTTTCAAAATTAAATGGATTGGTGGCTACAGGACAATCAAATTTAACAAGGCAACTACGCAAACTATCAAAAGCAATCATTTGAGATAAGGCTATATCATACTCAAAACAGTTGTAATTAGTTGTGTTAAAGCTAATAGTGTCGCTTGGAATTATAGCGTTATTTTCGAAATTATAACTAATGATTGAATTGGATGTAATGGCTATAATTTTGTCAAAGCTCGAGGTTATTTTGCGTAAATTTGCAATATTTAGCTTGGCAAGTATAGTTCCGTCAGTATTCATGATTGTAATCGTCTCTTGGCTTTTGATAACTAATTTGTCGAGACCCATGACATACTCGATTTGGGAATTTTCATCCAAAGTAATACCGAGTGATGCGAGATTTTTTAGTTTAACCAAATTGTTTTCGTTGAGATATACAATGTTATTATTAGTTATATCTAGCAAGTATATTACATCCGAATTGGTTATGCACAAGCTGGCAATTGAGCCAAGAGCAGTGGAATCTACAAGACTATAAGAATTAGTCTTTTGATACTCATTTTGAATTATTGCGTATTTGTTGAGAACAGCGCCGTCGGTATTGTTTGTTACGAAATACAAGTTGTTTTTGGTGTCTGTCTGCAAGCATTTTGGTCTTGAATTTGTACTTAAATCATCTATAATATGGCAATTATTATTTTCAATTATCTGTATGCGATTGTTGTCGGTGTCTGATACATAAAGGATTTTGCCCTGAATGTATATATTATTTGGATTTTTGAATCTGCCCTTTGAAAATCCAGAACTAGCAAGTACAATCTCATTGGATTTGAGATTAAGTGTTGGCTCAACAGAAACTTCTATAGCTTGAATGGATTTGAAATGCAAGTCCGAAACATAGATTTTGTTATTGAAAAAAGTTATATCTGTTATTTCAAAAATAGGGTAGTTACTATTTTGTATATTCCCCTCGGTTGAAATCTTGATGTCTGTCCAAGTGTTGTCTGATAATGATTGCAAATACAGTATTTCATCGGTTGAGGTTATCAAATAATCTTTGTTGTCAAATTCAAAAAAGTCAATAACTTTGGCATTAACTTTGAATGTTTGACCAAAAGTAAGAGACGCACTAGACAAGTTTAGAGTGGCTAATTCAGTTGTGAATTTGTCGTTTGTTCCGCCAGTTTTGTATACAATATATGCATTTGCATCGCTAATCGTCATCAAATAAGCGTTTGCAAAGTATGTCGAATTAAAAGTCATTGTAGGGTTGGAACTTGATGTCAAATTTGTAGAATATCTATATAGACTAAAAGTATTATTATTAATAACACCAACAAAGATATTGCTTTCATTATAGTAAATATCAACTGCCTTACATCCAGACATATTGATTTCATTAATTGATGTTACAGTTGGGGTTGACCCAAAGTTTTTGATAACTTTTACTGAACTGCTATCAGCAATTAGAATATTATCGTTTGCAAATTTAATTTTTTGAATATCGTCAAAACCGTCAAACTCCGAGTATTTTTTGGAACTCATGCAAAATAATGTGACTTTTTGATTGTCCAAAGTATAGCAGACATAATCATAAGTAATATCAAAATTTGAAATATTTGTAAGGTCTACATATTCAATGATATCATTAGGATAAATTGTATCAATTTCGGTGGTTGTATCTGCGTATACTTGACGAGGAAAAAACACTGCACTGAGCATGCAGATACAGGCTATTGCAAATCCCCAAGCAAGTTTTTTCATGCGCCATCTCCAATTACACTAATTTTAGCATACGCATGTTTTTTTGACAATAAAAAACAATACTTTATTTTGTTATTTTGTCTTGGCAATATTTGTTATTTCAAAAAAAACTTGACTAAATTTTTTCAGCAGTGGGTTTTTATTAATTACTAAAGTAATTAAATTTGTCAAAATTGTAAAAATTTTGTACAAATTGTATAATTTTCGCAAAAATTTGACATAAAGTTTTGACTTTGGTTGCTTGCAGGCATTATACTATAGACGATTACAAACGCACTTGGAGGTAGTAATGAAATATTGGAGCAAATCAACATTATCAATTTATAGGTATTTGGAAAAAATGGTAGACTCTCTCGACAAATTAATAATGGACATGAGTAAACATAGCAATAGCGGGTATTTACAAAAAAATAACACAACTTATGGGCAAGCAAGAAAACTAATCGAACTAATTGATAGAAAAAGAAAAATGATCAATTTGAAAGTTGCAGTTGAGGATTCGCTAGCTGGACTTGGAAAAATTGACCGTAGAATCCTTACATTAGTATTTATAGATGGAGTCAAAAGTGAGCAAATTGCTCAACTACTTGGCGTAAGTTTGAGAACTTTTTTCAGAAAGAAAATTTTGGCACTTGGCAAATTTAATTCGCAAATGATTGCCAAAGGATTTGACCTTGAATTTTTTGTGTCTGAATATGCTCAAGAGCAGTGGATTATGTCTGTTTATGATGAATGTGTAAGTAGATATAACAAAGTCGACGAGGTCATGGACAATTCACTAGTTAAGCGAATGTTAAACGATATTTCTAAGGTTAATATCAAGTGCAGTAATTATTTTTGTTAGTATCTATCTACAATTTTTGGAGGCTTGGGGGTTTTGATTTTTTTGTGGGCTCTATTTGGCAAATACAAAATAAAGAGTATCGCAATTATTGGAACTGCCATAATAATAATCAAAAGTAGACTTGGGATGTGTGAGATTGGATTTTGAGGTGTTTGAGGGACTTCGGATTTAAAGGTGGTAAGTTCGGTATTTTCGTAAATAGGTGTAATGGTCTTGACATATTTGTTATAAATATAGCCATACTCTCCATTAAACTTTACATAATACCAAGTTGTACCGCCAAAATCTATGGCCTCCTCGGCAAAGACTCTGCCAATAAATTCTATATTTGTTTCGCCGTTATTTACAACATTTATTATGTTGCTTACGCTTGACCTTGTTGTTGGAGTACTTCGCAAATTACAATCACTACCAATTACAATATTTATTTGGGTAGGATATGGTGTTTTGGGTATCTGCAAAATTTCCTTGACATCATTCTTTTTTATGTACCCAGATATTCCATTGTAATTAACCTTATAGTAAGCATCTCTTTCGGACAAAATCTCTACAAAATAGGATTTTTCGGCAATACAGATGATGTCTTTGGTTTCGTCGTTACTCGATAGTCTTAAGATGTTTGTGGGGGCTAAAACTCTAGCATAACTTGTAGCTGACAAACAGACAGCAGGTCTATTGTAAGAACAAAAAATTAGCATGGATATTACAAATGTTATTAAGTATTTCATGATTATATAATAGCAAATAAAAAAAAGTCTACAAAAAGAACATTGCAGAAAAATATGTAAAAATATAGGTATTTCAAAAGTATTATGACACAAAGAGAATTATTGAAAAAAATTAAGAATATCGAAAAAGAATTGCTACGGCGAAAAAGTGATTGCAAATTGGATTACTATAATACTGGAGATGTAAAACACGAAAAACAATTACTTTTTCACAAATGCAAACTAAAAAATCGTTGGGTCTTTGGAGGTAATAGAAGTGGGAAAACCGAATGTGGTGCGGTTGAAAGTGTTTGGTTAGCTAGAGGGATTCATCCTTACCAAGAGAACAAGCCTCGTGATGGCTGGGTGGTGTCGCTTAGTCAGCAAGTTCAAAGAGATGTTGCCCAAAGCAAAATACTAAGTTATCTCAAAAAAGATTGGATTGAAGATATTGTTATGTTATCAGGCAAAAAGGGCAGTGCATCTAGCGGAGTTATTGATACTATATATGTAAAGAATGTCTTTGGCTCAGTTTCTAAGATTGGATTCAAAAGTTGTGACCAGGGACGAGAAAAGTTTCAGGGAACATCACTTGATTATGTATGGTTTGATGAAGAACCGCCCGAAGATATTTATTTAGAGTGCAAAATGAGAGTTTTGGATAGATGTGGAATGATATTTGGCACAATGACTCCACTCAAAGGTCTTACTTGGGTGTATAATACAATTTATCTAAACGACCGAAATGACGAAGATGTTTGGTATGAACACATGCAATGGGAGGACAATCCTTATCTATCCAAAATCGAAATAAAAAAGCTTACTGCAAATTTATCTCAAGATGAGCTCGAGAGCAGAAAATTTGGAAACTTTACATCAGGAACTGGGTTAGTTTATAACGAGTTTGACGAAAATTTGAATGTTATTGAGCCATTTGATGTACCAATTTCGTGGTACGACAAAATTTCTATTGACCCAGGTCTCAAAAATCCGCTTAGTTGCCACTGGTATGCGTGTGATTATGATGGTAATATTTATGTAATAGCTGAGCATTATGACAGACAAAAGACACTTGATTATCATGCAAATATGATAAAAGACATATCAAAAAGGCTGAACTGGCCTACAAAAAATGGCAGAATTGAGGCAATTATTGATAGTGCAGCAAATCAAAGAACTTTGGCTAGCGAAAAAAGTGTGAGTGAACTTTTTTATGATAACGGAATCCTTGTTAATCCTTATGTTAACAAGGATTTATTTTCAGGAATTAATAGGGTCAAATCATATTTTAAAAACGCTTGTGGGGAGCGAAAACTTTTTATATTCAAAACATGTGTCAATATGATAAGGGAAATCAAGGGGTATTTTTGGGGAAATGCCGATGCTCCTATCAAAAAAGATGACCATGCCATGGACGAGCTTAGATACTACATCATGTCTAGACCTGAAAACAAATTAAACCTAGTCCCTACAAAATCAGATATACAAAAAAACAAAGAAAAACTAATGAAAAATTTAAAATTTCAAAATAAAAATTTATGGTGAGCAGTTATTCAAAAAATTTTTTGGATAATTGCTTTTTTGAAGGAGGAAAATGAACAGCAAAAAAATTAAAGATGCACTCTATAGCAAGGCTTTGGGGTTTACTACTCAAGAAGTCACCGAGGAATATGGAATATCTGGTGATGAATTTGTGCTTCAAAAACGAAAGACGAGCACAAAAGCTTATCCTCCAGATCTAACTGCGCTTCAGATGATTTTGGAAAAGGAGGGGGATGACAAAAACGAATACGCAAACATGACAGACGAAGAATTGCAAAAGGAAAAAGAGAGACTTATATGTCAACTAAAGGAGAAAAAATGAAAATTAAAGATAGTGATAGAAATCTTAGATGTGAAATGCCAAATTGCAAAAATATGGCTAAGTTCAAGGTTGAAAAAGACGGGTTTTTTAGATCAGCAGGGATTTATTTGTGTGGTGACTGTGCAAGCGAAATGTACAAAGTTTTGTCTACAAAATTTGTTCCAAAAAGCCCAGAAAATATGTTAAACAAAAAAATTAAGATCAAGGAGAATGCCGGTGAAAAATAATTTTAAAGATGATATTGACCAAAAAAATGCCGAAATAGTAGATAGTGTCCTCAAAGATTTTGAGATAAGACAAAACGAACGAAAAAGTTTTGAGAGTAATTGGCAACTTAATATAAATTTCTTTTTGGGAAATCAATACTGTTATGTCTCTCCAGCTGGAGACATTATGGAAAATGGCAAACAATATTTTTGGCAAGAAAAAGAAGTTTACAATCATATTGCCAACATTATAGAACTAAGACAAGCCAAGCTTTCTAGAGTAAGACCAACACTTACAGTAGTGCCTTTTTCGGACGACGAAAGAGATATCGCTTGTGCCAAAACTTCCAAAAAGATTCTCAAAGCTGTGAGTCATAATATAAACATTAGCAAAACTCTCTCCAAAGGAACAATGTGGAGTGAAATTTGCGGAACAGTATTTTACAAAATAGACTGGAATAATAATCTTGGCAAAGTGATTGGCGTCAATGCACTTGGAAACGAAATAAAAGAAGGTGATGTCGAAGTCACAGTATGTAGTCCATTTGAGATTTATCCAGATAGCTCAACTTACAATAATTTGGAAGATTGCATGTCAATTATTTATGCTAGATCTTTTCACAAAGACATGGTCAAAAATATTTGGGGTATTGATGTCGAAGGTCAGGATATAAATGTATATTCGCTTGACTCATTATCAATAAGTGGTGGACTTGGTTACTCGTCACTCTCGAATTCAATGGCAAAAAAGATAAAAAAAGACCAAGTTATAGTCCTTGAAAAATATGAAAAACCAACTATTGAATATCCAAACGGAAGGCTTATTGTGGTTGCTGGAAACAAACTAATTTATAATGGGGATTTGCCTTATATAAATAAGTCAGAAGGAAAGAGAGGTTTTCCGTTTATTAGACAAACATGTATACCTACTCCAAACTGTTTTTGGGGGTCTAGTTTAATTGAGAGACTTATACCAATTCAAAGATCTTTTAATGCAGTAAAAAACCGCAAACACGAATTTTTGAATAGGCTTACTATGGGTATCCTCTCGGTTGAGGACGGCTCAATTGATGTCGAAAATTTGGAAGAAGAGGGATTGTCTCCGGGCAAAGTTTTGATTTATAGACAAGGTGCAAACAGTCCTAAGATGATAACTAGCGATGCACTTCCAATAGATTTTAGACAGGAAGAGGAGGCGCTACTAAATGAATTTATAAATATTTCTGGCGTCAGCGACCTACTTAATCAGAGTTCGATTGTTAATGGCAATATAAGTGGTGTAGCGTTGCAACTTATGATTGAACAAGACGATATCAAATTAAGTTCTAGTTCGGAAGAAATCAAATATTCCGCCAAAGAAATTGCTAAGCAAATACTAAGACTATACAAGCAATATGCTAAGCTTCCGCATGCGTCTCGAATTATAGGTGACAACGGCATGGTTGAACTATTTTATTGGAGCTCTAGTGATATCAATAGCGAAGAAGTTATATTTGAAACCGAAAATGAAATTAACGAAACGCTTGCTCAAAAGCGTTCAATGATTTTCGAACTACTTAAGTCTGGACTTTTGCATGACGAAAATGGAAAGTTGAGCAATTCAATGAGAAGTAAAATTCTTGAGCAGTTGGGCTTTGGAATATGGGAATCTACACAAGATATCAAGACATTGCAAGCCCAAAATGCCGAAAAAGAGAATTTGCAACTACTCATGGAACAAACGATTTGTGAACCTAGCGATATTGATGAACATAATATTCATATTGCTGAGCATACAGCATTTATGCTTGGTAATGAATTTGAAAAATCAATACTTAAGAGTCCAAATCTCAAAGAAATGATGCTAAATCACATAAGAAAACACAAAAAATTTAAAAAAATACAAGATAACGAAAAAGAAAACGAGGAGAAATAAATATGTTAGAAGAAAATACTAATTTTGGAGAACAACCAAAGGATTCGGTAGTTCAAGTCGAAGCGTCGAAAAATGAAGGAACAAAAAATCCAGAAGGCTCTCCACTAGGCAAATTCAAGGATGCAGAATCATTGCTTGGTGCTTATAACGAGTTGCAAAGTGAGTTTACTCGCAAGTGCCAAAAATTAAATGAGACTATCAAGACTCTAGACGAAGTAAATAGTTCCTCAAATGCCGGTAAAAATGAGGAAAAATCAAGTATTGAATATGAATTTGCTTGGAGCAACAAACTTGAGGATTTTTTGAAAACACACAAAAATGCGAATGGACTTATTGAAGATATAACCAATGAAATAATAGGTGATAATGACTTAAAGACTAGTGAAGATGCACTAGAAAAAGCGTATGTAAGGGTGATGGACAAAAAGTTTATTCCACAAGATAGTTTGGCAGAAAATCAAGAGTTTTTGGACAAATACATATATTCTAACGAACAAATAAAAAACAAAATTATAAGCGAATATGTTGATTCTCTACAAAAGACCCAAAATCCTATTAAAGTTAATAATTCGGGATTTGTAGGCGGAATTGCACATACTCCCCAATTTGGAAGTTTGGAGGAGGCAAGCAAGTTTGTAGAAAACATGTTCAAATTTTAGGAGAAATTATGATTACATTAACTACAGCCGACAAGGCTCTCAAAAGTGTATATTTGGGTGTCGTTGGCAATCAATTAAATTATGGTGCAAACCCATTACTTACAAAAATTAAACAGACCACAAACAATGTTTATGGAAACGAAATAATTAAATCCACCTCATATGGTTTGTCTGGTGGTGTATCAGCAGGTACTGAAGAGGGAGCGTTGCCAAAAGCTGTTAACAAAAAGTATTCGAAATTTACAGCTACTCTCAAAAATCTTTATGGAACACTAGAAATTAGTGACAAGGCTATTAGATGCTCTCAAAACAGTGCAGGTGCTTTTGTTAATCTACTTAATGAAGAAATGGAAAGTTTGATAAAATCTAGTACATTTAACCTAGGCAGAATGTTGTATGGTGACGGTACTGGTGTTCTTGGAAAAGTTACTACTTCTAATGCTGCTTCGGATTGTGATTTTATAGTAGATAATATTCGTAACTTTGCAATTAACCAAACAGTTAGATTTTTGAATACTGCAGGTACTGGCTACAATACTACTTACAACAAAACATTCAATATTACAGGCATCAACAGAAGCGCTAGTACAATCATCACAGATTATCCTGCTGATATTGATTACAAAGATTACAAACTTACAACTATTGGTGGATTCAAAAATGAAATCACTGGACTTGGAGCAATCTTTGGATCAGATACATATTTGTATGGTCTAAAGAGAGCAGACAATACTTGGCTTACTCCTTATACAAAATCCTCGGTAGGTTCAATTAGTGAGAGTGCAATGCAAACAGCAATTGATGAAATCGCTGATAGTTCTGGTGCTGATGTTGACTACATCGCATGTTCTTCTGCGGTTAGAAGATACTATCAGGATTGTGTAAAATCATATAAGAGAAATGTTGATGTTATGGATTTGCAAGGAGGCTTTAGAGCTCTAAGTTACAATGGTATCCCAGTTGTAAATGATAGATTTGTAGCTGACGGAGATATGTACTTGCTTACAACCAAAGAATTTGAACTATGTCAATTAGGTGATTGGTCATGGCTTGAGAGTAATGATGGAAGAATCATTAGACAAAAAGAAGGCTATCCTATCTACACAGCAACTCTTGTTAAATACGCTGAATTGCTATGTAACAGACCAAATAGTCAAGCAAAACTTACAGGTATTACTGGCTAATGGATTTTTTGCTGGGCAAAAGCCCAGCAAATTTTTTTAAATACAAAACAAATAATCAAGATAATGCATATTGTTTTGATTAGGAGAAAAATATGAAAATAAAAATAGAAAGTGACATTTTTGAAATTTCAAAACGAGTAAAAGATATCGACGAAAATTATTACATTGTGTTTGATACAAAAAAGAATAAATACGAATTACATAGATATGGACAGGGTGGAACATACTCTCTAACTTGTCCTTATGATAATTTGGATAGTAGATTTTTGGATTTAATTTATTCAACGGATGTGAGGTTTATTGACAATATTGTTGAAGATATTGACAAAAACAATGAAATTGTTGAGAAAAAGGCAAATGCTACTGTCACCAATCAAACAGATTATATGCTTAGAGAAATTTATGCTTTTGCTAATAATTCTTCTAAGGAACTAGATGAGAAAAGTGCATTTTCTAGTATATGGAGGTAAAGTATGCTTGTAAAGGACATTATAAAAACAACATGCAAAGTACTTGAATTAGCTGATGTCTTGGAGTACTTGGAAAGTTTGGATAATCTTGAACAGGGAACTATTACTGCGTCTCAGGATGGGGCGTCAACTAATGCGTCAACTGGCAATTCTACCGATACATCGGCTAGTGATACTAGCACTGATACTACAGCTTCTAGCGATGTCACAGAGACTTTGGATAGACTACTTGTTGCTTTGAATTTGGTTAATAATACTCTTGCTAGTCAGTACTTTGAAATTAATTCTTGCAAAAAAATATCTAATACATCCGGAGTTATTAAATATAGCTCAGTTAGTAGCAGTAATATTGTTGATATCAAAAAGGTTTGTAGTGATACAGATGTTACTCAAAAGTTTACGCTTCTTAGTGACGGTATTCATACTAGTGCTGGTAATTGCAAAGTTTATTATACTTACTTGCCAGAAGAGGTTGGGATATCTGATAGTATTGATTATTATCTCAAGCTAAGTGAGACAACCTTTGCGTTTGGTGTTGCGTGTGAGTACTTGTTTTTGATAGGCGATATTGAGAATGCTAGTGTTTGGGACAAAAGATTCAAAGATACGCTCTTTGCAATATCTAGACCCAGAAGAAACTTCTCTTTGCCTGTAGAGGAGTGGTACTGATGTTTTACAAAAATTTGATAGGAAACAAAAAAATAAATTTTAAGCAATACAAGTGCCCAACAATAACTAATGGTTGGGCAGTTGACCAAGACGAAAAGTCGTTGCCATATGGCAGTTGTGCTTGTTCGTATAACTTTGATGAATCTTCTGGAGTTTTGAAAGATAATTTTGGAATAAGTGTGTTGCAAACACACCATACTGAGTACACACATCGTGAGGATGATCTCAAGACATTTACGGATGATCTCTTACCGACGCTTGCGTTTAGGGTATTTTTTACAACAATCAGATATTATCAGAGTGAGACCAATTTTATTAGGTTAATGTTGGTAGTTGATGAGGATTGTCATCTCAAAACCTATAGAATGAATTCGGCGACCATAAATCCAGTTTCTGTACCAAGTATTCAGTTGGATGGTGTTAAAAGAATGAACAAACTCCGAATCAATGGAGTGGATAATTTGGTGTTTACTGGTCCTCAAAAATCTTACGCTTATATTCCTATTATTTCCACATATGTCAAAGAATTGGATAATAGTCTACAACTAGTGGACATTGTAACTTACAATAATCGAAGTTTTGCAAATAGTTCTTTGTATAAAAATACGATTTTTTATAGTGAAGAATTTAATCCACTTAATTTTGATATAAATAACGATGAAAGCGGAAGAATTGTTTTTGAAGATACTTTGGGTGACTGTACTAGGGTAATGATATTCAAAAATAAATTGTATGTTATTAGACAATTTGGAATATCGAAAATCGTCAAAGGTAAGGACAAAAAAGAATTTGAAACCGAAAATATGTGCGTAGTAAGCGATGCAATAGCTTTCAATTCGGCTGTAATTTGTGGTGACAAAATGATATTTGCGACAGGCGGTGGAATTTATGAGTTTGACGGAAATAAAGCAACAAGGATAGTAACAGGGCTTGAGTCTAGACTCAAAAACAAAAAGCAATATGGAGATCTAGCTGCTTATAATCAGGGCAAATATTATTTGTGTTGCAAATTGGACTTTGGAGATGATGAGTATTTTACAGTAGAGAATTATCTTGCTAACCATAATTGTATAATGATTATGGATGTAGACACTCATAAATATTCACTAGTAAGAGGTGTGGAGATTACCGACTTTGCAAATCTAAAAGATATGTCAAATCAAGATATTTTGGCTGTTGTTTATTCAACCTTTCAATCTTATAGGGTTGCGATGGTGACAGATAGTGGAGCAATATATAATGCTCCAAAATTAAAAAAGTGCTGGGAGAGTAATGAGTCGGATTTTGGATATCCTGACAGGTGGAAGTTTATCAAAGACCTAAAAATATCAACTGCTAAGGATATAACTCTAAGGCTTACTTTTGATGGTAAATCAAAAGATGTATCAGTGACCGGCAAGAGTACTATGCAAAGTATAAAAATCAACCGAAAAGTCAAGAGATTTAAGTTTAAAATAATTGCTATGGAAGCTGGTAATGAAATTACACTTCCGGTGGTTACGGCTGGTGTTTTATGATGGAAGATTTGGATGATTTTAGTCAAAATTTATTAAGATATAGGGTGCTTGATAATAAGACTAATAATATTGCAACTATTTCTTTTGATAAATTTTCGGCGACAAAAATAATTAATATTGATCCATGTGAATACATAATATATGGATACATTTTGGTCAATGTAAAAAACCCAACTACACTAAAATTTTATTATAATAATATATTGTTATATGAGTTTAACGAAAGTGAAACTCGTATTATTCCTTGCGTTTTTGAGGGAACTCCTGTTTTGAAAATTCAAGGTGAATGTGCTAAGTGTGATATTCAAATCTATGGTGCAAAACCTCAATATCAAAACAAAATTTTTGTAAACGAACATAGCAAACATATAGTTTTTGATAGGGGTAAAACTGAGATTTATTCGTATACGGCAAATGAAGATGTCAAAAACGGCAACCTAACTTTTGTTAGATCAATTGAAAATTGCATTGATGCAAACGACTTTGAAGTTTCGTCTAAGGTATACTGCGGGCAACTAACAATTGAGAATAACGATTTGTATTTATACACCGATATGAATAATTATAACTCAAAAATCTTGATAAAATCTGGCGTAAAAGATGCCAGAATTATTGACTATGAATCAAATCAAGTAATGATTTTGTATATTGTTGGAAGTTTGCTCTGCTACAAGCTTGTAGACAAGGATTGTAATGTGTCTCAAGAGGTGACCGTTACATTGGGCTCTAGGTATATGCCAAAAAGCATTGGCATGCTTAGTACAACCATTAGGTCTCCTAGACCAATTGTGTCGGTTAATTGTTATGATGGATCTACTTTGATGCTAATTATTAATTCTACTGGTTTTGATATTTCTATTGTGAAAAAGGGAGATTTTAGCAAACTATATGTAAACGGAAGTAATATTGAGTTATATGCTTTTGTGGGCAATATGTTATCTATTAGTAAGTTTACTTATAGTTCGAGTACAGGACTTGCGCAAGTAGGCACTGCAAAAAATATTTGGAATGTTAATGATATAAGCAAGGTTGGAGACAAGTATTTGATTTATAATAACAAATTTTTGTGTGGTGAATTTGGCTATGATGATCTGTAGTGAAATTGCAAAAAAATTAAAAAAAATAAATTCAAGTATTTTAAATACAAAAGGTAAATGTATGAATAAATATACAATTTGTGACAACCAGACTGAACAAGTCAAAAATGATTTTGACAAAGATTTGGTCTTGGCAAAACAAAAAGAGTTGATAAACGAAATATTGAATCTAACGGATAAGTATCTTACTAAAGCTAGCGACTTTGAAATTGCAGAAATTAAGGCTATAAGTGCTAAGATTAAATCCGACGGAGCTTTGAACAAACAAATTATTTATAAAAATGACGAGGACGAAAAACAAATTGCTAAGTCTGTACTTGCAGATGAAAAGTATAATGATTTTGTAGCGTCAACTGATAGCCTCAAAAGCCAAATTAAGCAATGTAAGTTTAAATTGTTTTATCTAAATTCGCTCAAGAAACAAGCGATTAAGGATTGTAATATTGCAAAGGCTGTTGCACTTACAGACAAAATAAGTGTGTGCGAAAATCTCCTCGGTGCAATAAACTACAAACTTGAAACATTAAGTTCGGATGTAAAAAACAGCGAACTTGACTTTTTTGAGAGATATTTGGAGGTATTGAACTTTGTCGCAAATGACGGAAAAGTTGAGAAGACTGCTGATAATTTGAGACAAAAATTCTCAAGTGATGTTGTTGATTATTTTGTTTGTAACAAGATGATGTTTGTAATCGGCAGGTATTTGGGAATGGTTGAGATATCTAAAATCGCCCAAGCATTTCAAAGCGAAGAAATCAAAAAGGTATTTGGTGTGGTTGCATCCAAAATACAAGGTGAACTGCAAAAATGTGGGAACAAATAGTTAACTTAGCCATAAGTAACGGACTTTTTGCTGTGCTCTTTTCGGGTCTATTGGTGTATCAGCTAAAAGATAGTCGAAATAGAGAACATAAGTATCAATTAACCATTGAGAAATTGGGGAATTCGCTTGAAATCGTGAGGCAAGTGAAGGAGGATGTTGAAGATATCAAAGACAAAATAAACTCAAAAAAAATTGTTCTAAGAAAAGTTAAGGAGAAAGTAGATGAAAAAGAAAATTAAAACTACTTCGTTTTGGCTAACTTTGAGCGGTGCTGTTGTAATGCTTTTGGATACAATATCTAATATTATTGGGCTTGATTTATATTCCAAAAAGGTCGAGTCTATAATACTAGCCATTTGTACTTTTTTGGTAATGACAGGAGTTATTACAAAAAAAGATGTTTCTGATCCTGAGCCAAAAAATTCAGATGAACTGCTTGATGATATTAATGATGAGATAAATAAAGATAAATAATTTGTAAAAGGTGACAAAAATTTGTTTGTAGACAAATTTTTGAGCACCTTTTCTTTTTTTGCTTGGCAAAATTGACTTTTTTGGTTTATACTAAAATATATAGTATTTATAGTTTTAGAGGGGTTATGATTTACAAAAATTCTCTTAAAATATTGTTTTCTAATTTTGATATTGTTTGGAAAACTATAATATATTATCTACTTGTTTTTTTGATTACTGGTGGACTTTGTTTTTTGTGTATAAATCCAATCTACAAGTTGCTTGAGGATTGCGGAATTATAACTGGATTTTTGACAATATACTCGGATTTTTTGTCCAATCTTAATTTGACTGAATTCTTTGTTTCTCTCAATGAGCTTGTGGAACAGTTGGGACTTGTGTTAAAAGAGAATCTAAGAGTTGTTTGGATTAACTTTGCAGGGCTTGGAATAACAATTTTCTTTGTTAGAGTTTTCCTTAATAATTTGACTATAATGGCGTCATGCAATTCGTTGCATTATTATATGGGTAGCATGAACAAACATGGATTTTATGCAAGCTTTAGAGAAACATTCGGTCGAAACATAAAGGCTCAGCTAGCGTGCTTTTTGGTGATGTTCCCACTTGATGTTATTTATATTGGATTATTTGTTCTTTGTTTAAAGTTATTTAGCATTTCGTTTGTAATGTCTATATTTGCAATTATACTTATAATAGTTGGATTTGCATTGCTTATCTCGTTTAAATACTCGTTGTTTGCAGGTTGGATTCCAACAATGTGTGTTATGAATTACGGTGTATTTAAGTCTTTGAAAACAAGCGTAAAGAATATGTTTAGAATTTTTCCAAAAGTATTTTCTAATGCGTTTGGAATTGTTGTTACAATAGTGCTCTCCAATGTTTTGATTGGGACTTTTACATTTATGGTGGGATTAATTCTTACAGTTCCAGCGTCGTATTTGCTTTATAGTATTTTTGGAATGGTAGTTACTTACGAAGGTCAAGGTATGAGATATTACATTGATGTTTATAATGTTATCACTCCTAAGAAAAAAGAAATAAGTGATAAATTAAAGTCTATGAAATACATTGTTTAACTCATTTTTGTTTGCTCTTATGTATGGGTGGATTTGACTTTTGAATAGAGTCAATATGCTTAAGCATAAGAGTTTTTTTGTTGTTTTTTGGAAGTTTTGGGCTGGTTTTTGTGTAGATAGTATCAAAAAGTTGCTAAATCTATTATAATGTATTGATTTTTTGAAAAAAATAATATATAATTGTATTATCGAAGTTAGTTTAATATTTTTGATTGCTATCAATTGAGTTTTGAAAAGTAATCGTTATATTGATTTTTTCACACAAAGCGAACATGCTTTATTTGTTTTTTTTGTGTGCAATAGTGATTTTGTTTAATTCTGTGTTCATATGGAATTTTAAAAAAATTCAAGTGGATTTGTATGAACACAAAAATATTTGCGTTTTGCTTAAAGCTGTAATTGTTTGAGCTTATAGTGTTTATGTAAAAAACACTCAATGCAGACTATGTCTTGTTTGAAATTAGGCAAATGGCAATATTTAATTAAAAATATTATATAATTACTAATTGATATATTAATCTATCTTTTTGATTGGATTTTTACAAATCAAAATGGTTTTTCGTATGCCAAAAAACGAATAACAAATTAAAGGAGAACAAAAATGAATAAACAACAAAGCGGAATGAAGTTGTCATTCTTAGGTGGTGTTGGTGAAATCGGCAAAAACTTAATGGTTTTGGAATACAATAATGAAATGTTAGTTATAGATAGCGGTCTTGCTTTTCCAAGTGACGATATGCCAGGTATAGACATCGTTATTCCAGATTTTACTTACCTAATAAACAATAGACAAAAAATCAAAGCAATACTTATTACTCACGGACACGAAGATCACATTGGTGCGTTGCCTTATCTTCTTAGAGAACTTCCAAATGTACCTGTGTACGCAAGTAAATTAAGTGTAGCACTTATTGAAAACAAACTAAAAGAACACAAAAAAATCAAATGCAAACCTATTTGTGTAAAGCCAAAACAAATTGTTAAAATTGGAAGTTTCCAAGTAGAATTTGTCAAAGTTACACATAGTATCAGTGGAGCAATGGCGTTTGCTATTACAACCCCAGTTGGTGTGTATTTCCATACGGGAGACTTCAAAATTGACTATACTCCAATTGATGGCGATGCAATGGATATGGTCAGAATTGCCGAAATCAGCAGAAAAGGTGTTTTGCTACTTACTGCAGATAGTACAAATGCCGAGCGTCCGGGATTTAGTATGAGTGAACGAAAAGTTGGAGCAACGCTTGACAATCTATTTGTACAAAATGCAAGCAAGAGAATAATTATTGCAACATTTGCAAGTAATGTTCATCGTATACAACAAATCCTTAATATTTGCGAAAAGTACAACAGAAAGATTGTTTTTACAGGCAGAAGCATGCTAAATATTTGTGAAACTGCTGCCAAAATTGGCGAGTTGAACTTTAACAAAGAGATTGTTGTTGATGTTAACAATTTGGACAAATATGAGGACTCTCAAATATGCATTTTGTGTACGGGAAGCCAAGGCGAGGAAAACAGTGCACTTACAAGAATGGCTAATGGTGAGTTTAATAAGATTGAAATCGGAACAAACGATTATGTAATCTTTTCGTCATCGGTTATTCCTGGCAACGAAAAAGAAATTAATAATGTTATTAACTTGCTATACTCCAAGGGTGCTTCAATTATTTATGAATCTTTGGCAGAGGTGCATGTAAGTGGTCACGCTTATCAGGAAGAACTAAAGACAATGCATACACTCCTTAAGCCAAAATTCTTTGTGCCAGTGCATGGAGAATATCGTCAACTCAAAGCTCATAGTAATTTGGCAAGAGATTTGGGAATGAATGAGCGAAACATCGTTATTCCTGAGCTTGGCGACACAATAACAATCAACAAAAATGTTATCAAAAAGAGCGGAACAGTTCCAAGTGGAATTAAACTTGTTGACGGCTACGAAGTTAGTGAGGCTGGCGGAATTGTTCAAAGGGATAGAATGCAACTTGCCGAAGAAGGAATTTGTGTAGTTACAATCACAATTTCGGCAAAAAACGGCTCGCTCACATCAAAGCCTGATATTTTGACTAGAGGATTTATGACTATCAAAGGTAATGAGGATATGATTGAGGAAGTTAGAGATATGATTTTGAATCAAATCATTACTGCAAACTTTAAGACTCAAGATTGGGCTATGATCAAAGGCAGTATCAAAAAGACTTTGCAATCTTATTTCTTCAAAAAATTCAAAAGAAAACCACTTATTATCCCAATGATAATAGAAACAAATTAATGAATATGGAAATTGAAAAAGTATTAGAAAAATTGTCTCAACAAAGGTACTATGCAAGAGCAAATTTTATCCCCATAATTAGGGATAAATCTGCTGTTTTCTTGTATAACTTTGTTAGAGATAATGGCTACAAAAATATCCTCGAAATCGGCACGGCGATAGGTTACAGCGGAAATATAATTTTGAGTGCTGGAGCAAATCATCTTACAACTATTGATATCAACGAGACTTACTTACAAATGGCAAAAAACAATTTTGAGATGTTTGGCAATTTGGACAAAGTAACTATAATAAATAATGATGCCAAAGTTGTACTCAAAGATTTGGTTGAAAAAAATCAAAAGTTTGATATGATATTTTTGGACGGTGCAAAAGGTCAGTATGTTTCTTATTTGCCTGACCTAAAAAATTTGCTAGAAAAAAATGGTGCAATTTTTGCAGATAATGTTTTGCTTGGAGGAATGGTTGAGAGCGAGGATATTATTCCTCACAAAAAACGCACCATGGTTGTTAATTTGCGAAAATATCTAAAAGCGGTAAATGCCTATCCGTTTGAAACTGAACTAATAAGGCTTGAGGACGGAATTGCTATTACAAAAGTAAAAGGAGAATAATATGCTTGAATTACTTGCGCCTGCGGGCAATATGGAAAAACTAAAAACAGCCTTTAATTTTGGTGCTGATGCCTGTTATTTGGCTGGAAAAAAATTCGGACTAAGAGCATTTTCTGGAAATTTTGACGAAAACGAACTTGCTGAGGCGGTTACTTTGGCTCATTCGATGTCAAAAAAAATCTATGTCACAGTTAATATAGTTGCACATAATTGCGATTATGTGGGCATGAAAGAGTACTTGGAATTTTTGCAAAAAATCGGCGTTGACGGAATAATTGTAAGCGATATTGGTATTATGCAATTAGCACTAAATTGTGCACCAAAACTTGATTTGCATGTTTCAACTCAGGCTAATATTACAAATAAATATACTGCAAAGTTCTTTTGTGATATGGGTGCAAAAAGACTTGTACTTGCCAGAGAATTAAGTATTGAAGAAATCAAAGAGATTAGAGATTTTATTCCAAAAGATGTTGAAATCGAAACTTTTGTCCATGGTGCAATGTGTATTTCTTACTCAGGCAGATGTTTGCTTTCAAACTATTTGTCCGGAAGAGATAGTAATCGAGGTGCATGTATTCAAGCTTGTAGATTTGAATATTCAATTTGCGAAAAATCTAGACATGGTGAGCATTATGATATTCAAGAGGACGAAAGAGGTACATATATTCTCAATAGTAAGGATTTGTGTATGATTGAATACATAGACAAACTTGTCGATGCTGGTGTCACATCATTTAAGATTGAAGGCAGAATGAAGAGCCCATATTATGTTGCGACTATTACAAATGCTTATCGTAGAGCAATTGATGATTTTGAAGATAAAAAGACTTTTGATGCATCTTTGCTTGATGAAGTAGAAAAAACAAGCCATCGAAGATATACAACAGGTTTTTATTTTGGCGCAAAAGACAAAGAGTACATCGAGGATAGTATGCCTATACAGTCTTACGAATTTATGGCGATAGTCAAAGAGGATGCCAAAGACGGATTTGCAAAGATTGAACAACGAAACCGCTTTAAAGTAGGAGATGTGCTTGAAGTACTATCTCCAAATGATACTTTTAACAAAAAAATAATTGTTGATTACATGGAAGATGAAGACGGCAATGCTATTTCGGATGCGAGTCTAGTGCAACAAATAATTATGCTAAAAACTGATTTGCCTCTAAAAGCAGGCGATATACTAAGAAAAGAACAACAAAATATTTGAAACAACAAAATAAAATTAAGTGGGGTGGTTAAAATTACCACCTCATTTTTTTGTTTATAAAATTACTAATGGTTTTAATAAGGGTTTTTCTATTTATTCAAAAAAATAATAGCTAAAAAATGCACCGATTTTTGACCGCCAAAATCTCAAAAAATATTTGTAGAACATAAAACTTTCACTGTGCATAAATATTATTATATAAGTATAAATATACAAGTTACGATTTTAATTAAGAACAGCACAGCTGTGTGTTTCGCATGTATATTTATACATAATTAAAAATAATTATACAAATATTTCTATATCAAATATATTGGTAAATTTGCTCTGGACAGGCAAATTTCGGCATATTTCGACATATACATGGGGTATAGGAGTGTAATATGATAGTTGAAAGTTTTATGATGTTTTTACAAAAGATAATGTTTTTTTCGTCGTACATAAAAAACTGTTCATCATTTCCTAAACCATTAACTCCAGAAGAAGAAAAGATTTATTTGGAAAAATTTGAAAAAGGGGATGAAAAAGCAAAAGAAATACTTATTGAACATAATTTGAGACTGGTTGCGCATGTGGTGAAAAAATACAATCAGGCAGACGAGGCTGATGATTTAATCTCAGTTGGTAGTTTGGGGCTTATTAAGGCTATTAATTCGTACAAACTAAATCATGGAACACAGTTTAGTACATATGCAGCCAAATGTATCGAAAATGAAATTCTGATGCTAATTAGAGCCAACAAAAAACACAAAAGCAATGTGAGCATTGAGGATATTCTTGGATCTGATGATGAAGAAAATGAAATTCATGTAGGTGACCTAAGTTTTGATGAGGATGAAAATGTCGAAATGTTAGTTGAGCAAAAGATGATATCTCAGGATTTGGATAAAGTACTAAAAAAGCATCTGTCACCTAGAGAATACGAGATTATGTGTATGAGATATGGGCTACTTGGATCGGCAATGCTAACTCAAAGAGAAGTTGCCAAAAAATTAAACATAAGCCGAAGCTATATATCTAGGCTAGAGAAAAAATCAATAGAGATTTTGCGAAAGGTTTTGAAAAAAAGTGATTTTGTTGAGTGTCAAAAATATAGTAAAACCAAAGATTAAATATAGCCTTGCAAAATGTAATTTAATGTGGTATAATAAGACAGTTAGATATTCGGGTGATTGCGAGCTTATGCTTGAGGAAAGTCCGAGCATCATAGAGCAGGATGCTAGTTAACGACTAGTGGAGGCGACTCCAAGGAAAGTGCAACAGAAAATATACAGCACATTTGTGCAATAGGTGAAATAGTAGGGTAAGAGCCTACTAATTGCATAGGTGACTATGCAGTTGTGTAAACCCCATTCGATGCAAGGTAGAAAGGCGTTAATGTTGCTCGCTAGCCTTTCGTTACACCGCTTGAAACCATTGGCGACAGTGGTACTAGATAGATAATCACCAAATACAGAACTCGGCTTATGAATACTCTAATTTTGCTCCCACGCAAGTGGGAGTTTTTTTATGCCAGATGCTGTAATGTGACTTTGAATACTTATTTAATTTTATTCTTGGTATTATCATTATCACTGTTATTATCACTGTTATTATCCATGTTATTATCCATGTTATTATTTTTTGTTGTTATCTTTATTGTTTTATTAATTGATTTGTTTATTAAATTTGTAAAAATATCTAATTAGACATTGTATGGGTATTAATATGAAGTAATTGACAATTATGTGTTAGTATTTGACAGAAACATTTATTGTGTTGAATTAATTAAATATATTTATGTCATTAGTATATATTTTTATATTTTGTAAAAATTGATATAAGTTTGGACAAATTTATTAATTATTTCTATGCTAAATGTATGTCGTACAACTTTGACATATCAAAGTAAATCTATATTCCTATTTGGTTTTTTTATTAAAAACTTTTTTGAAAAGTGATATATAAATTTGTCTTGATTGCAAAAATTAAATGTGCTAAAATAATAGTGTATTTAATGTAATTAGGAAATATAATTATGGATATGTTTGAAGGTAATTTAAAAAAATATTCGCCTCTAGCAGATAGGATGAGAGCAAATACTCTTGGTGAGTTTGTAGGTCAAGAGCATCTTATCTATCGTAATAGCTTTTTGGTTAGAGCGATTGAAAATGATTCTATGGGGTCATGTATATTTTGGGGTCCTCCCGGATGTGGCAAGACGACTATAGCAAATATTATTGCTAGCACTTGTAATGGTATATTCAAAAAACTAAATGCTGTAAGTTCTGGTGTTGGAGATGCCAAGGCGATTATTGATGAGGCAAAAGTTAATTTGGAACTTTATGGCACAAAGACATATTTGTTGCTTGATGAGTGTCATAGGTGGAGCAAGGCTCAGAGTGATTGTGTTTTGGAGGCTATCGAAAAAGGTTACATTACTTTTATTGGGTCTACTACAGAGAATCCTTATATTTCTATGACCAGAGCTATTGTTAGTAGATGCAAAGTTTTTGAGTTTAAACCTCTCAGTGTCAAGGATGAGATTTTGGCGATAAATAGAGCACTCAAGGATAAGACAAGAGGGCTTGGAAATCTAGATGTTGAGATTTCGGAAGAGGATATTAAGTTTTTGGCTTATAACTGCTCAGGAGACTTGCGTAGTTGCTTTAATGCTCTTGAATTTGCGGTGACAACAACTCCACCCAATAAGGACGGCAAAATCGTCATTGATAAGCAAACTATTATTGACTGCTTGCAAAAGGGGAATATTGCTCTTGACGAAAATACTTCTTATGATATTCTATCTGCTTTTTGTAAGTCGCTAAGAGGTAGTGATACTGATGCAGCAATATTTTATTGTCAAAAATTATTGCTGTCTGGATATGATCCATGTATTATTGCTAGACGCCTTATCGCTCACGCAAGCGAAGATATTGGAATGGCTGATAGCAATGCTTTGCTAATTGCAATATCTGCTTTGACTTCGTGTGAAAAGCTTGGACTTCCAGAATGCAATCTAACTCTTACTCATGCAATAATCTATATATGTGAGGCAGAAAAAAGCAATTCGGTTTACTTGGCTATGAATAGTGCAAGGAGCGATGCTGAGTTGTATAAAAATGCAAGAGTGCCAAATCATCTAAAAAATCATCCAACAGGGTATAATGACGGACATGGAGCGTATAAATATCCACACGACTTTGGTGGTTATTGCAAACAACAATATCTTCCGGACGAGCTAAAAGACAAGAGGTATTATATTCCTAAAGAGAATGGCAGAGAAAAAGGTCTCATTCGAAAAAAAGATAAGTATAACAAATAATTGAGGGTTTTATGGATTTAAAGTATCAAAAGTATTATGACGAGTTTATCAAGATTAATGGAGTTGAAAAAGAAATAATCTTGTGCATTGAGGAAATGAGCGAACTTACTAAGGCATTGTCAAAATTTTTAAGATACAAAGGCAGTGAAAAAGAAAACACTATCAAAGATAATATTGTTGAGGAGATTGCTGATGTATTGAATACTTGCGAGCAGATGCAAAACATTTTTGGTGTCGACAAGGTCAATGCTGTTCGTGAGCAAAAGTTAAAAAGATACTTTGAAAAATCTGATAAATAATTGTAAAAAAATGTCAAACAAGGTAGGCATTTACTTGCTTATTTGTTTGGCTTTTTGTTTTTTATATGGTAACATATTTAAAAAATAAGGAGAAGGTTTATGGAAAAAACACGAAAAATTTTGTCAATTGTAACTATAGTATTTACTGCGTTACTATCTTTGCTTTTGATTTTTTGGTTATTTGGTCTTGATTTGCTTGGAGATAACAAACTTAAAGTTTTTTTGACTTTGGGTTCGCTAGCTGTTGGTGGCTTCTTTGCAATCAATAGTTTGAATATGACTATCAAAAATAAAACACTTGGTTGGGTCTCTTTTGGACTAATTACTGGTGCGGTATTTCTTATAATACTAACTAGTTGGTTAAATGTCAAAAACAATACTATAAGCAATATTACAATTACTTTGGGTCTTATTTCGGTATTATTTAATATAATAGTATCGTCTGGGCTTGATCTTGGCAAATCCCATCTTGCAATTCAGATTATTGTATACATAATCGTAGGAGTTCTTGATGTATTTGCAACACTACTTATATTTGGAGTTTTGGATATTTCCAAAGTTTGGGCTTGGCTTGTTACACTTATATTAGTTGCTCTTGTAGGTGTAATAGTTCTCAAAGTTCTAGCAAAGAGAATAATAGCAGGGGCTCTCATTGAGGACGATAGCATGGTAAAAGTTTCCAAAAAGGAATATGCGATGCTTATCGAAAAAGCAAAACTATATGACGAACTTATAGCTAAACAAAATCAAAATAGTCAAAATTAATAAAAAAAATGTCAGATTAATGTCTGACACTTTTTTTTATTCTTCTTCCAAAATCTTTAGGATTTGCTCGACTGTTTGGTCTATATCCATGTTTTCGATTACATGTTCAAAGAACTTTGCATTTTCAATGTAACTATCATAGTCCTTAAGTCGTGCTTCCATGGATTCTTTTGGCTCGTTTCTACTTTCAAAACGCTTTTTGATTTCTTCCTTAGGTGCTGTCAAAAATATGCTAGTAACTTTGTCGCCATATATTTTTTTGATAGCATTTAGTCCATTTACATCACAGTCTCTAAGTGCAATTTTTCCGCTATTTAGGACGCTATCAAAACTTGATTTTCGCATGCCTCTATAAGTTCCGTGACGCATGGTATGTTCAAAAATCTCACCACTAGCACGCTTTTTTAAAAACTCATCTTCTGTTAAAAATAGGTATGGGTTATTTTGACTTTCATTTTCTCGCATTGGTCTAGTGGTCGCATTTATTGGTTTTCCAAATCTATCAGGGTATCTAGAAATTAGTTCGGCTATAATCGTATCTTTGCCGACTCCGCTAGGGCCTTCGATTATAACAATTTGCTTTTTTGACATATGGTCTCCTAAATTTTAGGTCTAAATCCGCTAAAAATTATATTATCTGCATATGGCGCGACTTCCAAATACTTGGCTTGACTTATCACGCAATCGGCGATAATTCCCACAGGCTTATGCTTGCTTACAGCTCTTGTAGGTAGTAATTCTTGTGAGTAGCAGATAAAGTCTGCATGAGTAATTTTGTAGAATTTGAGTTTTTTGAGCTTTCTTGTTGGGATTGAACCAAACATTTTGCTCTGGAAGTTTCCGCTTTTTAATATTCTAGTAATGAAAGGGAAGTTTTGATAAAAATACTGCAAAGTATATGGGTTAATACTCATTATTGCCACATTATAGTAGCAGTTATATTTGGAGATGTATTTTTGGAGTGATGCCAAAACTTTGTCCTCAAATTTACCTATCATTCCGTCATTATTAATTTCGATAATAATTGGTGTCTTGTTTGCTATAAAATCAAGAGCTTCGTCAAGAGTAGGGACAGTTTCGTTTTGCTCGTTTAAACTAAGGCTCTTGAGTTCCTTGAGTGAAAGTTTGTTTAGGTATCCGCTAGTTGTTGACAACACTTTGGATAAGTTTTTGTGCGAAAAACAAACTATGCTGTCATCGTCCAAAATTTGAACAGGAATACAAAGTGCATAGCCTTCCTTAATTGCATGTGCGTAAGCGGATAGAGTGTTGGGGAAATTTTCAACAGTGACTTGTCCACTTTTTGCAATATATTTGTCTACAATCCAATAATTATTTGTTATCTCAAAATAATCTGGTTGTAATTTTAGTTTGTCTATTTGTTTTGCTTTGATAAAAGCATTTATGTTGTTTTTGTATTTATCAAAAGATAATTCACCATTATCTTCAATTTGAACTAAATTTTTTTTCATAATTAAACCACAAACTTTTAGATTTTCAAAAAAGAATGTCTTTTTGATACGAGTTAAGGGGAAAATAGATTTGTAACTATTTTACATAAATCTATGACTAGGATTTTTTATTAAGTACAAAAAACCACCAATTTAGGTTATGTATTTTGCCAAAATTGTCCAAAAAACCCACATGTTTTATTTATTTTAACAAAAAATATTGTTTTTATAAAGCATTTTTGGCACTTTTTTGAAAATTTTTTTAATTTTAAAATTTTTATTGCTTAACTTTGGTAATTAATATATAATCATATAGTAATTTTAAATGTTTTTAGGAGAAATATGTCAAGACAAGCTAAAATTCGAAACTTTTGCATTGTGGCTCACATCGATCATGGCAAAAGTACACTAGCAGATAGACTACTCGAAGAGACTGGCACAGTTGCAAAAAGAGACCTAACTGAACAAGTTTTGGACAGTATGGATATAGAAAAAGAAAGGGGTATTACAATCAAACTTACTCCAACAACCATGAAGTACAATTACAATGGTGAGCAGTTTACTCTCAATCTTATTGATACCCCAGGACATGTGGACTTTACTTACGAGGTTTCAAGATCACTTGCTGCATGTGAGGGTGCGATACTTATTGTAGATGCATCTCAAGGCGTTGAGGCTCAGACTCTTGCGAATGTATATTTGGCGTTAGACAATAATTTGGAAATCTTGCCTGTTATCAACAAAATTGATCTTCCAAGTGCAGATATCGAAAAAACCAAAAAAGAAATTGAGGATGTAATAGGACTTCCTGCTGACGATGTGCCTTGCGTTAGTGCTAAGTGCGGAACAAACATTGGAGAAGTTTTGAGCATGATTGTCAAGTCAGTTCCGTGCCCAAGGGGTGACGAAAATGCACCACTTTCGGCACTTATCTTTGATAGTTATTATGATAATTTCAAGGGTGCTGTATGCTTGGTTAGAATTGTAGACGGCAAGGTCAAAAAGAATAGCAAAATCAAGTTCTGGACAACTGGCAAGGAATTTGATGTAACCGAAGTTGGGATATTTACTCCTAAGCCTTGCGAGGTGGAAGAGTTGCTAGCTGGCGATGTTGGATATATCTGTGCTAGTATCAAGAATGTTTCTGAAACCAAAGTAGGCGATACTATTACTGACGCAACAAATCCATGCAAACAAGCTTTGCCTGGATACAAAGAAGTCAAACCAGTTGTGTTTAGTGGAATTTTTTGCGTTGAGGGAGATAAATACAACGATCTTAAGGATGCGCTCGAAAAGTTAAAACTAAATGATGCGTCTTTGGAGTATGTTCCTAAGGTTTCTCAAGCCTTGGGTTTTGGCTTTAGATGTGGATTTTTGGGACTTCTTCACATGGAGATTATCCAAGAGAGACTTGAGAGAGAGTTTGATTTGGATTTAATCACGACCGCGCCAACTGTAAATTATCTAATAACCAAGACCAATGGCGAAGTGCTAAGCATAAGCAATCCAGCAGATATGCCAGAGACCCAAAGCATTGCCAAAATGGAAGAGCCAATGGTGAGAGTAAATATTTTTACTCCTCCGGACTATGTTGGCGAACTTATGAAATTGTGTCAGGAAAAAAGAGGCGTGCATCTAGACCTTCAGTACATCGACTCCAGCAGATGTCAACTTATATACAAAATGCCTCTTAATGAGATTATTTTTGACTTTTTTGATGAACTCAAGTCTAGATCAAGAGGTTATGCAAGTTTAGATTATGAGATAATAGGTTATGAGGAGAGTAGCCTTGTCAAATTGGATATCCTGCTCAATGGTGAGGTTTGCGATGCTCTAAGCCTTATTGTGCACAAAGACAAAGCGTACGAAAGAGGCAGAGCGATTGCCGAAAAACTCAAAGATGTTATCCCTAGACAGTTGTTTGAAGTTCCAATCCAAGCAGCGATTGGTAACAAGGTTATTGCAAGAGAGACTATCAAGGCTCTACGAAAAGATGTGCTTGCAAAGTGCTACGGCGGAGATATTACTCGTAAACGAAAGTTACTCGAAAAACAAAAGAAAGGAAAAAAGAGAATGAGAAAAATCGGTTCGGTAGAAATTCCTAGCGAGGCGTTTATCTCAATTCTTAAGATTGATTAATATGAAAAGTGTTGGAATTTATGTACATTTTCCATTTTGTGCTAGCAAATGTAACTACTGCAACTTTAATTCTTATTCGGACAAAAATGATTTGCAACAGGAGTACTTAAAGGCTCTTATTCGTGAAATTAATTTGTACAAAAATCCAAAGCTGCTTGTTGATACTATATTTATAGGTGGTGGTACTCCGTCTTTTATGTTTGACGGATGTATATCAACTTTACTTAGTGAGTTGCAAAAATCTTTTTTGATAGATAGTGATGCCGAAATCACAATTGAGTGTAATCCAAATTCAGTGACAGCGTCCAAAGTTAGAGAGTGGAAAGAGGCAGGAATAAATAGAGTTAGCATTGGACTGCAGTCCGCAAGTGACAAACTGCTTAAACTCATAGGCAGAGCTCACACCAAAAAAGATTATATCAATGCAATATCAATAATTAGAGACGCAGGGATTAATAATATCAATACAGATTGCCTCATAGGTCTCCCTCGCCAAAAAGTTAGCGATGTCAAAAATACGCTTAATTTGGTCACAAAACTCAATTGCACACACATAAGTGTTTATTCGCTTATTGTTGAAAAAGAAACTAAACTATGTGCTATGCTTGAAAATAACGAAGTCAAATTGCCTAAGGAAGAAAAAAGCCTAGGTATGTACAAATTTGCTTATGATTATCTCAAACACAAAGGCTATAGTAGATACGAAGTAAGTAATTTTGCCAAGAGGGGATTTGAGTGCAAACACAATTTGCATACATGGCAAATGGGTGAGTATTTAGGATTTGGTGCAGGTGCACATGGGTTCTATAATAATATAAGATATTCTAATTATAAGGACATAGAATCATATATTAAGTGCGCAAGCGAAAAATCCTTTGTTGAAAACAAAGAAAAAATTGGTCTTCAAGAAAGATTTGAGGAGACTATAATGCTTGGGCTTAGAACCAAGTTTGGAATAGACCTAGACGAAATCAAAAAGATATTTAAAATCGATCTTCTCAAATCCAAGCAAAATACTATAGGAAGCCTCATGGCTGGAGGTTTTGTAAATCTAGTCTATAACAAACTCGTGCCTACAGATTTGGGATTTACAGTACTTAACAAAATTATTTTGGAACTTGTGAGTTAATGCAAAAATTCAAAGTAATTAAAAAGTAATCAATAATATATACTAAATAATCAAAATAAATATCTTTTAAACAACATCATTAAGATAAAGTTACAAAAAGCCAAAAAAGTCTTGGGTTACTAGACTTTTATTGGAAAAATACAAATTTTATCCTAGTGCTGTTGTTTTTTTGGCGAATACAAAATCTTGTTGATTTTTTGATTTTTTGCAAATTGAATTAATCTTTGAAAAAATTTTCAAAAAATTTCAAATTTTTGTCATAAAACACTTGACTTGTGCATATAATTAAACTAGAATATGGTTAGCAATCTAAGATGTAGAGTGCTAACAAACAAAAAATCATATTGCTAACGGAGGTGCGTGATGTCTGATAACTATAATTTAAGTGATAGAAAAAGAGATATTTTGCTTAATTCTGTTGGCAATTACATTGATAATGCGATGCCAATAACATCTAGTAGTGTGCAGAGCAATGTGTTTAGCGAACTTAGTTCAGCAACTCTTCGAAACGAACTTAATGCATTGGAGGAGATGGGATATCTCAAACAATTGCATACATCTGGAGGCAGGATTCCAACATCCAAGGGTTACAAATTTTATGTAGATAGCCTACTTAAGTCTCGCAAGTTTGATAGTAGAGTAGTTGATGATATCAAAAATAAGTTTGTAAGACGCAGTAACTTCATACTCGATGTTGTTGACGGACTTGCCAAAAATGTTAGTGAGGTTCTCAAACTTCCAACATTTATCGAAATGCAAAATGCATCAATGCTATGCGTTAAGGGTATTAATATTATTCCATTAATCACAGGTCAAGCGTTAGTCTTGGTTCAGACCGATGCTGGAATTATTAATAATACAATTAACTTGCCAGATAAGATATCTGAGGAGAATTGCAAGGATGCAAGCAAGTTTTTGACTACTAATCTATATAACAAGCCAATTTGCGACATTATCTCAAACTTTGATTATTACAATAGTTTGTTCAAAAATCAAATTAAGTATTTTCAAGAGTTTTTTGAATTTATAACTGATACACTCAAGACTTATTCGTCGCATAATTTTAAGACACATTCAAATATGTCCAATTTGCTTGAAAATCCTGAGTACAAAGATATAAGTTCGGCAAAAAAGTTTATGAACCTTGTTGAAAATGAGGAAAAAATTTCTAAACTTATCAAGGACATAGACAATACATCCAACAACGAAATAACATATTCCATTGGTGATGATAGTTCGGGGGAATTTAGCGATTATAGCATAATCAAAGCAAATTATAGCCTAAAAAATGGCGTAGTTGCGTCAGTTGGCGTGGTTGGGCCACAAAGACTTGATTATTATAGAATTGCATCAGCACTCAAATATATCACCGAGGAAATAAACCAAATAGAAAAAGACCTAAAGTAAAGGAGAAAAGATGTCGGATAAGAAAAAAGATTTTGGTGGACACGAATGTGACAAACACTGCGATTGCCATTCGAAACACGAAAAACACGATAGCTTTGCTCAAATTCAGAGCAAAGAACAAGAATATTTGGAACTGGCACAGAGACTCAAAGCCGAATTTGAAAACTACAAAAAGCGAAATGCCGAAGTGGTTACACAAAGTTTTGACAACGGTGTCAGCCATACGGTCTCAAAACTGCTTCCTGCAATAGATAGCTTTAAGCAAGCCAAAAGCAGTATAACGGACGAAAATACACTCAAAGGACTAGATTTGGTGCTTAATCAAATTCTTGGTGCATTTGAAGAATTGGGGGTTACAAAAATCAAAGCCGAAGGCGAGATGTTCGACCCAAATTTCCACAACGCAGTGTTAGTTGGAAATGAACCAGATAAGCCAGACGGCATTATCCTTCAGGAATTTCAAGAAGGATTTATACTCAAAAACGATAGAGTTATTAGACATAGCGTAGTAAAAATAAACAAATTAAGTTAAAAGGAGAATATTAATTATGTCAAAAATTATAGGTATTGATTTGGGAACAACTAATAGTTGTGTAGCAGTAATGGAAGGCGGTGAGGCTACTGTTATTGCTAATGCAGAGGGAAGTAGAACAACTCCATCTGTAGTTGCTTTTGCCAAAGATGGCGAAAGACTTGTAGGTCAAGTTGCTAAGCGTCAAGCAGTTGCAAATCCTGACCATACAGTAATTTCTATCAAGAGAGATATGGGTTCGGATAGAAAAGTTAAGATTGATGACAAATCTTATACACCTCAAGAAATCTCTGCTATGATACTTACAAAACTAAAAAATGATGCTGAGAGCTATCTTGGTGAAAAGGTTACTGAGGCAGTTATCACTGTTCCAGCATACTTTAGCGATAGCCAAAGACAAGCAACCAAGGATGCAGGCAAAATTGCTGGACTTGATGTTAAGAGAATTATCAACGAGCCTACAGCAGCCGCTCTTGCTTATGGTCTAGACAAAGGCGAAAACCACAACCAAAAGATATTGGTTTATGACCTAGGTGGCGGTACATTTGATGTATCACTTCTTGAAATAGGTGATGGCGTATTCGAAGTTTTGGCAACAGCCGGAGACAATAGACTTGGTGGTGATGATTTTGATGAAGAAATCATGAAACTACTAATCGAGGACTTTAAGAAAACTAATGGCGTAGATTTGTCAACAGACAAACTTGCTATGCAAAGACTAAAAGAAGCTGCAGAAAAGGCAAAAATTGATTTGTCAGCAGTTACTAAGACTACTATTAGTCTACCATTTATTACAGCAGATGCTACAGGTCCAAAGCACTTGGAATATGAACTTACAAGAGCAAAATTTGACCAAATCACTGAGTACTTGGTAAACAAAACTGTAGACAAAATGAGACAAGTTATCAAGGATGCAAAACTTAGTTATTCAGATATTAACAAAGTGCTTCTAGTAGGTGGTTCAACTCGTATTCCTGCTGTTGAGGCTGTTGTCAAAAAAGAAACTGGCAAAGATCCATACAAGGGTATCAACCCAGACGAATGTGTTGCTATTGGTGCAGCTATTCAAGGTGGTGTTCTTGCTGGTGATGTCAAAGATGTATTGTTACTAGATGTAACTCCACTTTCTCTTGGTATTGAGACTTTGGGTGGTGTATTTACAAAACTTATTGAGAGAAATACAACTATTCCTACCAAAAAATCTCAAGTATTCTCAACTGCAGTAGATAATCAACCAGGTGTAGATATTCATGTATTACAAGGTGAAAGAGAATTTGCTAAGGACAATAAGACCTTGGGTAGATTCCAACTTAACGATATCCCACCAGCTCCAAGAGGTGTTCCACAAATCGAAGTTACTTTTGATATCGACGCCAATGGTATCGTATCTGTAAGTGCTAAGGATTTGGGTACAAACAAGGCTCAATCAATTACAATTACTTCAAGCTCTAACTTGGACGAAAAAGACATCGACAAGGCAATCAAAGAGGCTGAGGCTCATGCCGAAGAGGACAAGAAGAGAAAAGAACTTGTTCAAACTAAGAACGATGCAGACAACCTAGTATTTGCTCTTGAGAAGATGCTCAAAGACAATGGTGACTCGATTTCTGCTGAGGACAAAGAAAAATTGCAAAAAGCAATAGAAGAGGCCAAAAAAGAGTTTGAGACCGACGATATCGAAAAACTAAGAGCAGCAATCGAAAAATTGTCTAAGGAAAATGAGGCAATTGTTACTAAGTTATATCAAAATGCAGCAGCTAAGGCACAAGCAGAGCAAACTGAGACCAAAAAAGAGGATGACGAAGTAATCGTTGAAGATCCAAAAGACAAGGATAATAAATAATAAAAGGCAGTATAATGGCAGACAAGAATTATTATGATATTTTGGGAGTTAGCAAAGATGCTAGCTCCGAAGATATCAAATCAGCATATAGAAAGCTTGCCAAGAAATATCACCCAGATGTAAACAAAGATCCCGGTGCAGCAGATAAGTTCAAAGAAATAAACGAAGCTTACGAGTGCTTGTCCGACCCACAAAAAAAGTCCAACTACGACCAATTTGGAAGTAGTACTGGACCACAAGGCTTTGGTGGTGGATTTGGCGGAAGTGGCTTTGGTGGTTTTGGCGACTTTGGTGACCTTGGAGACATCTTTGGCAATATCTTTGGTGGTTTTGGTGGCGGTAGCACTCAAAGTGCAGGCTCAAGAGGCGAGGATTTGCAGATGCAAATTACTCTTTCCTTTGAGGAAGCTGTGTTTGGTGTAAAAAAGGATGTAACCGTTACAAGATATGAGACTTGTTCTGCTTGCTCTGGCACTGGTGCAAAGAATGGAACAGAGTATTCAACCTGTACAGATTGTCACGGAACTGGTCAAGTTAGGTATCAGGAAAATTCACTATTTGGCAGAGTAATAAGACAAGGCCCATGCAAAACTTGTAATGGAATAGGTAAGGTTATCAAGGAAAAATGTGCCGAATGTAGCGGAAACGGCTACAAGAGAGTTACAAGCACAATCTCAGTTAATATTCCAGCAGGCATTGACGACGGTCAAGTTCTTACTATGCGTGGTAAGGGCAATTGTGGCAAGCGTGGCGGAGCTGACGGAGATTTGCATATAATCGTCAAGGTTAAACCTCACAAACTTCTCGTAAGAGACGGATTTGACCTTAGCCTCAAAGTTTATGTTCCATTTTATACGCTACTTCTTGGTGGCGAGATTGAAATCCCACTTCCAAAGGGAACTACTACTCTCAAAATTCCAGAACTTACTCAATCAAATACTGTATTTAAACTCAAGGGCAAGGGAATTAAGTATCTAAATAGAGAGACATATGGCAACTTATCTGTAACAGTTGTTGCCGAAACTCCAAAGGCTCTTAGCAAATCCGACAAAAAGGCTATAGAGGAAATCAAAAACTCCATTAAGCCTGATAGCTTTGCAAGATACAAGGATTATGTCAAAGATATAAATTCACTTAGTAAATAAACAAAAACTCCATAAAACAACAAAAAATCCGTAAAATCATTTACGGATTTTTTGTTTATTTTATTAAGTCTTTGATGTCAAAGATTTTGAGGTTGGCATAAGGCTCTTTTGTGAGAGAATTTGATGTATAAATTGCCTTTATTTGTGGATTTGATGTAAGTCGTTGGTTATATTTATTTTGTTCAAAGTGTCCACAAACTACAAAAATCTCTTTGTTATTTGGAATAGTTTTTATAATGTTTATGAGTGTGTCTCCTGTCGATACTATGTCATCAACAATAATTACACGATTACTATTACTCAATTCTCCGTGCATTTGGTGCGAGATAATTAGTCCTGTGTCTAGTGAGCGTACTTTTTCAAAATACACAGTGTTTTTGCTCTTGACTTTGGAGTATCTATTTGCTGAGCCTTTGTCTGGAAAGATTAAAGTCTCAGTGCCGTCTAAATTTAGGTCTTTTTTCATGATATCCAATAGTTTGTAGACAAGACAAATCGGTTTTGCATTGTTGATTGGCTGTAGATTGCAATGAGGTTCGCACACAAATACTTGGTCAATGCCTAGACTATTGATTATTTGAGCCACAAGCTCTAAAGTGCAAACTTCGATATCGTTGTGTTTGTCCATTCGTTGATAAGGTAGATATCCTAAGTATAAGGTGACTTGTGTGCCAATGCTCTTGTAGTATTTGATTATTATAAATAACTCAAAAATACTAATCTCGCCATTGTACACAATTTTGACGCTATTGTTTTTGATTAGTCTTGTTAGGTCGTCTATTTTTAGTTTCATTTCGCCACTTGAAAATCTTGGAACTATAAAATCTACATCGTTTATAAACATATTATCTCCTAAATATAGTTGATTTTGTTTTGGAATAAGTTTGGGCTATTAGGTGTTGAGTTTGCCAAAGCAATTTTCTAGCATTAAGCAAAATATTATTTCAAATATGATATCATCAAAATTGTAACTTGTCATCTTATTTTTACTTTGACAATTTACAAATTTTTTGCTATGATTTTTTTTGAAATATATGGAAAGGAGTCTACTATGGATTTGCTGATTGTAATAGATATGATTGATGGTTTTGTTAATCACGGAGCACTGGCGAACAAAAACATAAACCGAATTGTAGACAATATCTCATGTGAGATAGAAAAATTTATATCAAAAGGGCAAGATATTATAGCTTTCAAAGACACACACGACCCACATGATATAGAGTTTGAGAATTATCCACCTCATTGCATCAAAGGAACTGATGAGTGTGAACTTGTGCCACAACTAAAAAAGTATAGCGACAAAATGATGATTATCGAAAAAAATACCACAAACGGATTTGTAACTCATGAATTTGGTAAGTACATTGCATCCAAAAAATTAGATACAATCGTCGTAACTGGTTGTTGTACGGATATTTGTGTGTACAATTTTGTGGAGTCGTTGACAAAGTATTTGAAATCAAACAAACTTGCAACCAGAGTAGTGGTTTACAAAAATATGGTTGACACATTTGGTGGCGACAATCACTTGGCGGATGAGATTAACCGTGAGTATTTGCAAAAAATGTCCAAATTGGGAGTTGAAATAAGATAATACATGAAAAAAGTATTGAGAGTAGAAAAATTAACAAACAAAAAATATCTAAATCTCTACGAGGCAACTTTTGAGCTGGATAACGGCAAACAAATCAACTATCAAATAGTTTCGCGAAAACAGAATTTGGATTTGACAAACCCAAATAATTCTGCCGATGCTGTAAGAATTCTGCCATATTTTTTTGATAATGGGGAATTAAAGATTGTACTTATTCGTGAATTTAGGTTTCCAATAAACAACTATATTTACGCAGTTCCAGCAGGACTTATTGATAACGACGAAGACCCAATTGTTAGTGCAAAGCGTGAACTCGAGGAAGAAATTGGAGCATCAGTTGTCAAAATCTATCAAACTGAGAAAAAGTCATATACAAGCGTGGGAATGTCCGATGAGAGTATAATATGCTTTGAGGCAGAGGTTAAGCTTGACAAATCTCAAAAACTTGAAGACAGAGAGGATATCTCTATTGTAGTTGTAAATCTAAAAGAACTCGAAAAAATGTTGGATACAGAGGACTTTGGTCTACAAAGCAAACTACAATTAAGAGCTTTTTTGTACAAAAAATTATTGGAGAGCAAATGAAAATAGGAGCATTTACAGGCAAATTTTATCCGCCACATGTGGGGCATTTGAGTGCTGTTGATTATGCACTTAATTTTTGCGATCAAGTCATAATTGTTATTTCAAAAAACGATATCAGAAACAAAATTATCCAAAAAGAAACAGGTTTTGATATCTTGGACGCCGAACTTATCAAAAGCTGGTTTGATGAGTTTTATAAGGACAATTCGAGAGTGTCTGTTGAGATTTTGGATGAAAGTGGACTTAGTCCTTATCCAGATAATCTCAAAGAATGGGCAGATTTATTCAAAAAACAATTTCCGCAAGTTAATGTCAAAATCGCAGACGAAAGTTATAGAGATTACAACCAAAAGTATTTTCCTGAATGTGAATTTTTGGGCATAGATAGGGAGAAAATTCCTGTTCATGCAACTAACTTGCGAGATGATTTGGATAATTATTTTGATTATCTTATCCCAACCGCCAAGGAATACTTCAAAACTAAATTAAATAAATGAGAGCAATATGAAAAGATTTTTTGTAAATCAAAACTTACAACTCAATAAAAGATACAAAATAGAAGGCGTGGAGCATAACCACTTAAAGAATGTTTTGAGACTAAGTGAGGGTGACGAGATTATGGTTGTTTGCGGTGATGAGTTTGATTATCTTGCAAATATTATCAAAATCACCAAAGGCGACACCGAGATTGAAATCGTATCTAAGTCGCCCAATTTGGCAAATCCAAAGTCAGATGTCACAGTATTTCAAGCACTCGTCAAATCCGAAAACATGTCTTTGATAGTTCAAAAATTGACTGAACTTGGAGTTAAGAGTTTTGTCCCATTTTTGTCGGAATTTATAACAAGCAAGGACAAATCTAACAAAAGCCAAAAACTTCAGGAAATTTCTAATCAATCGGTCAAACAGTGCAAGCGTAGTATTCCAATGCAAGTAAGCACAGTTAAAACTTTTGATGAAATTCTCAAAGACTTGGAGGCTTATGATATTATAATCTTTGCAAATGAGTGCGAAAAAAACGCAAAATTGGGAGATTTGAATCTTAACCCACAATCAAAAGTTGCAATCATAATTGGCTCAGAGGGTGGTTTTAGCAGTGTGGAAATAGATAAACTAAAAAATATTGGAGCTAAGTCAATTAGCCTTGGCAAAAGAATACTTAGAGCTGAAACTGCATCAATTGCGCTTACATCATGTGTTATGTATTTGCTTGGGGAGTGGGATTATGAGTAAAGTTGTTATTATTACACTCGGTTGCAAGCAAAATAAGTATGAGAGCGATTGCATGGCAAATATACTTAAATCAAACGGTTATGAGGTGTTTGAGGAGTTAGTTCCGGCTGATGTGTATATTATCAATACTTGTGCAGTTACAAGTGAGGCCGAAAAAAAGAGTAGACAATATATATCCAAGTGCAAAAAACTCAATGATAGTGCCAAAATTGTTATTTGTGGATGTGCTAGCGAAAAAAATGCTGGTCAGTTTGAGTCCAAAGAAAATGTTTTTTCGATTATTGGCAACGAGGGCAAAGAAAAGATTTTGGAGTATATAACAAAATCTATCAAGCAAAAAAACGAATTGAGCAAGGATTATGTTAGTCCAAGTAATCCTCAAAAGACTACAACTAGAGAACATATCAAAATTCAGGACGGATGCAATAACTTTTGTTCGTACTGTATAATTCCATATCTTAGAGGAAGGTCACGAAGTAGAGACCTCAATAGCATTGTTGATGAGGCAAAGCTTATTGCCTCCAGGTCAAAAGAAATAGTGCTTACTGGAATAGATATCAGTAGTTACAAGGTTGGAGACAAACCAGCACTTGCACTACTTATGTCATCTCTCAAAGATATTGACGCACAAATAAGACTAGGCTCGCTTGAAGTTGGAGTTATAACAAGAGAACTTATGGAAGTTTTGAAATCCATGCCAAATTTTGCTCCGCATTTTCATTTGTCTTTGCAGAGTGGTGACGAACACATTCTCAAAAAAATGAATAGGCATTATACTCCAGACGAGTTTTTTGAAAAAACCAAACTTATAAGAGAGTATTTTCCTGATGCTAATTTGACTACAGATGTTATAGTCGGCTTTGCTGGCGAGACACAGGAGCAGTTTGAAAACACCAAGGCGTTTATCGAAAAAGTAGGTTTTTCCTATGTTCATGTTTTTCCTTATTCCAAAAGAGAAGGAACAAGAGCATATTCATTTGAGGACTTGCCTATGCAAACCAAAAAACAAAGAGTTGCTATTTTGGAAGAGCTAAACAAAACGCTCAAGTCAAATTATCTAAGCAAATTTTTAGGGCGTAAAGGAACAGTCTTGATTGAGGAAAAAAAGACATACTTTGAGGGATTTAGTCCAGAATACATAAGGTGTTATTTGGACGATGTTGTAGAGTGTTCGCATATCTATGATATTGAATTTGTCGAACTATTTGAGGACGGCATCAAAGTAAAATTAGTATAACAGAGATATTTATAAATTTAGGAGAATATAATATGTGTATATTTTGCGATATAATTGAGGGAAAAATCCCAAGTTACAAAATTTATGAGGACGAAAAAACTTATGCATTTTTGGATATTTCTTGCGATGTAATTGGACATACTCTTGTAATTCCCAAGAAACACTTTGATTGTCTAATAGACATAAGTGCAGAGGATTTGTGTAGTGTTATGAACACTGTTCAAAAGATTAGCCGTCATTATACCAATGACTGCGGTTTTGACGGAGTTAATCTAGTTAATTGTTGCGGAGAAGAAGCAGAGCAAAGTGTATTTCATATGCATATGCACATCTTGCCAAGAAAGTCAGGGGATAATATCAAGGTTTATCCAACACTTGCTAAGTTAGACTTAAATCTTGAAAGTATTTGCAACGAATTAAAAATGGACTAGTTTTTTGTCAAAAAGACTTGACATTATTCGAAAAACATATATAATTTAATAGAATATAAACAAAAGTGGGTGAAAAATTTGTCTACAGTTAGAGTTGGCGAAACCGAATCAGTTGAGAGCGCTATCAAAAGATTTAAGAGAAAATGCCAAAAAGACGGCATTATTGGTGACCTTCGTAAACATGAACAATACGAAAAACCAAGCGTAAAGAAGAAAAAGAAACAAAAAGCTGCAATCAAAAGAAACAAAAAGAGAGCGTAAGTTTTTTTGAAATTTACACACCAAGAGATTATCCCTTGGTGTTTTTTGTTTGAATAAATCCTCTAATCTATAAGATAAATGTTCTTTAATCTTATATGTATCTATTTTTGTAGGGAGTATTTTGGCTCAAAAAATCATTTTTTGCAATTAATCGACATTATTATTTATAAACTCAAAAAGGTTCTCAAAAACGAACAAAATTAGAATTTGAGTATGCTTGGACTTGAGAGATATATAAGCTATAATCAGGTTAACATGTAAGTATGTTAAAAGGATTATGAAAAATGAAAAATACACAACTTAAATTTTTGGCAAGCCTTGCCAAGCAAAGACTCATAAACAAGGATTATTCCCAAGTTATTTCCCAAAACAAAAACAAAGCGTCAAGTTACTTTTTGGAAAATGCCAAAGCACTCAAAAGGCTAAAAGCCGAAACAAATTATGTGACTATCAAAAACGAAGAAGATTTGGAGTTTGTAGAAAATGTCAAAAAATTAATCGAAAGTGATTGTTACAATCCGCTCAAAAAATTAACAGACGACAAGTATTTTGCAACACTTAATGAGTTTGAAAAAGAGTTTTACATACTTAATCTTAGCGAAAAGTACAACAAAGTCAAAAACGAAGTGATGTGTGGTTAACAAATTAGATAAGTTTTTTTCAAAACTTATCTTTTTTTCTGCTTTGAGTTAAGGACAAATTGTGATATTATATTAGTTAAGAAACCAACTTAGTTAACTGGAGAAAAAATGGAAGCTATACTAGATAATTTAAACTCTTTGCAACAAACAATAGTTCAAGATACAGAAGGCTCTTTTTTGGTGTCTGCAGGAGCAGGCTCAGGCAAGACAAGAATTCTTACAAATAGGATTTGCTATCTAATTGCAAACAAAAATATAGCACCTACAAATATTCTTGCAATAACATTTACAAACAAGGCAACCAAAGAGATGCAAGAGCGTATTAACAAGATGACTTGTGGCAGAGCAGCTGGAATAACTATCAAAACATTCCACTCGTTTTGTGCAAGTATTCTTAGAGAATATATTTATAAACTCGACGGCTTTGATAGATACTTTTCGGTGTACGATGACAAAAGCCAAAAAGATTTACTCAAAAAAGTTATCAAGGATTTGGCTATTGACGAAGAAGTTGTCAAAAAATGCGAATATCATATAGCACTTGCCAAAAATGAGGGATTAGACCCCGAAGAGTATCTAAAGTGCAATAAATATGAACCACATATCGAAGATATTGTTAGAGTTTATAGAGAGTATCAATTGCAACTAAAAAACAATAATGCTCTTGACTTTGATGATTTGTTACTCAAAACTCTAGAGTTATTCAATAACTTTCCAAGCGTACTTGAATATTTACAAGACAAATATAGATACATTCATGTCGATGAATTTCAGGACACAAACCTTGTTCAATACAAGATTTTGTACAAACTTGGCAGTAAATACAAAAATGTATTTGTCGTAGGGGATGAGGACCAATGTATTTACTCATGGAGAGGTGCAAACATTGCAAATATCAAGTCATTTATGGAAGATTTCAATCCAAAAATATATAAACTAGAGCAAAATTATCGTAGCACCAAAAATATAATCTCCAAGGCAAATTTGCTCATAAAAAACAATTTGTCTCGAATCGACAAGACTTTGTTTACCGAAAATGAAACAGGAGAAGAGGTTACATATCACGAGTGCTATGACGAAAAAGAAGAGGCAGAGTATGTTGCTAACCAGATTTATCTTCTCAAAAATAGAGGTGTTGACCCAAGAGAAATAGGCGTTCTTATGCGTGTTTCTTCGCTTAGCCGAAATATCGAAGAAAAGATGCTTAACTACAATATCCCTTATGTAACAAGCGGAATTTTTAAGTTCTTTGATAGGCTTGAGGTCAAAAATGTCTTGGCATATCTATCTATGATTGTCAATCCTAAGGACAACGGAAATGTCTTGAGAATTATCAACTTTCCAAAAAGAGGCATTGGTCAGGCTACTATTGACAAACTTGACTTAATTTCAAGAGAAACGCATACACCACTGACCGAACTGCTTGAAAACTTTAGAGAACTTGATGTGTCTGCTACAATCAAGAACAAAATTGCCGAATTTGGCGAATTAATTAGCGACTTGAAATCTGCTTATAATTCAAAATCATTAGCTGAGTTTGCCGAGTATGTTATAGAGCATGCAGAAATCAAAAATGCGTATAACACCAAATCTGAGGAAGATGAAGATAGGCTAGACAATATTGACCAATTAATGCAGTCAATCAAAGAATATGAGCATCTTAATGATGACGCAAATCTAAGTGATTACTTGGAGAGTGTAACTTTGCAAAGTTCACTTGAAGATAGCGACGACGATGAGCCGTCAGTATCAGTTTCGACTATACACGCAAGCAAAGGACTTGAGTTTGACTATGTATTCCTAATAGGGTTAGAGGAAGGGAAATTCCCTCTTAGCAGAGCACTAGATAGCGCAGACGAACTTGAGGAAGAAAGGCGTCTTATGTATGTAGGCATAACCCGTGCCAAGAAAAAACTCTACATAACTAGGGCAAAATCTAGGTTTTTGTATGGCAGAAGAGAAGATACTATAGTTAGTAGATTTATCGAAGAAATGGGTATCTCTGTGCCAAAAAGACAAATGTCGCAAATGTCATATGGCTATGATGATTATGGTTATGGATACTCCAAAAAATCCTATTCTAATAATTATCAGTCGAATAATTATCATTCAAACAATTATGACAAATCGTCTTATGGCAATAATGTAAATAAGTCTAATTACAACTTTGAGAGTAGTTATACAACCAAGAGACAGGAGTTTGGAAATACTGCAGATGCACTTAACAAACTACAAGGTTTGGGAGTCACCAAAGGCTTTGGAAACAAAAAGTTTGATGAGTACAAAGAGGGTGTACAAGTATTTCATGCTAAGTTTGGTGTGGGAACTATTATCAAAAAAGAAGATGCAGGTGGCAACAACTTTGTATCTGTCGACTTTGGTAAACTTGGTGTTAAGACATTGTCTTTGAATTTTGCACCGCTTCAAATCCTCAAAAAATAGGAGTTAATATGGATAAAATTGCTAGAATGAAAGAGTTAATTGCGCTCATCGAAAAGTACAATTATGCTTATTACACATTAGATAATCCTCTGATATCAGACAAGGAATACGATGATTTGTATTACGAACTTGTTGGTCTAGAAAAGACAACAGGAACAGTTCTTGACAACAGCCCAACCAAAAAAGTTGGTGATGTGGTCTTGGATAAGTTCAAAAAAGTTAAGCATGTTTCCAAGCTCTATAGTCTAAACAAAGCCAATTCTTATGAGGAACTAAAAGATTGGTATGACGATATGATAAGTATGGGGGCAAAAAAATTTAGTGTCGAGTATAAGTATGACGGACTAAGAGTTACTCTTTCGTACGAAAATGGGATACTCAAGACAGGTGCAACTAGAGGAAACGGAATTATTGGTGAGGATGTAACCGAACAAGTCAAGACAATTAGAAATGTTCCTAAGACAATTGAATACCGCAACAATGTAATTGTTATGGGCGAAGTTCTGATGAGACTCTCTGAGCTCAAAAAATTCAACAAAACCGCCAAAGAACCGCTAAAAAATGCTCGTAATGGTGCAGCAGGAGCACTTAGAAACTTGGACACCAAGGTTACGGCTAGTCGAAACCTAGATGCGATTATATATGACATTTTGACTATTGATGACAAGATTCCAACTCAAAGCGATGTTCACCAATTTTTGAACGAGCAGGGTTTTGATACTTTTGACTTTTTCCACATAGTTAGTTCTTTTGAAGAGATTACTAACTTAATTGAGCTTGTTGACAAAAATAAATCGAATTTGGATGTCTTGATTGACGGAATGGTTATCAAAGTCAACGAGTATGATGTAAGACAAAAAGTAGGTTACACCGAAAAATTCCCTAAATGGGCTATTGCTTACAAATTTGAAGCACAGGAGCTGACGAGCAAAGTACTAGGTGTTACATGGCAAGTTGGCAGAACAGGGAAACTAACTCCAGTGTGTGAAATAGAACCAATTGAGTTGGCTGGAGCTACAGTTACTAGAGCGACGCTTAATAATTACGATGATATATTGCGAAAGGATGTCAAGATTGGCAGTCGTGTATTTGTAAGACGCAGTAATGAGGTTATTCCAGAAATTCTAGGGGTGGCGGAACATAGCGAAGATAGTAAGATTATTGCCAAACCTGAATATTGTCCTTGTTGCCATACTAAGCTTGTATTTGACGATATTAATATTTATTGTCCAAACGAACTTTGTCCAGATAGAGTTGTAAATAAGATTGCTCATTTTGCTAGCAGAAATGCAATGAATATTGAGGGGTTATCCGACAAGACCACAATGCAACTATTCAAAACATTAGGTGTTAGCAAGGTTTCGCAACTGTATTTGCTAAAGTCGAGTGACCTAAGTGTGCTTGAGGGATTTAAGCAAAAAAAGATAGATAATCTATTGCAAGGCATTGAAAAGAGCAAAAATACAACTCTTGATAGATTTATTTACTCTCTCGGAATCAATGGCGTGGGTAGCAAGACTGCTAAGGATTTGGCGTCACACTTTGAAACTTTGGATAGTATCAAATCCGCCAAACTTAGCGATTTGGTTGAAATCAAAGACATCGGCGAGACAATTGCAAATAATATTGTATTGTTTTTCCAAAATTCCGAGAACTTAAGTCTTATTGATGATTTAATTTCTTCGGGAGTGACTATTGCAAGTACTGCCAAAGTATCAAGAGAAAGTATTTTTTCGGGCAAAACTGTTGTAATTACTGGAACTTTGGATGGAATTACAAGAGACGAGGCGAGTAGTTTGCTTGAGAGCCTTGGAGCAAATGTTTCAAGTTCAGTTAGCTCCAAAACGGACTTTTTGCTATGTGGCGAAAATGCTGGAAGCAAACTTAACAAAGCTCAAAGTCTTGGGGTTAAAATTATTGATCTTGATTATGTTCTCAAACAAAGATAGTGAACTATTTTCAAAAAAATTATTAAATTCACCAAAAAATTATGAAAAAGTGTTGAAAATTTTGGAGATATATATTAAAATATATAAGTAATTATTTAATTATAAGTTTAGGAGATAATATGTTATTAGAACCACCAATTGACGAACTAGTCGAAAAAATGGGTAATCCTTACAAACTTGCTGTTATTGTTGGTAAGCGTGCTAAGTTTTTGAACGAAACTCTTACCGAAGAGCAAAAGGAAGAAAAACCAGAAGTTACTCGTGCAGTAGAAGAAGTGGACAATGGTACTATTGTAATTGCAAATGATACCGAACTATAAATTCTCACGAGAATTTTTCAAATGATTTTTTTGGAGTTCTATTGCAGATATCAAAAGTATGATTGTGTTGCTTTTTGAATATGCAATAGAATTTTTTTGTTAATATCTGGTTGAACAAAAAGAGGGGACAAATATTTGATTGCTGAGATAATTGTTGATGTACTAAGTAGCCAAGTAGATAAGGTATTTGATTATAATATACCTTGTTCTTTTGATTATTTGACAGAGGGCTATAGAGTACTTGTTCCTTTTGGCAATCGAATGATTGAAGGATATGTTCTTAGTATCAAAAAGACCACCGATTGTCCACCAGACAAACTCAAGAGTATATTTCAGGTTTGTGACAAAACCCCACTGATTCTCCCAGAAATAATTGAGCTTATCAAATACATGAAAGACAAATTGTATTTGCGTCTGCTTGACGGAATTAGGCTAGCTATTCCTAGTCAAGTAAAGTTTGGGGACTATAAGTTTGACACAACGGCAGTTTTGGATGATGACAAAGTACAAGGTTATCTTGCAACACTAAGCAAGCGTCAAAAAAACATTCCGCTACTTATAGAGTATCTTGAGAATACTGGCAAGAGTAAACTTAGCGTGCTTAACTCAAAGTTTGGCAGTGCAAATGTCAAAAAATTAATAGAAAACGGGGTTATAGTTGTATCCAAGTCCAAGATAAATAGGCTTGCCAAAGCAAAAAAGACTCAAAATGATATCAAACTTACTGACCTTCAAAAGTCGTGCGTCAAGGACATCTTGAAGTCCACAGACAAGCCAATTGTCCTATTTGGAGTTACTGGTAGTGGCAAGACTGAAGTTTATATGAATGTAATAGAAAATGTGCTTGCCAAGGGCAAAACAGCTCTTATGCTTGTTCCGGAGATATCTCTAACTCCTCAAATGGTTAGAGTATTCAGTAGTAGATTTGGTGAGGATATTGCTGTACTTCATAGCGGACTTAGTGTTGGCGAAAAACACGACGAATGGATGAGAATTTATAATAACGAGGCCAAAATTGTAATTGGAGCTAGGTCTGCTATATTTGCTCCACTTAGAAATATTGGGGTAATTATTATAGACGAGGAGCATGATAGTTCTTATCTTTCGGATAGCAATCCGAGGTATTTAACACACGATATTGCAGTTTTTAGAGCAAGATTTAATAAGTGTCCGCTAGTTCTTGGCAGTGCGACGCCGTCTATCGAAACTTTTTATAAGACGCAAACTCATCAGTACAATCTTACGCAAATGCCAATAAGAGTCAATCAAAAGCCAATGCCTAAGATTGAAATAGTGGATATGTGTAATGAGTTTAGAATGGGCAACACGACTTGTCTTAGCACCAAACTTCTTGACAAACTAGATGAGGTTATAAAATCACAAAACCAAGCTATTTTGTTTATAAATAGGCGTGGGTTTAGTTCGTATCTTATGTGTAAGGAGTGTTCGTATATCCCAAAATGTACTGAGTGCGATGCAAATCTTGTCTATCACAAGGATGAAAATGTTCTTAAGTGTCATTATTGTGGCAAAAAGTTTAGAACACTTACTAAATGTCCAGAATGTGGCAGTAGTTCTATAAAATTTGGAGCAACAGGAACTCAGCAGGTTGCCGAGCTTATACATAGCCACTTTCCTGATGTCAAGGTATTTAGACTAGATAATGACAGTGTCAAGACCAAAAACTCATATAACGAAATCTTGAGTGCCTTTGGTGCTACTACTCCGTCAATTCTGGTCGGAACTCAAATGGTTACCAAGGGACATGATTTTCCAAAGGTGTCGTTTGTGGGAATTATTGATGCGGACATATCGCTATTCAATTATAGCTACAAGGCAAACGAAACAACTTTTCAGTTGGTTACTCAAGTGTCCGGAAGGGCAGGTCGAAGCGAGACGGCAGGCGAAGTTATTTTGCAGACTTATGTTCCCAAAAATCCAGTGTATTTAACTAGTATTAATTACGATTTCAAAAAGTTTTATGAAAAAGAGATTAACCTGCGAGAAACAACCAAGTTTCCACCTTTTGCAAAGATAGTAAGAGTTTTGCTTACTAGCGAAGATGATGATTTGGTCAAAGCTATTACTCACAAGTTTGTCCTAAAGCTCAAGGACTTTAGAGTAAAATATGGTGAAAAATTCTTCTTTTTGGAAGCAATGAAATCACCTGTAAACAAGATAAAAAACAAACATAGATATCAAGTGGTCTTGAGATTTGACACATCAATTGAAACTGATGTAATATCTGAGATTTATCACGAACTTGATACTCTAAAAAATAATAAACTAAGTGTTTTTGTAGAACTAAATCCAAATTCACTGAGTTAACATAGGAGACCAAAATGGCAATAAGAAATATAATTCAAGTCGGAGACGAAATTCTCCGAAAAAAAAGCAAACCAGTAAGAGAGTTTGACGAAAAACTAGGCGAACTTCTTGATGACATGCGAGAGACTATGATCAAAAACGACGGCTGTGGGCTTGCAGGTGTTCAAGTAGGTATCTTGCGTAGGGTGATTGTTTTGGATGTCAATCACATGAAAATTGAGCTTATCAATCCTGAGATTATAGATAGTTATGGTGAGGCTATAGAGAGAGAGGGGTGTCTTTCGGTCAAAGGCGAAACTGGCTATGTAAAAAGACCAAAAGAAGTTACTGTCAAGGCACAGGATAGATATGGCAACGAGTTTATTTTGACTGGCGTAGATATGCTAGCAAGAGCTCTTTGTCATGAGATAGACCACTTAGAGGGAATACTATATATAGACAAAGTTATCAAAGACTACAAGGAAAAAAAGGATAAAAAATGAAAGTAATATTTTTTGGAACACCAGAATATGCAGTGCCTGTACTTGATGCAATTATTAGTAGTCATCACAAGGTCGTAGCGGTTGTGACCCAACCAGACAAACCAAAGGGGCGTAGCAACAAGCCTGTGTTTACTCCAGTTAAAGAGCTTGCTGTCAAGCATAATATTCCAGTATTTCAGTATGAAAAAATTCGAAAAGATGATGTTAGCGAACTACTAAATATTGATGCAGACATAATTGTAACATGTGCGTATGGTCAAATCATAGGTGCAAATATTTTGTTTGCCAAAAAATTTGGTGTAATTAATTTGCATGGAAGTTTGCTTCCAAAATATAGAGGCTCAAGTCCTATACAATGGGCACTTATAGACAATCAAAAAGAGACTGGAGTTACTGTGCTTAAGTCGGATGTTGGCATGGATGACGGAGATTTGTTAATCAGCAGTAGCATTGAAATTTCGGACGATGACAATGCAATAACGCTTTTTGATAAACTATCTAAGCTGTCAGCTGAACTTGCTATCAAGGCTTTGGATATCTTGGAGAGTGGTGACTATAAGTACTCCAAACAGAGTGATGATGCTACTACATGCAAGATGTTGAGTGTGGACATGGCAAAAATGGATTTTGACAAAACTGCCGACCAAGTCGTTGGACTTATCAAAGGCCTTGCGATGTGGCCTACTGCTCATATGCAAATTGATGGAGTGTATTTCAAGGTATTTAATGCCAAAAAGATTTGTGGCGAATACGAGAAATATCAAAATGGTGAGGTTGTAATTGCAAATAGCAAGCAAGGCCTTGTTTTGAAATGTTCAGACGGACTTATCGAAATCACCGAACTTACTCCACAGGGCTCAAAAAAGATGAGCGCAAAAAGTTATTTGAATGGCAAAAAAATAAATGTAGGAAGTATTGCTCAAAGTGAATAAAGAGATAAACATTGCTTACTCGATTTTGAAAAAAGTAACTTTGGACAAGTCTTATGTAAGTATTGAACTTAATAAATACTTGGAAAATAGCAAAAATGTTAACAATGCACTAATTACCAAAATTGTTTATGGTGTGCTTGAAAAAGACATTACCCTTGAGTATTTTGTTGCTCAAAATGTCAGCAAAATGCCAAAAGATGAGATTAAAATTCTCTTAAAAATGGTCGCATATATCTCCAAAACAATTGATAGTATTCCGCCATTTGCACTTGTTAACGAGATAGTTGAAATTGCCAAGAGAGTGGACAAATACTCGGCTGGATTTGTAAATGCTGTTAGCAAAAAACTAATTTCAAAACAAATTATGCTTCCACCAAAAAGAGAGAAAATCAAGTATCTAAGCGTCAAGTACAATTATCCAGAGTGGGTAATTATCGAGTTACTTAAGTCGCACGATGAGGCATTTGTAGAGAGTTTGATTTCAGAGGAGTTGACAACAATGACTCACATTAGAGTCAATCGTAGACTTATCTCACCTAAGGAGTTCAAAATCAAACTTGAACTCTTTGAGATTAAATACACGCCAAGTTTGTATGATTACACAATGTATGTGGATTATGCAAAATTAAAAAATATCAAAGAGTTAAACAAACTCTATGTTGTGCAGGGACTTCCGAGCATTGTTACTTGTAATGTTCTTGGGGCTAAGTCTGGCAAGGTTTTGGATGTTTGTTCTGCTCCGGGTGGAAAGGCTATTTATTTGTCCGAAAACCCAAATCTAGACATATTTGCTTGTGATGTTTACGGACATAGAGTCGATTTGATTAAAAAGTATGCCAAAAATTATGATGTTTCAAATATTCACTTTTGCCTGCAAGACGGAACAAAATTTAACCCAGTTTGGGAGAATAATTTTGATTTTGTTTTGTGCGATGTTCCTTGCAGTAATCTTGGCGTTTCACGAAAGAAGCCAGATGTTTTTTTGAACAAAACATTGCAGGACTCCAAGATGCTTGCAGGACTTCAGTACCAAATACTTGAAAATAGTGCTAGATATGTTAAATCTGGTGGTGTTCTTCAGTACTCAACCTGCACAATAATAGATATTGAAAACAAAGATGTTATCTCTAAGTTTTTGAAAAATCACAAAGACTTTGAGTTGACAGACATAAATGTGCCAAATCTAGATATTTTCAAAGAAGGAAAACTTTGCACATTTTATCCAAATTTAACTCATACCGAAGGATTTTTTATAGGGAGATTAATTAAAAAATGACAATTTTATTAGATTACAAAAAGGAAGAACTATATAATGTTTTGTCCAGTTTGGACTTGCCAAAGTATAGGATAGACCAATTGGTTAATGCAATCTACAATGGCAAAGACTTTGAGGATAATATAAATCTTCCAAAAGAAATACTCGCAAAACTCAAAGACTTGGGATATGTTATGCAACCAATCAAGATAAGAAAGGCAATTTCCAGCGGATCTAAGGATAAGACAACCAAGTTTTTGTACGACCTAAGTGACGGCAATATTATAGAGGGTGTTCTTATGAAATACGCCTTTGGCAACACTCTTTGCATTAGTACTCAAGTTGGATGCAAGATGAATTGTGCCTTTTGTGCAAGTGGACTTAATGGTTTTGTTCGAAACTTATCCGCAGGCGAGATTTTGGGGCAAATTGTTGCCGTAAACAAATATTTGGGAGGCACACTCAAAAATAGACAAATTACTAATCTTGTGCTTATGGGCAGTGGTGAGCCTCTAGACAATTTTGACAATGTCAAAAAGTTTTTGCAAATAGTAACATCTAGTGACTGTTTTGACTTTAGTGTCAGAAATATATCGGTTTCAACTTGCGGAATTCCTAGCAAAATTGAGGAACTTGCTGACCTTGGCTTTGCAGTAACGCTATGTTTTTCGTTGCATGCATCTAATGACAAAACTCGTAGAGAGATTATGCCTATTGCCAAAAGATACTCAATTGCAGAGGTGATAGAGGCGCTTAGGTACTATCATACTATTACAAATAGACGAATAATAATTGAGTACACTTTAATTGATGGAGTTAATAATTCAATGTCAAATGCCAAGGAATTAAGTGTTCTTTTGAAAGGGCTTCCTTGTCATGTTAATTTGATTAAACTCAACGAAGTAGAAGGTCGAGACCTTAAGACCCCAACTCAAGATAGTTGCAAGAAATTTTTGGATAACCTAAATAGATTTGGAGTAAGTGCTACAATGAGACGAAGTCTTGGCGACGATATCGAAGGTGCTTGTGGCATGCTCAGAAACAAAGAAATCGTTGAAGGCAATGTTGTAGACAAGGTCAAAGCACCTGTTACTCCAAAGAGACCAAAACCAAACCAAAATACTCAAAACAAAGTAAAAGATCCAACCAAACTCCTTGGCGGATTCAAAAAGAATCACAAAAGCTCAAAGCCTGGCAAGAGTTATGCTAAAAAGACCACTAGATAAAGGAGAAAAACCATAGGCAAGGTTATCAAAATTGTAGGCGATATATATTCGGTACTAGATAGTAATCAAGTACTGAGTGCATGTTGTCTTAAGACAATCAAAAAAAATCGTGTTGTAGTTGGTGATGATGTTGAACTAAAAAAAGATGAATTTAGTTCAAAATACATCATAACCAAAGTTTTTCCTCGCAAAAATTGTTTGCCAAGACCAGTGGTTGCAAATATTGATAAATTACTAATAGTAATTGCAAATACCCCCAAACCTGATTTGTTACTTGTGGACAAACTTATAATTTATGCCCAGATTTTGGGTATTGAGCCTATTATCGTAATTAACAAAAGTGACTTATCTGATGCAGGCTTTGTCAAAACAATTATGGATCAATACTTGCATCTTAAGGTATTTTTGATAAGTGCTACTCAAAGTATTGGAATAAAAGAACTTGAAAACTATATCAAAAATTCGGTTTGTGCTGTTTGTGGACAATCTGCTGTTGGCAAGTCGTCACTTATAAACGCACTGATTCCAAGTGCACAACTGGAGACTCAAGGACTAAGTGCCAAGATAGAGAGGGGAAAACACACAACTAGAGTCAATCAAATATTTGTTTCAAATGATATTTGTATTGCTGACACTCCGGGGTTTAGCAATCTGGAACTCAATCTCGACTATAGAGAATTGTCCGCATTTTATCCTGAGTTTGATAATTATTTGGATGATTGTAGATATCTTGATTGCTCTCATGTTGGCGAGGGTAGAGATTGTGGTGTCATTAGTGCTGTTGAGGCTCAAAAAATAAATTATGATAGATATAGTAGATATGTAGAACTATACAAAAAACTCAAAGAAAATTGGGAGAAAAAGTATGATTAAAGTGTGTCCTAGTTCTAATCCTTGCAAGGAAGAAGATTTGTTACAATACGCCAAAGAACTCGAAGCCTTGGGTGTTGAGTACTTACACTCAGATGTAATGGACGGACAGTTTGTCGCAAATAAGTGTTTGGACTTTGAAGTCCTTAAGAATGTTAGGGATAATTCAAACATATTATTAGATATTCACTTGATGGCTTACAATGTATTTGATGTTTGCAAAAAATACGCTGAACTAAAGCCGAATATTATAACTTTTCATTATGAGGCACTAAAGTCCGAACGAGAACTATTCAAAACAATTAAGTATCTCAAATCCAAAGATATTCTAGTGGGGCTTGCAATCAAGCCTAATACTCCTATTGAGATTGTTGAGAGACTAACTAATTATATAGACTTGCTACTTATTATGTCGGTTGAGCCGGGCAAAAGTGGTCAGAAATTTATTGACGATGTGTATAACAAAATTGATGTTGCAAGAAAACTTGTTGCAAACAAAGATATAATTATCGAAGTTGACGGCGGAATAAACGAAAATAATTTTGAAAAAGTTGTCTCTTTGGGCGGTAGATTTTTGGTTATGGGTTCTGCTTTTTATAATGCAAAAAACAAAGCTGAACTACTCAAAAAGATTGATAGACACTACGCAAAGTAGAACTTTTGCCAAAGTTTTGTAAGTTTAGACATATTATCTATAAACGCCATTGAATGATTTTTCACCAAAATGCAAATTGTTTCATATAAAGAATTAAGTCATTTCAAAGGGGTACATATGAAAATATACTGTTTTAAACTTCCAAAAATATTAAGACCATTATTTAGATTAATATTCAAAAATAGTTTGAGTGAGTAATTGCCTTGCTCGCAAAAAAAGCCAAAAGTAATGTGTATTTGGCTGAAATTGAGTAAACATATGAAGATAATAATAAGTGTGGATTTTTCGCATAAAGATTTTAATACAGACTTTAGACTAGCCAATGTTCTAACTCAAGAACATACTATTTTGCTAGTCAATAGCGAAAAACAACTAAGAGACGCATACAGCCATTATGATTTGCTTATCAAGGGGAATTCTAGTTTTGATTTGGACAAGCAGGTTTATAAGTTTGTAGATGCTAGCTCGCAAGATATAGACTATCTATTTGCAAATAATTAAGCAAAAAAAATGTAACCACCAATGGTTACATCTTTTTTTGTATTAAATCACAAATTACTTTTCTTCGTTTTTAAGAGTCTTTAGACATCTTGTGCAAATATATTCGTTTTGAATTTTGCCGTCAACTTCAATAGATTTCTTTTGAAGATTTGCGCCCCAAGTTCTTTTTGTAGCGATATGAGAGTGACTTACTTGGTTTCCAGCCACTTTTTTCTTACTACATATAAAACATTCTTTTGCCATTGTAAAATTCACCCCCAAGGTTATTTTTTGTTTCGTTTGTAATAAACTAATAATGTGTCAAGTGCATTTTTGTAGGCACAAAAAAACACCAAAGTCTTTTTAAACACATAGAGTATAGCAAATAAATTGTATTTAGGCAAGACTTTTTTTAAATTTATTTAAACTATTTTATTTTGAGCGTAAAATTTACAAAATCTCTTGCCAAATGTAATATAATATTGTACAATTATATGTGAAGAAATTTTGGTGATTTTGCTTACTGGGGACGAATTGAAATTTCTTTATTATCAAAAAAATATTTTGACAATTATTTGGTAATTGCAAAAGTAAAAAATATAAGGAGACAAACTATGGCTGTTAAAACTAGCAATGCGTATGGGAATATAACAATTGATGACGAAGCAATAGCGTGTGCAACTGGACATCTTGCTAGAGAATGCTATGGCGTTGTTGACTTGGTTGGTCAAGGCTCTGTTAAGTCCAAAAACCAACTTACCAAGGGTATTAAGATTATAACCGTTGGTAATAGAATTTACATTGATTTGTTTGCAATCTTGAAGTACGGAGTGTCTATCGGCACTGTAACCGACAACCTTAAGAGTGCAGTTAAATATGGTGTTGAGCAGTTTACTGGAATGATTGTTGATAGTGTAAATATAAATGTTGTAGGAGTTAGAGTTTAAAAACCGCTATAATTTTGGTGGAATTCTAACTACTTTTAAAGGGATATATAAATTATGTTAAAAACAATAAACAGTACTATGTTTCGCAAAATGATAATTGCCAGTGCGAAAATTTTGGATGATAACAAGGGTTTTGTTGACTCTTTAAATGTATTTCCAGTGCCAGACGGCGATACTGGAACAAATATGAGCTTGACTTATAATAATGTTGTTAAGGAACTTAACAATTGCTTGGAGAATGATTTTGCATCAATTTCGAGAGCTGTTGTTACTGGCGCTTTGAGAGGCGCTAGAGGAAACTCAGGCGTTATTCTATCTCAGATACTCAAGGGTATTAGCAATGTTGTAGGCACTTGCGAAAAAGAACTTACAACCAAATTATTTGCTAAGGCAATGGCAGAGGGTTCTACAATTGCATACAAAGCAGTTGCTGCACCTAAGGAAGGTACAATTCTTACAGTTATAAGAGTTATGGCTGAGTCAGCTCAGCGTAATTGCAAAAAGCATGCTGACTTTGAGACATTCTTTGAGGCAATTCTTAATGACGGCGAAGCTATACTTCAACAAACTCCAGAGATGTTGCCTGTGCTCAAAAAAGCTGGCGTTGTAGATGCTGGTGGTAGAGGACTTATTATAATCTTTAAGGGTATGCAAAAGATTATTCTTGGCGACGAGGATTTTGATATCAACATTGAGCAACTAATCAGTACTCAAGCCATGAACAACAATGACTTTTATGTAAACCTAGACAATCTTGCTGATATTGAGTTTGCATATTGTACTGAGTTTATGATTACTCACATGAAGAAAAAGACAACCGAGAGCGATATTGAGAAATTTAGAGAAAATTTGAGCAATATCGGTGACTCTGTTGTATGTTTTGGTGACTTGGAATTAGTCAAAGTCCATGTGCATACAAATCAACCAAACTTGGCTCTTGGCTCGGCTTTGGAGCTTGGTGAGATTATTAATATCAAGATTGAGAACATGGTTGAGCAAAATAGAGAGCTTAAGCGTGCTCAAACTCAAAGACAACAAAATCTCAAGGAGATTGGTATTGTTGCAGTTGCACCTGGACAAGGTATTGCCAATGTATTTGCTGATTTGCTTGTTGATGATATGATTGAGGGTGGACAAACTATGAATCCATCAGCTGAGGATATTGCCAAGGCTGTAGACAGAATACCTGCCAAAAATGTTATAGTTTTGCCTAATAACAAAAATATTATTTTGGCTGCAGAACAAGCCAAGACTTTGACAAAAAAGATTTTGCATGTAATTCCTACAAAATCCGTTCCAGAGGGTGTAGCGTCTGTGCTTGCATTTAACCCTGATGCCACTGTTGAAGAAAATATCGAAGCAATGACTAATGCCAAGGAATCTGTAACAAGTGCATCTGTAACATATGCGGTTAGAACTACTCATGTTAATGGCTTTGATTTGCAAACCGGCGATATTATTGGACTTGATAACAAGGGTATTATTGCAAAGGGAAGTTTGGTCAAAGATACTACTATTCAACTTATAGACAAATTAGTAAGCCCTGATAGCGTAAATATTACATTGTTCTATGGAAAAGATGTTGCAGAGGAAGATGCAAATACTCTTGCCGAGGAGCTTGAACAAAGATATCCTGATTGCGATATCAATATGATTTCTGGTGAACAACCTGTTTATTACTACATAATTTCTATTGAATAATTAATTGCCAAGCAACTTTGCTTGGCGTTTTTTATCCATTATTTGGGATTTTTTGTACTTTGTATTGACAAATTGAGATTTTTAACATAAAATAGAATCAATATAAATAATTTGATTATTATTTTTTAATTGGGGTAAATTTATGAATAGATCAAGATTATTATTTTCTTTTAGTCTAATAAACATTGTCGCAGTATTTATATGTATATTCTTTTTGAATAGTCAAGTGGCTATCAAGTTTGATTACAATCTTCAAGTTATGGAATTGTTTAGCCGTTGGTTTTCGATAATTCTCCCAAGTTTGCAGTTGATATCGTGCTTAATTATACTAATTATTGACCTTAAGGAACAGTGGAAAGTTGAGCATCGCTACAGATATATTGTTGCATATATAGCAATTGCTGTTGCAACATTTTATACATGGACAATGATAGCAATTCAATTTGGAAATTATTCAATGGGTGATACTATCAAATTGCCAGTAACTTGCTTGATACTTATTCCTATTGCTATGTTTATGTTGGTTTATACTTACTATCAAGGATTCCGCAAATTCCAAAGCAAATCAATTTTTGGCTTTAAATGGGTCAAAAATAGTCCTGTAGCATGGAAAAAGACACATTTTGGTGCAAGTGTTAATGGAATGATATGTTCGATTCTTATGATATGTACTGCTGTTGTTAACGATGTTAAGTTTGAGTCCTCTAATTGGGCTTATTTGGTGGCTTTTGGACTATTTGTAGTTGTTTATTATTTATTCTCACTATTGCATTCAATAATTGTTTCAAAGGGATATAATGGCTAAAAAGTTCTGCATTTTTGCAGAATTTTTTTACATAATTTGGATAGCTAGAAAAGTAATATTTTGTCGAATTGTCAGCCAAAATATAATAACAAAGCAATGCTTTGTTAAAATAGGAGGTGGACTTATGGCACTTAGAAAATGCAATAGTACTTCAAAAAAGGGTTGTGCTACAAAAAGAGCAACAAAAAAGACTGAGGCAAGTACTGATAATGCAAGATCTAGAACAACTGCTAAAAAGACTTCTAGAATCAAAAATTGTAACTAATAGGTTATAATTTTCACTTCAAATTATTTTGTTATTGTAGATACTTTTTCGCAAAAAAATTACACAATCAAAATAATTTGAAGTGTTTTTTACTTATTATAATAAAATAATTACACAATTATAGGCATGAGTTACAAAAGTTTTATCTGGCTTTGTGTTAGGGTTTTAATGGTCAGAGCAATGCTTTTAACTTTAGTCATATCACGAATCCTTATGAGAATTACAAAATATTAAAGAATATATTGAGAATTTAAAAAAGTAAAAATCAAGATTAATGCAAACCAAATTGTAAAGCGTTGAAACAAAACAAAAAATTGCACAAAAATTTTTTAAAAAAATATCAAAAAAGTGTTGCAATTTTTTTTTATATTTGGTATATTAATAAAGTACTTGATACAAGGACAGTGTGGGAGTTTAGCTCAGCTGGGAGAGCATCTGCCTTACAAGCAGGAGGTCATAGGTTCGAGCCCTATAACTCCCACCATTTTATTTTTTAATTTAACTTGGTATCTTGTATGATTGATATTAACTAGATTAGTGTCGAAAACAATTTATATTGCGGGAGCGGCGGCAGAACAGCGTGGTAGAGCGTTGACTTGCCAAGGCGACCAAAACTTAATATGCGGGAGCGGCGGCAGAACAGCGCGGTAGAGCGTTGACTTGCCAAGGCGACCAAAACTTAATATGCGGGAGCGGCGGCA
>JAEDFU010000026.1 GCA_016297915.1 Clostridia bacterium | reverse complement strand
GCAATAATCGAAGAATAAACCCCAACATAATCATCATAATCAGCAGTAATCATAAGATTTTCCATTTCAGTAGGCTCTGCAGTTTTTGTGTATGTCTTAACGCCTTCATCATCTATTTGATAATTCTCAAGTTCAAACGAAATTACATCGTTTGCAGATTTGGTAGTTAATTCCACATAAGTTGTACCATTTCTAATTCCGTTTCCCTCAGATTTTAAGTACGATTTACATACATTGTCTTCTACATTTCTCTTGTAAGTATACTTTGCTTGAGCTGTTTTTATGCCATAATCATATCTTACGGAAGTTGATGTATAAGAAATATTTTTAACCCCTACTGAATCATTCATTGCATTTATTAGTAGTTCGTTTAGAGTGTTTCTTACATATTCGCTATCGTTATTTTGTTTGTTTGTTAGATAGGAATTCACATTGTTTATTGCATTGTCCAAATCCTTTTGATTAAATGTAATGTCTGATGTACATCCTGTAAGCATTGTTGCACCTGTAAGTGCCAATCCTATTCCTAATCCTGCTAGTAATTTTTTGCCTTTGTTTTTCATTTTTATTCTCCTTAATGCAAGTACAATTTGCTTGTACTTTTTAAACTATTATACAAGTATCTTGTACAATTGTCAATGATTATCAAAAGATAATTGTGGCTTAAATATAGCAACAGGTCAAATAAAAAACTTGGAAGGTAAAAATGGAATTATCCCAAAACATTAGATTTTATAGAAAATCCATGAATATGACCCAAGAACAATTGGCAAGTAAACTAAATGGCAAAAAAAGTTTGGTCAGCAACTACGAAAACGGCTATTCTGTACCTGACATTGAGATACTTATTAAACTAGCGGATATATTTGAAATTAGCCTTGACGAATTAGTTGGAAGAAATTTTCCTAATTAATATTTAGCTAGCTAAATATTAAAAAAATGAACATGTTTTTGTCTTTACATGTTCATTTTTTATTATATTCCTCTAAATACAACTATCAAAACAGATATAAATAGGCAAACAAGTCCAATGGCCTTGAATGTAATAAGAACTGAGTCGTTGTCCTCTATATTATTAGACTTACGCACCATTCTTGCAACACGCCTACCAAGAACTGCTAGAGACACACCAATTATTGCAAATACAAGTGCCACAATTATTGACGGCATTTGCATTCTTCTTACAAAATTTTGTCCAAAAGTTTGAAAAACATTAAGCATTGTATTCATAAATTTTCTCCCTAAATCAGAAACAACTTTGACCAAAAGCCATTAGACTCTTGACAAACTTAGTTTGAAAGCAAACCTAAAAATTCCCAATTTCATAGTAAGTATAACAAAAAAAATTCAAAAATACAAGTATTAATTTGCTTAAAAGTTTCAAAAATTACAAATTATTTTTGGGATTTAGTAAGTTTACAAGAAAAAACTATATCTTAGATATTACAAAAACTTAAAGAATATCTCCTTTAGTTTGGCAAACAAATAAGGTTTTGAAGCAAGACAAATACTCCAAACTAACAAAAAAAATATTAAAAGAATATACTAAGGTAATGCAAAAAATTGGAGGAAAGATATGAAGAAATTTTTTATTGCATTATTTTGTATTCTTTTTGCAATGCCTTTTTGTTTTGTAGGATGTAGTTGCAACAAGGACTCAAACACAATTAGGCTTTGCGAAGTTACTCATAGTATATTCTATGCACCACTTTACATTGCCATCAACAAAGGATACTTTGAGGATTACGATATCAAAATAGAACTTACAAATGGTGGTGGTGCAGACAAATGTATGTCAGCACTTACTAGTAATTCGGCAGATATAGCCCTCATGGGACCTGAGGCAACAATTTATGTTGCCAAACAAGGCAAAAAAGATATGCCTGTTGTATTTGGACAATTGACTAAGCGTGATGGTTCATTTATTATAGGTAGAGAGGCGACAGACAACTTCAGTTGGTCTATGCTTGACAACAAAGAAATTCTTGGAGGCAGACGAGGCGGAGTTCCTGCAATGACTTTGGAATACGCCATAGAAAGCAATAATGTTCAAAACTGCACCATTAACTACGATGTTGCTTTTGACAATCTGACTAGTGCATTTATTGGCGGAACTGGAGACTTTGTTACAGCTTTTGAGCCTGCCGCTAGCGCTATTGCCGAAACTGGCAGAGGCTATATTTTGGCAAGTGTTGGTGCTGAGACTGGCGAAATCCCTTATACTGCATTTACTGCAAATACTAGTTATATCAACAAAAACACAGATACTATCAAAAACTTCCTAAGAGCTATAATGAAAGGCTACAACTATCTTATGAGTGCACAAATTGATGATATCGTTGACGCTCTTAGCCCATCATTTACAGGAACGAGCAAAGAGTCTATCAAAAATAGTATCCAAAAATATATTGCAATTGACAGCTGGAACAGTACACCTGTTATGACCGAGGTTGCATATAATAACTTAATTAAAGTTATGAAAAACGCCGGAAGCATAACTGAAACTGTGCCTTTTGCATCAGTTGTAAACAATTCTTACGCACTAGCTGTTTTGAGTGAAAGCGTTTAGTTAAAAAATAAAAACTAATCTAAAAAAAGACTTAGAATAATTAAAAAAATTTTTCTAGGTCTTTTTTGCATATCAAAATTATTTTGACACCCAACTAAATCACAAAAAAACAAAAGTCAAAATATAATGAGATAAGGCAATACTTGTTATTGTCTTAAACTTGTTTAGGAGAATTAAGATGCAAGTTCTAAATTTAGAAAATGTTGGGCTTACTTACTTTAGCGAAAATGGCGAAACCGAAGCACTCAAAGATTTGAATTTTGCCGTTGATCATGGAGATTTTGTAAGCATTGTCGGACCTTCGGGTTGTGGCAAGACGACAATCTTATCTCTAATTAGTGGACTTATATCCCCAACAAAAGGAAAAGTTACATTTAGCAACGAAAACGACTCTAGTTTTGTGGGATACATGTTTCAAAAAGACAATTTGTTTGAATGGCGAACTATACTTGGAAATGTTTATCTAGGACTAGAATTACAAGGCAAAAAAACCAAAGAAAACATGGAGTATGTCAATAGTTTGCTCAAAAAATATAATCTTTGGGATTTTAGAAACAAATATCCCAAACAATTATCTGGAGGTATGAGGCAAAGAGTAGCACTTATTAGAACGCTTGCCTTAAGACCTCAAATACTACTTCTTGACGAGGCATTCAGCGCACTTGATTATCAGACTAGACTGAGCGTATGTGACGATGTATACAAGATAATCAAACAAGAGAATGTCACAGCCATACTTGTTACTCACGATATTAGCGAGGCAATCTCTCTTAGCGACAAAATAATTATTTTGTCCGCTCGCCCTGCCACCGTCAAAAAGATTTTGAATGTTGACCTAAAAAACTACGACTCCCCACTACTCAAGCGTGAAAGCATTGAGGCAAAGGAGTACTTTGATGAAATTTGGAAAGAACTGCAATGACAATACAATCTAAAGAATACAAAAAATACTTAAAAGCAAAAAAACTAAAGAAAGCAACTATACTAGCCATACAACTTGGAATACTTGTACTTATCTTTGGGCTATGGGAGTTATTTGCTCAACTTGGACTTATTGATACTTTTATAATGTCGAGTCCGTCAAGAATTGTCAAGACCACCTACTCACTATACTTGTCTGGAGATTTGTTTTATCACATCTTTACAACACTTTATGAGGCTGTACTAGGCTTTTTGATAGCGACTTTGGGTGGAACTTTGATTGCAATAATACTCTGGAGCAATGACACTATTCGAAAGATTTTGGAACCATACATTGTTGTACTCAACTCACTACCAAAAATAGCCTTAGGCCCAATAATTATCATTTGGGTGGGCGTGGGAACATCGTCTATTGTAACCATGGATATTTTGATTATGATTATTATAACGATTATCTCTATGCTCAATGCATTTAGGCAAATTGACCCAAGCAAAATAATGTTACTCAAAAGCATGAATGCAAATAAGTTTCAAATACTTACAAAATTAATACTACCTGGGAGTTTGCCTGAATTTATAAGTCTACTCAAAATAAATGTAGGTCTTACTTGGGTTGGAACTATCATGGGTGAGTATTTGGTGAGCAAAGCTGGACTTGGATACCTTATTATCTACGGCAGTCAAATATTTAATCTTGACTTAGTTATGGCAAGTACAATAATTCTTTGTGCGCTTGCTGCTGTTATGTATTTTGTTGTAGCATATATTGAAAAAAAGGTCAGCAACAAACTAAATAACTAAACAAATTGTTAACCTGTCTTGGCATGATTTAATCATGTCAAGACTTTTTTTGCTTTTCGTCTTTCTTTTAGCGTATCAAATAGAACTTTGAATACAACAAAAAGTCCAACAAATCCAATTATCCAATAAACATGACCGACGATAAAATCAAATCCAAAATTACTACATAGCATAGCAAGTAGAATTATCATTACAATTGTGACTTTGTAATTTGAAACATAATTATTGACAAAATTACCAAGAACGAAAACGCAAGAAATAATCGTTGTAAAAAGTCCAATCCAAATCGTTATCGCAGACACTACCCAAATCTCAAAGCCCTTGGTGCTAGCGAGCGTCAAAAGTGGCATAGACGAATTTTCGACATGATTAAATATAATAGCATTGTTTGCAACATACAAGATAATTCCTATCAAAAGGCTACATACAATAGATATAATCAAAGCTTGTTTTCGAGAATAACTATGTCCTGTTTCCAAAATAAATAGCCCTAGGGTTACAATGTTCATAAACACATAATTAGTGCTACTAATAACGCTTAATATAGGCTCGCCAAGTGTCAACTGCAACGAGTGCGGAACTCCACAAACAAAAAGCATTACTATTATCATTATAGGCACAAGCAAGAGACTAATTTTTTGGATAACACCAACATTTCCAACAACAACCAAATAGCAACAAAGCCCTGTGACTAGTGCAAATACAAATGAATTTATACTTATAGTTTTGGCAATAACCAAACTTCCTGCAAACATTGATGATGTAAGCACAAACAGACACACTGCAAAAAGCCAATTGATAAGAACTCCTGCCTTGCCAAAATAAAGATTGACAAATTTGTCAAAAGTATTGGTTTTTGTGGACAATCTAAAAAATAAATACATAAGACCAAACATACAAGCAGTAGCCAAAACAACACCCAAATTAGAGTATTTGCCAAATACACTAAAATAAGTTGCTATCTCCTTGCCACTAGTCAGTCCTGCTCCAAAAAAGCATCCCAAAACCATTACAATCATAAATATAACTTTCATAGTATATTCTATGATACAAGTCCGATTATTAGAAGAAAAAATAAAAAGGAAACTATATAAGATATCAATCAAAAAAAACTGGCTGTTGCCAGTTTTTAATTATCTTTGTCATTATTAACTTTGACTTGTTTGGTTGTTTGAACAAAACCCTCATCACTGCTCTTTTGGCTAACATCTTTGGATTTTGTTGGAGATGCTTTGGTCTCGCTACGAACCAAAATCTGTGATTTGCCTTTGGAGTGCTTTTTGCGATACTCAGCCTGTGCTTTGAGATTTCCAAGAGCGATAAGTTCTTCAACTTGTGCCTTGGCTTCTCTCTTGGTCTTGTATAAATCAAACGGAAGGACAAGCAAGAATTGTATTCCAACGAGCACAGCGATAAGAGGGAGTATACACAAGAATTGTATTGGAATAATTTTGAATAGCCATCCTATAAGCAAATCATACTCTTCGCCCATTGTTCCCAAGTAATTTGCATGAACTCCAATAACCGCAAATCTAAATAGAATATTCAAGATATGTGCAGTAGCCAAAACTATGACAAAAGTCATGCTTGCTTCCAAGATATCTTTTTTTTCGAGTTCCTGGTCAAGCCACAAGATATTAAGAATTCCATTTGCAATCATAACAGCGTATGTCAAATAATAAGCTATCATTGTAATAGAAATTGTAGCCATTTGTCCATAAACGCTTGGAACAAAAACAATTGCATATAGACTCACAGGCGAGATAATCAAATAACTAAATTTTTTCCAGGACGATTTTTTGGCAAAGAAAATAAAAATGCTAAATCCAGCCAAAACTTCTATCATATCAAGAGGCATTTGGTCTCCAAACTTGGTGTCTGGGGTGGCAACTAGTCTTGATATATACTCTATCAAAGCAAAAAGTCCAATACACGAAATAAGTACAATCTGTGCAATTTTTCTTGCCTTGGACTCAAGTTTTTTTAGACCAAAAACAAGTCCCAAAACAATGCCAGCACAAAGTACAAAATATACAAAGTATCCAACTCCAAACATTGAATACATGCTCAACAATCTTTCCATTCTATCTCCTACTAATTATATTTAGATATATTTTAGCATTATTTTTAGTTTTTGCAAAATGTAATACAAATTATTTTTCGCTCAAAACAAATTTAATCTTGTTATCTTCGAGTGTCATTTTGGTTTTTGTAACCAGACTAAGACTATTAATAGCGCCATTTATTGTAGTATTTGCCAAACTCTCAAAACTATAAACAAGTGTTTTTTTGTCGAGTGCATCAATTATTTGGTCACTGTCGACTTGATTTAGATTATTTATAGTACTAGTGGTGCTTAGAATCTTTAGGCTTCCTGACTGAATTTGAATCATTGAAACGGAGTTTACATACATAATCGGCAAATCAGTATTGCCAAAGTATTTGTTCAAGTAAAATTTGGCTATGCTTTGTTCATAAAAGTATTCACCGCCAAAATAAATCTTGTATGACAATATCTCAAACTTTTGATTATTTCCAGTCTCTTTGTTAAAGTCGACAGCATAAGCACCAATATCTATGCTTGTTAGTTCAAAGTCTCCAGTTGGAGCTTGTTTGGATTCTCCGTCATAATCAATTCCAACTGCAAGTAGTTTGTCCACAAAGGCCTTTCGGTCACTCTCTTTGATTTTGACATTATCTCCAAGAACTTCCTCTTCACTTGGCACTGATGATAATTTTTGTTTTACTTGGGAATTTAAGTCACCTAGTTGCCCCCAATTGCTTGTGCCACTCAATGCTCTACACGAATAAGAAAAAGCTCCAATAATAAGAGCAATTGCAAATATTATAGACACAATCTTGTATACAATTTGTCCTCGAGTAAGGGGCTGTTTTTTTTGTTTCTTTTGTTCGGCACGCTGTTCTTTGCGATACTTTTTTTCTTCTTGCAAAAAATCTTTGAGACTCATTTACCCTTAACACACAAAAAATAAAATACAACCAGCAAGACTGCAAGAATTACAAAGCCGAATATTTTTTTTAATAATTTAAACAAAGCCAAAACCCCTACTTATTTTTTTTCATTATATCATTTATGTCCACAATGCGTCAAATTTAATGGTTAACTTGCCCAAAAAATTATTATTTTTTGCAAACTATCGTTTGCTTGACAATCGACCTACAACAAACTACAATGGAAATAGCATTTTAGAAAAAAACAATCAAAAAAATTATACACTATTTGACATGTGTCCATTAATTAGGAGCAAAGGCAATATTGTCTAAAAGGAGAATTTATGAACAACGCATATACTGAGGACTTGAGAATTGTACGAACAAGGATGTTACTATGCAAATCTTTTTTTGAGCTTTTGGAGACAATGCCGTTTGAAAAGATTACAGTAATAGACATCTGCAAAAAAGCAATGGTTCATAGAGCGACATTTTATAATCACTTTGAGGACAAGGAGCATTTGCTTACATACGCAATTGACCAAATTCAAGAGGAGATGTTTAATGCGACTATCGAAAAGGAGAAATACTCCACCCCCAAAGAGATGTACCTGTCGCTAATATCCAAAGCAATAGACTTTGTCTCGGACAATAGGCAAAAGTTTTTGCTTATTATTAACAAAAACAGCAAAGATAAGATAATGGGTTTGTTACTTAACACAATTAATCGCAGTATAAGATATTTAACTGGCAAAAATCAATACAAAGATGACTTCAAAATTCCTAACACTGTACTTATAGACTTTTTGGCTGGCGGAATAACCAATTTGGGACTTTGTTGGCTACAATCAGACAATCCTTGCTCCAAACAGGAATTACTCAATTATTTTGATATAATTTTAAATAAAGTCTAGAAATATAGGTTTATTTGTGGTATAATTAGAATATTAAGATATTTGGAGGTATTTATGTTACACACAATATCCAAACAAAATTTAGACTATACATGCATGCACAATCCGACTTTTCATACAAGCAAGATGCTTGGAAACTTTAGCGTCGGTGAGTATTGCGGAAATAATATTCAGTTTCGAAACAAGCAAAATGGTGAGATTGTCTTTGTTGAGCCAATTAAGATGATGCAGACCAGCGCGGACTTTTTGCTTACTCAAGAAACCATAGATGAGCTTTTGCATGCACCAAAATATCTTGTTTCAAGTATTCAACAAGTATCCAAATACAAGCCAAAAAAAACAAGAAATTTGCCCAAATGATGACTTTATAGCAAACGAACTTGGCAAAGACATTCCTATTGACTACTACGAAGCCGAGGATAATGGCGACGATACTTACACCGAATTCTACGAAAAAAGTAATTTGGACTTTATAAACAAAGGTGTATTCTTTCTTGTTTCGATGATAAACGGCAAGCCTCACATGTTTGCACTCAATGTTTTGACTCCGGGACAAACAGGAAAATCCGCTAGTCTTATGTATTTGCCAAACGGAACAATGGACAACGCTATAATGCTTGAGCGTGTTTGTTATCATGGTGAAAACGGAAACGAACACTTAAACATCAACGGAGAATTGGTTGAAAGAGACGACTTGCACTTTCACATTGCAAGCCAGGACTACTTTGAACAAATTTTGGATGATCCCAAACTTACATACACCGAAAAAGTCAACAAATTAAACTCCCCTCATGCACATATTGTCAAAAGACATGTTAGACCAGATGATGCAAATATCTCTGCTATTGTAAATATGGCAATCAGAGAGATGCACATTGAGGGAATAATCCCACAACTAGACATAGACGACAATTGCGATATAGGCGAGAGAGTTTATCATGCAATTGAGCACGCTCACTCTTTGAGCATGGTTTAATTGCATAAACAAACTTTGGACTAACAAAATTCACACATTCAAAACAGTTTTGCAAATTACCAAAAAGTTATTGACAAAAATCCCAGCGTAGGCTAGAATATATGAGTGTTAAATAAATATGCACTCTTAGCTCAATTGGATAGAGCGTTGGTCTACGGAACCAAAGGTTGGGAGTTCGAGTCTCTTAGGGTGCACCAAAAAATTGCAAGTCCTTGTGACTTGCTTTTTTGTTTCACCCTAAGAGACAAAAGCCTTTCAGCTTTTAGATAGCGCATGCTATCTTTCGAACTCAGTAGTCGTCGCTTTTTTTGGAGTGCTAGCACTCCAGCTCCGACAAATATTCGCCTCGCTCATATTGACGAGTCTTCCGTCTGCACCAAAAAA
>JAEDFU010000025.1 GCA_016297915.1 Clostridia bacterium | reverse complement strand
ACTCCGAAAATTTGGGCTATGTTTGCTAGTTGCTCTAGGTTACACTCTCTTTGTCCTAATTCCCAGTAGCTAATTGTTCTAAGATTTACATACAAAAGGTCTGCCAAGTCTTTTCTTGACATATTTTTTTCTATTCGCAGTTCTCTAAGTCTTTCTGGAAATTTAATCATATTATTATTTTAGAACAAATTGTTCAAAATATGTTGACTTGGAACATTTTGTTCTGATATACTTGGAATAAGGTGGAAAATAATAACAAAGGAGAAAATATATGAAGGATAATAATAATTTAGCGAGATTTTTGTTGACATTCTTTTTGGGATGGATTGGTAGTCTTATAATTAATCACACTAGTCTAAAACCAAACGGTTGGAAGTCAAGAACATGGGCGTATTTCTTTTGGCCAATGCTTACATTTGGAATTTATGGATTGGTTGCATCAATATGTAATTTTTCATTTGACCCATCAAAACAATCTAATGTTGGTTACAAACAAGACTAAAAATATAAACTACAAGCAAAATTTGGATAGTTTTGGCTTGTAGTTTTTTTTTAACAAAAATTTGGGGGAAAGCATATAATATATACGATTTTATCGTCTGAAATTAAAAAAGCTATTTTTAACACAAATTAAGATTTTTGTGTAATATATAACAGAGTGAATGTGTGTATAAACCATCACTTGGTTGTTTTATTTTTGTTGTTGGTTGACCAAATTTGGATTTTGTGGACTGAAAAATTTTGAGCAGTTACAAATAAAAAATTGCTTGGATTTATGTAAGTCGTTGATTAATGGGGCAATGTTTAAGATTTTGAGCCTTGGTGAGCAATGCAAATAGGACAACAATACATAGATTGCAAATAGGGGATAAAATGGAAACTTTATTTATAAAAGGTGGTAGAAAACTTGGCGGTGAATTGGATATTGTTACTGCCAAAAATGCATTGCTTCCGATACTAGCCGGAAGCATAATCAGTGACAAAAATGTTATACTCAAAAAAGTTGCAAAATTTTCGGATGTTATGTACATGGTCAAAATTTTGGAAAGCTTGGGAGTTGAGGCAAAGTTTGAGGGAGATACTCTAATACTTAGTCCAAAGCATGCTTATGCCCATGTAGTCAAAGACGAGTACACCAAAAAAGTTCGTTCGAGTGTATTTTTGTTAGGACCACTTCTTAGTAGATTTGGCAATGCAAAAATAGCATATCCAGGCGGGTGTAACATTGGCAACAGACCAATTAATTTACATATTAAGGGGCTAGAAGCTCTGGGAGTTAAAATTGAAGAAAAGCATGGATATATAATTTGCGACGGCAAAAATATGAGTGCGGGCGAGGTCCATCTAGATTTTCCGTCTGTTGGAACTACCGAAAACTTGATGATGGCAAGTGTAAGACTCAAAGGTGTGACTACTATATATAATTGTGCAAGAGAGCCAGAAATTGAGGATTTGCAGAATTTTTTGAATTCTATTGGTTGCAAGGTGTCTGGGGCTGGCAGTAGCACTATTGTAATAACTGGTGTCGAAAGTTTCAAGGATTGCGAGTATCAGCCAATTCATGACAGAATTGTTGCTGGAACATATCTTATTGCTTGTGCAATGTGTGGTGGAAATATTTTGCTCAAAGGTTGTGAGAAAAAATATAATCAGGCGTTAATTCAAAAACTTAAGCAATCAGGGGCGATTGTTGAGGATTTGGGGAAAGATATAGAGATTAAGTCTAACGGAAAACTAAAGAGTATTCCAAGTATTGAAACCCAACCTTATCCGGGATTTCCAACAGATTTGCAAAACCAAATTCTTGCAATGCAAACTATAACAAAAGGAACGAGCGTTGTAGTTGAAAATTTGTACGAGAGTAGATTTAAGATTTGCAACGAACTTTTGAGAATGGGTGCGGATATAACTATAAAAGATCGAATGGCAATTATAAATGGCGTAGAGAGATTGTATGGAGCAAATGTTGTGGCATCTGATCTTAGAGGTGGAGCAGGGCTAGTTCTTGCTGGTCTTGTGGCAGACGGTTATACAACAGTTGAGGATATATACCACATAGATAGAGGATACTTGTCAATTGAAGAGGATTTTTGTAAATTGAATGCAGAAATCCAAAGAATTAGAGATTAATAACTTTATTTTGATTGTAAAAACAAAAATGATTTGCTAAAATATGGGTAACTAAATTAAGACAAAAAGAGTATTATGAAAAACAAAAAATTAATTGGAATTCTTATAGTTTTGGCGTTTTTAACAGTACTAGTTATACTAAATAGTACTCTTTTTACTTTGCAAACTATTAGCATCAACTGGCTAACAACTAAGTATAACCTTGAGGATATCAAGGATTATACAATGGTTGAGGATATAAACAAAGGTGAAAGTATTTTCCTTATTAAAAAAAGCAAGATTGCAAGTAGCCTTGAAAAGAAATACCCATATTTGCGTGTTGTAAGCATTGAGACTAAGTTTCCTAACAAACTAGTTATTCATAGTGCCGAAAGGGAAAGTATGTTTGCAATCAAACTTGAAGACAACAAATATGCTGTTGTGGATGAGCTTGGCAAAGTTTTGCAACTTAGCAACAGCAGTATTTTTGCTGGCTCAGATTTGGGTGCAAAACCTATCAGAATAACGCTTAATTCGGTCGCAATTAACGAAAATGATTACATCCCCGGACAAGCTATTGACAATGAGACAATAGTTGATGTAATCTGTCAAACATCCAAATCTTTGAGAGAATCCAACTATGTTCCAACCACCAGCAAAGGCGTATTTTTGTCTCTTGATATTACAAATAGGGGAGACAATATTGAACTTTATTTCAAGACTCGAAATGGAATTTCGATTGTGCTCAAAGATGCCATGACTCACATGACTGACAAGTTTTTGTTGGCACTCGAGAGATACAATTATTTTCATCAAGAGGGTGTTGTAACTGGCGAGATTGAAGTTTGGGAAAGTGTCAAAGATGAAAAAATTTGGGCTAAATATACTGAAATTGGTCAGTAAAATATTTTGGATTGATTGAGATAATTGATTTGACATAAAAAGACAATTAAAATATAATATTTTTGTAAATGGAAGAGATTTATGAAAATTTTTAAGGATATTGTGTCAGTTATTGATTTTGGCTCATCCAAAATTACAATGCTTACTGGCAAGGAAGAAGTTAATAAAAGTTTTAAGTTGCTATCCTCTGTAGATATTGATTATGACGGATATAGTAGCGGTGAATTTATTGAGCCAAATAATCTCAAAAACCAGATTATGCAAGCGATAAATTCCACTGAAAAAGAGTTACAATGCAAAGTTGGGACTTTGTTTGTCGGAGTTCCTGCGGAGTTTTGTTTTGTAACCGAAAAAACTTTGGTCAAAAATTTTGCTAAAAAAGTCAAAATTACAAGCAAAATTATAAACGAACTCTTTGATTGTGACGACGAGATTAATTCTTACACAACACATTCGATTATTAATAAATCTCCAATGTACTTTATTTTGAACGAAGATAACAGAACTAACGAGCCTATAGGGCAATTTGCAACCAAAATTCAAGCGGTTACAAGTTATGTTATGGTTGAAAACAACTTTAAGATGCAAATCGGCTCAATCCTTGATAGCTTAGGCGTCAAAAACTATGATTTTTTGTCTAACACACTATCTGAAGCGGTTGGACTATTGCCAGAACACAAACGAAATGAGGGTGCAATACTTATTGATTGTGGATTTATCTCTACAAGTGTATGTCAAGTGCTTGGTGATGGGCTAAAAGAACTTAAATGTTTTTCGATGGGTGGAGGATACATTACTGCGGATTTGTCTAGAATTTTGGAAATTTCTTACGATGAAGCGGAGGAACTCAAAACTCAAGCAATAACCACTCTAAAATCCGTTGGAATGGACTTTTATGAGTTGCAGAACGGCAAAAAGTTTGGGATAAAAAATGTTAATGAAATTATCCTTGCAAGGCTTGACAAAATAACTGAACTTATCAAAAAGTGTCTGTTTGAGTTTAAAATGGAACTTCCAAGTTATATACCGCTATACTTTACTGGTGGTGGACTAAATTTCTTTGAGGGAATAACCGATTATTTGCGAAAAGAATACGATAGACCAATTGAAATGATTAAGCCTAATGCAATGCTATATGCTAGACCAGATTTGTCTAGCTCAATAAGTTTGCTAGGCATGGCAATAAACATGTATAAATAAGGAGAAGTTATGGAACTATTTGAGGAAAATATCACTGACGATTTGGATGAAAATACTCCGATTTGTAAAATTAAAGTAATAGGAATAGGTGGTGGCGGAAACAATGCCGTTAACCGAATGATTTACGCTGGAATTACTAGTGCGTCTTTTGTTGCGATTAATACGGATAAACAAGCGTTGCTTATGAGCAAAGCTCCAAGCAGACTCCAAATTGGCGAAAAATTAACTAGAGGACTTGGTGCTGGTGCTGATCCCGAAGTTGGAAGAAAAGCAGCTGATGAGAGCAAAGAATTAATCGAGGAAATTCTCAAGGATACAGATCTTGTGTTTGTTACTGCAGGTATGGGCGGTGGAACAGGAACTGGTGCTGCACCAGTTGTTGCAAGTATAGCCAAAGAAATGGGGATTTTGACAATTGCTGTTGTAACTAAACCATTTAGATTTGAAGGCAAAAAGAGAATGGAAAATGCTGAGAATGGTATTAAGGAGCTCAAAAATGTTGTAGATACTCTAGTTGTTATTCCAAACGACAAGTTGCTTACAATTGTTCCAAAAAATACACCTATTATCGAAGCTTTTAAGACAGCTGATGATGTTCTTAGACAAGGCATACAAGGAATATCTGATTTGATTGTAACATCAAGTCTTATAAATCTTGACTTTGCCGATGTTAAGGCTATTATGAAAAACAAAGGTCTTGCACATATGGGACTTGGCCGTGGCAAGGGCGAAAATAGGACTATTGAAGCTGTTAGACAAGCTGTATCAAGTCCACTTCTTGAAACAACAATTGAGGGTGCTACAGGTATTATTCTTAATATCAAAGGCTCGCCAAACTTGACTTTGGACGAAGTTTATGAGTCGGCTGATTTGGTTAAGGAAGTTGTTGATCCTTCTTGTAACATTATATTTGGTAGTGGAATTGATCCTAAGATGGATGATGAGGTTGAGATAACGGTAATAGCTACTGGATTTAGTGGCGGAACTGCTACTGACGAAATGAAACAGGAAGTTAAAAGAACTATTGTAACTCACACTGATGAGACTCCAGTTGAAAGTGAAAATACAGTTGCGAGCGAGATGTTAGATCAACCTAAACATGACATACCAACTAGTCGAGTTGAAGTATCTGACAATGATATTCCTTCGTTTATAAAGAAACTAAAAAATAGATTTTAATCACAAAAAAAGAATAAACAAAAAATAGTGTTTATTCTTTTTTTTGTGCAAAATTTCTCCACAGAAATATTTTGGGACAATCGTCTTACACTTGCTAAAATATTAAATACAATTATAGATTGTTGTTTTGATGGTGTCAACATGACAAAAATAGTTAGGAGAAATATAGATGACATTATATATTGAATATGTTTTAATTGACAATCTGGTCATTGATTATTTGCTTTTAAGTCTCATTGAAGTCTCAATTAAGTCAAAGTTTGGCTTGAAACGCAAAATATGTGCAACTCTAATTGGAGTTATATCTGCAATTTTTTTGCCATTTATATACAAACTCAAAATACTTGTTATTATTTATAAAATTCTGACATCTTGCCTTATGGTTTTGGTCTTGCAAAAATACACTAAGTTCAAAAAATACTTTTTTAATCTGGGGCTACTTTATTTGTACACATTTTTGTTTGGAGGAGTGCTAATTGCAGTTCTAAATATATGTCAGATTGAATATACTATCTCGGGCGTAATGCTATATAATTTTGAACTGCCAATAAGTGTATTTTTGGTGATAATGTGCCTTGGTGGGTGGTTACTCAAAAAGATTATAATCAAGCTCAGTAGCCAAATAAAACTTAATAATTTGACTTGCAAAGTGACTATAATTGACAATGGCATTGAGGCTAGTGGGATTGGATTTGTGGACAGTGGAAATATGATTAGTCGAAATGGACAAGTTGTTAATGTTATATCTAGTGATATGTTTTTTAAGCTTCATAAGGATTACTCCATAAACAAATTGTTATTTAGAACTATAGACCAAAACAAATTGAAGGATGCCAGTTACATAGAAATAAAATCGCTTGAGAGAGCGTGCAAGTATTTGACATTTAAGGTTGACAAGATAATTATTGATAACAAGGTTTTTGATAATTCTATTGTGGCGGTTGCTCTCAAAAACTTTGATAACTTTGACTGTATAATAAATTCTAAATTAATTGGGGAAGTGGTATGAAATTAAATTTGAAAGTTCTTATATCTAAGATCAAGAGTATTTGGCAAAAGTTTTATGGTTACAATAATGATATACTAATGTACCTAAGTAGTGGCGAGTCTCTGCCGGAAATCTTGAGTGAAGATGACGAAAAGTATTATATAGATATGCTGTCGACTCCAGAATGTGAAATTGCAAAACAAAAACTAATTGAACATAACTTGAGGCTTGTTGTATATGTTGCCAAAAAGTTTCCTTCTGCGGATGTTGATGTTGAAGATCTTATAAGCATAGGAAGCCTGGGACTTATCAAAGCAATAAATTCATTTAATGCGGACAAGAATATAAAGATTGCAACTTATGCAAGCAAGTGTATCGAAAATGAAATCCTTATGTATTTGCGAAAAATTAGCAAACAAAAGCAGGTTGTGTCTTTGGACGAGCCGTTGAACATCGATGGCGATGGAAACGAACTTGTGTTATTTGACCTGCTTCCTAGCGAAAATAATTCTCCTCAAGAGGATATGGAAAAGTCCACCGAAAAACAAATTTTGTGGAGAGTAATCAATAAACTTGGAGCAAGAGAAAAAGAGATTATGGTGCTAAGATTTGGGCTTCAGGGTGGAGAAGAACTCACTCAAAAGGAAGTAGCAGATAGCTTAGGGATTAGCCAAAGTTATATAAGTAGATTGGAAAAAAAGATTGTTGTAAGAATAAAAAAAGAAATAACAAAACTTGCTTAACTTGTGCAATATAACAGATATTATTGTCATAAACTAACTATTTTTTGACAATAATGTCGAATTTATTTGCAATTGCATAATATTTGCATAAATGGAAAAAATATTCCTAACAAATTTTGTTAGGAGTTTTTTATGAATAGTAACAAAGTGGTTATAACTGGTGTGGATACCAATCACTTGCCAAAACTCAGTGGTAAGCAACAGGCAGAACTTATGCTAAAAATTAAGGCTGGCGACACATCTGCAAGAGAAGAATTTGCAATATGTAATATGCGACTAGTCTTGAGTGTGCTTCAAAGATTTAGAGCAAGATGTAATTGTACTGATGACTTATTTCAAGTTGGTTGCGTGGGGCTTATGAAAGCAATAGACAATTTTGACATTAATCAAAATGTAAAGTTTTCAACTTACGCAGTTCCTATGATTATTGGTGAAATTAAAAGATTTTTGAGAGACAATAATAGCGTCAGAGTTAGTCGTAGTCTTAGAGATACTGCATACAAAGTTCTCAAGGCTAGAGAGGAACTTATCAAAAACAATAGCGAAGAGCCAAGCGTGGATTTGGTCGCAGAACACTTGGGAATTGCAGTGTCTGAGGTGGCCATTGCTCTTGAAGCTATAAGTGAACCTATGAGTCTTTGTGATCCTGTGTATAATGACGGAGATGATACAATTTATCTTATGGATCAAGTTAGCGACAGCAAAGATTCCGAAGAGAAATGGATTGAAAATCTCAACCTCAAAGATGCACTGTCCAAACTTGGCGAAAGGGAAAAAGAAATTGTGATGCTAAGATATTATATTGGCAAAACACAAATGGAAGTATCTGAGGAAATTGGAATTTCGCAGGCGCAAGTAAGTAGGCTAGAAAAAAACGCCATCAAAGAAATTAAGAAGGCGTTTTGAATTTTGTTATTTTTTGCTTAATTGCAACGCATATTTAGTTCCGAGTTTGGATCTAAGATGCGTTGTAATTTTGTTTATAAGGTCAGTATCTTCATTTTTTGTAAGAATCTGTGCCTGATTGGTTGCAATCATTATATATAGTGATGTATCTGTTTCAATTACTCTCTGTATTAGCTCGTATGAATATGTACAGTCCTCAATGCCATATTTGCTAGTTGTAAGAACTTTGTAGTTGTTTTCGTTAAACTGAAAAGTAACAATAGGTTCGCAACTCATATAAACGCTAGACTCATATAGTTTTTGGGCGAGTTTAATAGTCAGTGGTTTGTAGCCGAATATCATATAAAGACCTAGTAGTCCAAAAACTATAGCTAATCCTATTTGAATTTCTAAGTCCTCAACAATCTCTTGTTTGCTTGTATTTTGAGTGAAAATTGCTACAGTGATGAGGGCAATTCCAACTAGGAAAATTATACCGAGTATTCTAAAAAGCTTAATGGTCTTTTTTTGTAAAAAATAGTAGTAATTAGTGTAAGCTTCTTTTGTAAGTGTGCAAGATATTTCCATAATGTTCTCCTATAAAACCTTGCTTGTATTTGGCTTGTCCATATATTCTAATGAACTGTATGTAAAGAGTGGATGATTAAAGTCAAAATTGAGGTCGTTTCCGAGATTGTGATCATAGTCAATATTAAGACCAGTATATTTAATAAAGTAGTCTAGTGATTCCTTGAGCATGCTAGGACTATCAAGATACGCATCCAAATGTGGGAGATGTTTGCAAGGAGTGTGAGTAAGATTATCGTGGAAAAGAACTTGTGCCATCTCACAATTTTTGTGAATATGTGGAGTAGGTGCTGGAAGCAAATCTTCCTCCGAGGCTACTAGTTTGTTGTTAACGATATAATTAAGGTGCTTGCTGTCATTATTGTCAAGCCTGACAAGGTCAACCCATGTCTTGCCTTGAGGTGAGACTTGTAGGTTGATTGTAAAGTGGTTTTTGTCCTTGCGATCCCTAACGACTGACAAAGCAAAAAGCACAGGCTTATCGTACTTGGATTTTCCAATAAGATAAGCACCGCTTACAATTTTGCCATTATCGGTGTTGTATGTAAACAAACTATTGACAGGTGTTTTTTTCATATCAATAAATTCTTGAAACATTCTATCCGAGTAGGGCATTGAATAATCAATATATTGCCTTGCTTCAAAGAACTTGCCGTCTAGACTATTTAAATCAAAGTCTGCAGGGAGTTCTGGGTTTGAAAATATATTTTCACCAAATGCATTTTTGGCTTTTTGTTGAAGCGAATAGTTTAACATTTTGTAAGACTCTGTTCGGTCTTGTAAGTCTTGAAAATATTTTTTGTATCTATCTTGAAATGTTCCGTCTGAGTGTTCTATCATAAAAAACTCCTAATATATATGAATATTATATCACAATTTTTTGTATTTTTCAACTGATTAGTGGATAGGTGAGAATTTAGATAATAGGCATAATCTATATTAGTGATTTGTATTGACAATTTTTATTGAAATATATATGATATAAGTATCAAACATATAAGTGGTAACATTTATATGCATCGACAAGTAGCATTATTTAATCGCTACTCTTTATGGCAAGAATTAATTTCTTGTCATTTTTTGACTTTATCTAAGTAGGACTCGTCAATACAGCTTTAGGCTGTATTTGGCGGAGTGAGTGTGCTTGCACGCGGGAAAAACTCCGCCTACATGGTTCGAAATGTGCCCAATTTTGGGGCACATGCAAGTGAAACTTGCAAAACTGCTTGAGGAAACAAAAAAGCACAGTCATGTGACTGTGCAATTTTTTGGCTCCTCAAGTAGGGCTCGAACCTACAACCTACCGGTTAACAGCCGGTTGCTCCACCATTGAGCTATTGAGGAATAACACGACTATTATATGACAACCGAAATGCTTTGTCAACTAGTTTTTGTTATTTTGTCAAAAAAATTTAATCATTTTTGCAAGTTTATTTTTAACTCAAAACTAAATGATTTCATATAATATAGTGAGTAACATTGGAGGAAAATAATGATACTATATTGGAATAATAGATTTGGTTGTAATTCGTGTGGCAACGGTTGCAATCAAAATGTTGATACTTTGAATTTGGCGAGCATTCTTAATCGAAGCAATAGGGCTTTGAGGGGAGCAACTGGTGCTAC
>JAEDFU010000010.1 GCA_016297915.1 Clostridia bacterium | reverse complement strand
AGACATCTCGTTTGAGATGTCTTTTTTTGCACTCTCACGCATACGCATGAGAGTGTACGAATATATCTAACTAAAGCTTCGGCTGAGTCCTCGAAATTTATTTAGCGACACAGGTTTTTTGCAAGCAAAAAAATGGTCTAAAAATAAATTTCTGTGGCTTTCCAGCACGCCCCAAACTTTTTGCTCGTGGGGTATTGAATTATGTGGGATTTTGTGGTAAAATTTTGTTAGAAATTTTTAAGTGGAGATGGGGGAATTATGTCATTAAAAATTGATCCTATTTACTTTGTGAACAACAAACTTGACACCTTAATTAAGGTTGAAAAACAGGAATATTTGGATAAAATTATTAGGGTGTATCAAAATCTTGGCGAGCCGTATTCTAGCTATGCCCAAAAGATAAATCCAAATATTTGGAATATTTATGGCAAAGAGACTCTGCTTGATTGCAAATTGCAAACGCCTCCACATATTTTTTATATAGTGGATGTCAAAAAGAGAATTTGTAATTCCGAAGTGTTTGATTGGGACTTATATTTGGAGCATTCGAATTCAAAAAAACAATTTGATGACGGTTGTGATGATGCAAATAAAAATACTCTTAGTGCAGACCTAGACGAAAAAGAAATGTAATCAAAAAATATAGGAATTTGCGAAAAAATTTTTGAACAAACAATTGACAAATAAACTCAAATACTATATAATACTTTCGCATGAGTTTAGATTAATTTAAGCAATTAGCCCCTGTTTTTAAGTTATTTTAAACATCTACTATTATTTTACTTGCTGATTTTGAGTGGTTTTGTGTGTACTAATTTTTGTAAAACACTCAAAAATTGGAGATTTTTTAAGAAAAATTAATTTAATAAAAGAAGGATAAAACAATGAAAACAACAGTTATGGCAAAAAACGAAACTGTGGACAGAAAGTGGTACATTGTTGATGCAACAAATATTCCTCTTGGTAGAGTTGCTAGCCAAGTTGCAGCAGTTCTTAGAGGCAAAAACAAACCAATTTATACTCCACATGTTGATACTGGCGATTATGTAATCGTTATTAACACTGACAAAATGATACTTACTGGTAACAAAGGTGTTCAAAAAATTTACTTCCGTCACTCTGGATTCCCAGGTGGAACTACTGAGATTAAGTACAAAGATTTGATGGAGAAGAGAAGTGACTTTGCTCTTGAAAAAGCTATCAAAGGTATGCTTCCAAAGAACTCTTTGGGCAAGAAAATGTTTGGTAAACTAAAATGTTACAAGGATGCTGAACATCCTCATCAAGCACAACAACCAGTTGAACTAAAAATCAAGGGGGTAAGAGACTAATATGGCAGAAGAAGTAAAAAGTACTAAAAAAGTTACAAAGAAAATCCCTGCAAACAAAAATGTAGAATATACAGCTACTGGTAGAAGAAAAAATTCTATCGCTAGAGTAAGACTTACTCCAAACGGAAAGGGTAACTTTGTTATCAACAAGAAAAATATCGAAGAATACTTTAATCTAGGTGTTTATAGACTAGTTGCTAACCAACCATTCGAAATTACAGGAACTATGGGCAAATACGATGTTGTAGTTAATGTTAATGGTGGTGGTCTTAGTGGTCAAGCAGGAGCTATTAGACATGGTGTTGCTAGAGCACTTGTTAAGGCTGACGAAAGTTTGAAATCAGAAATCAAGAAAGCTGGATTCCTTACTCGTGATGCTAGAATCAAAGAGAGAAAGAAATACGGTCTTAAGAAAGCTAGAAAAGCTCCTCAATTCCGTAAGAGATAATTTGAGTATCAAAAAAAAATCCAAGGTTTTTGCCTTGGATTTTTTCTTTTTAGTCATTTTAAAAATTATAAAAATATTTATAGAGTTTTGTATGTATGAATGTTTCAATTATATATATTTCATTTAACTGATTTTATTAATAAGTATTGATTTTAATTTGTGATTGTAATATAATCATGATATGGATAAGTTGTATAAATTAATTGATGATAAAGGAAAAGAATATTTAAGTAAAGACAAGGGAAAGTATGGCGGATACAACGGAAAAGAAAAAATTTATGGTCGGCTAGATTGCAAAAGTGCTAATTCATGGATTGAAAAGGGGTATTATGTGGACAAAAGGGTATTTTTTGCAAGCGAGTATGATGCCGTCAAGGCTGGATATAGGCCATGTGGTTGTTGTATGAAAGAACAGTATCTATTGTGGAAAAATGACCCTATCAAATTTAAAGAAAGCATTATAAATCAAGATAAAGACATTGAAATGTAGTATTAAATTTATACAAAAGAAGGAACATTGCATTAATTTGCTTTGTTCCTTGTTTTTCGTTCTGCTAGTTTCAATTATCTTAGCCTTTGCCTTGGATTTTTTTTGTGCCAAAAAATTACAAAATAAAAAAATTATCCTTTTATATTTGTAAAATAATATAATTTTTGATATCATTTTATTGTAAAATATTCAAAATTTTTTGTGCCTTTATTTAAGTAATCACTACAAAAAATTTTGAAATTGCAACTAAAATAATTATTTGTTTTTGAGAGAAAATAATTGTATGAAAAAAATAATTTTTTTGCTATGTTTAATATTTTTTTCGTTTGGATTTGTTGGTTGCGACAAACCCAAGATTTCTTATGCGCAGAGTAGTGTTCAGATTTACGAAAATCAACAGTATCAGATTGACAAAAATAATGTCAAAATATCTGGCAAAACAAGTAGCTATTCGGTTTTTTCGTTAAATGAAGAAATTGCCTATGTTGAGGGATTTATTGTATATCCAAAGACAAGCGGAGTAACCAAAATTAGGTTTAAATTAAACACAAAAAAAGATATTTACTTTGATATGAATTTTGAGGTTAAGCAAGGCAAAATTGTCAAAGAATTATCTATCGAAAAGACTCAAATTGAAATTAATTTGTCAGGTCAATCTAATACAGAATTAAATAGAATTACTATCAATGCTGATGCCAACGAAGTTCCAGTTGTAAGATTTGATAGCAATATTATTGACTACAACTACAAGACTGGCGTTGTCACTGCTTTGAAGCCGGGACAGACAGTTGTAACTATCAAATACTTGTTTTGCGAAGTGTCTTTCAATGTGGCTGTAACCAAAAAAATCTATCCAACTATGCTCAGTGCTAGTGACCAGGAGATTTTTGTAGGTGACCCAGGCAAGTTTGAGTATAATATTTTTCCGCTTGATGCAACCGTATTTAGATTTTGGAGTGAGAGCAAAGACTTGGTTGTTGAGAGAGACGGAAGTTTTTATTTTGCAAATCCAACTTATACCAAAACGCTTGTTAAGTACGAGTACTATGAGGGATTTAAAACTCCTCTAAAATCCGGCTCTTTTTATGTAACAATCATTGACAAAGTGCAAACTTTTGACTACGAAATAACCGATGAAAATGGAGTCGCTCCAGATAACTATTTGGTTGGGAAGAATTACTTGCTGACCATAAAAAATGCCGACAATTTGGATGCAAAATATTTTAGTTTTGGTAGCGAGATTGAACTCAAATCTCAACTTGGTTATGTAGAGGGTGCTGGTTTGCAGGTGACTGTAACTTTCAAAAATTCAGGAAGTAAAAATGTTCTTGTAAGGTACTCAAAAACACTTGGCAAGGTTGAAAATACTGTTGAAAAAGTAAAAAATTTTGATGTAAGTTCATTTGGTGAAATACAAGTGGGCTTGGTTGCTGGGTCGTACAATATAGAGGGTTATAGAGTGGGAATGATGGATGCCAAACTCGGACTATCTTTTGTTTTGAAATTAAACGGAGTACTACTTAACGAAAACTTCCAGGTATTCAAGACATGGATTGAGCCAATAGAGGAGATGAGAGAGCCATTTATCCCAGAAAGTGAGGGCGAATATACCTTTGATATTTACTATCAAAATAAGCTTGTAGAAAGTGTAACAATTACTGTTTTTAATGTTTAATTTGGCAATCAATTGTTTGACAAAGATTTGGTATATATATATAATTATTGTAGATTATATTGTTTTTTTGGAAAACTTGTGTTTTTTTGAACCAATTTGACAAAAGATAAAACTAGAAAATAAAATGGAAAAATTTAATTTTAGGTTTAGGGTGTTGAACAGATGTTTAAAAGAATTTTGAAAATTATGGCAATAGTTTTGGGAATCTTCGTTGTGGTCGTCGGAGGAGCGGTGGGCATATATGCTTTGACTGGCGGATTTTCTCAAAAGGATGTTGATATTATAAAACTCTACATGGATGATAATACTAAGTCATCCAAGGAGATTTACACCTTGTCCGACTTTTCGGCAATTGTTAATTGTGAGCCATTGACTGCTACAAACAAACAACTCAAGGTTATTTGCGAAGACCCTCTCAGCCCAAAGGACTCACAGGGCAACTCGATAAAAGACGGAATCTTAAAAAATGTTCCTAAGACCATTACTGCAGGCAAGGCATTTAATATCGAGATCAACAAAGACCAAAAGGGTAATAATATCGGCGGAGTAGTTACACTTAAGTTTGTTCCTGCCGATTCGGATAAGACAATCGCTGACTTTACACTCAAAGTTATTGTCGATGTCGCAATTCCTAACAATTCACTATTCTTCTCAGGCAACAAGAGCGATAGATACAATTCACTTACAGGCAAGACAATCACTATGGGTATCAATAATGCTCAGCAGTACATTTACCTCAAGAGTGACCTGGTTAATGCTTTCTTCTTGCAAGCAAATAATCAAAATCTCAAAAAAGCTCAAATCAGTTATACATATACAACTCTTACAGGCGAACTTGTTGAAACCAAGACTTTTGATAATTTGCAGTACGATTATATCTACAACAACGAGACTCAACAGTATAATTATTTTTACAAAGTTCCTGTAACTCCAAAGAAGTCCGGTAAGATTGTTCTCTCCGCCAAGATGCACAAAACATATCAGATTGAACAAGACTATATTGCTGGTGACTTTGAAAATATGCAGTATCCGACTGTATATACCAACGAACACCAACTTAAACTTGATAAATTCAATGAGTTTTTGAATAAGTATATTCAGTTCTTTGATACATCAGAGCAAAGCTATGATTTCTTTAGAACTTACCTTACTAACGAGGGCAAAATAAGAATCACCAAAGAGGCTTGGAATTCAGGAGCGATTGAGAGTGCAAAATCGTTTATATTCCAATCTTGTAGTTCGACTATCAATATCTCTGCTGTAAATCTAAAAGATATATCTAGTCCAGAACTTATCAAGGCATCTAAGCTTGATACAAGACTAGACAAAAATCAAGACTACTTCAATGTGTTTAGCAGTGTAGACTGTACTCTATCTGATTTGATTAACAAGTTAGACCTCAAAGTTAGACTAGAAGAGGACAATGAGTCAACAAGTATTGCAAACATTGATGACGAAAAGACAAACTTGTTCTCGACATTACAAGTAACCCCTTATATCTACATCGAAAAGACTATATTCTCTAATACCTACGAGACAACTTGGTCAAACTACCAAGACATACTATTAGTTACAGGTTTTGAGAGCAAACGACCAGTTTGTGAACAAATCGGCGATGAGGCATATAATGACCAATTCATGCTTTCGAGCGATTACATGGCAGACATTAATGCTAGCAATTGCAAAGGCTATCTTGTAAATCTATCTTCGCAGTTCAAAGATAGAACATACAAGGACTACATGACTGTAACTGTCGGTTCAAATGCTCAAGACCGCAAATGGAATATTGCATTTAATGTTCCAGTTTCAAATGGTGAAATTGATGATATAACCAAGGCTACAAAGGCTTTGTTCTTGCAATTTAAAGTTACTGGTAGAAACTTGGAGACTGGTAACGAAAAAGTTTCAATAGCGTACTCTAGAGTAGGTATCGGCTACCAAGATTATGTTTATAGCAAATCTGGTGTAGATAATATCTATCTCGAAGAAAGTTCTATCAAAAGAATGGTTCTTAATAGTACGATTAATAACCCAAAGGAAACTTATGCAACTAGAACCCAACCAATAGATTTGAACTTGAATCAATCAGAAAATTCAATTATTAGCAATTATGCAGCAGCTTCTTACAAGTCTGTAATGTACTTTGTCGAAAAGACCTCCAATAGTCTTGACGGCAGTGGAAGTGGAGACTCAAAACTAGCATCAATTGGTGAATATAACTTTAAGTACATGAACGCTCAATTCAATGATGAAAAAGGCGTTTGGGAAGATGATGTTTATTATTTTGGAGGAACTAAACTTACAGGTCAGAGAATCCCAATTTTTGCCGACTCAAATGGCAAATATGACTTAAGAGCAATCAATGCTTCAAATGAACCTGCGTACATATTTGCAGTTGTATACTTGTCTGACGCAAATGGAAATCCAATTGATGTCAACGGTAGACTTATCAAGATGAATGATGAGGCAAATGGCGACCCAACAACGCTATATATATTCAAGATAACAAATGTAAGTTCATCTGAGGGTATGACCAAAGTTTATATTGATAACTATGTTGACAATATGAACTATTATACCAAGACTCTAGCAAATATTACTGTTTCTCAAGTATCCGAGGTCGACGGCAATGAAGTCACCGAGGCTGAATATCATGTTGATGCTGGTAGTTTCTTTAAGCGAAACAATGTAGACTCATATACTGATAGCGACAAAGGAGTTAAGTTCAATAACGAGACATTGGACAAACTAAGGAGTGCTCTCAAACTTAAAATGCTAGCAAACAATAGGTTTACGCTATATGCAACAAACTTTGAATTAAATGCAGATGGAACACTTAAGACTGAGGGCGAAAACAAAAAGGCAACCTATAACATTATAGATGCTGCTGGAATAACTCAGACCAAAGACTTTGGGGTCAATGTAACCCAAAACAAACAATTGGCGCTCAACGAATTGTTGGGGCTTAGAGACCGAACTACTGGTCAAACCGAGGCAGATATATTGTCTTATGTCAAGGCAAATTACTCACTAAATTTGAAATCTACCAAAGAGGACTATAGTCCAGACATAAAATTATGGATGGCAGATGATGGCGAGACGATAATTGGATTTGTATTTGAGATAGTGGTTGAGGGGAAATCGCATAGTGAAGAAAGTGCAGTCAATACTGGCGACTACATTTATATCAAAGCAAAGACAATAGACGGAACTCCAACGGTTACTAATGCTTTGACAACAACGGATGCTGTCAACTGGGGTGTTAGCAAGATTGAGATCAAAGATGTTGCCTTAAATAGCATGACAGGGAATAATACTATTAACCGCTTTGAAAGACTTACATCCAAATATGTTGATTCTCAAACAAGTCAAAATACGACTAAGACACAAGGTTTTGGTCGAGTAATAGATAATGGTAAAAAATGGGAACCTTTTGTACTATACTCATTCAATAAAGAGTCAAAGGTAGTCAAAGGCTCTGCTACTGATAACTTGGCGTACACCATTCAAACTAACTTGTATGTTCCAGGTGAATTTGTAGACACTAACGGTCTAAATCCAGACTTGATTGATCCATCACAATTGGTGTATGAGGATGGCTCAGCTTTGGAAGAAGATCCAAATTACAATGAAAAAAGATTCAAAGACATAAGTTCTTATATCAAATATTTAACCGAGGCATCCAATAGTATTGATATCAAGTATCACAATCCTCTAGGAATTGTCAGCTTAGGTCAAGATATGGTGTTTAAAGACTATCAAAAAGATGGAAAAATCCATGTCAATGATACATCGTTTGATATTAGATTTGAAAGTGACAAACTTATCGACGGCAAAAAATATAATGCTCATATCGTTGCAGAAGGCATTGAGTATGGTGTCGAAGGTAATGATACTAATGGATACTATGTAACGCTTAAGGCAGGAAGTTACTTCCCAACTACTAAGGTTGTAGGTTCGCAAGATAATACAGTAATAATTATGGGACAAGAATTCAAAATTGAAGATAACAAAATCTCAACTATTACAACTGCCAATGCAAATAGACAAATCATTCCTATAAATACAAGTGCTATCGTAAATGGTTCGGTATATAATGCTGGCGAGTATATAGATGATGGCACATCATCTGCAAACACTGCACTTGTTAAGACGACCGAAAATCAATTGATAGAGGATGCTAGTGGTAATTTGGTTACAACTGCATGTGTTACAAGTGCTACTGTAAACTTTATCAAGGGTGGCACAGTCACTCAGAATGGCAAATATGTATATGTAAGAGACGATAACGGCAAATATACATTTGCGCAAAATCCCGATGGCGAATATGAAGTGAATGGCGAAAGAGGTAATTACAAGATTGTAGACTCTAGTCAAGGAAATGTAGTAAGATATAGCCGAAAGGGTATAACTGCATACTTGGTTGTTACATACACAGTATCAGGCAAGACTATCAACAAAGTATTGACTTACGAACTTATTCAAGAACCAATTACTCTAGTTGCAAGAAGTAATGAGCAAGCATTTGAAATTACAGATTCAAATAATTCAAATAATCTAAATATCGTGGCAGGACAACAAGTAAAATTTAATTTGGGTACTATCAATGCAATCACCAAGATTGATACAGCAAAAACTAGCTATGCAATCCAAGTACTAGGTTCTGAATTTGAAAGTTCGTTCTTTGAGCATTGTACATTTACTATTGATTCCGAAAACGAAGGCATTAAGTTTGTAAATGATGAGGGTGAACATGTTAAACAAATTAGTAAGTCCGAAAATTCTATTTTGGAACTATTTATTCCAGATACTTACAACCAAACCACATCAGCGACAATTACTATTAAATATCCAGGAATAAGAGACAATATTACAAAAGTTCTTAACTTGAATATTGTTGGAAATTATCTATTCAAGACAAAGGATTCTGCAACAAATATTAAATTTGATCCAGATACAAAGAATTATATAACTACACTTGCAAGTAACCCTGCTGGATACGATATTTCAACTCTAATGGATACATATTTTGACTATAAAGTTGAAGGCAAAAATATTAAATTAGAACTTATCAGTGCTGATGACAATACATCCAAACTATGTGAAATTACTGCTGACGGCAAACTTAAGATTGCTAAGTCTTATGTAAAAGCAGACTCAAACGGCAAACCAATTGCAGACCAACTAGTATTTAAGCTTAAACTCAAGGACGAAGAAAAAGAACTTGATATTGCATCTAAGCTTTGTATTACAATTACTCCAGATTATGTAATTGATTTGAGAAAATTTGAAAACTCTACAGGTAGCAATGCCATTAATGTTCTAAATGGTCAAGATATATTTAGTTCAGATTACATAAGCATATATGCTTATAACGCAAATAGTCAATTAGTAGATGTAAATGCAGAAACATTCAAACAAGTTTGTGAAAAACTAAATCTTAAAGTTAAAACAAGTGTTGACGGTGACTACAATGATTGTACAAAAGGCATAGTTAATATTGATAAATACTTTGAAACTACACGGATTTTGGCGAAAGTCTCATTTAATAGAGGCAAAGAGGACTCTAATATTGCAACAACTATAGACTTTAGTCTAAATGTTATTGGTTATGACTTGTACTTTAGTCAAGACAAGGATTTCTCACTACAAGCTGGTCAAGAGAGAATTGACACTTATGAGAGTATCTCAGGAGATAATGACAAATATACAGAGACAGCAAAACCAATTGCTCTAAATTATACTCTTGGAGACAAACTAAACTTGGATAAATACTTTGCTGTATTTAGCAATGGTAACTCTTACAAAACAAATATTTATGCAGTGCTTGTTAGAACAGACGGAACAGACGAAACATATTTCCACGATATTAATGAGACTACAAAATTAAATGCTGGAGTATACAATTTGGGATTTGCATACTTAAGTGAAGGCAAATACATTAAGTTGGTTACAACAGATGTAACAGTTAATCTTAGTTACTTGCAACTAATGCGTGACGAGAGCGGAAACATTGGCTCAAGTGAGTATGCTACTCTCGATGCTGATTATGCAGGCTACAAGATGAGCTCTGACTTGACTATAACTACAAATGCAAGTCAGATAGTAGTCAAAAACTACATTAGAGCATTTGTAGGTGGCAATGAATATAGTGTCGTAGTAATTTTGGACGGCGACGAGAATAATGCTCAACTAGACAAAGTTACAGTTGGCGACAAGGCAACTTATAGTGTTTATTATATTGTAGACGGAGTATTAATCGATACAGGCTACAATTTAGTAGTACAGAGGTCCGAATAAATTTTTAGTATGATTGGATGCAAGCATATTGTGTTTGCAAGTGGAGTGACTGCAAAAAGTGGTCACTCCCAACAATCAAAAATATTACTCAAAAAAATCCAAAGGAGAAAATATGGATAGAAAAGAATCCCGAAATGGATTAGAACTTATCAAATACGGAGCAATAAGGCTAAGGGGAAACTTTAGTGCACTATTTATGGGTGCTCTTGCAATGGTTACTCCACTTACTCTTGTATTTTTGATTCCTTATCTAATTGCAAGATTTACAGATACATTGTGGATTATGTCAATTGGAATTGCACTTTTTGCGATACTTGTAGGTCCTCTCCAAATTGGATATATTAGATACTTTAACGAAACAATTGACGGCAATCAACCAAGACTCTCTAGAGTTTATTCGTGTCTTAATTTTTCGATATTTACTCTTAGAACTATATACATTGCACTAATACTAATGATTATATACATTGTTGGTGGAATTCTTTGGATGATTCCGGGATGTTTTGCTGTATCTTTTTACTCAATGACTTTGTTCTTTTTGGAAAAATACAAATATCCAAGACTTAGCGAGGCTATGAACGATTGCTCAAAACAAATGATTGGCAATAGACTTGCAATGTTTAGCTACAAACTCATATTCTATCTAGTTTATTTGTTGTTATTTGGAATGGGTGCGTTATGCTTAGGACTTGTATTTATCCTAGCTGAGGATAGTTTGCTTGTAAGTTATGTTGTGGCACTTTGTAGTACAATTGTATTTATATTTATGTATACTATGGTTACAGTTTATTATCATAGTTGCAATCAAATCTTCTTTGAAGATACACTTATGTACAATGAACGCAAGAGAGCTAGATTGCAGAGGGAAAAGGATTTGCGTAAGCAAAAAGCCGATGCAGAAAAACAAAACGCAACAGACAAAAATTCTGACACCAAAGCAGTTGCAGGTGTAGACGAAAAAGAAAGAAAAGAAAAAGTAGAAAAGGCTGTAATAGAGGTCAAGGCGAAAACCAAAAAATCTCTCGACGCCAAAAAAGTAAAATCAGACAAAAAGTCCAGCAAAAAGACAGAAAATAAGTCCAAAAAAGACACAAAATCTGAGAAAAAAGACACAAAAATTGAGGACAGCAAACAAAACTAAAGTAGGCGTACTTAATAGCTATTTAGAAAATACTAAAGTAAAAAAATTTGTATAAATTAACAAAAATTTTAATCCAAACAATCATAGAAAATTTTTAAAAAAATTTTGCAGGGGTTGTTTGGATTTTTTTACATATAAAATATATTTTTTCGTAAACTAAAAGTACAAATACACATTTAGGATTGGTTTATGAAGGAAAGCGGAATTGTAAGAAAATTAGATAACTTAGGTAGGCTTGTTATCCCCAAGGAGATAAGAAGGTGCATGCGTATCAAAGAGGGCTCGCCTATTGAATTTGGACTACTCCCAACGGGCGAGATTGTACTATACAAATACTCTCTAGTCGGACAAGTGAGTGACTATGCCGACGACTTTGTAAGGGTTCTTGGAGACATATTTAATTGCGTTATAATGATTGGTGATAGAGACAAGGTTTTGTCGTGTCATGGCATTAGCAAAAAAAATACAATCGGAGCAAAGTTGTCCATGGATGTATTGGATGTGCTAGATAGCAAGATTGAGTATCTTGCTTCCAAGAAAAACGAAACAACAATAATCCCAATTCTTGAGGATGACAAAAACGATTACATAACCGAGTTTATTTATCCCATAACTATTCAAGGCGAAAGAGAGGGGGTAATCGTACTTGCGGACATTAGAGGGGATATGAACTTTGACGAGACTTATATAATGGCTACAAGGATTGTATCCAAATTTTTGAGCATTCAAATGGAATGATATGAAGAGACAAACATTTGTAATAAGTGCAATAATTCTCACCCTCGGCGGATTTTTTGCAAAGGCTATTGGTGCTATTTACAAAATTCCTCTCACCAATATACTTGGAAGTTCGGGTATGGGTGTGTATTATCTAATTTTTCCTATTTATTCGCTTGTAATTACGCTCTGTAGTAGTGGACTTAGTGTTGCTCTTACTTGCGAAGTTGCCAAGTGTCGAAAGATTAGGCATAAGTACAACGAACAAAAACTTCTTAGAGTGGCACTACTAATTAGCTTTTTTGTGTCACTCGTTTTTTCGGTTTTAGTAATAATTTTTGCCAAAATGCTTGCTGAGATGCAGGGTAATGTCAATGCATATACTGGGTACATTGCTATTGCTCCAAGTATAATTCTATCTAGCCTAATTGCGACGCTTAGAGGGTATTTTCAGGGAATAGAGAATATGATTCCAACGACTATATCTTTAATTATTGAGCAGATTATCAAACTTGGTCTGGGTCTTGTGCTAGCGCACAGACTATGCATATATGGCATCGAATATGCCGTCCTTGGAGCGGTCTTGGGAGTGACAATATCGGAGGTTGTAGCACTTATAATTATTGTAATCAACTTTGTGACATACAAAGGACAACTATATTATAACTATCGCAATTTAAGTTTCAAAAGACGAAAAAAGTTACAAATAAGCAATTCTCTCAAGTCAAGTAGTCCTTGCAAAATTGCCACTGCCAAAAGCAAATCCAAGACATATATATGTAACTCCAAAATGCAAAGATATTCAACGCGTGTTGCGTTGCAAAAATTACTAAAACTTGCCCTGCCTTGCACATTTTCAAGCGTTCTGATTCCAATAAGTTCAATGCTAGATAGTTTTATGATAATAAATCTACTTACGCAATCGGGTTATTCGCTAGTGGTGTCAACTTCGCTATATGGGCTTTGGGGTGGTGTAATTCAATCACTAATTAGTCTGCCTACAATAGTAATATCTGCTGTCACCACTTCGCTTGTGCCGTCGCTTAGCGGACTGGTTGTCAAAAACGACACCAACGAAATTCGCAAAAAAATAGCACTCTTTATCAAACTGACTTGGGTGATTGCAATGGGGATTTTTATACTCTTTTATGTCTTTGCAGGAGATATACTTACATTCCTCTATGGCAGAGGTCTAAACGACGGAGTCTTGAGCGAACTTGAGATTGCAACAAATATGTTGCGTATTAGCTCGCTATCCATAATCTATTATGCTTTTTTGCAGACATTTACATCTATTTTGCAAACAATTGGCAAATCCAAAACACCGTTTTTTGCATTGCTAGTGGGGATTGTCTTGAGAACAGGACTTGTATGGGGACTAACGCTCATTCCAAACATAAATGTGTATGGTGTGGTGGTTGCAAATATAATTTATTTGAGCGTTACAGATATAATCTTGGCAGTGTTCATCGTCAAAAGAGTGGATTTGAGGTTGGATATCAAGTCTCTAATAAATCCGCTTATTGTGGGTTTTGTAGTACTGGCTTTTGGCAGTGTTACTCACATGGCACTCAAAAAGTACTTAGGCTACATTGTCTCAACTCTAATTATTGGAGTGGTTGTGGCTTGTGTGTATGTACTTTGTATTTACTTTGGCAGGGTGTTTAGTGAGAGCGAACTTAGGTTTTTTAGACGAAAAAAATTATCTCCCAAACTCAAATCCAAATCACTTGTCAAGCCGGATTAAGAGATATTGTGAAGTCCCCAGTTATTGCAATCCCAATTAAGATTGTTTGTTCTGTGTTAGAGTATTTAAGAAAAAATCCATGTAATAGCAATAATTACTTATAGTTTTCTTCTTAAAAAGTAGTATAAATTGGCTCCAAGTGGTTAAAAATCAAAAAAATTAATATTTTTTACACTCAAAACGGCAATAAAATTCAAAAAATCCATTCAAATTTGCTCTAAAAGACTGAAATTAAGCCAATTTGTGTGCAAAATTTAAAAAATTTTTGTTTAATCTTTTTGCAATTAATATATTTTGTGGTATAATTGGGTATCAACCATTAAAGGAGATAAATATGAATAAATTAGAAATTGTTAAAGTTATCGCTGAAAAATCAGGATTAACTCAAAAAGAAGTTGCTGGTGTTGTAGATACAATGATAGATACTATCATCAGTGAATTGAAGAGAGGAGAAGAAGTTAACATCGCTGGATTCGGTAAATTTGTTGTTAAAAAGAGAGCTGCTAGAACTAGCATCAATCCTAGAACAAAACAAGCAATTAATGTTCCTGCTAGCAAAGCACCTACTTTTAGAGCTGGCAAACAATTCAAAGAAGCAGTTAACAAGTAATAACTAATTTATCTTAAATTTTTAAACGCAGTCTTTTGGCTGTGTTTTTTTGTGCAAAATTGAGGCGATTCAAAACATAAAAATTGGGTCTTGAAATTACTCTAATTATATGATATATTATAATAAGTAATATGGCTTATGCTCAAAAGGTAATTTGTGAGTAATCAAATTTGAGCACAAAACTTAAAAAGAGCAAACAAATCTATACGGATTAAGGGGAAAATATTATGGGAAAATTAGCAGAGATTGTTGGTGACGGAAATCTAAAAGACACAATCAATGCCATAAGTATTGACGACAACAAAATGAGTGTTGATGAGCAGATTGAGTTTTATATCAAGAACAAAATGCCTTTTATGCTACATGGTATGTCTGGTGTTGGTAAGTCTCGTAGGATAAAAGATATTGATCCAGACTATGTGTCTATATATTTGCGTAACGGAATGGTGCCAGAAGAGGTCATTGGTAAGACTATTTATCCAAATAATGACACTACACAAGTTGGCAAATGGATTGCTCCTAGTTGGTATGGGGATTTGTGTGAAAAATGCGAAAGAGAAAAAGACAAGGTTCATGTTCTATTTATCGACGAATTAACTAATGCCAAAGAGACTGTCCAAAGTTTTGCTTATCACTTGGTGCTTGAACACTCAATTGCTCCTAACTTGGGCAAACTCCCAGACAATTGTGTCGTTGTCTGTGCAGGCAATAGCAGGGATGAGAGTGAGGCTGCCAATATTATTCCAGAACCACTATTTCGTAGATTTGTAGCTCATATTTATCTTGAGCCAAAAGTTTCAGATTGGGTTCAGTGGGGTCAAAAGATTGACAAAGATACAGGACACGATAGGATTCACCCAATTGTTAGAGCGTTTGTGTCTTACAACAACAAATTATTTTGCTCCAAATATGATCCAGAAAATCCTCCAAAATATGCACTTGACCCTCGAGCATGGGAACAAGTATCGGATGTAATATATGCAAATGGGGGCAAAATTGCAATTGAGATAATTGAAAACAAAATTGGCAAAGAAAATGCAAAAAAATTTAGAAACTTTGCAAAACAATATGTTCCTATTACGGTCCAAGATATTTTAAGTGGAAATTATGCTGTGCCAAATCTTCCAACTAGAGCAGATGAAATTATTGCATTTATCTTGACATTAACAAACGCGACAAATGAGCAAGTAAGTGGAATTCGAGATTTTATTTCTAATCAGTATGGCAATGAATTTTTGACCAAATATGACCTTGCTTGGATTGGTGATGACCCAGAGAGAGCATTGGTTATTAACGCAATAAAGAAACAAAAAGAAGCGTCGAAAAAATTAATGCAAACTCAATCAAATTTGCCTAAAACTACAGAGTCGCAAGGTGAAACTAATGAACAATCATCTCCAAGTATCGCAAAATCCAATTATAAAATCAGCATGGATGATTTTGTAAAAGATGATAACAAAAAGTTTATTGCAGTGCATAATTTTAGGCAAGCCGCTATCGTGGGAAAAGCACTTGAAAAACACAATAAAAAATGGATGACAGGGGAATATTATTGGGCATTTAGTCCATATAATGACAATGCTTATGACGCTATTCAAAATAAAAGGGGCGTTAAGCCAACAGATACTATTTATTATTCAAATCAGGGAGAATATTTCCGTGATGGAGATCCTGTGATTTCTAACAATCAGTATGCATATGACATATCCGAAGTGGATATGAGTGCTGACCTTTCTGCCATCGACCAAGAACTATTAGATAAGGAAATATATGGGGACAATAATTTAACTACAAGTGGCAATCCGCAATCTAATACTCAAGCTGTTCAAGTTAGTGGTCAACCAACACATAAATACACTATAGATGAATTTTTGAATTCAAAAGACAGATTGATACTTCAGATAGATATTAATAGCGACGATATGTTTGCACAAAAATTCATGAAAGAAATCAAGAAAAAAACTCAAATCAAAGGCGTTCCTACAGCCAAACAATTTGCTGAGCAAGAAGGAAATGTTTTGAATTTTAATAACTTTGATAGTTTTCCTTGCGAAATATGTAGATATAGAGTATTTGAATTAGAAGATGTTGATTTTAGCAGGTGTCTTACAGAATCTGAATTGATGTTTTTATACCACGATAACCCTCCAACTACATATAAGCTATCACTTGATGAATTTTTTAATTCTAATAAGGATGTTGCAATCAAAGTCACCGGCTATGAGCGCAAACAATTAATTAAACAAACTATGGAAGATTATTGTGGCCATTACTTTGGTGCTATAGGAAATGTAAATCAGTTGGATAGAACTAAACTATTTGCATGGTTGCCAACTTCTTATGTCCATACCACACAATATAGTTCACTTAGTTCTCAAGAGTACAGCAAGATGCTTGGAGTCGAGGACATTGATATTAGTTCAATTCCAGCATTAGCCGACGCTTACAAAAAGTATATGGCAAAAAACAATTATACTAACAAACCAATCGACTATCAAGAAATATTCAAATGTATTTAAAACATCGAAAGTAGAGGACAAAAATGGAAGAGAAAATTAAGCAAGTAATAGAAAACAATCGAAAGTGGCCTATCATTATTGAAAATGTTAAGCCTCAAGATATTGATAATGCGATAATTATTGATAGCAAGATACCTAATAAAGATTTGGGAATAATTCCTAATGAAAATGGCAACAAAATGCCTACTTGGATATTGGAGATGATATTAAACGACAAGAAAAATGTTGTGTCAACATTAGTTATTAGTGACATAGACCAAATAGATATGACAGAACAAGAGAAATTTATAGGTATCTTAAAATTTAAAGGAATTAATGGTTATTCATTCCCAGCAGGGACAAGTATCGTTCTTACTTGTGCGGACGGAAATTTCGACTTAGTGTCACCAAAGATTAAGGGTTTGTGTATCAAAATCAAAGGCTAAAGTAAATGGATATTTTTAAACATGCAAATGAACAAATGATTAATAATGCACTACTGGGGGTTCGTCAAAAGTTCCCTCTTCTTGACTCAACCTTAGATAACCTCCAAGTTGTAGCAACGGATGAAATTACTTCTTGTGCTACAGATAGTAAGAGTATTTTGTATAATCCAAAGTTTTTGGAGAATTTGAGCTACGATCAGAGAGTCTTTGCGTTGTCGCACGAAGTCTTGCATGTGGCATTTGATCATATTTTGCGAAGCAAAGATAAAGATGCGGATGACTGGAACATAGCTACTGATTCGGTTATAAACAAGATTCTCAAAGACAATGGACTGCCTATGATTGACGGTGGTGTGGATATGGACGAGGCTCAAGGCAAGTCTGCCGATGAGATGTATGACTTAATTCATGACCCCAATAAGACTGACAAACAAGAGCAACAAAACTCGCAAGGCGGAAGTGGCAACTCTCAAGGCAAACAAACTGATGACTCACAACAAGGCTCGACACAATCTGATGAAACGCAAGTGCAATCCCAACAAAATGAACAAGCGAAAAATGAGCAAAATGACTCTTCGGCAGATAAGTCAAATGGAGAACCTCAACAAAATTCTGCCAATGTCTCAGATGATGATCAAAGTTCAAATGGAGAGCAAAGCAATCCAAAACAGTCCCACATATCCAATCATGATATCTGGCAGGAGGCTGTCAAAAAGCACGAAATCGACCAAGAAAAAATCAACAAAAGACTTGAAGAATTGGCTAAACAATTACAGTCAAAACCTGAGGCTTATGAAGATGAAATCAAGAGTGCACAAGAGCCTATGTCAGATTTTGAAAAAGAATTTGGACGCAAAAACCAAGAAAAAAAGGAAGAAAAGGGCAGAGAATTAATTAGGCAACTCAAAGACCAAGTGAGTGCAAAAGAAGCTGGCAAAGGAAACTCTATTAGTACTGAAAATTACACACTTGGCGAAGTTGGCAAGGCAGATAAGGCTTTGTCATGGAAAACTATTCTCAAAAGATATTTAGATGACGAAGTCTCGCTATATAGTTATAGGCGAGCTGATGAGGATAATTATTTTCAGGCAAGAATTGAGGATTTGGAGCAATTTGACATGCCGGGTGTTGAGGTTATGCTTGATGCAAGTCTTTCGGTGTCAGATGATTTGCTAAAAGAATTTTTGAGGCAACTCAAACATTTGATGAGAGGCAACAAACTCAAAGCAGGATGTTTTAGTGACAGTGCTTATAAGTTTGTCGAAATCAAAAAGATGTCGGATATTGATAACTTCCAAATTCAAGGCAGATCTGGAACAAATTTTTATGCGGCAGCCGATGCTTTTACTTGGAAGGGCAAAGACGCTAGATGTCTTAATAGAATAATATTTACCGACGGCGAAGGTATGTTTTTAGCCTCGAACAATAAGTACAAACAGCTGATTTGGGTTGTTTATGATAATCCGAGTTTTCGTACGGATTTTGGCAGGGTTATCCATGTCAATTCCAAACAAATTCTGGAAAGCAAATCACAGGATTTGGAAATATTGTAATTAAAAAACGCTAGAGTGATTATGTAAATCTAGTGTTTTTTTGTTTGCAAAAACTATATTTAGTTTGTATAATTAACTTGTAATAAAGGAGATTGTATGAATATTATTAGAGTTAAAAACGATAGAGATTGTCAGATTTGCGATGAATTTTTGGAAAAACTTATAAATTTTGAGTCCGATTGTGATAATATAATACTTAAAAATGTTAAAGTAAAAAATATCCATAAAAACAGCCTTGAACATGATAATGTTTATATCGCTTATGCTATGGAGAAAAATCCAATCGGATATGTTTTTGCTTATCTAAAAAACATAAAAGGTAAGGTCAATGTAACAAATGTAATTGTTTTGGAAGCATTATTTGTCGAAGAACCTTATAGAAGAAAAGGTGTTGGTAAAAAACTTATAAAATCTGTGGAAGAGTGGGCAAAAAATAGTTTTCAAAATGATTTTGTAATTGAGATTACAACTATTAATAACAATTCAAATGCTTTGGAATTTTATAAACACTTGGGATATGGCGAAGTTAAAACAATTTTAAGGAAATAATTAAACATATATAATATGAAAATTAAAGACATTGAATTTAAAAATAATCTACTCTTAGCACCAATGGCAGGAGTTACTGATGTGGCGTTTAGGTCAATTTGTGTAGATTATGGTGCAGACGCTGGTGTGACTGAGATGATAAGTGCCAAGGCTCTGTCTTATGGCAACAAAAAAACTGAGGACTTGCTCAAAACTGCTCCAAACGAAAAGATAAAAATCGTTCAAATTTTTGGCTCTGAGCCTGACATTATGGCGGAGATTTGTGCGTCAGATTATCTCAAAAAATTTGATATTATAGACATAAATATGGGATGTCCAGCACCCAAAATTGTAAACAACGGCGAGGGGAGTTTTTTGATGACCCAAATAGATTTGGCTGAGGAAATTATCTCCAAATGCGTTCGTGCTACAGACAAGCCTATAACTATTAAGTTTCGAAGTGGATATGATAGTGACCATATTAACGCAATTGAATTTGCCAAAATGTGTGAGCGTGCTGGGGCTAGTGCGATTACAGTTCATGGAAGAACTAGGACGCAAATGTATAGCGGAAATGTTGATTTGGATATAATTAAAAGTGTCAAAGATAGCGTCAAAATCCCAGTAATTGCAAGTGGTGATGTTGTTGATAGAGAGAGTTATCTAAGGACGCTTGAATATACACATTGTGATGCTGTAATGATAGGCAGAGGGTCGCTTGGCAGACCTTATGTTTTTGAGGAAGTTAGAGGGAAAGAGACTAGTGCTAATAAGTATGATATTATTGTTAGACACATAAGCATGCTTGAGAGTTTGTATCCCAAGAGTTTTGTGTCTGGGCATATTCGCAAACACTTGCTTTGGTATCTCAAAGGTGAACCAAATGCAACTGACTTAAAAAAGTTTGTCTCTACTGAGCCTGATTTGCAAATTGTTTTAGAAAAACTAAGAGAGTTTTTTGCTTACAAAAAAGTGTAAAATATGCACATTTGAACCATTAAAAATTGCTCAAATGTGCTATTTTTGTTTGCTAACTTTTCAAAATACTTATATAATTAAATTGTATATATAGATATATTAGTTTTTTCAAAATAAAATATTAAATGGAGTAAAATATGAATAAAAAAACTATTAAAGATATTGATGTTTATGACAAAAAAGTGCTTGTAAGAGTTGACTTTAATGTGCCTGTTATTGACGGCAAAATTACTGATGACAACCGTATCAGAGAGGCTTTGCCTACTATTAACTATTTGCTCGAAAAAGGTGCTGCAGTAATCCTTATGAGCCACCTTGGTAGACCTGAGGGTGTTGACCCTAAATATTCTTTGAAGGTTGTTGCCGAAAGACTCAGAGAGCTTATGCCAAACACCGAAGTTATTATGGCTGACGATGTTACTGGCAAAGATGCCAAAGCCAAGGCAAAAGCACTCAAACTTGGTCAAGTATTGTTGCTTGAAAACTTGAGATTTGACGCTAGAGAAGAGGAAAATGACAAGAACTTTTGCAAAGAGCTATCTAGTCTTGCCGAAGTATATGTTAATGATGCATTTGGAACAGCTCACCGCAAGCACGCATCAACTTATGGTGTTGCCAAACTTCTTCCTAATGCAATAGGATTTTTGATTGAAAAAGAACTTAATATAATCGTTGGAACTATTAATAATCCAAAGAGACCTTTTGTAGGAATACTTGGCGGTGCAAAAGTCAAGGACAAAATCGGCATTATTGATAGCCTACTTGATACTGTTGATACTTTAATCATCGGTGGCGGAATGGCTTATACATTCCTATCTGCAATGGGCTATAAGATTGGCGAGTCACTATTTGATGAGACCAATGTTGACGAGGCTAAGAGACTTATGCAAAAAGCCAAAGACAAGGGTGTAAACTTTTTGCTACCTATTGACTTGGTTGAAACCACAGCAATTGACAATGTATCCGATGCAAAACTTACCAAAGACCAAAATATAGACGACGGTTATATGGGTGTTGATATTGGCAAAAAGACCATTAAACTATTTACAAAAGCAATCAAAAAAGCAAAAACAGTTATCTGGAATGGACCAGTTGGAGTATTTGAAAAGAAGGAATTTGCAGTTGGAACTTATTCAATTGCCAAGGCTCTAACCAAGGTTAAAGGAACAACTATTATTGGTGGCGGAGACAGTGCAAGTGCTGTTATCAACATGGGTTTGGCTCACAAGATGACTCATATATCTACAGGTGGTGGTGCATCACTTAAGTTATTTGAGGGCAAAGTTTTGCCGGGTGTTGATGTAATAGACAATCTATAAGGAGCATTTATGAAAAAACTATATCTTATCGGCAACATGAAAATGAACATGTCTTTGTCTGAGCTTGAGCCATACTTTGAGCATATTGTAGGCATTGCCGAAAATTCTAGCAATGTTGTTGGGGTTTGTGTGCCTTATGTTTATATAAATATGGCAAAATACATGCTTGACGGCTCAAAAGTTTTGTTTGGAGCTGAGAATATGTATCATGCTGACAAGGGCGCTTTTACAGGCGAAATTAGTGCGCATATGCTTAATGACTTTGGTTGTGACCTTGTAATCCTTGGTCACAGCGAACGCAGACATATTTTTGGAGAGACTGACGAGGATATCAATCTCAAGGTCAAAAAAGCTCTTGAGACAGGGATTACTCCAATTCTTTGCTTTGGTGAGACAATTGAAGAGCGAAAAGCAGGAAGTACTTATAATATTGTAGAAAGACAGATAACATCTGCCTTGCAAGATATTGATGAGGAAGATATTGGCAGAATTATATTTGCTTACGAACCTGTTTGGGCTATCGGCACTGGGATTAGTGCAACTTCTGACCAAGCAGAGGAGATTTGCGGTTTTGCTAAGCGTTTGCTTGAGGATAATTATTGCCTCAAAAATTCTATCATGCTATATGGCGGAAGTCTCAAAGCAGACAATGCACAAGAAATTTTGTCCAAGGAGAGCATTGACGGAGGACTAATTGGTGGAGCATGCCTCAAGCTTGATGAATTTCAAAAAATTATTGATACTAAGGTAGAAAAATGAAAAAAACAGTAGCACTAGTTATTATGGATGGTTGCGGATATAGCGAAAAAAAAGAAGGCAATGCAGTTGCCTTTGCGGAAACTCCAAATCTAGACAGATTTTGGAGCACATATCCTACAACTCTAATAAATGCATCTGGCAGAGCAGTAGGTTTGCCAGAGGGACAAATGGGGAATAGTGAAGTTGGGCACTTGAATTTGGGTGCTGGTAGAGTGGTTTATCAAGATATTACAATGATTGATAAGGCTATTGAGGATGGTGAGTTTTTCAAAAACACAGTGCTCAAAAACGCTATGGAAAATTTGTCTGAGAAAAATTCACTTCATTTGGTGGGGCTTATTTCCACTGGTGGTGTGCATAGCTCAATAAATCACTTGTTTGCTTTGCTTGATATGGCAAAAAAATATGGTGTAAAAAATGTATATGTTCACGCAATAACTGACGGTCGTGATGTTCCTCCTGATAGCGGAATTAAGTTTATTAAGATGACTGAGGACAAACTCAAAGCCTTGGGGCTTGGCAAACTTGCAACGATTGTCGGAAGATACTATTATATGGATAGAGACAAGCGTTGGGATAGAGTCGAAAAGGGCTATAATTGCGTGTTTAATGGAGTTGGAACAAGATTTGCAAGTGCTGAAAGTGCAATTGCTTCTAGTTACAAAAAAGGCATTACGGACGAGTTTGTAGAGTCTAGTATTATTGATGGCTACAATGGCGTCAAAGACGGCGACAGCGTGATTTTTTATAACTTTAGATCGGATAGAGCAAGACAAATATCTCATGCTATTTTGGATGAGGACTTTGATTGTTTTGCAAGAATCAAAAAAGATATTTATTATGTTGGCATGACCGAGTACGACGCAACTCTCAAGAATATTCATACAGCTTTCCCTCCAAAGGATATCAAGAATACTTTGGGTGAGTACTTGGCTGATAAGGGGCTTAATCAGTTGCGTATTGCCGAGACCGAAAAATACGCTCATGTAACATTCTTTTTCAATGGAGGAGTTGAGACTCCAAACAAAAATGAGGATAGAATACTAATTCCATCGCCAAAAGTTGCAACATATGACTTGCAACCTGAGATGAGTGCATACGAAGTAACCGAAAAAGCTGTTGATGCTGTAGGCAAGTATGATGTAATTATTCTTAACTTTGCAAACTGTGACATGGTTGGTCACACTGGGGTATTTAATGCAACAGTTACTGCGGTTGAAACAGTTGATACATGCGTAAACAAATTTGTTAGTCGTGTGCTTGAGGTTGGGGGTGTTACACTTCTAACAGCTGACCATGGCAATGCCGAAATGATGACATTTGACGACGGTTCTCCATGTACATCTCATACAACCAATTTGGTTAAGTTTAGTGTGATTGGAGATGATTACAAGGGTGCAGAACTCAAAGACAATAGAGCACTCTGTGATGTAGCTCCTACAATGCTACAAATATTGGGGCTAGAAAAACCCGCAGAGATGACTGGCGAAAGCATTATCAAATAAGATAATTAAAAATATCAAAGGAAAAAGTATTTATGAATTTACTTCTTGGAGCACTGCAAAATTTATGGAACAACTTTTATAATACATGTGTTAGAAATGTTGACAACAAGGTTAGATACTCAGTAGGTATTGCCTTGATTGTCGCAGCTCTGCTTACTTTTGTGGCGTGTTCCAAAGGCAAAAACAAAGGCATGCTTATAAATAATTGGTTTTTGTTCTGGATTTCAATGATTTTTTTGATAGCTGGCGTATTATATATGTCAATTTAGCAAATAATTATTGCCAAGCGAAAAATTTTGTGTTAAAATAATTCAAGTTTGAATTGAAAAAATCAAAGATATTTGGGCGTTTTGAAAACAACCAAATTTAAGGAGACAAATATGAATTTTAGATATTTACTAGATGTATCTGCCGAAGTGGCAAAGACTCTTACAACTATTAGATCAATCCTTCTTATACTTACAGCAATAGCATCAATTGTAATAATTGTAGCGGTTCTTATCCAACCTTCTAATCCAGACGGTGGCAGAAATGTTATAACTGGTACAAACGATAGTTACTATGCTCAAAACAAAGGCGACACCAAAGAGGGTAGACTAAAAAAGATTATAATAATCTCGTCAGTAGTAATTCTTGTTTTGACAGTTGCGTTCTATGTAATTGAACACTTCTTTGCTGGTTAATTAATAAATTAAGAAAGGCTTTTTGGGGGAGAGCAATGTTTTCCGTTTTCAAAAAGCCTTTTTTGACTTAAATTTTAAATACATTAAACTAAATTCACAAAGGAATTTTATGGAAGAATTAGACAAATTAATAGTTTCTCAAATCAGAAACAATAAACTAGCCAACCTTGGTTATGAGATGATAATAAGCCAATTATCTGTGCTTAATAATAAGCCGTACGAGTTAATTAAGATGACGCTTGATAGACTTGTTGGGGACAAAAAAGTAAATTTGAAATGTGTGACCAAAGACAAAAGTGATTCCAAGGCAAAGTTTGAAAGAATCAAAACACCTCAAGCTGACGCGCCTAAGTCGCCATATTCTAGAGAGAATAATATAGATTTGGCTTATGATATCCTAAATAGAAAAGACAAAAAATCTTCCTCAAAAGTAAAAAAAGTTGAGGGCAAAATTCAGGGTACTTCCAAAGGTTATGCTTTTTTGATTCCTACAGATATCACAATGGATGACATCTTTGTTCCAGAGAGGGAACTAGGTGGCGCTATGCATGGCGATAGAGTTGTAGTTTCAGTCAGAGATAGTGGTGGCAGAAAAAAAGAAGGCAAGGTTATCCAGATTTTGGAGAGGGGAAGTCTTAGGATTGTAGGACTTTTGCACATTGTCAAAAAGATAGCTTATGTCACTGCTGACGATGTTAAGTTTGGCAAAGATATTTCTGTTCCGCTCAAGTCATTGAATGGAGCAAACGACGGCGAAAAAGTTGTTGTAAAGATTACGAGATATTATGCTAGCAAGCGAAACCCAGACGGTGAGATTGTCGAAGTACTAGGTGAGCCAAACAAAATAGATACTGAGGTCAAGGCAATCATTCGTAGCTATGGTCTTAGTGATAATTTTCCTCACAAGGTTGAGGAGAGTGCTAAGTATTTGCCTGAGAGTATAAACAAAGCAGACTATCCAAATAGACTTGATTACACCAAGAATATTTGTTTCACAATTGACGGTGAGGACACAAGGGATATAGACGATGCTGTATCAATTGACATTGCCAAAAATGGCAATAGAATACTTGGAGTGCATATCGCCGATGTTGGTGAGTATGTCAAAAAAGACAATGTCTTTGACAAAGAGGCGTACAAACGAGGCACTAGTGTGTACTTCCCTAATTTGGTTTTGCCAATGCTACCTAGAGAGTTGTCTAACGGCATATGTTCACTAAACGAAAGAGTAGACAGACTTGCTCTTAGTTGCTTTATGGAATTTGACAAAAATGCCAATATTGTTGATTACAAAATCTGTGAGAGTATAATTAATTCCAAAAAGAGATTTACATACACCGAAGTTCAGAGAGTGTTTGACGGAGCACATGATCAACCTCAAGAACTTATTGACGAATTGCTCCTTATGAGAGGACTTGCATCTCAGCTCGAACACAAGCGACACGATAGAGGTGCTATAGAATTTAATATCCCAGAGGTTCAAGTTTACTTAAATGATTTGGGGGATGTTCTTAATCTAAAAAAGCGTGAACATAATGAAAGTCACAAATTAATCGAATCGTTCATGATTGCTGCGAACGAGACAATTGCTACCCACTTTCTGTCAAAAAATATCCCTTTCGTGTACAGAATACACGAGAAACCTGACAGTTCCAAGATTGCAAATCTTGTTGGTATGGTTAATAATTTTGGAGTCAAACATAATATTAATACTGAAGATGCTGAGCCAAAAGATATTCAAAATTTGCTTGAGAGCATTGAGGGTGAGCCTTGTGAATATGTGCTAAATAAGATTGCTTTGAGATGTATGAAAAAAGCAAAGTACGATCCTGAGTGTATAGGTCACTATGGTCTTGCTAGTCCTAAGTATTGTCATTTTACTAGTCCAATTAGGCGATATCCAGACCTTACTATTCATAGGATTATCAAAGAATATCTAAGAGGTGAAATTGACGATAGAGAAAAACTTTTGCTCAAAGAATTTGTAAGTTACTCCTCAATTCAATCATCCGAGACAGAGAGAAACGCTGAGAGTGTTGAGCGTGATGTTGATGATTTGTATAGAGCGTTTTATATGACTCATCATATTGGTGAGACCTTTGACGGAGTTATTAGTGGTGTTACAAACTTTGGAGTCTTTGTGGAACTAGACAATACAGTTGAGGGAATGATCAAAATTGAAAATTTGCCACAAGATCAATATGAGTACTTTGAAGATAGATTTTGCCTAAAGGGTTATAATCACTTATACACAATTGGTGACAAAATCAAAGTTAAGAGCGTGAGAGCAGATATACTATCTAGAGAGATTGATTTTGAATTGGTTTGATAGCAAAAGTATGTCGAGTTATTTGTAATCAAAAAGATTAAATTGCATTCAAAAACAAAAAACCTAAACTTACAAAAATTAAGCTTAGTGTAATTTTGGATTTTTTGACAAATGCAATCGCTTGAATTGGGACGCTTGGTAGATTATGATTTCGGAAATAAAAAATGAGATGAATGCGTCATCTCATTTTTTGTCTAAAATATAGTTATAGTTTTGTTGGATTTGAAAAAGAATTATCTTCTATTATCTCTATCAAAGTCAATGGTGTTTGGACAAATTGATCTTGTGTCCACATCCTCTCTATCGTATGCGTGAAGTAGACTATCGTACATATCAATCACTGCATCAAATTCGCCGTGAACAAGAGCGTAATATCTCTCGTCTGTTTTGGTGTGACAATATGTATAGTGTCTAAATGCATCAAACTTGTATTCAAAAAGTGTGTCAACAAGATTTTTGTCACGAATGTAAGATAGGATATTTTGACTCTCAGGATTGCCAAGTAACTCAAGTCTATCGGACACAAGTTTAGGAAGAACGATTGTGTCGAGATATTGATACAAAGATTGTTTATTTTTAGCAACCATATTTGAGTCGATGTTTGTAATATTATTGTTGCTATTAAATTTGTCAACAAGGCTTACTGCAACATTATTATAGTCGTCTACAATCTGTTCGTTGTTGCCAAGCATTATGTCCAAATAATCATTATCCTTGCCAACAAGTGTTAGTCTACCGCAAATAACTGCATTTTCGTTTGAGTAATTTGGCATGCCACCAAGTGCAAACTTGCAAGATTCCTTGTAACTTTTGGTGCCACTGAGTTCCATACGCTTTTTGAATAAATCCTTGTACTCTTTTTGGGACAAAGGCAAGTAGCCGTCGGCAATTGCAAGTGCAAGAAGAATTGTATTTTCGCTCTGAATATCCACATTTGACTTTTTCATAGTTTCCACCTCACTATTTCATCTACAAGATAATTTTAGCATACCTAGTGTGGGTTTTCAATACCAAAGTCAAAATTTAATAGAAATTTATTTTTTAGTGCTTAAATTTGCTCCAAATTTCAAATTTTTTTTGCAAATGGGTATTGATTTTTGGAATTACTTGTGTTAATATCTTTTTGCAAAATAACAAATGGGGTAAAAATATTATGAAATTAACAGATCAAGACATACTTAATTACTATGTGCTAAGAATGAATTCTCCAAGACTCAAAATTTATAGTGGTGTTGACAAGTTGATTGGAAACTTGGGAAAGCTCAAAGTTACTAGAACTTATACTTTGAGAAACGATGACGGCACTTTTGCAGATAAGACCATTGAGAGTTACTTGCTTGTCAAGGGTTTTGGCCGCAATAATATGATTGCAATTGACGGAGTTCCATATTTGGATTTGTTCGTTGAAGATGGCGTAATTAAGGCAAAAGATGTCGAAGAGATTTTCTTTGATGGCTTTGGAAATAAGTACATCAAAAATCCGGGTATTCAACTCGACGACAAAGAAATTAGCAGAGACTAAAAAATTACACTCGCAGAATATGTAAAAAATTACATGCCAAGCGAGTGTTTTTTTGTCGCATTTATGGGATTTTTTGCTTGACTTTTTTCTAGGGAGAGGTATACTTAAATTGAGATAATTTATCTTATATCGATTGAGGAGAAATGAAAATGAAAAAAGGTTCAAAAATTATAGCATCTGTATTGGCTTTGTCATCTGCTCTGGGTCTTGTTGGCTGTGGCGATGACGGTGGATCAACCAAAAAGATTGTTTCGTACAAGGTTGTTGGGGCAGAAGAAGAATATGACATTGACTCAACTCTAGATTTGACAAATCTTGAATTGGAATTTACTTGGAGTGACAATACAACTACTAAGGTCAAAGTTACTCAAGATATGTTGGATGCATTGCCAGACATGACTACTGCTGGTGACAAAGAAATTAAGATTACTTATAATGGCAAAGAGTATACATTTAGTTTGCAAGTAGTTGACAAAAAGGCGGACATGATAGCACTACTTAATAGTTTTTTGGCAGATTACAATAGCGAAACTATCAAGTCGAGTAGTCTAAAGATTGATTTTGATGCACTTGTTAAATACTTGGGTCAGAGTGCCGAGGTTAGAGAAAACTTACTAAACTTCTGTGTGTCAAGAGTGAATGATCTTAAGGGATATAAGATATACAAGTACGAAAATGGCGTTTACTATTTTGAGAAAAAATTTGAAAATTCAGCCGACTTAAACCACAACGCATGTGCTACTAACGACGGTTGGTTTAGAGCATTTGGCATTGATTACTGCATAAGAGCATATTGTGATGAGTCTACAGCTACTCCTGGCGAGCCATTTATGTTTACGGGTGGCAATATTGTTTGGGAAAATCCAACATATCCAAGTGGCGAAATCCATGATGTTGCAACTTCAATGGATATGAAAACCATTATGCAAATGTTCAATTGCACAGAGTTGACTCTAGAGGATTTTGCAAACTCATTGAATGTAAATATTGGCAAGTCTGCTATTTTGAATGGAACTATGGGGGATTTAATCACTCTCAACTCAGATTATGTAGGCTTATACAAAGCTATAATTAATTGGGTGGTTAATAGTGTAAGTTCAATTAGTGCATCAGACATTGCATCTGCAGATACAAATTTGAGTGCAAATCTAGGCTTGAGTGTTGAGCCTATCAAAGAGATGCTTGGCAGTATAACAGTCGAAAAAGTATATGATGTTGTTATCAACGATTTGCTACTAACTGAGGATGATGAGTACTATGCCGAAATGTTCTCACAAGTAATTATGGATATGTTTTATTTGCAAGACAATGGCGTAACACTTCCAAAGTTGAAATTTGAAATGGACAAATTGGTAAAAGGTCTTAGAAAGTCTATGCCAACTATTCCATTTATCAAAGAGAATTTGACCGAGATTAACAAAATATTGCAAAAAACTGAGCTTAAGGATGCAGTTAAGAATGAACTTAATGTACTAGTTGACGGCATTAACGCAAATGACAAAAATACAATTTCTAAACTTGTAAAAAATATAAGCAAATTTGTAGAGATTAAACCTGATTATATAACAACAGACTACGATGAAGCATGTGCAAATGGCAATGTTTGTTGGAAAATTGATGATAAATTTGAAAATATTGATACTGGTGAGATAACTGGAACTTTCCACTACTACAAGATTGATGATCCAAAAGTTGAAGGGTCTGATGCTTTGGTTCAAAAATATTTTGATAACATGGCAGGAATTGTCGAGGCATTTGAAAATGCAACAGATTTGAGCACCAAAGAGTTGAGAAGAGAATTTTTAAACGGCATCGTTAACAATTTGAGAAAAATGGATGAAGTTATTGTTGAGCTTGACGAAAAACAATATTATGGACTTCAAGAGATAGCTATAACTCCAACTATCAAGATGCTTATTGAGTTCTACAAGGGTATTTATTCAGACGGAGATGCCGAAAACGGCATTAAGAGTACTGTAGAGACAATGATTGACATGCTTGGCACTATTGAGTGTCCTGAGGGTTCGAAAATCTATAGAAAGACTGGCGGTGGATTTGAAAATTTGTATCCATATTATACTCAAATTGTCGTTGCACCAAGGGCTTTTGCGGATGTTCAAGTAGGTGACTACCTTGCTTACTATACAGATACTACAGCTTCAGAAGTTTTTGTTAAGCAAGTGGTTGCTATAGTAGAAAAAGAAGGCAAAAGATTGCTTGTTAATAGTTCGACAATCTATGATTTGTCAGAATTTGTGGGCAAAACATACGAGGACTTGGCTACTGGAAATTATAGCGACCTTAGTTTTGTAGACGAAGAGTTGTATGCAAGCTTGTATATTGGTCAAATTACTGATGGTGACTTTTACCTTGGTCTTGACTCCAAGATTACAAATGCGGTATCTGATATTGCTCAAATCATTTATGATGCGTTCAATGTGAGCCAAGGTGAACAAATTGATTATGCAACTCTTGTTGAAGACATTGCAAATAGACTTGGTGTAGCTAAGGACGAGTATGTGGATGCATACAACAATGGAACATTAACTTTGCTTACTGATGCGTTTGATAATTGGATTGGTGTAGATAATTATAGTGGCAAAGCTAGTGAAGTAATGAGTGTGCTTAGATCTGCTTGTTCATTTGTTGATAGTATTATTCTTGGCAAAGTGACAACTAGTGATGAAATATTAGACGGAGTGCAAAAACATATCAATGCCATTGCAACTAAATATAGCGAATATTTGAGAGCTTTGGAACAAGAACATGAGAGTATGCAGGGTTCATTTGATACTCAACTTGAAATTATGTCGGTTATTATTAAACTTACAAATGTAGAAAAAACTATCGACGAGAGAGTTAAGGAAGTTGTAACAACTTACAAAGATACTATAATTGATATGGTGTCGACTACATTGATGAGTGCTATGGGGCTTGATATATCAAATGCGGATCTTGTAGGTGAGATGAAAGATGTCCTAACTCCTTATGTAGATGACTATCTTGGTGGCAAAGAGATTAATTACAATCAGTTGATAACTGATGTAAATAAATTTGTTGCAACCTTTGTAGATGGAGACAACAAGACTTTGTTTGAGAGCGTTACAACGGCGCTTATGATTTTTGGAAATTACGGCAAGGATACAGATTACAACAAGCTACTTGAAAATATTGAATTGCCAAAGGAAATTGAAAGTGTAGACTTTAATAAACTTATTAACGAAGTGCTACTAAACAAGGAAACTTGGAAAATATTTAAACTTGACAATGTTAAGGTTGACTATGTTCTTGATGACAATGGCAAACTTATTAAGGAAATTTTGACACTTAATTTGAATATTGATTATGATTTGATGTTGACTAGTCTTGACTCAAACTTAACACTTAAATTTGAAATTAATTTTTAAATATTGATTAAATTTTGAGATGTTTTGACTATTTGCCAAAATGTCTCAAATTTTTTTGGGGAGTAAATGTGCTAAAGATTGAAAATGTATACAAGAGTTACAATAAGCACCCTGTGCTCAAAGGCATCACTATGTCTATTGATGATGGCGAGGTGAGAGGTCTCATTGGTGTAAATGGTGCTGGCAAAACCACACTTGTTGAGTGTATTTGTGGCGTGAAGAGTGTGGATAGTGGAGATATTTGGATTGACGGAATCAATATAAAAGACAAAAAATCCAAAAGGAAATATCAGAATATCATTGGTTATATGTCCCAATCGTTTTCGTTTTTTAATGACCTCACAGTCAAGGAAAACTTGGAGTATTTGTGTGCTGTGTATGGCGTTGCTAGTGCAGACAAGGTTATTGATTTGTGTGGTTTGCGTAGTTACGAAAATGTTATTGCTCAAAATTTGTCTGGTGGTTACAGGCAACTCTTGTCACTCGCCGGTGCAATTGTACATAGTCCAAAGTTCTTGATTTTGGATGAGCCAACTGCTGCAATGGATCCGCTATTTAGACGAAAGTTCTGGGAGATTGTTTCCAAATGCAAAGATAATGGAGTGACAATACTTGTTATAACTCATTATATGGAAGAACTTTTGGAGTGTGATAACTTTACTTGTATTGCGGGTGGCCGTGTTTCTTTTGACGGAAACCTATCTGAGTTTGGAGACAAAACAGCGCTAAATATCGAAAAATTGCTTAGTAAATATAATTTTGAGGGATGATATGAATAACTTTAAATCGTATTTGAAGATGACCAAGTATGAGACAATTAGAATTTATCGAAACAAGTACATATTTGTCATGCTAATAATATTTTCTATTCTTTTGATGTTTGCGTTGTCATTTGTTCAAAACTGTCCAACTACTTATCCGGTAGCTATATTTACTGACGGAGTGGATATCGAAAATTGTGGAGTTTTTAATCTAATTGAGGACAACTTGACTCTGGGGAAAAAAGTCTATGTGGATAGCATTGACGAGGGGGTTGAGCTTGTAAACTCAAACAAAGTTTGTTTCTTTATTTGTCTTGATGCAGGAGAAGAAAATGACGAGACTACAGCCAAGTTTTATTACGATCAGTCCAATACAGCAGGAAGAACGGTTTCGGAATATTTGGCAAATGCCAAAAATGTTTATGCATACAATGCCATTAATGAATTTTTGCAAAGATATGGGATAACTCTAAATGAATCATACTTTCAGTTGGTTTCGTTTGAATCGACCAATCCCAACAAGATAAGTATAAGTCAAATGCAGTATTCAATTGAACTTGCCGTTTGCGTGTCTATAATATTGCTACTAGGGCTTGCTTACTCAATAGCTAGAGATAATGAGACCAAGGTCTCCAAAAATATATTGTATATGCCGATTGGCGCAAATAAATATTTGCTATCCAAATTAACGCCGTACTTTGTTCTTGGATTTTTTCAAATCCTAATTATGCTACTTATTGGTCTGTGGCCTTACAATATTCACTTTGAAACAAGCTTAATTCTTGTTTGGTTGCTATCTGGATTTTATTTGATGTCAATGCTGGCACTGTCGTTATTCCTAAGTCTATTTAAGAGCCAAATTGCGACGATATTTACGGGACTGCTTTTGATACTTGTCCCTGTATTTGCAATATCTTATGTATACTTGCAAGGTAACTTGCTTGTACAAATTATACTATATCTTGTGCCACTAACTCCGTTTGTGTATTTTTTGAATGCAATGATGTTTAACGGAATTATTCTTTGGTATTACATTCCAATATTTATTGCACAAACAATAATTTATTACTTGCTAGCACTTGTTGTCTTGAAAAAAAGACAGGCTAGATAATGTTGAATAGTATTACAACGGAAACAATGAGTGTCGTGTGTTTTGTTAGTTGATTAAATTGTATTTGTAATTTACAAAACTGATAAATATACAATATAATGATATTTGCAATTCATTAAACTAATAATCTTTATTAAAAAAATAATAATAAGTGGTTGACTAACGCACTTCTATGTAGTATTATCTATAAAAGTAGTGAGGTGCGAGTAATGAATTCAATGTTTCAAACAAACTTAAAAAAACTTGCTAAGCAATATTCTCAAAAGCATATTGCAGACAAAACAGGTTTTTCACAATCTAGTATCAACAATTACTTGTCAGGGACAAGTGAACCGTCTATACAGTTTCTAATTGCGCTCAAAGAGGCATTTGGTGTAAGTGTAGACGATTTTTTGTTTTCGGATTTTGAGATTGAGGTAGATGTCTCTTATGAGCAGTATATTGGTAATTATCTAATATATTATTATAACAATAATTCATACAAGGGTGAGGTTCATACAAACCTAAAAAACACCTTGAATTATGGAGTGCTTAGTATCTACAAAAACAAGGATTTAGACAAGTCTGTCGAAGTTTCGGCTGTTTTTGTCAAAGACCGAATGGGTGCTCTCAAGATTATTAAGGCGCTAAATTCGAGTGGAAAAAATATCAAGGATATTTATCTTGAAATTGGTGGAATTTATGAGGGTCAGATATCTTTAAGTGAGCAAAGTCTCTTTATTGACCTTGGCAACAGAGAAAATGGAGACAAGTGTTCGATTATTCTTAATTGTCCTCCAACTAAGCGAAACTATATAGGTGGCATTGGAACTGTTAATTCAATTGCAAGAGGAAGAGAGCACAATCCTTGTATACAATTTGTAATTCTTTCGAAAAAACTTATAGATGTTCCAGACGGAGAACTATATAATCTGCTTAAGTTCAACGATTTTTCGGTTAATATGGATTATGCTATCAAGGACATCATAGATTTGTTTAAGAGGCTTTATTCGGAGCAAAACGAGATATCTATTGAGCTTACTGACAGCCAAAAATTAGCTATTATCAAAAACAAACTCGAATATTACTTTAATGACATTTTAGATGCAAATGCATTTAGGTTTGCCAAGATTTCCAACAAAGAAGATGACACAATATACAAAATCATTAAGGAAGGAATAGACATTGGATAATATAGACAAATTATTTGGAAATGTTTTGGATGTCGCAAATTCCTATGGGGCTAACAAGGATTTTATCGAAAAAGCATATCTTAAGGCTAGGGATTTGCACAAAAATCAGACTCGAAAAGACGGAACTCCATACATAATTCATCCGATTGAAGTTGCATTGATTCTTGCCAAGCTTGGTTTTGACGAAAATGTTATTGCAGGTGGACTCTTGCATGACACTATTGAGGATTGTGGATATCAAAAAGAGCAGATGATATCAGACTTTAATCAGACGGTGTTTGACCTTGTAGATTGCGTAAGTGCAATAGACGATGCTAAGTATATTCTTAACAAAGACAATATCTACGAGGATATGGGATTTATTAAGTCATCTGCCGAAGAGCAAACTTTTGCAAAACTCATAAATTTAGGCAAAAAAAATCCATGTGGATTTGCTATTAAGTTTGCAGACCGGCTACATAATTTGCTGACTATATCGACATTTGAGTATCCCAAACAACTCGAAAAGGTTAGGGAGACCGAAAAGTGGGTTATACCTATAGCCAAGGCTTTGCAGTCGGAGTATTTTTATAGAGAAATCAAAAATGAATGTTTTAAGATAGTCAACAAGTATTCGGGCGAGAGATACTTTGAGCAGTACGATACTTATCACAAGTCCAATACTCAAAAGATAATAGATTTGGATTATACGCTTAAGGATTTGTTCAAAGGTTCAATTGTAACCGATGTTAAGATTATGGATGTCAAGCCGTACAAAGTCTTTGAGGATTTGCAAAGATTATACAAATCTATAGATATCTCAAAAGTATCACAAGGTCAGATTATCAAGGTTACTAATTACAATATTTATTTGCTATTTGCGGATAGTACACATCAAAAGACTATATCGCATGTACTGAATATGTTGCAAAAAACAAATCTCAAGGTTATTGATGCCAAAATAGGTGGCTTTACTGACAAGATGTATTTTCAGGTCGAGGACGATATTAGCAACAAGTACAATATCTATGTAATGAGCGAGAGTGAATATAATATCACCAAGGTTGGAACTCTTGACGGTCAGCATTTGGACAAGATTGATGAGGATAACATCAATCAAATGGATGAGGACTTGATTAGGGTCAAAACAAGGTCAAATGAAATTAAATATATGGCAAAAAATAGCACAGTATTGGATTTTGCGTTCAAAATTCATAAAGATATTGGTTTTGCCTTTAAATATGCAATTGTAAACGACGGCAAGACTAAGTTTCCGCCATACACCAAGCTAAATAATAATGACAAAGTAGAAATAATCACGGACAAAGATAGTCTTGGAAACATGGCGTGCAATGCCCAACTTAAATGGCTTGCATATGTTAACACCGAACTCGCCAAAAAAGTTCTTATTAAGTATTTTGAAGAAAAGTTAGTTAGGTGAAAAAAACATTTTTGAAGTGCCCCCATATATATGGGGGCACTTCATTGTAGCAGGTGTTTTTTGCACATGAAGATTGTTGGATAAATTAAATTTATGCATATTTCCAAAAAAAAATTACAAAAAAAAATTACAAATTTGAAAAGACTATGTTATAATGTCTATAAAGATTGCAGATACTCTAGATTTTTACTCCACCGCAATCTTTCAGAATTTGTCAATAAGGAGGAAAATATGACAAAGAAAAAATCCATTTGGGCAGTAATATTAGCACTTATGTTATTTGTGCCCACAATGTTTTTGTTTTCGGCTTGTGGGAAACACAAACATTCATTTAGTAGTGATTGGTCTAAATCAGAAACACAACATTGGCATGATTGCACAGACAAAAATTGCAATGAGAAACAAGACTTGGCTGATCATGATTTTGTTTGGATGGAAAAGACCCCCGCAGGTGTCCATACAGACAAAGTGGAAACAGGCACTTGCTCAACCTGTCAATATCAAAAAGACAGAACAATTGAAGGCTCGGGTGCAAATATTCATTCTTGGGAAAGAAAAAGCGACGCTACTAAGCATTGGGAACAAACAACTTGCACCCAACATGACACAATTAAAAGAAACGAAGAAGCTCATACTTGGGAATGGAAAACCAGCGACACCAAACATTGGCAAGAAGCAACTTGCGAACAAGGAACACAATTAAAACAAAATGAGCAAGACCATACTTGGGAAAGAAAAAGCGACGCTACTAAGCATTGGGAACAAACTACCTGCACCCAACATGACACTATCAAAAGAAACGAAGATGCTCATACTTGGGAATGGAAATCTAACGACACTAAACATTGGCAAGAAGCAACTTGCGAACAAGGAACACAATTAAAACAAAATCAGCAAAACCACACTTGGGTATATACATCAGAAGACGAATTAACACACAGACGCACAACTAATTGTGGCGCAGAAAAACATGCAACAAGAATAGAACCTAACATTCCACATACATATACAGATGAAACCGATGTTGAGTGTAATGACTGTGACTATGTAAGAAGTTTGACTGGAAAAGGCTCATTTAAGGCAATTAAAGCAAAAACATACAATGCTGGAGCACAAGGTGTTGCTTTAAGCGATTACACAGTTGACGAAAAAATCAAAGACCTTTGCGAAATTCAATACAAACTAAATAGCCAAGATGAAAATGCTTACACCACAACTGCACCAACAAATGCAGGAACTTATGATGTAAGAATTTTCTGCAAAGGAAATGCTACTTACCTTAGAGGCGAAGTTGCAAAAGCAGAATATGTTATCAATAAATACGAAGTTAGATTTAGTAGAGCTGTAACTTTTGAAGTTGCTTATAACAAAACAGCTATGGAAGACGCCAATGTGGAATATATACATTTAGGAACTGTTAATGTAACTGATGGTTTAGATCAACCTGTTGATGTTCCAATCAAAGTATTAAAGACAGACAGCAACAAAAATCCTGGAAGAATACAAATTAATTATAGAAATCTATCAACTGACGATGACAATTTTAAAATGAAACAATATGCATCAAGCAGTCCTACAATAAAAGTTACTTTAATTCACTATAACGATAGCGTTGTAGCAACATTAACAAGTGTCGCAGAAGAAAGCAAAGTTGAATGGGATGCAACCACAGACACAGAACGACCACGAGTTGGCATTACTGTTACTAGCGTTAACAACGGAACAATAAGAGTTGGTGACTATATGATGTGTGAAGGTTATTCAAAGCCTCTAGAAGTAGTTGCCTTAAGATTGCCATCTAATGCTCTTACCGATAAGTTAGTACATGGCGACAGTAATTGTAAGGTATATTTTGACTATAGTAGTTTTACTGATTTAGCTACTGCAAAACCTATTTTGGCAAACAAAACCTTTACAGAAGTTGAAACACTTAACTTTATAGAAGGCGAAGATTATACCAACACTGTAAGCAGAAAACTAAACAAAGGCGAATGTTTTTATCTTGCATTTACTACAGAAGCTTCTACAAATCTAAAAGCTTATAAAGTAAATTTTGATACAAATGGAACAGGCTATGAGACAAGTGGGTCAGTTTATTTCTTTAGAACAGACGGAAATACTACTGTAATTGGAAACGAGCTTAACTCAAAGGATGAAGAAATCTATTTTGTTAAAGTAACAAAAACTGCTGATAGTGAGCCAGGAAAAGAAAGTGTTGATTTCTCTATCAAAAAATGGTAAAGCAAACAACTAAGTTAACTAATATTAGTTACAAAAAGAGCATATTTTAGGAATTTTCCTAGATATGCTTTTTTTAACTCTATCATAAATTAAGTATTTTTTATTTTAATGACTTTTATGATATTGTTCGTTGCACTCACAATGATATTACTAACATTTAGCAATGATATTATTCGCTTACGCTCATAATTATATTGCATATATAAAATTGAACCATCACTTTTGCGCTTGCAAAAATATTTTTTGCTATGGCAAATATCATTACGAAGTAATTTCATTGAACCGTAAGGTTCAATTTCATTGTAAACAAAAAAAGTCGTTACGACTTTTTTTGTTTACATGGTGGACACGGCGGGAAATGTCTATTGAGACACTCTGGGAGTAGTCGAAATATCTTGCAGGGGAGACATGCGAGTACAGAGCGGAACGCGGGTTCGTGAGTGAAACTCACATGTGCCAGAGGCACAAATTTCCGCCGAGATTTGTGTTTCCAAAATGTGACTTGTAAGATAAAAAAGTGGCTAAATATAGCCACAAAGTAAGTAATGGTGGACACGGCGGGAATTGAACCCGCGTCCATGCATCCTGCAACAACCTTTCTACATAATTAGTTTATTTTTTGAAGAAGGATATGTTTGAAACCAATAAACAAAAAACCAAACAATCCGCATCTGATTGTAGTCACAAGCATGCTCAAATGCTCACAATACTTGCTCCGCTATTTGATTGATGCCCAAAATTAGTCAATAGCGAAACTAAAGTGGACATGCACTGTGCGACTCACGCAGCGAGTGCTAGTTCAGATCTACTATCTGCAGTTAAATTTAATTTTGACCAGTTACGCCAGTCGTTCGTTATGCTTGAGCTGTTACTCCAGATACATGTCGAAACCTGTTCGCGCCCATAGAGATTACATTATCTGTAATTCTTAAGTGTTCTTTCGGTCTCTCTTTGGATATCCTTTTCGGCAAGGGATTTTTTCTTGTCATACAAGTGTTTGCCCTTGGCAATTGCAATCTCTAATTTGACAAGATTGTTCTCAAAGTAAACTTTTAGGGGAACACAAGTAAAACCTTTTTCTTGAGTCTTGGAGATTATTTTGTCAATCTCACTGCGATTAAGTAGCAATTTTCTTGAGCGTTTTTCATCAATTTTCTCAAATGATACGGCGTCTTTGTATGCAGTTATATGCATGTTTTTGATAAAAGCCTCACCATTTTTGAAAGAGATAAAACTATCCTTGAGATTTGTGTGTCCTAGCCTTATGGATTTGACCTCGCTACCCAAAAGAACTATGCCTGCCTCATAGGTGGACAAAATAAAATAATCAAAGTAAGCTTTTTTGTTTGTGGCTATTAATTTCATTTTCCCTCCATTATTTTGCAGTATAGTAATTTTAGCACAATATTTATATATTTTCAATAATAACTAAAGATTTTGTTGCGATTTTGCCAAAATTTTTGTAAAAATTAAAAAATTTTTTGAAATAACTATTGAAAAAATATTGCAAATAGTATAAACTAACTATGCTGAATTCAAAAAAATTTGCAAAAAAAGTAAATTTTTGAGGCAAAACTATTTAATTGTTTTGCAAAATAATGTATAATAAATATAATAAAACCTATGTGCAAGATTATGCCTAATACATAATCTCAAGCGCAAAAGCCATTGGTGGATGGTAAAAAAATATTATAACTATTAGAGGGAAATTTATGGGAACAGTTTTTAATATTATCTTGGACATTTTGGCAATAGTTGCAATCATTGTATTTGGTTCGTTTATTGTTGTTGTTATTGCCGACCTTATTTTGTGTTGCTTTGACGACCACGAGGGGATTATCTTCCGTCGTAAGAAAAAAACAAATAGAGTAGAAGATACCAAAGAAGAGACAACAGTCAAAAAAGAGGATATTGTTGTTTATACTAATGAGGCAAATCCTAATGGAACTGTCCAAAAACAAACTAAAGAAGAAAAAGTTGACGGCGAAGTAGTGACTGAAGTTGACTTTGACAAAGCTGTTGAGGAACAACAAGCGCTAAGCAGAAAGAGAAATATGGATGCTCCAAAGCCAGCACCTGCTCCAAAGCCACAAAGAGTTGAAAAAGAAGATGATATGTTCTGGAATGTTGAGGACGACAAGGAATTTACAACTCTACTAGATACTTGTGTCAAAGAGGCTAAGAGTGGAGATAGCAAACAAAAAGAACCTGTCGTTGAAAAACCAAAAGAGGACGATGCTACTGCAAAAGAACTTGAGGAATTGAGAGCACTCAAAGAACAACAACAAAAAGAAATCGAAGAATTCAAAAAAATGAAAGAAGATTTCGCAAGAGAAAAGGAAGAGCAATTAGCTCTTTACAAAGAGAACTTAGACAAAGCCAAGGTTGAAGAACTTGAAAAACTAAAACAAGAAGCCATCAAAGAACAAGAAAAGATTGAGGAAGAAAAGGCTAAACTTGAGCAAGAACAAGTCAAAGAGATTGTTGTTGACGGTGGCAAACAAGAGATTGTTAAGGAAACTATCATCAAAGACGAGGAAGAGCTTAACAAACTTAAGTACAAAAATCTTATGAGAATGAATAGTCGTTTGGGTAGAATTATTAGAGACGCCGAAAGACTTCAAACTCAAAAGCAAAAAGACAAAGAAAAACAAGAAATTGAAAAACAAAAGATGCTTGCAAGAGAGCAAGAAGAAAAGATTAGAGAGCAAGAAAAGAGACTCGAGATTCAAAGAAAGAACCAAGAGTTTTTGCTAAAACAAACCGAAGCGTTGCGTAAGAAAAACGAAATCAATCGTAAACTTAACGAAGTTAGTAAGCGTGCAGGCAAGTACAAACTAGACAACGCCGTTGTTAGAATTGCCAAGGAACAACCAAACGATGTTCATCACGAGGTTGTTGAGCAAGTTGTTACAACAGTTGAGGAGACAATTCCTGGAACTAATACAGTTATTAAGACTGTTGAAAAAGAACCAATTAAGGTTGCTCCAAAGCCAATCTTTGAAAAAGCTTATTACGAACAAAAACTAAATGAACTAGACGAAGAACTCAAAGAGGCAGAAAAAGAACTTAGAATTAATAAGTCCGAGTACATCCCTCTAACTAGAATTCACAAAGCATACGCTAGAGATAGCGAAAAATTGCGTAAAAAAGAAATCCAAGTAGCTAAGCAAAAAGTAGCACTTTATGGCGTAAATTCAACTAAGATTGATCCTGCCAAAAAAGCAAAGTTAGACGAAAACTTGGCAAGTCTATCTGAACTTAAAGATAGCGTTGAGCATTGCGAAGAAGTTATCAAGAAAAACAAAGATAGATATCCTGTTTTGGAAAAAAACAATAAGTTGATTGTAAAACAAATTGACCGTATCAATGAGGATATCCGTACTTGCGAAAAGGCAATCACTTATTACAACAAAAAAGAAAAATAATTGAAATTTGCAAAAAAACTCACCTTATATGGCGAGTTTTTTGTTTTTTGTTTGCATAAAAAAACTGTGCAACTATTTTTGATGGTGCATGGCACTAAACAATAAATAATCCACTCCTTCAAAGCAACCTTATGGCACATACTTTAAATCTACTTAATGCTGCTTCATTCCTGACCTGACATGGTTCGTAGCAAAATATTGCATAAGACCTTGATATCATCATTTCAATACTTAATGAATTAGTGTCATGCAGTGACACCTAGAATAGTGTTCGGCTCCGCATATAGTGGGTTTCGGATACAGGGCACCACTAACTCCCCGCTTAGCACAGTACAAGTATTATAGCAGATTAATTTGCTTTTTGCAAGATTATTTGACCGCATTTGTGGATTTTGTATTATTTTAATTTGTCGAAAATCTTTTAGTATGTTATACTTGAAAATGTATTTAAGTATTTGTAATACATATTTTTTTGGATTTGTAATCAGACTTATTACAAATAATATTAACTATTTTGTTTAAGTTATACAAATACTTGGGTTGTACTTGATTTTTGCATTTTAGTTATGTAAAATATAGTATACAACAATATTCACAAAAGGGATTTTTATGGCTGAATTTACAGATAATGCACGAAGATTTATTATATGTTACAATAATATTGATCAGAGTTTGAGATCGCAATATGATTTGAGCAAGAGTAGTAGTTATACTGAGGTTATTAGACGAGCATCTAGAATGAATGCTTTTGTCAAGAAATATGAGGATCAACTCATTGACTATGGCAGACTCAGAAATGCTATTGTGCACTCGTTTAATGAAAACATGGTTATTGCAGAGCCACACTTGGATGTAGTTGAGGAGTACGAGAGACTTTCCAAGGCTATTTGCACGCCACCGCTAGCCATAGATACTGTTTGTAATAAGGATATTAAGACGATTAATCACGACGCAACTGTTGCCGAGGTCGTTCAAAATATTTATAAATCTGGCAATAGTAACTGGCCAGTTTACAAAGACGGCATGCTTATTGGTGTTGCTAATTCCAGAAGATTAATCAAGGAAATTGGCAAAAAGGTTTATGAAAAAAGAGATATAAATGAATTTTTGCAAAACACCAAGATTGAGGATGCAATTAGCAACTTTGGTGAGGATAATTACTACACAATCACCAACAAAAATGTAACACTTGACAAAATTTTGCAATTGTTTAGCGAAAACCGAAAATTGAGTTTGATTATACTAACTGAGACAGGAAGTCTGCTTGAGCAACCAATAGGGGTTATTGCTATTGCAGATATAATGGATGTCAACAAAATTTTGGATAACTATACACGCTAAAAGGGAACATTTATGAAAAAACAAAATATTAAGCCGAACTTGGTTGAAAATGAAAAAGAAATTCTCAAATTCTGGCAAGAAAACCAAGTATTTGAAAAACTAAAAGCACAAAACAAAAAGACCGGCAAGTACTTTGCAACAATGGACGGCCCAATAACCGCAAACGGCATGACAATGGGCTTGCATCATGCATTTGGAAGATCGCTTAAGGACGCTATGATCAAATTCAGAGCTATAAATGGCTATGATATGCATTACCAAAATGGTTTTGATGCGCAAGGTCTTTGGGTTGAAGTTAACGCCGAAAAGGATTTGGGACTAAATTCCAAAAAAGACATTGAAAAGTACGGCATTGACAAGTTTACTGAGTACTGTATGCAAAAGGTCAAAACCTGTGCAAACAAAATGACAGAGCAATCAATAAGACTTGGTCAATGGATGAATTGGGATGATTCGTACTTTACAAACTCGGATACAAATATTGAGACCATTTGGTATTTTTTGAAGACCTGCAAAGAGAGGGGCTGGTTAATCGAAAAGTATAGACCAATGCCTTGGTGTACAAGATGCGGAACAAGTCTATCTGAGCATGAGATGAGCGATGCAGATGCATATAGAGATGATACTTGCGAGGCTGTATTTATCAAACTCCCAGTTATTGGCGAGGACTTTAAGATGCTCGTGTGGACAACAACTCCTTGGACTTTGTCTAGTAATGTTGCAATTGCTGTTAATCCAGAGCTTGAGTATTCTATTTGCAAGGTTAAATCTGACGACAAATTAATTTGTGTTTGCTCTACTGCAACCAAGGTTCTCAAAAACGATATTGTAAGCGTTGAAAGAAAAGTTATGGGTAGCGAGCTTGTTGGCAAAACATATGAGACATGTTTTGAAGAATTACCACTTCAAAACTTTGTTCACAAGATAGTTGCATGGGATCAAGTTGATGCAACTGAAGGTTCTGGCTCTGTTCATATCGCTCCGGGTTGTGGTGCAGAGGACTTTGAGTTGGGTCAAAGCATTGGACTTCCTAATATATGTCCTATCGACGATGCAGGAATTTTTTATGATAATTTCGGATTCTTATCTGGACTTGATGCCAATAAGGACGAGACAAGAGATATAGTATTTGCTGAGCTTGAAAAGAGAGGCAAATTATACTATCATCATGCATACACTCATAGATATCCACATTGTTGGAGATGTAAGAGCCCAATACTATTTAGACTTATCAAGGAATGGGCAATCTCTATGGACGAAATTCGTCCAATGCTAATAGAAGAAGCCAAAAAAGTAGAATGGCAACCAGCTTTTTATGAAAAGCGTATGCTAGATTGGCTAACAAACATGGGAGATTGGTCTATCTCTCGTAAGCGTTATTACGGCTTGCCTCTACCTATATATGTTTGCGATTGTGGGCAGATTACTGTAGTTGGAAGCAAGGCAGAGTTAAGAGAACTAGCTGTAGACAAATCCAAAGTAGACAGCCTTCCACACCTACATAGGCCATACATTGACGAAGTAAAAATTAAATGTCCACATTGTGGCAAAGAGGTTGAAAGAATCAAAGATGTTGGTGACTGTTGGCTTGATGCTGGTATTGCACCATTTAGTACTAACAAATACTTTGAGGACCGTGCATTTTGGGAGAAGAACTACCCAGCTGAGTGCGTAATTGAAATGAAAGAGCAGATAAGACTATGGTTTTATTCAATGCTTGTAATGGGTGTTGCTTTGACTGGACATGCTCCTTACAAAAAAGTATCGACATACGGCTCACTTTTAGCTCAAGACGGCAGAAAGCTCTCTAAGAGTAGCCCAAATAATATTCCTCTAAATGAGGCTTTTGATAATATTGGTGCAGATGTTATTAGATACACATTCTGTGCAACCAATCCCCAGAGTGATGTAATATTTAGTTATGCATCCACAGACGAGGTTAGACGAAGATTATTGGGACTTTGGAATGTGTTTGTATTCTTCAATACATATGCAATAATAGACAATCCAAATCTAGATGGATTTACTCCAAACAAAGATGATTTGCATATAACAGACAAATGGTTAATTGCAAGAACCAATGAGTTTGCAACCAAATGCAAAGGCTACTATGAGGCAGTTAAGACTTGCGAAGTTGTTAGCGAATTTGAGAGATTTGTTGATGAACTTTCTAACTGGTACATAAGAGTTAATCGTCGAAGATTCTGGAAATCTCAAGAAGATGGAGATAAGTTAAACGCTTATTTCTGTCTTGAGTACGCTATCAAAAATATTGCCATGGTTATGGCTCCAATTATGCCGTTTATGATGGAATATATTTGGCAAAACCAAGTAAGAGAAGTTGAGAAAAACGCATCACTTAGTGTTATGATGTCAGGCTTTGATATCGCAAGTTACACTATTGACGATGAGAGTGTAATTGACAAAACTAATATTGTTAGATCAATAATAGCATCAGCACTCAAACTTAGAAATGAGAATAATCTAAAAGTAAAACAACCGCTCAAAAAGGCTTTTGTGATCAATGCCAATGCAAATACTCTAAATGCAATTGAGGATTACAAAACAATTATTGAGGATGAACTTAATATCAAAGAGATTGAACTTACAACCGATGTTGAGACATTCAATGACCATTTCTTAACACTTAACTTCAGAAATGCAGGAAGAGTGCTCAAAGGCGATGTTCAAAAGATGAAAGTTTCGCTTGAACAAACCGATGCTGATACAATGAATAGATATGTATCCGAGCTAGACAAGGGCGAGGTTGATGTTGTAGGATTTGGCAAGATGCCAAGTGATTTGTTTATCAAAAACTCTAAGCCAAAGCCTGAGTTTATTATGGAAAGTGCAGACGGCATGACAGTTGTACTAGATATTACACTTGACGACGAACTCATATCGGAGGGTATTCTTAGAGAGATTATAAGAAATGCTCAAATACTCAGAAAAGAGGCAAACTTTGAAATTGATGATCGAATTGACATAAATATCTCAAGCAAAGATGAGGATATATCCAAAATAATATCTGAAAATAGCCAAAAAATCAAATCCGAAGTTTTGGGAAACAGCTTTAATGAGATTCAATTTGTAGCAGATATCCAAAGAGAAGTTGAAGTGGGCGACGGAAAACTTGTAAACTTTGCTCTAAGAGTTTGTAAATAATTTGCGATTAGAAAATAAAAAAAAGTTAGGCACAATATGCTTAACTTTTTTTGTTGTGTTCATGATTGCAATATGTGCGACCGCTTGGACATT
>JAEDFU010000024.1 GCA_016297915.1 Clostridia bacterium | reverse complement strand
CTCCCAAAGATAATTCTACAAGACTATATTTTCAAATAGTGGTTTTTATTTGTTTGCAAACTGAGTTATTTGTCATCTCAAAATTTAAAGCGTAATTATACTTTCAGAAAATTTTTTGAATGTTTTTGCAAAATGGTTGACAATTGAGTAAGTATTCAACTATAATGGTAGTATAATAGTTGAGTAAGTATTCAATTGTTGTGCATGAAAATATTTATTAGGTTATTTTTGACTACATCATAGTTGTCAATAATTATTCCAAGTTGAAATTGTTAATAATAAGAAAGGAAAAATAATGGAAAACAAAAATGTGTGTGATTGTTCGTGTTTGCATGAGAGCCATGTAGTTGATGCCAAAAGCGAGATTGACAAGGTCAAAATCTTTGACACAATGTCTAGGTTCTTCAAGACTTTTGCTGATGAGACTAGACTTAAGATAATATGTGCATTGGACGGAGTTGGGAGTATGTGTGTTTGCGATATAGCCGTTGCTTTGCAAATGACCAAATCGGCAATTTCGCATCAACTCAAATTTCTCAAAGAAAGCAATTTAATCAAGTCGCAAAAGTTCGGCAAGGAGATTTTTTATAGCCTTGCTGACGAGCATGTTAAAATTATATTTGAAATGGGTCTAGAGCATTTGCAGGAGATTGATTTATGAAAAAAGAATATAATATCACGGGATTAGATTGTGGACACTGTGCTTTGACTCTTGAGAAATATTTACAAAAAGTTGACGGTGTGATTAGTGCTAATATTAATTTTTCGACTAGTAAGTTGAGCTTGGAGATAGATGACAGTCGAGTTCATGAAACCCTCAAGAAAATAAATAAAACCATTAAGCAAGTTAATCCAGATGTAAAGATATCTCAAGAGAATACTCATGACGAACCTGTCAAACTGGCGGATGTAATTTTGTACGCTGTGGGTTTGGTGCTTGGACTTATTGTCCTAGTTGTAAAGGCTATGCCTACTTGGTGCTATATAGTACTTTTGATTTGTTCGCTTTTGGCAATGGGCTACAGGACATATATCAAAGCTGTGCATCAAGCAATTCACCTAAGACTTGACGAAAATACGCTTGTTACAATATCTATAATTGGTGCGTGTGCATTGGGTGAAAGTATGGAGGGCATGATGGTTATAGCACTCTATACTTTGGGCAAAATGCTAGAATCACGAGCAGTAAATTACTCAAGGAAGAGCATATCTGCACTTATTAATACTCAACCTGAATATGCAGTTATTCTCAAGGACGGAGTTGAACAAAAGGTCAAACCTGAACAGGTTGAAATTAATGATATTATAATTGTCAAAACTGGCGAAAAAATCCCAGTTGACGGTGTTGTTGTAGAGGGTTCTTGCCACATAGACAAGAGGCACTTGACTGGTGAGAGTGTGCCGGTTGATGTGGATGTGAACACATCGGTTGCTTCTGGCAGTATCGTGTTGGACGGCGTTCTCCAAATCAGAGCAACATCGGTTTACAAAGATAGTACTGTAAGCAAGATACTAAATCTTGTTAGTAATGCTACAAACAAAAAATCTAGGACCGAAACATTTATATCCAAATTTTCTAGCTACTACACATTGGGTGTGATTATATTATCGTTTGTAGTTTGGGGTATTACTTGGGCAGTGCTTGGCAATATAAATGTTGCTATTTATAGAGGACTTATATTCCTAGTTGTATCATGCCCTTGTGCATTTGCAATCTCTGTTCCACTTAGTTATTTTTCTGGTATTGGCAGATGTAGCAAACAGGGTATTTTAATTAAGGGTAGTAACTATCTAGATAGCTGTGCAAAGATAAACAAAATCTTGTTTGACAAAACAGGAACATTGACGACTGGTGAATTTGTTGTAAGCGATATCGAAATCAAAGGCGATATCAAAAAAGATCAATTACTTGACATTGTAGTTGCTGGAGAACAAAATTCGCTACATCCTATTGCAAAGGCCATCTGTGACTTTTATGGCAAAAAAAGCAAACTTATTGTCAAAAACTATAAGGAAATTGCTGGAAAGGGTATACAATATGATATCAAAAAAGATACTTATACAGTTGGCAGAAGTTTGAATTCCAAAGGGTTTACGCAAGTTGATGTAAGCAAGGCAGACAAACTTATTGGAATAATTTATTTGCAAGATCAAGTTAAGAGCAATGCAAAAGATACAATCGCAAGTCTCAAGAGCATGGGTATATCTACAATGATGCTTACAGGAGATAACAAAACTATTGCCAAAAAGGTTTGTGGTGAGATTGGTATTGATGAGTGCTCTGCAGAACTTATGCCTCAAGCCAAATTTGATATTCTCGAAAAGCAAAAAGCAAATGGTAAGACTATAGCCTTTGTGGGTGACGGTATAAATGACGCCCCAGCACTAACGCTCTCGGATGTTGGAATTAGTATGGGTATTATGGGAAGTCAAGCCACAATTGAAAGTAGTGATGTTGTTATCGCTGATGACAACCTAAATCGTATTCCAGACCTTGTCAAGATATCCAAGCGTACTCGAAAGATTGTGCTTGAAAATATTATCTTTGCTGGAATAACCAAACTCACATTTTTGGTCTTGGGAGCACTCGGTATCACTGGAATGTTGCTTGCGGTATTTGCCGATGTTGGTGTAACACTACTTGCAATACTTAATTCACTTAGAGTTCTTACCTACAATATCAAAGACTAAATAATTATCCCTAGGTTTTATGCTAGGGATTTTTAGAAACAAAAAAAAGACACCGCTTTCGGTGTCTTTTTGATACAATAAGCCAGACTTTGTAAGTCTGGCTTATTGGTTTCCATTTTCATTCATTTAGTTATAGGTACACAATGTTTATCTATGTGGTTTCTATATTTTTTGCTTTGAACTAAATTTAAAAAATTTTCTAAGGAAATTTTTGTATTAATTCAAATAGTTTTGGATTGTCAAATAATCAATAAAAGTTGTCTTAATTATTCAAGGCTACCCATGTAACTTGCCAAACGCAATAGTTGTGTGCTATAGCCGTACTCGTTATCGTACCATGCAACAAGTTTTACAAATGTAGGGGATAGCATAATTCCTGCCTCAGCATCAAAGATAGATGCACGATTGTCTGACATAAAGTCGGTTGAAACCAAAGGCTCGTCAGTGTAACCCAAAATACCTTTCATTTCATTTTCGCTAGCGCGTTTCATAACTGCTTTGATTTCGTCATAAGTGGTTTCTTTTTCAAGTCGTACTGTCAAATCAACAACAGACACATTAAGAGTTGGAACTCTAAAGCTCATTCCTGTAAGTTTGCCGTTAAGTTCTGGAATAACTTTGCCAACAGCTTTGGCTGCGCCAGTGCTAGATGGAATAATATTGCCAGATGCAGCACGGCCACCACGCCAGTCCTTTTTGCTTGGACCATCAACTGTAAGTTGGGTAGCTGTTGTAGAGTGAACTGTGGTCATAAGGCCTTCAATTACGCCAAAGTTATCTTTGACAACCTTGGTTAGTGGAGCTAGACAGTTAGTTGTGCAACTAGCGTTGCTAACAATGGTCATATCTTTGGTGTAAGTCTTTTCGTTTACGCCATAAACAAACATTGGCGCATCCTTTGATGGAGCGGAGATAATAACTCTCTTAGCGCCTCCAACCAAGTGCTTAGAAGCGCCCTCGATTGTTGTAAATTTGCCAGTACATTCAACTACATAATCTACATTAACGCTCTTCCAGTCGATTTCTTCTGGGTTTAGGCATGCAAAAAATTTAACTTTTTTGCCATTAATAACCAAATTTTCGCCATCAAGTTCAACAGTGCCTTTGAATTTGCCATGCATACTGTCTCTTTCCAACAAATACTTTGCATAATCTGCTGTAAGGAATGGATCATTGATTCCAACTACTTCGATATTATCAAAATCTTGAGAAATACGAGTAATTAGTCTACCAATTCTACCAAAACCATTAATACCTAATTTTATAGTTTTGCTCATTTTTATTCTCCTTTAAATTTGAAAGATATATCTTTCCATTACAAATATATTATATCAAGTTTTCGGCGTTTAAATCAACTAAATTAGGACAAATAAATTTGCCATTTTCATAAATTAGTTCATCGTCAAAGTAAATTTTTCCACCACCATTTTTTGGCATCAAGCTTAGTATTAGGTCAAGATGCACGGCACTAGTGTTGCCATTGAAACAATCGTCGTAACTAGCACCTATTGCTAGATGAATTGACCCAGTCATCTTTTCGTCAAACAATATATCTTTTAGCGGATTTGTGCAATATGGATTTAGTCCAAAAGCAAATTCGCCTAAGTATCTGCTACCTTCGTCGGTATCTAGGATTGTCTCAAACGCCGATTTGTTGTTGCAATCAAAGTCTACAATCTTGCCGTCTTGGAACTTAAGGAATATATCATTAAATTCAAATCCATTGTCTACTGCTGGAACATTAAACTTGATGTGACCATTGACGCTATCTTTGATAGGTGCGGAATATATCTCGCCGTCTGGAATATTACATTCGCCACTGCATTTGATAGCAGGCATGCCTTTGATTGAAAAAGTAATATCTGTTGTGGGTGTCACGATGTGTACTAAGTCTGCCTTTTGCATAAGGTCTTGTAGAGGCGTCATTTTTTTGTTTAGCGTGCTATAATCTAGTGTGCATACATCAAAAAAGAACCTATAAAATTTTTCGGAACTAAGACCACAGCTTTGGGCAAAACTAGGGGTGGGGTATCTAAGCAGAACCCATTTTTTTTGACATCTAACTTTGAAATGAACTGGCTCAACATATATTTTATTGAAGTCTCCCATGGTTTCGTATGAAATATCGCTAAGTTCAAAATCATTGAAACTCCCACCAATAAGTATAACGGCATCCACACTCTGCATAATAGGCAAAACTATATTTTTGTAATACTCAAAGTTTTCTGCCTTGGAGTTCAAAAGTAATCTCCTTTTTATAATTCTATCCAGTCTAAATGGAACCGGAATTGCTCCTTTTTTGGAAATCGTTTCAATTAAGATTTCTACAAAACTACTTGGCGTATCCGAATAAGTTATTAGTACTTTTTCACCAGATTTTACATTGCATGAGTAATCTACTAGTTTTTGGGCTAGCTCCCTTTCTTTTTCTATTCTATTTAACATATTTGCTCCAAAATTTTTTTACATACAAAAAATTATGATGCCAAAATGCTTTTTTGATACCAAAAAACACTAAGTAAATTTTAACTTAGTGCTTTCTAACCTATTTAGTTTTTGTTTGAGATATTGTATTTTTCAAGTTTGTTGCTTAAATCTTTGAGCTCAGCGACTTCAAATAATTGACCCACTCTAAAGTGTAGGGTCTTTTTGATTGCAAATACAAATGATATTACAAAGCCAAGAATTCCTAGTGCAAAAATTGTGATATACAAAATTGCATGCATCTCCCAGCCAAGAAGCACACCTATCACTCCTACAGCGACAAGAGCAATTGCTAGTACTAAACTTAATAGGGATACAAGATTGCAAATTTTGTATGCTTTGATTTTTTCGTCATAATTTTTGTTTTCTTTCATCTTGCTGTCTATTTCGAGTTGGATAACATCAGTAGGGTAGCCAACAAAACTATCTAGGACTCTTAATCGTCTATTTTTTTGAGGTAATTGGTTGATAGTTTTGACAACATCGCAATCTAGTAGTTGGATATCTGTCTCGGCACATCTGTCTTTGAAAATCCCAAGCATTTTGATGCCTAAATTATAAAACCCTCTCTTGATACTAACACCAAGTTTTTTGAAGCCAGAATATTCTTTTTTGAGATATACAATCTTGTTGCCAGCCTTCCAACTAGCAATAAAAGCCTTGATTACATCCACATTAGGAAGTTCCTTTCCAGAATATATGATTGTAGCATCATAGTCCTCGGTCATTTCCATGCCAAGAGTTATTAACTTGTGCTCGTTTACAGGTCTATCTACCATAAAGGCTTTGACCGAAGAATCGCTCAAAAAAGTCGTTCTTACTTGTGTAAAGAAACTATTTAGTTTGCCGTTTATTGCAAAAAATATATCATGCTCTACATCGCATGCTTCGTTGATTTTGTTGTAAGTCTTTTCAATATTAATTTCATCTAATACTGGAATTAAAAATGCTATTTTCACTTTTTACCCCTTATTTTATTTTTTGACAAATTAGTTATAATATTTCCTAACTTAAAAATATTCTAACTTAATTTACAAAAAAAAACAAACAAAAAAAACATTCGGTTAAATATTTATATAATTTTTTTGGCACTAATATTCATTTTAGTTGGGCAAAATCTCAATTTAGTATAAAATATTTGTGTAATTAATGGCTGTATACTTGTGCAGTTTTAATGAAAAATAATAACTTTGTTAAGCCAGAACTTTTTTGTGATGCACAAATTAGCCAAATGAAAATTAAGGAGATTATATGGAATTACAAAACTCAAAAAAAATATTACATGATGCCTTGGTTGGTGGTTATGGTGTTGGAGCATTTAACTTTGTTAATATGGAAATGGTTAAATGTATCTTGGATACAGCAGAAGCAAAAAAGAGCCCAGTTATTATTCAATGTTCTACTGGAGCTATCAAATATGCAGGAGCAGACACTCTCGTTGCAATGGCTAGGGCGTACACCAAGAATATGACAGTCCCAGTTTGTCTAAACTTAGACCATGGCAAAACTTACGAAGATTGCAAGAATGCAATTGACGCTGGATTTACAAATGTAATGATTGATGCATCTAGTTTGCCTTATGAACAAAACATTGAACTTACAAAAAGAGTTGTAGAATATGCTCATGCAAGAAATGTTACAGTCGAGGCAGAAATTGGTGTGCTTGCTGGTGTCGAAGACGAGATTAGTGCATCGGACGAAGATGCAAAGTACACCAATCCTCAGGAGGCCTACAATTTTGTTCAGGCAACAGGTGTGGATAGTTTGGCTATAGCAATTGGAACTAGCCATGGCCCAGTCAAATTCAAAGGCGAACCACATCTAAGATTTGATATTCTGGACGAAGTTCACAAATTACTTCCAGATTTTCCAATTGTTTTGCATGGAGCAAGTTCAATCCCTCAAGACATGGTCAAACTTGCAGTTGAGTATGGTGCAAAACTTGACAATGCTAAGGGCGTTCCTGATGACCTGCTCAAAAAAGCTTGTAGCATGGCTGTATGCAAAGTAAACACAGATAGTGATTTGCGTATAAGTTTTACTGCCGGACTTAGAAAATACTTAAGCCAAAATCCAGATAGCATTGACTTGCGAAAATACAACGGTGCTGGAATGGAACTTATTTCTCAAGTTGTTGGCGACAAAATGGATAATGTATTCTGTAGTTCAAACAAAGCAAACTAAAGTATCAATACTTGCAAAAAGTATGACGATTTTGTTAAATTTGCACAAGAAATATTTAGTGTAGGAGAAAGGTAAAGATGTTAGAACTCAAAAATTTTACAAAGATCTATCCAAATGGCAAGATTGGCGCAGACAATATAAATTTGACTGTTGAGAGTGGAGATTTATTTGCCTTTATTGGGCCAAATGGAGCAGGGAAAACTACTACAATTAAGAGTGTTGTTGGGATAAATACAATTACAAATGGAGACATCTTGGTAGACGGAGTATCTGTAAAAGATGAACCTATGAAAGTCAAATCAATGCTTGCGTACATCCCAGACAATCCAGATATTTATGCAAACTTGACAGGTATTCAGTACATAAATTTTGTTGCAGATATCTACAAGGTTTCCAAGGAAGATAGAGCGGTTCTCACCAAAAAATATAGTGAGCTACTAGGACTTGACAAAGATTTGACGACAGCTATTGCCAATTATTCCCACGGAATGAGACAAAAACTTGTAATAATTGCAAGTCTTATTCATAGCCCAAAGTTATTAGTGCTAGATGAGCCGTTTGTTGGTCTTGACCCAAAGGCAAGTTTTGAAGTCAAAGAGCTTATGAAAGATTTTTGCAAAAATGGTGGGGCAATATTCTTTAGTACTCATGTTTTGGAAGTTGCCGAAAAACTTTGTAACAAAGTAGCTATTATTTTGGATGGCAAGATTGTTAAATCTGGCACAATGCAAGAAATCAAAAAAGACAAGTCGCTTGAAGAGGTATTTTTGGGAGTTGCACAATGAAAAATCTAGGAATACTGCTTAGGAACAGCTTTAATTGTATGCTAGGAGCATTGCAAGGCAAAAAAACTCGTAAAAAAGCTGGAATTATAATATCTCTCTGTGTACTTGGATATATTGCAATTGCTGTAATTTTTGCACTTCAGATTCAGGGAATATTTAGTACAATGGCTCAAGTTAATCTGCCTCAAATTCCGCTGTTTAATTCTATTCAAGTCTGTGTACTGCTTGTTTTTGTTTTGGCATTTCAGAGTATATCCGAAAAGACCAAAACTAACGATAGCGACTTGCTACTCTCTATGCCTATCAAAAAGACGGATATCGTAATATCCAAGACGCTGTCCAAGTATCTATTCAACCTTGTTTTGGATAGTATGATTGTAATTCCAACCCTTGTTCTTTACTCGATTTATTTTGGCTTTTCGATGAGTGTGATTTTGTGGGGAGTGCTACTTTTGTTACTTTTTCCACTAATGGGAATTGGAATTAATTACATAATCAATTTTTTGATTGTTAGGCTATTTAATAGATTCAAATATTCCAATCTATACAAAACACTCTTTGCAATACTCTTGTTCGGCGGATTTGTTGCAATTTATATTTATAATTCGGCAGTATTGGGCTTGCAAAATGTTTCGACTATTGATCAGTTTTTGAATACAAACTTTTTTATAGGCTGGTGTGTTAGAATTGTGCTCGAAAATAATTTTTTGTGTCTGCTTTGGGTGGCTCTTATTGTGCTAGGGATATTTGCTCTAGGTATTTGGGCTTACGCAAGCATTTTTGGTAAGACATATCTTAAATACAAAGACCAAAATGCACAAATCAAATTTACTAACGGTGGATGTTTTGACGGACTACTTAGCAAAGAAGTCAAAAAGTACTTTTCGACGCCAATTCTTATGGTTAATACAATCATAGGCCCAATAATGCTTGTTATCTTGTCTATTTACATCGCAATCAAAGGCAAGTCGCTATTTGATGTTTTTATGATAGATAGTCAGACAATTTTTGCAATAATTTTGCTAGCATTCTTGTTTATGACAGCAATGACGCTTATTAGTTGTTGTATGATATCTTTGGAAGGGAAATATTTGTGGATTTTGCGAAGCACACCTACAAATACAAACAAAATTTTGCTCTCGAAAAGTCTTGTTAATATGATAATTTTTGTTCCAGTTGAACTTATTACTGCTATTATTATTTGTGTTTCACTTGGAGCAAATGTTACTGAGTGGGCTCTTATTATTACTCTTCCAATTATACTCAATGCAATAATGTCTTTTGGTGGAACATACATTAATATTTGTTTGCCAAAACTTGAGTGGGAGAGTGAGACTCAAGTTGTTAAAAGTAGCCTAAGCTTAGTTGTCACAATGCTAATTGGAATGGTGCTTGTTGTAGTTCCAGTAATATTTAATTTGTGCGGAATTAATTTGTATCTTTGTGGATACATAACTTTGGGAGTTTATTTGTCAATCCTTACAGGATTTATTATTCTTTTGTTTACAGACGGCAAGAATAGATTTAATAGACTCGCTTGCTAATATTTTGTTGAAGCCAATATTTTGTTGAAAGATAAGTTGATATTTATTTTGTTAATTGGATTTTGGCTATTGGGCTTTGACACAAATTAACCTAAAAATCCAATGAATAATTTAAAGTATTCAACATCGCTTGAAAATATAAAAAAAATATGCTAGAATATCCTTGAATTTTTTATTTAAGGATATTTTTTTATGGCTGAATATGATTTTAGAGAAGTAGAAAAAAAGTGGCAACAAAAATGGGAAAATGAGCCAAGCTTTAGAGCAGTGGATTTTCATCCAACTAAGCCTAAGTTTTATGTTCTTTATGAATTTTTTAATATATCCGGAAGTTTGCATATGGGACACCTCAAAGGCACAGTTCCAGCAGATGCATTAGCTAGATACAAGAGGCTCAAAGGCTACAATGTTTTGTTCCCAATCGGTGGAGATAGTTTTGGTCTACCTGCCGAAAATGCAGCAATTAAGACCGGCATTGACCCACACGATTTTGTCAAAAAAGGCATGGAGATAGTGCTTGCTCAATCTAAGCGAATTGGACTTTCTTTTGACTGGACACGAACATTTTGCACAAGCGATGAGGATTATTATCACTGGACACAATGGATATTCTTGCAACTTTTGAAAAATGGCAAAGCATATAAACAAAAAGGTCATGTAAACTTTTGCAAAAATTGTAAGACAGTTCTATCTAATGAGGATAGCCAAGGTGGTAAGTGCGATAGATGTGGCAATGATGTTATTCAAGTAGATAGAGATGTTTGGTTTCTTAAGATGAAAGAGTACTCCGAAAAACTACTCAAAAACATAGACAACATCGAAATGGCAGATAATCTCAAAGAGGCGCAACGCAACTGGATTGGCAAGAGCGAGGGTGTGGAACTTAACCTTGATGTTGTGGATAGTGATGGCAACAAACTTGACACTATCAAAATTTTTACAACATGTATTGAGACTGTATATGGAATTACTTATGTTGTTCTTGCTCCTGAACACAAAACTATAGATGATTTGCAATCTCATATCCAAAATATGGATGAGGTCAAAAAGTATAGAGAGCAAACAACCCTAAAGAGTGAATTTGATAGAATTAGCCAAGTTAAGGACAAGAATGGATGTGAAGTAAAAGGAATTTTTGCAGTCAATCCACTCAATGGCAAGAGGGTAGCTATTTATCTTGGCGACTATGTACTTGCAAACTATGGAACTGGTGCTGTTATGGCTGTTCCTGCTCATGACCAAAGAGACTATGAGTTTGCCAAAGTTTATAATATTCCAATGATACAAGTTCTTGAGGGAGATATATCTACTCAAGCTGTTGAAAAGGCTGAATACAAAGCAAATCATGCCAAAATGCTTAATTCGGATAAATTCACTGGCATGGAAGTTCATGAGGCAAAACAAAAGATTACTAAACTTATAGAACAAATGGGCGTTGGCAGGGTTGTTACAAATTACAAAATGCAAGATTGGCCGTTTAATCGTCAAAGATATTGGGGTGAGCCATTCCCTGTAGTATTTTGCGACAAATGTGGCGTTGTGGCTTTGGACGAAAAGGATTTGCCACTAGTTCTTCCAAAGACTAACGATTATCTTCCAAACGAAATGGGGGATAGCCCACTTTCTAAGATAGATAGTTTTGTTCACACCAAATGTCCTAAGTGCGGAGGCGATGCAAGAAGAGAGACTGATACAATGCCTAACTGGGCTGGCTCTTCGTGGTACTGGCTAAGATACTGTGACCCACACAACAAAAATGCACTAGCTGACTTAGACAAACTCAAATATTGGGGTAGCGTGGACTGCTATACTGGTGGAACTGAACATATTACAAGACATGTGCTTTATGCATTTTTCTGGCAAAACTTTTTGTACGAAATTGGAGCTGTTCCTACTCGTGACCCATTTAAACGAAAAATGGGCAGTGGACTTATCCTTGATGACGAGGGCAAAAAGATGAGCAAGTCCTCCAAGAATGGAGTCTCTCCAATTGAAGTTATAGACAAGTATGGTGCAGATGTTGCAAGAATGCATTTGCATTTCCTTGCTGGATATGAGGACAATTGCAAATGGACTTACAAGGGCATTGACGGAATAGTCAATTTCCTAGACAAAGTTTGGAAGTTGCAAGAAATTATAAAAGATGGCGGAGTTTCGGATAAACACGCATATGCACTCAATACTCTTATCAAAAAGGTTTCTGAGGACTACGAAAATCTAAAGTTAAATACTGCTATTAGTGCTTGTATGATATTTATTAAGGCTATCAAAGAGGACGGATATATCACCAAAGAAGAACTAAGACAATTCTTGATTTGTCTAAACCCTCTTGCCCCACACATGACAAGCGAAATATATGAGATTGTGTTTGGTGGAGATATTGCAAATGAGACATTCCCTGAAGTTGACGAAAGCAAACTAGTACTATCCGAGATTGAAATTCCAGTACAAGTAAACGGCAAACTCAAAGGTGTGCTCAAAGTTGCCAAAGACATCTCTCAAGAGGAACTACTAAACATTGCCAAACAAAATATTGACGCACTCAAAAATATAGACACTATCAAAAAAGTCATCTTTGTTCCAGGCAAAATATTCAATGT
>JAEDFU010000023.1 GCA_016297915.1 Clostridia bacterium | reverse complement strand
TCAAGTCCAGTTGCACAAAAAAAGATACCTATTAAGGTATCATTTTGGTGCGGATAACTGGACTTGAACCAGCACGGGTCTCCCCACAAACACCTCAAGCTTGCGCGTCTGCCATTCCGCCATATCCGCATATTAATTTTAATTAACTTTGACATTATATCACGAAAATATTGATAATGCAATAATTTTGAAATATAATTTATAATATTAATTATTATATTTTTGTATACCAAAATAAAATAAAAAATTTGAAAAAAATTGTTGACATCACATGCAAGAGATGATATTATTATAATGCGTTTTGCAAAAAATAGATATATGTGCGGGTGTAGCTCAATGGTAGAGCCCCAGCCTTCCAAGCTGGTTGCGTGGGTCCGATTCCCATCACCCGCTCCATTCACTAATTTAGTGAGTTGTGCGCCAGTAGCTCAGCTGGATAGAGCACCGCCCTTCTAAGGCGGGTGTCAGGGGTTCGAATCCCTTCTGGCGTACCATAATTTTTTTAAATATATGGTGGATATAGTTCAGTTGGTAGAGCGCCAGATTGTGGCTCTGGAAGTCGTGGGTTCGAGTCCCACTATTCACCCCATTTAATTTTGTATTGGGGTATAGCCAAGTGGTAAGGCACGAGACTTTGACTCTCGCATCCGTAGGTTCAAATCCTGCTACCCCAGCCATTTATTACTTGCAATACTTTCCCTTAACTCGTACAACTTAATATGGCCTATTAGCTCAGTAGGTAGAGCACATGACTTTTAATCATGGTGTCCCGCGTTCGAATCGCGGATAGGTCACCACTTGCGGATGTGGCGAAATTGGCAGACGCACCAGACTTAGGATCTGGCGGGAAACCATGGGGGTTCAAGTCCTCTCATCCGCACCAAAATAACACCTTTTTCAAGGTGTTTTTTTGTTTCTTCTTCCAGTCCTTTCAAGTGCTTTGCACTTGGACTATTACATAGTCAGAACCCCCATTTTGGGGAAGGTACTCGGGAACCCGTCAGACACTTTACCTTGTCTGCCACCCGAGATATATGATTGCATCATATAGACAAGTCCTCTCATCCGCACCAAAATAACACCTTTTTCAAGGTGTTTTTTTGTTTCTTCTTCCAGTCCTTTCAAGTGCTTTGCACTTGGACTATTACATAGCCAGAACCCCCATATTGGGGATAAATTTTATTTGTGGGATGTAATTATTTTATATTGATAGTAATCGGCTTGATGTCAATTTTTTTGTCGTCAGATATGTTTATCTCAAGAGCACAACAATCCCCTCCAGTTTTAGCTTGGAATGTTCCAGGATTAGCGAGTATCATATCATCAATTTTTTCGACAAAAGGTATATGTGTATGTCCAAACAAAACAATATCTGCATGCTCAAGTCGTCCTTGTTGTTTAATTTGCCAAAGGCTTGACTTAACAGAATACTTATGTCCATGTGTATAAAAAATTAGTACACCGTTTGCATTAAAAACACGCTCAATTGGCTCTGAGGAAAAATAATCGCAATTGCCAGTAACAGCAAATACATTATCTAAATAAATATAATCTCCCAAATCCTTAAGTCCGTCTCCCAAAAACAAGAAATAATCAAATTGAAGAGTTTGGAATATTTTTTCAATTCCTTTTTTGTTCCCATGACTATCTGATACAACTATAATTTTCATATTTTTCCCTAAAAGTATTGATTTTTGATAAATATTATAATAAAATATAATTAAGAATATGTGCAATAATATTAGTCTTATCTGAGATTTTGCACTTTTTAAAAAAATATCACAATCAAGATATTTTTACAAATAAATTTGAGGAGAATTATATGTCCAGTAATAATTATAGATTTTTGACATCTTGTCGAAACAACCCTGAGCTTAGCAAGCTAATCACTTGTATTGACAAAAAGTTTCCTGAATATACTTTGGGATCTAATATGCCAGTACCAAATCAAGCACTAAAAAGTGCTACGCTCAAAAGTGGACAGCCTGTCAAACTATGCATCAATAAGCAAGCAGGTATTACACTTGATATGATAAGAAGTCTAGCTCAGGAAAAATCCGACTATAGGCTTTCAAACAATCAAAAGGATACCCCTATTGAATTTGTATGTTTGGGATATATGAGCAAATCTGGCAACTTAGTCATAGACAAAATTATCTGTCCAGCAATAGACTATGTCAGTCAAAACTCCAAAGACATTGACGAGGCCAAAAAGAATTTGTTTAAGTATGTTCCAAAAAAAGATGTAAATATTGACACTCTTTGCACCTATTTTGATTACATGCGTGAGACCAACTTGCAAGCTATTGGCAAATCTGGTAGGATGCCTGTGGCATTTTTGGGAACAACCAAACCTATGGCGGAATACACCGACCACACCGAAAATTGCCCACGACTTGGCGAAATTGCCAAATCTATTGTTCCAGGTGATGTCGACTTCAAAAATCCTTTTATGTCAGGACTAATTTGTGTAACGCCATATGTTATTAAACAAACCCCAAAAGGCAAAGTTTATAGTGACGGCAGTATTGAGTGTATTGTTACAAGTTATATCAAAAACGAAAAGAACAATAGTGTCAAACCGTCCGACTTTTTTAATTTGACATATTGCGAAAGAATTACTCCTAACGATCAAATCGAAACAGTACCTATTTCGTGCTCTTATCAGCCACTACAAGGCTTGCCACAATTAAGTAGTTCATATCAAAAACAATAAAAAAAACTCGTAAAAACTGCCTTAACTGTTTTTACGAGTTTTTTTAGTCGATTACAAAAGAATACAGATAACTCCGCCTTTGCCCTCATTTACAATTCTGCCTAATGTTCTACGCATTTTTCGTTGAACTTCTTGAGGCATAACATGTAATTTGTTTTGCAAATCATCGTTTACAAGCGAATACAAACTTCTGCCAAAGACTTTGGTCTCCCACATTTCTTTAGGATCGGTTTCAAATTGTTCCATAAGAGACTTGACGAGCTCCTCAGACTGTTGTTCGTTGCCAACCATTGAGTTAACTTCTGTTTGAATATCTACTTGCATAATATGTAGACTTGGAGCACTTGCTCTTAGTTTTACGCCATATTTTCCGCCAGATTTGTACATTTTTGGCTCTTCCAAAGTTAAGTCGTTTGGATCTGGGTGAACAACGCCATAACCAGTCTCTTTGACTTGCTCAATAGCCTCTTTGAATTTGTCATATTGAACTTTGGCAACACTCAATTGTTTGATATATGAAATCAAATGGAATTCATCTGTGATTTCGCAATTACATTCACCGCTTAACACTCTATAATATAGGTCCGACTTTGGAGTAAGTGTCAAAGTTAATTTACCCTCACCCAAATCAAGAGTTTTGCTAATCTCAGACTCAAAGTCTTGCGACGCTTGACCAAGAGAAACAGTGTCGGGCAGGCTATCTACTTTGTCAAAACTATCTATTATATCCTTAACATTACTAATGATGTTTTTTATAATCTCGCTTGTATAATCCAAAATTTGTAACCACTCAGGGAATTTGATTGCTACTTTTTTGACTGGGAACTCATGCAAAATCCCCTCGAATACATCACTGATATTTTCATCATCCAAGTTTTCTACATCGAGAGGAATTACTTTTGTTTCGTATTTATTGGATAGTGATTTAGCAAGATTTATAGTTTCAATATTTTTTGGATGAGTAGAGTTCAAAACAATTACAAATGGCTTTTTGCAATTTTTGAGCTCATTTACAACTCTCTCTTCTGCCTTGATATAACTATCTCTTCCAAGGTCAGTAATACTTCCGTCACAAGTCACCATAACAGCTACGGTTGAATGATTGGTGATCACCTTATTTGTTCCTATTTCAGCAGCCTTTTCAAACGGAATTTCCTTGTCATCCCAAGGAGTTGAAACCATTCTTGGATGTGCATTTTCTTCGTGCCCTAGAGCTCCTTCGACCAAGTATCCCACACAGTCAATTAGTCTTACCTTAAAGTTTACATCTTTGTCCAAAGCTACATTTACAGCTTCGTTAGGAATAAATTTTGGCTGTGTGGTCATAATTGACTTACCATCACCACTTTGAGGCATTTCATCTTTGGTTCTTTCTTTGCTATATCCATCCACAATATTAGGAAGCACAAGTTTTTCCATAATTTTGGTTATAAATGTTGATTTGCCAGTTCTTACTGGGCCTACAACACCTATGTAAATATCGCCATTTGTTCTCTCGGCAATATCTTTGTATATGTTATAATCGCTCATATAATCCTCCGAAAAAGTCTTAAAACTCAAACTTTTTATTTTGCTTTTTGTATGAGTTTAAAGATTATATGAACAAAATTATTGTTATATGCAAGAATTAAAAAATATACATCAAAAAATAAATTAAATTATTTGTCCGCAAAAATCCCAAAAATTGTCGAAAATTGTTTCATTTTTTTTATATATTTGTTACAATATAAAGAACTTACTATTTTATGAAAAAACATTTGTTATAAAATCCCTATAAGCAATGACTGGCAAATATTTTGCAAAAAATCAACAATAAGTCTATTGCCTCATTACTTTTATTAATCTTTGGAGTACTTATGTATTATAATTTTTTTCACATCGGAAATATTGTCTATTATGTGTGCTTGGCAATAAGTGTAGTCCTGCTACTAACCAAGATAATTGACCATATTGTGGGGTTGTTCCCTAGCAAAAAATTTCCCGATGCAAAAAAGGATCATAAGTTTCTAATACTAATCCCTGCAAGAAACGAGAGCAAAGTAATTGAGGGGCTACTAAAGTCAATCGAAAATCAGACTTATAATACTGACTTGTTAGAGACATATGTAATCGTCGAAAGCACTGATGACCCTACTTGCGAGATTGTCAAAAAGTACAAAAACACAAATATTTTTGTAAGACAACACTTGGAACTCAAAGGCAAAGGCTACGCTCTTGACGAAGCCATACAAGAAGTTTTTGCTAGCAAAAAAGATTATGACGCAATGTTTATTTTTGATGCAGACAATATACTAGCCCCAAACTTTATCGAAGAAATGAACAAAAGCTATGACGCTGGCTACAAAATAGCTTTGGGTTATAGAAATTCAAAAAACTGGAATGACGGCTGGGTTGCGTCATGCTCCGCATTAACATTCTCAATGATAAACACTTTTCACAACAAATGCCGTGCCAAGTTTAATAGAAATGTTATTCTTAGCGGAACAGGATTTTATATTGACTTTGAAGAAATCAAAAAGATTGGCGGTTGGAAATTTTATACACTTACCGAGGACTACGAACTTACATTATTTTCGGCACTAAATAGCATTAAGTCCACATATAACGAATATGCCGAATTTTATGACGAACAACCAACAAGCCTAAAAACAAGTTGGAATCAGCGATTACGATGGGTCAAAGGACATTCACAAAGCGACAAAAAATATGCCAAAGAATTGCTAAAAAGTGCAATAATTGAAAAAGGAAATCGTTTTAACAAAACTGAGTTTGCAATAAGTCTACTCCCTATTGCATCCATGCTCATTACAATAATTAGCTACACAATTTACACTTTAGTCCTTAGCATCGTCGGATTTATCCTCCATGAACCACTTGCAATAAGAGTACTAATGGCGTGCGGAATATCTGCTATGGCAATATATTTATTCCTAATCTTATACACACTGCTTATGATTTTAGCCGAAAAGAAGAGAATTAATTTAACAGCCAAAAATGCATTTATTTGCTGTCTAACTAACCCATTCTTTATGTTTTTGTATATTCCAATTTTCTTTAGATCAATATCCAAAAAACAAGTTGAATGGAAACCAATCGTCCACAGCGTAACAGTTATAGACAAGTAGCAAAAAAACTATGTAACAAAATTTGTTGCATAGTTTTTTTGTAAATATTATCCAAAACATTTTAGTCGTTATCTTGCGTACTATCTGCATTTTGAGTTGTTATCAACTCACTTGTAGCATTTGTATTCTTTTTGGAAGACTTTGAGTGTATTTTTTCTATTTTACTCTTGACCCTAGTCTCTTTTTTAACAATCTTTTTGTTGTATCTATTTTCGATTTTGTCTTGTTTTATAGCATTTTTCTCAAGCTTTCTTTCACGCTTGTTTTGAAGTTTTGCTATATCTTTTTTTAACCCCTCTTGGAGGTCTGCTGGGTTCTCTCTATTTTCAATAAGCCTCAAAATATTTTGTCTATGACACCAAATATCAATAGTAACTATAACCCACATTATAATCTTGGCAATCCAGTTTCCTGTCATTACAGGTCTAAACAGTTGTACTATAGCCTCAATTGTTATAAACAACAAACTTACCAAACTACCAATCTTAATAAAGTACAAAGTCAAAAACATTATACCAAACAGTATTACCGTACAGATTGGGTCAGCAACCATAAACATACCAAAAGTTGTAGCAATCCCCTTGCCCCCCTTGAACTTGCAGTAAATTGGGAAAATATGTCCCAAAACTGCACACAAACCAAACGCATAGAGTGCTATATAACCCATTTGACTGCCAACAAAGTGCCCAAAGTATAAATATCCAAATAGAGCCGGAATAGCACCCTTGAGAGCATCACAGTATAGTGTAAATAATCCCATAGCCAAACCTTTGGTTCTGAGCATGTTCATAGTACCGGGATTTCCGCTTCCAGAAATCTCAGCACCATTCTTTTTGGTCATAATTCTTGCAATACTAATTCCACCAAGCAAGTAACTAATAATACATGCACCAACAAATATTAGAATTTCTCTAATTTCCATTAATTGTCCTCCTTGTCAGATTTGCTTCGCAAAATTATTTTGATAGGTGTTCCCTTAAAGTCCACTGCATTTCTAATACAATTTTCCAAATATCTAAGATACGAAAAATGCATCAAGTCCTTGTCGTTTACAAAAACAATAAAAGTTGGAGGAGCAACATCGGCTTGTGTCATGTAGTAAATTTTGCATCGTTTGCCCTTTTGAATTGGAGGCTCGTTTACTGCAACAGCATTGCTAATAATCTCATTAAGCATACTTGTTCCAATACGGTAATTGGATTTTTCGTAAACTTTTTCAACATTTTCCATAATCTTATTTAGTCTTTGACCAGTAAGTGCCGAAACATAAACTGGAACAAAGTAACTCATAAATTTAAGGTCTTCGCTAAGGTCCTCGTTGAATTTATTCATAGAATAAGAGTCTTTTTCGATTAAATCCCATTTGTTCATAACAATGATACTTGGCTTGCCCTCTTCATGAATAAAGCCTGCGATTCGAGTATCTTGTTCGGACAACCCCTCACTTGCATCAACAACCATGAGCACAACATCTGCTCTCCTGATAGCGTCAAAAGCTCTAAGAACACTATACAACTCAACACTCTCATTGGGAACAGATCTTTTTCGGCGTATTCCTGCAGTATCTATAAGCAGATACTCCTTGCCATTATAACTAAAAGGAGTATCTATTGCATCACGAGTTGTGCCTGCAACATTGCTAACCATTACCCTATCTTCGCCAAGTAGTTTGTTAATGATTGAGCTTTTGCCAGCATTTGGCTTGCCAACAACTGCTATTTTGATTTTTTGTGCATCTTCCTCAGCAGATATTTTGGTCTTAAAAGATTTGACACACTCGTCCAAAATATCCCCTAAACCCTTGTTATTTTCGGCACTACAAGCAAAAGGCTCACCAAGACCCAAAGAATAAAACTCATAGGTATTTTCTACCTGATTATTATCTAGTTTGTTGACAACAAGCACAACAGGAACATTGTATTTACGCAAAAAATTAGCCACATCATAATCCGCAGAAACTAAGCCTTCTTTGCCGTCAACCATAAAGATTACTACATCAGCAAGTTCTACAGCAATTTCGGCTTGACGAGTAATATTGCTCTGAAACTCATCCTTATTCTTAATATCCAAGCCACCAGTATCCACAATAGAAAAAGCATAGCCACACCATTCGGCATCGCCATATATTCTATCTCTAGTGACTCCGGGCATGTCTTTGACAATACTTATTCTTCGTCCGCAAATAGTATTAAAAAAAGTACTTTTGCCAACATTTGGTCTGCCTATAAGTGCTACTAACGGTTTACGCATTTTTATCTCCAAATTCCTTTGTTTTTGGGTGTTTTTGACTATCAAAACACAACAAACTAATTGATTATTTATATTTATATATCAATATATTATATCACATTATCTAAAAAAACAACAATTATATACAAACAAAAACCAAAAGAACTTACAATTTTAAAAGAAAATAAACAAAAAAATCCAATTAAGGATTTCTTTATTTTGGCAACATTTTAGTCATTTTTTGATTTTTTCTTCTTGACATTTTTGAAAAATATCGTAATCGTTGTCAAACAAACGCCTGCAGACAAAATAATTACTACTGATATTGCAAAGAGTTCACTCTTGTGATTTTCCTTAAAAGACAATGCCTCATTTATAGTTTTGTTTTCTTCATTTTCGACGCCATTAATAGTCAAATCACCACTTGAGGAATTTATGGTTGTTTTGTAGAGTGCTGTAGTTACAACATCCGCAAGTTCGCTCATGCTATCCATTATCAAATTCTTTTCACAAAGATGCGAACCCATTTCAAACAAAAGAGCCTTGCTACTGAGTGCTTGATTGTAGTGACCTCTAGCATAATAAATGTCAGTAAAAAGCCATGGATATAGTTCATTACCAACAGCCATAAGATATGTTGCAAATTCCTCGTTAAGGTCTTTGTTTGGGTTGGCCTTTCCAACAACCATTCTAACCCTACCCCTCTCAGCTCCGTCAACATTTGAGATATAATATTTTCGACTTGCTCCGTCTCTATGAATATCAAAAATTGCATCTGGAGAATATTTAGATAATAAACTGTTTGCTGTTTTTGCACTCCTTGAATATGCTTGAGTATCGTGAGGGATATGTAATGTATCATCAAAGTAGACATCAACAAGTCTTTTTTCTAATTCTTTTTTGAACGCAAGTGCAACATCCTTGATACCACCATTGCCATAAACACTATCCACGCCATCGGTTGGAACATAACTCTCATCATTATGCGTCATATACATACATATTGTCCTGTTCTCGACCTTGATAGGCGTAGGAAGTAGAGATTTTTCAACACTCGGAGGAGTGATTTCTTTGATAAACTTAGCAATACCACGATGATTTTCTTTGTCAAGATAAATTATCTCATAATACTTGTAATCCTTTGAAAGATAGTTGTCTCCAATTTCCACTTCATCTCGCTCAAACAAAAGATTGAAATTTTCATCCATTATTTGATACACCGGCAAATTAGCATCATCAACCGCATTTACATAACAAAAATTATTACTTGATAGTATACATACCAAAAGCAAAATCAAAATTGTCATTAGCTTTTTTAACATAAAAACTCCTCCTATTCAAACTCAAAAACACAATAGATTTTTTTATCAAATTCAAAACACAACAAATAAGTATTATTTCAAAAATTAAATTGGTATCAAATATAGCAAAAGTAAATTCATCATACTCAGTAGCAACATAAATAGCCTCTAAACACATAGCATTTGTCACTGACACCAAACAAGTTTTGAACAAATTAGAATATCCACATGACGCAAAAATTACAGATACTATAATCAAAACCTTGACTACTTGAAGCTCAATAATATCAAACTCACAAACTAAAAAAAATAGTATCGATATCATTGCAGTAAATATCAAAAAATAAAATTTTGGACGCAAGGCATACATACAAAATATTATCAAAAATAGTGCAAGCATAACTTGAAACCAATTGAAGTAAATAGAATTAATGTTATCAAACTTAACATAATAACTAAGCAGAACAAAAAATAAAAATATCTCAAGTAGAAGTCTATTAAAACCACCACGAACATCTATAATATTAAAACATGTAAGCAAAAGCAAACTACCAGCAACAACAAAAACAATTGGCATAAATAATTACCTCTAGATAACTACAATTAGTTTTAATCTTTTTGAAGAAAATTATGTAAATGTACAATATTTTTTAACTGTCGAAAAATGTAAAATTATTGAATAAAATAATAAATTTTATCATATAAATATTCAAAGGAAAAACTATGGAAATATCTTTTTGCAAATTAAGATGCAAGGATGTCGTTAATGTTTGTGACGGCAAAAATTATGGCAGTATCACTGACATTATCTTTGACACATGTTGCGGAAAAATATTGGGAATTGTAGTTCCTGCAAATAAGAATTTATTTTCATTTTGGAAGTCAAATAATGACATCTTTATCCCCTATAATCGCATCTGCAAAATTGGCAAAGATATAATTTTGGTCGACATAATTATGCAAACAAATTGTGAGATTTGTGATAGTGTTATAGCATGTAATAATGTTAATACCACACAAGCACAAACTACAAAACAACCAAAATCCAATATTCAAAATGTTTTTAACGATATTGATTTGAATAAATAAAATTGTTAATTTGCTTAGTGTTCTTGTCACGAACTTAATACTTTGTGACATTTACTATGCTTATAATTACAAATATACAAATTTATAATAAAATTATATTTATGTAAAAAACAACACAATTTATAAAATTTGTAGAACAATCATTTCAATTTTTATTTTGATAAATCAAATTATATTATTTAACTCAACATGATGTCATGATTGAATATTTAAAAATTTACATAATTATTCATGCTCACAGACTCAAAATTTTTACAATCAAATTTAAAAAATTCAAAATCCGCCACTGCACACATATAAATTTGAAAATAAAAATCAGTCTTAATTTTTACTTTCAAAGCACCAATATTATTGTTTATTTGAATTACAAAATTTTCACAGATTTTTTATTACTAGCATTTGTTAAATTCAAAAAAAATAGACTACCTCATGTAGCCTATTTTTGAGTATCATACTCTTGAATAAATTCTATAAAATGCGTGAGGTCGGCAAACTTTCGATACACACTTGCAAATCTAATATATGAGACCTCGTCAACCTTTTTTAGATTGTCCATTACAAGCTCTCCAATCTTAGAACTTTCGACTTCTTGATCAAGTGAGTTGTAGAGAACTTTTTCGATATTGCTTACTATCATATCTATTTGAGCCATAGACACTGGTCTTTTTTCGCATGCTCTAATTATTCCCCTTTTGAGTTTTTCGGCGTCAAATTCTTGTCTGCTATTATCCGATTTTATAACCAACAGAGGCGTAGTCTCAACTGTCTCATATGTCGTAAATCTCTTGCCACACGACAAGCATTCTCTTCGGCGTCTAATACTATTTGTATCGTCTGAACTTCGACTATCCAACACCTTGCTTTCGGTGTTTCCACAATAAATGCACTTCATTTGTTATTCTCCAATTCATTAGTCATTATTATTTTAATACATTTTATATTTTTTTTCAAGCAAAAGATAAATAGTAATTTATTTTACAAATTTATAATTATTTGATATCATTGGATATATCAATGAAACAATGGGAGAAAAAATAAAATATGAAAGCAGTAGTACTAGTAGCTGGATATGCAAGTAGACTATATCCATTAACACTTAACACACCAAAAGCACTACTTACACTAAACAATGTAAGTTTGCTTGATTACTTAGTTGAAAAAGTTGAACAAGTAGACGCTATTGACGAGTTGATACTTGTTAGCAACCACAAATTTTTTGGAAGCTTTGTTGATTGGAAAAACTCTTATCGCGGAAAACTAAAAGTAACAGTTATAGACGACGGAACAACAACCAACGAAACCAGACTTGGAGCAATTGGAGATTTTGATTTCGCTATCAAAAAACTAAATATTGATGACGAGGTTATGCTCTTGGTCAGCGACAATTACTTTACTTTTTCGCTTAAAGATTTTTATAATTTTTATTTGGAGAAAAAATCAGATTGTATATTGGTCACCGAATTTGAAGATTTGGAGTACCTTGGCAAAAACTTTGCCTGCGTTAAACTCGACAAAAATCGCCAAATCACCAATATGGTCGAAAAACCCGGTGGAATTCCTGATACAAATATTGGAGCATATGCAAGCTATATTTACACCAAAGAAAGTGTAAGAATGATCAAAGAATATATCGAGAGCGGAAACAACAAAGATGCACCTGGCAACTTCCCTTCTTGGTTATATACAAGAAAACCTGTGTTTGCCTATTCGTTTGAGGGCGAATGTTACGATATTGGAACATTTGAAGTTTACAACAAACTCAACGAAAAACTATCCAAAAAAGACAATTAATCAAAAATCTGTATAGAAATTGTTTATAACATTGTTTTGACTATTACTACAAAGATTTGTTATAACCTAGGATGCCCAAACAAAGTCGTCCTCAGGACACCTTGATTTGGGCTGACGACGGTTTCAATCTATGTGACCCCACGAGTTATCGTGGGATTTTTTACCAGAGGCAAAAAAAATGATTTGCATGTTTCATGCAAAGATTTTTATTTTTTTATATTTTAACATTTTAGCTATTTATTTCCTCTACAATGATTTGTTATAACCTAGGATGCCCAAACAAAGTCGTCCCCAGGACACCTTGATTTGGGCTGACGACGGTTTCAATCTATGTGACCCCACGAGTT
>JAEDFU010000022.1 GCA_016297915.1 Clostridia bacterium | reverse complement strand
CCTTCACTGTCACCGGCAGTCAGACCGATGTGGGCAGCAGCACCAATACCTACATTTTTGAGTAGTGCTAGTGTTGGTTGGAACCACATGCTTGCATTTTTGATAAGGCCAATAGCAGCACCAATACCGCCTACACCAATAACAGTAGCCGCACCAGCGACAAGTGCACCCACACCCAATCCACATAGTGTAAATAGGAATGGATTTTTCTTAATCTTGTTGCCAAGGCGCTTGTACCAAGGCAATTTTGGCTCAGCCAATTTTTCGAGAGCCTTTCTGGATTCTACTACAAACTTTGTTTTTGGCTCAGGCTTTGGCTTAGGTTGTGGTTTTGGAGTAGGAGTTGTTTGTTTTTTCTTGTTTTTATCTTCCTTATCCTTATCTTTGTCATCATCTTTCTCAGAATCTTTGTCTTTGGCTTTGTGTTCAGCAAGTTGCTTTTTCAAATCTTCCACATCTTTTCTAAGCTTCTCGTTTTCTTCTGCAAGTTTTTTGTTTTGCTCTTCAAGTTTTTTGTTTTGTTCTTGAACCAATGCAATTTGTTTTTTGTATTCCTCGATAAGTTTGTCTCTATCATCAGGGATAGGTTTTGGAGGATATGGATAACCCATTATTGATATTACTTGAGCTATGATATTTTGAATATCTACATTGTAAGGCACGCCAATTGGAGCGTATCTTAATCTCATTAAGTCTGCGTATCTAGGATCATAATCTGTGCCATAATATACACCTCTTGCCATTCCATGAGATGCATTGTAAGAGTCCATATAGATTTGAATTATATTCTTGATAGTCTCAGGATTTGTGGCTTTGCCCATGTTATCACGAATATCCTTAACAATTCCTAGCAACTCATCAAGTTTTTTGTCGTCAACATGTGGAATATCTCTTTGAGGAATTTCATCCTTTTTGTCGTCTTTTCCTTCCTCGTCTTTTTTGTCCTCAGCAGACATACGACCAAGAATTTTTTCCAAAGTTTCTTTCATAGATTTGATTTCGGCTTCTTGTCTAGCGGCACTACCCTCAAGTCCGGCAATACCAATAGCCTCTCTTACTAAATCCATGCCTTGTGGTGATTTGAGCAATGCAATTAGTTCTTCCTTGGTCATGCCTTTGCCAACCTCAGCAAGACTATTTGCAAACTTTTTGCTAATATATTCTGGAATTAAACCAAAGAACTCGCCTTTCTCGTCTTTGCCAATCATCTTTGCAAATTGAGCCTCGATATCCTCGAGTTTTGCAAATCCCTCAAACTTTTTGCCTAGTTCTTGTTCGATTTTCTCTAGCTCTTCGGCGTGCAATTTGCCCATGTAATCAACCAAGTCATTGATATCTTCCTTTTTGGCAAACTCAGAGTCATTAAGTATTTGAGTTAGCAGTGTTGAAAACTCAGTGTTATTAAATATACTCATGAATCTGTTTTCGATATTAGTTAGGTCTATCTCGGACAAACCTTTGATTCCATCCATTTTTTCGATTATTGTATTAGTGATGAAATTTGAAACGATTGTAAGTAGTTGTACATTTTGATTGTATGTAGTTGCGTCTCTTGATACAAGACTCTCATAAATGATTTTTTGGATGTCATCCTTAGTAACCATTTTACTAAGTTTTTCGTTGATTTCCTTTAGTTCTTCGCTATGACCAGATTGGATTTTTGCAGCAAATTCATTTATATATGTTTGGAAAGTTTCTTGAATAAACTTTTTGCTATCTTCGCTAAAGTCCATAGTCTTGAGATACTCTGGGAATTTATCTGCAAATTGACCAATAGTTTCTATAATTAATTCGTTGCCAGCTTCGATATTATCAACCTTTTGATCAATACCGTCAACTTTGCCCTCTACTCTATCAATTTTAGCACCCAAGTTCTCGCCATTCTTTTCGCCAAGCATTGCGCCATACTTGAAAACAAGAGTATTAATAGTCTCAATCATTCCAGGAATTTTTTGCTTGAAGATATTATAAATCTCTTCTTGTTTGGTCTTTTCGTCAAGATCAGAAACTGCAATTTTGTCCAAAGCTTCTAAGATTTTCTTGAGGTCTTTGTTTTCCTGTGCTTCATACTTAGCACCAATTTTTTCGATAGCGCTATTAAAAGATGAATTGACAGACGAAATCAACTGCGTTGAGTCAATTGTAATATTGATATTGAGTATTGCCTCTTTGATTTGACTGAGCTCTTCCTCAGTAATCTTTCCAACAAGTCCATTAAGCCTATTTTGAAGTTGGGTCTTGGTTGGGAATCTCTTAAGCATTTTTTCCAATTGTTCTGGACTAATATCACCTTTTGATTTAACAGCATCTTCAATAGCTTGAAGTTTTTGCGCAAGCTCAGCCATTGCCTTTTCTACATCGCTCGATTTTGCATATTGAGGTCTAGTTGATGACTTAGTAGCACTTATAGACCTTGGTTCAACAGCGATTTCTTCAATTACTGTTTGGTCACCAGAAAGTAGTCTATAAGCCCCACTCTCAAGATTTTCGGCAATCTTAGAATCAGATTTAACCTTTAGTTTTCTCAAACCCGAAACATCAAAGTCCCTGATATTCTCTTGATCAGTGCTTGCAGTTCTAAAAACTTTTTCAAGCATTGGACTTTGAGCCTTGATTTTTGAAAGACTAATCTTATCAAATTGTGCAGGATAATAAATCGCACTTAAAATTGGAAATCCAGTGATATACTCGCTGATGTCGTGTTTGCCACTGCTCAAACTACCGTCTTTGTTATAAACAGGCAAAAAACACAAGGCTGTAATTGATTTCTTTTCCTCGTCTGTAAGTTCGGAGAATTTTTGGTTCTCCACTTTTTTAGTTTCACCATTTTCAATGTAATAGTAAGTGACATATAGTCTATCAAACATTGATTGTGTAGCCATTTTTTCTAAACCTCTTTTTATTGGATTTTTATTCCATTTTCATTCGTTTTTTTCTAATCTTGCAATACTGTGCTTAGTACATCTATTTGTTTTTGATTGTTTTGGTTGAGATTTTTGGATAGGGTTTCTAATTGAGTTAAGTACTTATTAATCAAGTCAACTATGCTAACCATAGCCTCCTCAGTTACACCTTTGCCAAGGATAATAGATATATCTCTAACAAGGTCATTTGATAATCTACGATAAATAACCAAATCGTCTCGGAATTTTTGTTCTAGTTCGCTAAACTTAGATACTTTGGCTGTAAGTTTTTGCATTTTGTCAAGAGCAACAGCTTTGTTTGAACTCTCTGCAAAGTTTATAAGCGCATCAACAGCCTTGAATATTGCAACAATCATCGAATTTCTTACAAAGACATCCTTGATTTCCTTGGAATAAGTAAGGATTGTCTCAAGACCAATTTTTGCGCCTTTGTTTGCAACTTTCAAATCTTTGTCAGCACTTGTCATTTGAGTTTTGTTTTGTTCAAGTTTTACAATAAGTTCTTGAATCTTAAAAGTTACTGCAGAATATCTCTTGAGTTCTTCCTCAGCAGGGATAGCAGGCTTCAATGCATTTTCTAGCATGTCCAAAACCTTGTAATGCTCAGTAATTTTGCTTTCGATTGTATTAATCCTATCAATTGAGTAGTCGATTTTGTCAACATAGCTATTTGTAACAGCCGATGCACTATCCAAACTATTTTGCATAAGTTCAAAATCGTCCGACCCTTGAGCCTTGACACTATCTAACTCAGACTCTTTGTCTTGCATTTTTTTGGTTAATTGATTTTTGTGAAGAGTAAGTTGTCTTTTGAGTTCGTTTGCCTTGCTAAGTTTGTTTTCAAGTTCGTCCAAAACCAATCTATGAGGATTGATTTCTTTGATAACCTGTCTAGTTTTTTCTGCCTTTTCACCGTCATTTAAGCTACTATAGCAGATATTATAGAATTTTTGGTACATCTTAACAATTTGGCTTAGCAACTTATCATAATCATTTTCAAATGTAATTTCGATGCTAGTAGCAATTTTGTTGATACTAGACAATTTTTTCTCAACAAACTTGTTCTTGTCTTCCTTGGTGTTCATTGGTGAAAATTCAAGACTCATTCCCATTAGTGTCGAAAGTGTTACACCCTCATCAAGTAGTCTTAACTGTTCCAAAGTTGAGGTTATGTACTCCTTTTTGATTTCAACATCGCCAAGATCAATTGAGTCCTCGGTAATTTTGATTCCAGCAAGAGGCATAAGATACTTTGCAAAATTTGTCTGAAAATCCATAATCAAGGAGTCTTTTTTGATGGCTTTGTTCTCTGCCAAGTACTTGTCCAAATCAACAATCAATTGTAGTAGTTGCGAATTTGTGTCAGTCTTTTTGGCAAGCCAACCCTCCATACTCGAAAAACTTACATTGTAACTCTCGTCAATCAAATCTGCAAATTTTGAGATGAATTCTTGTAAGTTAGTCTCGCCACTATATCTTTTGATAGTGTCCTTGATTGTGTCGATAATATATTCACTCGAAAGCGAAGTAATAACCGCAGTAGACAAGTCATTTACATCGTACATTTTGCTAATTCTTAAGTTGTATTTGGTTTCCATTCTTCCTCCAAAACAAGAAAAACATAATTCTTGTTACTATAATTATAGCAATTTATGTCAAATTGTCAATACTTAAAGCCAAAAAAAGTTATATAAATATATATAACTAGTTTAGTTGTTATGTAGATAGTTATACAAAAAATAGCATCCAATTAATTTTTAGATGCTATTTTTTCAAAATCCCAAAGATATAAGTAGTGCTTGATTTACATTTTTCATGCATTTGTCGTCCAAAATTCCAATCTTTTCTCGCAATCGTCTTTTGTCTAGTGTTCTAATCTGCTCAAGGAGTAGCACACTATCTTTTGTCAGACCATAAGTAACCCCAAGCTCAATATGGGTCGGGATTTTTGCCTTGCTAAGTTGGCTAGTTATCGCCGCCACGATAACAGTGGGGCTATATTTATTTCCAATGTCATTTTGAACTATCAAAACAGGTCTTACACCACCCTGCTCACTTCCAACAACAGGACTTAAGTCAGCGTAATATAATTCCCCTCTCTTTATATCATCCATTAAGCCATCTCTCATAATAAATTAAATCCACCACATCAATTTTTTGAAAGTCACTGTCAAGTTCTTCGTATATAGGACGCAAACTATCATAAATGGCAGTTAGGTCCTTACTCATACTATGCCAAAAACGCAAACTTTTGTGATGTAATTTTGTTTTATGATTATTTACAGATTTGACTCTTCTATTCTTATTTTTTAATTTTTTCATAAACAAATTGACCTTTGAATGTTTTTGCTATCAAAAATAATTTATGCAATTAAGTTTTGAATATAAGCAAATATTTTGCGTTTTACAAAACTTACAAATTTGAGACCTTTTTCGACAACAAAAAAACAGATATTAACTATCTGCTTTTGGAGTATCCGATTTTGCCTCGGTTTCAATTACACAAATTGATGTTGCCATCTCATCCGAGTGTGAGATGCTTATTTGAATATCTTTGACATTCATTGATTTGAGCATTATCTGACCTTTGCCAGAGATAACCTTGAGATACGGCTTGCCACTTGGCTCATGATTAATCTCAATCTCGTTTAGATTTATTCCGCCACCAATGCCAATTCCAAGTGCTTTCAAAAAAGCCTCTTTGGCAGCATATATTCCAGCCAAGCTTAGAGTTTGTCTGTAAGTCTTGGCAACATACTCTATCTCATATGGCGTAAAGTATTTTTCTAGGAAATGTTCGTTCTGAACAAATTTTTCCATTCTTACTACATCCAATACATCAATTCCTACTAACATAATTCACCCTACTTATTCAAATTATTTATGTAACTATTTATATCTTCAAACTCATAACCTCTTGAGCACAAAAATCTTATGAGTTTTTGTTTGACCTCTGGTGACCAAAGCTTATTTTTGAGATACTTGTTTGCAACCTCGTCAATACTATCAATTTGGTTTTGCTCCAGAGTTTCCTCTATTATCTCGTCACAAACACCTTTTTGTTTGAGTTGCGATTTCAACTTTAATTTACCATACTTTTTGCCGTAAGTCAAGACATATGCTTTGGCATATTTTTCGTCATCAATATAATCATACTCAAGGAGTTTTTGAATTACATATGAGATAGTCTTGGGGGAATACTCTTTCTTTTTGAGATAATCTCTAATTTGCTTTTGGGTCTTGAGGCTAGAGCCAATATATTTGGTTACTCTAGATAGAGCCTTGCTTTTTTCGTTTTCAAAAACAATTTTTTCCAGCTCACTCTCATCAATTTCCATGCCCGTTTTCAAATGTTCCAAATACACAAGTTCGGCTGGAATTCCGCTATAAAACCGGTCGTCAAGATATAGGTTAACTCTATTCTTATCATTTTTTTGGACTTCGAGTTTAGTTATCTTCACTTTTCACCTCACAAATTATATGGCTTGGGACACTATCTATATCTGCAATTTGAAATTCAATCCTTACAACATCCGAGTAATTAATAGATGTTATTTTGCCACCATTTGCCTCAATTTCTTTTTTTGTCCTATCTCCACTAGCAAGACTGACGCATGTAGAGCATTTTTTCATGCTTACAAATTCAACAACATTGGCACTATCCAAGACTTGCTTGGCACTATTTGTATACGCTCTAATAAGTCCGCCTGCCCCCAACTTTTTGCCACCAAAATATCTAACAACAGCGATTAGCACATTTTCCAATTTTTTCTTTTTCAAAAGTTCTAGTATTGGCTTGCCAGCAGTTCCACTAGGCTCACCGTCGTCACTGCACTTTTCAATCTTTGGACAACTCAAAATATACCCATAACAAATATGTGTAGCATCGCTAAATTTATTTTTCAAATCCAACAAATACTCTTTGCAATTTTTTTCGCTACTAATAGGATAAGCAAAGGACAAAAACTTAGATTTGTTGATTTCGAGTTTGTCTTGATAAAAATTATCTATCGTCATCATATCAAATATATTTTAGCATAAAATCCCAAAATCACAATTTATTTTTTGCAAATTATAGCATTGTTTCTTTGTCAAGTCAAAATTTTTTTGTTAGACTATAAGAAGGTTTAAGTTTTATTTAAAAACACAAATTAAATATTATTTTCTTTGCAGTTTTACATAAAAGCACCAAATACAATTAGGAGAATTATATGGAAATTTTGAAAGAAGTAACCGAAATGTGTACGGTTAAAAATTGTCAGTCACATGGCCCTGCTGTAATTCCACAAGAAGGTCATTGGGACAAAGTTACAAAAATTGAAGACATAAGTGGATTTACCCACGGATGTGGCACATGTGCTCCACAACAAGGCACATGCAAACTATCTTTGAATGTCAAAAACGGAATAATTGAAGAGGCTTTGGTTGAGACTGTTGGTTGTAGTGGAATGACTCAATCGGCAGCAATGGCAGCAGAAACTTTGCCTGGCAAGACCCTACTTGAGGCTCTTAACACAGACCTTGTTTGTGATGCTATCAACGATGCTATGAAACATCTATTCTTGCAAATAGCATACGGCAGAACTCAATCCGCATTCTCGGACAATGGATTGCCTGTAGGCTCTGCTCTTGATGACCTTGGCAAAAACAGAAGTAGTCTTGTTGGAACTCACTACAGCACCAAGGAAAAAGGAACTAGATACTTGCAAACTGCAGAGGGATATACAAATAGACTTGCTCTTGACGAAAACGATGAGATTATTGGCTACGAATATATCAATCTAAATAATATGATGAGACTAATCAAAAATGGCAAAGATGTCAAGGACGCTTACAACGAAAGCATCAAAACTTACGGAAGATTTGATGAGGGCGTAAAATTCATCGACCCAAGAAAGGAGTAAAGTATGGTTACATTTGAAGGTTATGATAGAAGAATAGACAAAATAAACGATTGCATTACAAAATATGGTCTAGTTGACCTTGATAATTGCAAAAAAATCTGTGACGATGCTGGCATTAATGTTGAGGCTATCGTTAGAGAAATTCAACCAATCTGCTTTGATAACGCTGTTTGGGCTTACACTTTGGGAACAGCCATTGCCCTAACCAAAAAAGAAACTAGTGCCGAAAAATGTGCCGAAAACATTGGCATCGGACTTCAGGCATTTTGCGTAAAAGGCTCTGTTGCAGATAGCCGTCAAGTAGGAATTGGCCATGGCAAATTAGCAAGCATGCTTCTTAACGAAAACACAAAATGTTTTGCATTACTTGCAGGACACGAGAGCTTTGCTGCCGCTGAGGGAGCTTTGGGAATTGTAAGAAACGCAAACAAAGCTCGTAAAACTCCACTTAGAGTTATATTGAATGGTCTTGGCAAAGACGCTGCTTATTTGATTTCTAGAATTAATGGCTTTACATATATCAAAACAAGATATAATTTCCAAAACCAAGAACTTGAAATTTTGGATACAAGAAAATTCTCAAATTCTTACAAATCCGAAATCAAAGTTTATGGCTGTGAAGATGTCACCGAAGGTGTTGCTGTTATGAAACACGAAGGCGTAGACATCTCAATTACCGGAAACTCAACAAACCCAGTAAGATTTACCCACCCTACTGCTGGTATTTACAAAAAATGGTGCGTTGAAAATAACAAAAATTATTTCTCAGTTGCATCAGGTGGCGGTACAGGTAGAACATTGCATCCAGACAATGTAGGTTCTGGTTCGGCAAGTTACGGACTAACAGATACTCTTGGAAGAATGCACGCAGACGCTCAATTTGCAGGTTCTTCGTCAGTTCCAGCTCATGTTGACATGATGGGTTACATCGGAATGGGCAACAACCCAATGGTTGGTGCAACAGTATCTCTTGCTGTCAAATCTTATGAGGCACTTAAGTAAATCATTGGACAAATATAGCTTTGTAATTGAATTATACTTGCCAAACTAAATATTTTTAAGTATTAGGGAAGAAATTAAAATATTTCTTCCTTTTTTTGGTATATATAGTTGACAAAGTATATAGATATATAGTATACTGATAAATAGATTGAATTATGCACTCGCTAGGGATAAAATTAAATAACTCTAGTTGGGTGCATTTTTTTGTCCGAATTTTTGTTAGTAATTAAGGAGGTAACAAAAGATAAACATTAATCTTAACAACTAAATAAGGAGGAAAAATGATAGAACTAAAATCTATTTCAAAGCAATACAAAATTGCCTTGAAAGAAAAAGGACTCAAAGGCACTATAAAAAGTTTTTTCAAACGAAAATACAAAATTGTAGACGCTCTCAAAGATGTGTCCTTCAAAATTGATGACGGCGAAATTGTTGGATACATAGGACCAAACGGTGCTGGCAAAAGCACTACTATCAAAATCATGTGTGGAATCCTTGCTCCAACCTCTGGCGAATGTATTATTAATGGATTTAATCCATATAAACAACGCAAAGATTATGTAAAAAACATTGGTGCAGTCTTTGGTCAAAGATCAAATCTATCGTGGGATTTGCCTATAATAGACTCGTATGAATTACTCAAAGAAATCTACAAAGTAAATTCAACTGACTATGAACAAAGGCTACACAACATAACAAAAATTTTAGGACTTGATGAACTACTTAATGTTCCGCCAAGGCAAATGAGTTTGGGACAGCGAATGAAATGTGAATTAGCAGGAGTGCTACTTCATAATCCCAAAATATTATTTCTCGACGAGCCAACTATTGGACTTGATTCAACTGCAAAACTTGCAGTTAGAGATATGATAAGAAAAATCAACAAAGAGATGAAAGTAACAGTTATTCTCACCACTCACGATATGAATGATATCGAAGCCCTTGCAAGCAGAGTAATACTTATTGGCAAAGGCAGAGTACTATATGACGGAGCTTTCAAAGATATCAAAGATAGATTTCAAAATAACATCACAATTGATGTCGAATTATTTGAACCCAACGACAATTTTCAGCTAGACAAATATGATGTAATATCCAATAACAATGGGTTTATCAAACTCAAGCCACAACAAGACACAAAATTTAACATTGTCAAATTTACAAAAGATGTATATGCAAATTACAATGTCAAAGATATAAATGTAAACAATCTCAATCTAGAAGAGATAATATATCATTTGTATCAGGAGTATGATGTATGAAAACATACTCCACAATATTCAAAATCAAATTACAAGAGCAGTTGCATTACAAAGGCTCATACATCTCGGGAGTGCTTTGCCAAATAGGATTTGGATTTATGCATATTCTTTTGTATTTAGCATTTTTCGAAAACGGCGTTCCACAGGACTTTTCGGTCTCGCAAATGGTCACATATGTATGGCTAACACAAGCATTTTTTGCAATGTTTCATTATGGAGACTCATGCAAAAAACATATTTCAAACGAGATTGTAAGTGGCAATGTATGTTATCAACTAATCAAACCGATTAATCTATACAATTTATGGCTTGCCGAGGTTTGGTTTACAGGGATATCCATGGCACTCGTTAGATGCATCCCACTACTTTTGTTTGCATCTATTCTGCCTGGCGGATATGGACTGGTGCTTCCTGTAAGTATACTTGCTTTTGTATTATTTTTACTATCACTAATACTTGGCAGTCTACTTATTGCAGTGATCAAGATGTTTGCTTACATTCTTGTCCTCTACACTCTCGACCCTAGAGGAGTATTTAATATTACATATTCACTTTTTGGATTTCTTGCAGGACTGGTTATTCCTATTCCACTATTTCCAAGCAACATCCAGAGAGCCTTTGACTTTTTGCCTTTTAGATATGTAGGCGACCTGCCTTACAAAATTTACATTGGCTACATATCCCTCCCCACCGCACTATGGCAAATAGCGATACAAATCGTGTGGATAGTATCCCTCTTTGTGATAGGCAAACTAATTCTTAATCAAAAAAGCAAAGAATTAGTTGTACAGGGAGGTTAAAAATGAGATTGTATTTTAAATATTTTAAGACCCAAGTCAAAGCAAATTTGACATATAGGGCATCAACTGTATTGGCATCATTTGGACAACTACTAGGCACAATCACCACACTTATTGGAATATATTTGTTATTTGGCAAATTCAATCATCTAGGCGATTACTCATTTGAACACATCTTGATTACATATGCAATTGTAATATTTGTATTTAGTTTTGATGAGATGATATTTAGAGGATTTGACGAATTTGAAAAATTAATCTCCACTGGAGAAATGGACAAACTGCTACTTAGACCCCGAAATCTTGTCTTACAAATTTGCGGTTACAAGATAGAGCCAATGAAACTAGGGAGAGTTCTGTTCGGTCTAGCACTTATTGTATTTGCATGCGTAAACTTAAGCATCAATTGGACAATTTGGAAAGTCCTTATCTTATTTGAAATGATACTAAGTGGCATAATAACTTTTTTTGGAGTATATCTCTTTACATCAAGCATTACAATTTTTACAATAAATAAAGCCGAATTTATCAATATCTTCACCGATGGCGGAAGAGAATTATGTTATTATCCTCTAGATATTTTCAAAAAGTTTATATCCAAATTATTTACTTTTGTTATTCCTTTTGCTTCGTTTAATTACATGCCCCTCAGATACTTGCTTGGATTTGGCGATGCGAGCGTTTGGAATATTATCTATCCCCTACTTAGTATAGTATTTTGCATTATAGGCTACATTGTATTTAATCTTTGCATGAAAAAATACAAAAGTTGCGGATAAACAAAAAACAACCTAAACCATGTGATTGTGGTTTAGGCTGTTTTTTATTTACTTTTGGCATTGCTGTTTTGCTCATCTTCTGATTTTTCATTTTGCGACGGGGCTTTTTCATTGTTTAACTTCTTATAAAGTTTTGCATATTCTGTTTTCAAATCCTCAAGCTCGAGTTGCTTTTTTAGTTTTTGAATTTCACCTTTAACAATACTATTTTCATCTTCATCAAGTTCTTCCTTATCAAGGGCAGTATCACTATTGTAAGACGCACAAGACAATGCTGACATAACAAGGTTTGAAATACATGCAATCATATTAATAGCAAAACACTTTGTATACATTGTATCGCAGACATAATTGTTTGCATCCATTGTCTTTACTTCTTGTTCGATACTTAACATATAGTCATACTTACATCTTCGGAACACAACAAAACAAATAAAGAAAATTGTTAGAACTGTAACAACAATATTTGTAATAAACAAAATCAACTGAGTAATTTTGTTAGGTTTTGAATTAACTTGATAAGTATTAAATAGCATACATACCGTAGCTGTTAATATTAATACTGACATTAATACAATAACCGCAACATTCCAGTTTGTATAATAAGCCTCAGACCCATGCACATCTTCCATTATTTCATTAATAGTTGAACTCATGTATGAAGAACTCAACAAATTAAATATCGCAACTATTGCTGTTACTACAAAGCACGAAATTAAATAAATATTTTTTTGATAATACTCATATTTCCCCCACTAAAAATTAATACTAATATTATATCACTAAGAAAACTTAGTGTCAATGTTTTTACTTAGTTTTCTTAGTATAATGTTTTTATGAAGGTTTTTGGAGATAGATTACGAAGTTTAAGAAACGAAGCCAAATTGTCCGCTAAACAATTGGCGACTGAAATTCAAGTAAGTGACGCAGCAATAATTAATTGGGAAAACAATGTAAACGATATTAAGGGCGAGTATTTGGTTAAACTTGCCAAGTTTTTTGGTGTCACAACTGATTATTTACTTGGACTAGAGGACTAGTC
>JAEDFU010000009.1 GCA_016297915.1 Clostridia bacterium | reverse complement strand
TTCAGACAAAACTTCCGATAATATAAACTAAATGCATAATAATATCTGCCAAATATACAAAGTATTTATTAGATAGCATGATTTAACAATAATTACACAATAATATTGTTTTACAATAATTATATAGTAATATTAATTATATAATAATATTAGTTATATAATAGTATTATTTAACAATAATTAAACATTTCAAAAATAATTAAATATTTCAAAGCGTAATTCACTAACGATTATTTATTGATAGTTTTTAGATATATTGTCAAAACTGATATATCAGCCGGGCTTACACCGCTTATTCTTGATGCTTGAGCTAGCGTTAATGGCTTAATTTCGTTAAGTTTTTGCCTTGCCTCTAGTCTTAGTCCCTTGATTTGATTGTAATCAAAGTCGGCTGGCAAGTCTTTGTCCTCAAGTTTTTTTGCTTGATTTATTTGTATTTCTTGGCGTTTGAGATATCCCTCATACTTCAGATTTATTTCCCACTCTTTGATTGCTCTAATATCATATTTGCCGAGTATATCATGTGCAAAGTCTTGTACCGTTTCGGCAGTAATGTTGGCTCTGCGGAGAAGGTCTTTAAGCGTAAGTCCGCTTGTTTTGCTAAGTGTTTCGCCACACTTTTCAAATAGCTCTTCAAGCTCTTTTGGTTTGTAAATTTTCTCCAAAACGCTATCCAATTCATCAATCTCTTGTAGGTGTTTTTTGTAAATAGCATACCTATTATTGTCAACAAGTCCTACCTTTCTGCCAATTTCTGTAAGTCTAAGGTCTGCATTGTCTTGACGCAAAGTTAGTCTATATTCTGCCCTACTTGTCATCATTCTGTATGGCTCGTCAGTGTGTTTGGTTACCAAATCGTCTATGAGTACTCCGATATAACTCTCACTGCGTTTGAGTATCATTGGCTCTTTGTGTTCAAGCTTGAGTGACGCATTAATACCTGCAACAATACCTTGAGCACCGGCTTCCTCGTATCCACTTGTACCATTTATTTGACCAGCAAAATATAGTCCGCTTATGTCTTTGCTCTCAAGTGTTGGATAAAGTGTTGTGGCGTCAATACAGTCATATTCTATTGCGTATGCATCACGCATAATGTAAGCGTTCTCGAGGCCTTTGAGTGAATTTACCATTTTGCATTGCAAATCCACTGGCATACTTGTACTAAATCCTTGCAAGTATACTTCGTTAGTATCAAGTCCCTCTGGCTCTAAAAATAATTGGTGTCTTTCTTTGTCAGCAAATCTTACAACTTTGCTCTCGAAGCTTGGACAATATCTAGGGCCTGTGCCTTTGATATCCCCATTGTACATAGGTGCAAGATTTAGGTTATCAAGAATTAATTTGTGAGTGGTAGGATTTGTGTAGGTTAAATAACAATCGGCTACATTGCGTGGTTTTTCGACTGTAATTGTGGAAAATGTTTGGATGTTGTCCTCGCCTTTTTGAACCTCCAAGCATGAGTAGTCTATAGTTTTGCCGTCGATTCTTACTGGAGTGCCTGTCTTAAATCTGCGAAGTTTAAATCCGAGTTTTGTAAGACTGTCGCTTAAATCGCTTGCGTTGGCAAATCCGTTTGGCCCTACATCTTTGCTATACTTACCAATAATGATTTTGCTCTTAAGATAAACTCCAGAGCAAATAATTATAGCCTTGCAATTGAATGTTTCGCCTTGTTTGGTCTTGAGTCCACATACTACATTATTTTCAACCAAAATTTTGCTAGCCTCGCCTTGTCTTAAATATAGGTTTGGTTGATTTTCAATAGTTTGTTTAAGGTAAGTGTGGTATTTATTTTTGTCGGCCTGAACCCTTAGTGATTGAACCGCATAACCCTTTGAACTATTAAGCATGCGTCTTTGAATTGTTGCTTTGTCAGCATTAATTCCCATCTCTCCGCCGAGAGCATCTATCTCGCAAACCAAATGACCTTTGGCTGTGCCTCCAATGCTTGGGTTGCAAGCAAGAAATCCAATGCTGTCTAAATTGAGTGTTAGTAGCAAAGTCTTTTGACCCATTCGTGCACTTGCAAGAGCGCTTTCGCACCCGGCGTGACCAGAGCCTACTACTATTATATCGTAATTATTATCCATGATTTTTTTCCTTATTTTCCAACACAAAATTTGCTAAAGATATCGTCAATAATTTTTTCGTTATCAGAGTTTCCAGTAATGTCTCCAAGTGATAACCATGCATTTTTGATATCAATCGAAATCAGACTCAAATCAATTTTTTGAGCTATTGCATCCAGTGCAGTATCTAGATTTTTGAGAGTATTCTTGAGAGCCAAAATGTGTCTAGAATTTGTGATTATGGTTGAATTATTATTTACATTTTTGTTTGTTACAAAAGCATATAATTTTTCCTTGAGAGCATCTATATTTTGACCATTTTCACAGGATATATTTATAATGTTTTTGAAGCCTAATTTGCCTACATCTGATACAGTTCCAATATCTGACTTGTTGACACAAAGTATAGTGTTTTTGTCAGATAATGATTTTGCAATGTCAAAATCTTCGTCATCAAGTGGTTTTGAGCCGTCAATTACAAATAGGACGATATCGGCTGATTTGAGCATCATACGGCTACGCTCAATACCAATCTTTTCAACCACATTATCTGAGGTACGAATGCCTGCAGTATCAATTAGTACAAACTTAAATCCTTTGTACAAAAAAGTCTCTTCTATTGTGTCTCTAGTTGTGCCTTGTATGTCTGTTACAATTGCACGATTGTATTGCAAAAGACTATTAAGTAGACTAGACTTTCCGGCATTGGTTCTGCCGTAGATGAGTATCTTTGTCCCCTCTTTGATTGCCCTGCCAAAGTCTGCTGTAGATAGTAATTTGGATACATCAGATTTGATATCTTTGAGACTATTTTCTATAGACAAATATGTTTCACTCTCTAAGTCTTCTTCGGGGTAATCAAGAGTCACCTCGATTTTTGCAAGAAGTTCGGTAAGACTATTTTGCATAACCTCAACTTTTGATTTTAAATCACCTTGAATAAGGTTATAACCAGCACGGAGTTCGCTCTCGCTTTCGGCATTAATCATGTCGATTACCCCCTCAGCCTCATCAAGACTGATTTTGCCGTTTATAAATGCAAGTTTGGAAAACTCCCCCTTGCCTGCAGGAACACACCCTACTTTGCATAAACACTCAAAAATTTTGTTTGTAAGAGTCATACCTCCATGACATTGAAACTCAATCAAGTCCTCGCCTGTGTACGAAAAGGGTGCTTTGAAATAAACACACATACATTTGTCGCAAATATCTTCGTATTTAAAAGTCCCAAGGTATAGTTTTCGAGGTTCAAACTCGGACACTTTGGTGTGAGCAAAAAAGACTTTGTCGGCAATTTCTGCAACCGACTTTCCGCTCATTCTAATTATTGAAATTCCGCCGTTGCCAATTGGTGTTGATATGGCAACAATATTTTTATCTAAATTTTCCATATCGCAATTATATCACAACAGTTTTAAATATTGAACACTTTTTTGAAAAATTTTTTGCAGAGCGCAAAAAGTGATACATATTCGGAAATCATCTTTGATTATACGATTGCGAAGTGTTTGATTATACGATTGCGTTAAGTTTGGGTATATGATTGTGTTTTGATAGAAAATTGCGACGAGTGGGCTCTTTGAAAATTGTGCACATGTATGGTCTTGGTCTAGGTTGTTTGTCCCACAAATTTGAAGTATATAATGAGACTATTATCACTGCTTGAGTTTTTTTATTCTCTCCAACTAGGCTGATATTTCAAAAAAATCGTGTGCAAAATTTTTGTCGAAAAAAGGGTCAAATTGTTTGTATATATATTATATATATGATAAAATATATTTGCATGAAGATGTATTTCAAAGGGGTGCATTAAAGGGGCTAACTTTGATAAGGGCTTACTTAAATTAGAGTCCAACTCAAATAAGGGGTTAGTTGAAATAAGAGCCCAGTTCATATAATGGATGAGCTCAAATTTGGTTGCACTGTACTTACACCCTAATTTTAGTCTAAAAAGAATTCTGCTATAATTGCATGGATTATTAGAAAAATCATCTATAGTCAAGTTAAAATGACTTTAGTTGCATAGACTAAGTATAGGAGAAATACACTAAATTTTTTTGGAAAAATGGAACTAGAAAAAAATGGAAAAAATTGATAGAAAAAGTGGAGTATTATTGCACATAACATCCCTTCCTAATGAGTTTGGTTGGGGGTGTTTTTCGGCGTCTGCTTTTAGATTTATTGATTTTTTGAAGTCGGGCGGTTTTGGGATTTGGCAAGTGCTTCCTTTTTCGGAGTGTTTATACGAAAATTCGCCTTATAGTGCAATCTCGTCGTTTGCAATCAATCCATACTTTTTGGATTTGTCAGAATTTTTGAGCAGAGACGAAATGATTGAGCTTGGGCTAAATAGCAATTCGTCTATGTTTGATTACAATCAAAAGTTCGATAGGGCTTTGGAGCTAGTGTGCGAAAAATATCGTGGCGAATACGACATCAAGGATTTTGAAAAAAAGAGTAAGTATTGGTTAGAAAATTATGCACTATTTAAGGTTATCAAAAAGCATAATAAATTTAAGCCATGGTATGAGTGGGAGGACGGATTCAAAAATAGAGTCAAAAGCACTCTTGACGAGTTTAAAGCAAAGCACAAATCGGAGATTGATGACATCAAATTAATTCAATTTTTGCTCGATAAACAATGGCAAAAAATCAAAACATATGCAAACTTGAGCGGTATAGAAATCTTTGGCGATTTGCCTTTTTATACCGAGCTTGATAGTGTAGATGTTTGGGAGAATCCAAAAAATTGGATGCTTGAGAACGGCAAGCCAAAACAAAAGGCTGGAGTTCCTCCAGATTACTTTAATGTCGAAGGACAACTCTGGGGATATCCTATTTATAATTTTTCGGCAATGGCAAAAAACGGCTATGACTTTTGGCTAAAGCGAATTAAAAGACAAAGTGAACTATATGATATTTTGCGAATAGATCACTTCAATGCATTTAGTAGGTTTTGGTCAGTGCCTGCCGCAAGTAAGACTGCTAAGTCGGGCAAATGGGTCAAGGGCGTTGGAGGTACACTTCTTAAACTCATTACATCCAAGTGCAAGATAAAACTTGTAGCCGAGGATTTGGGAATTGTGACAGATGAGGTAATTGAGCTCAAAAATAAATTTGAAATACCGGGGCTTAAGACTTTGGTCTTTGCTTTTGATTATGTTGGTGATAATGTTTATCAGCCTCACAATTACGAAAAGAATTGTGTTGCGTACATCGGCACTCACGATAACGACACAATGATGGGTATGCTCAACGAGGGTAATTGGGACAAAATCAATAGGTTCAAAAGATATCTAGGTATGCCTTTGCAAGAGGGCAACGATAGAGTTATCGAAAACTCAATGCTTGCACTATATCGCAGTAGTGCAAATGTTGTTATTCTCACAGCGCAAGATATTTTGCATCTAGGCAGTGAGGCAAGAATGAATGTTCCTGGGAATATGTATGGGAACTGGACTTGGCAACTAGGCCACGACATGGACACTAGTCTGTGCGAAAAGTTTAGAGATTGGTCAAGTCTATACGGAAGAATTAAGTAAAATGGAAAATGGTGAATAATGGAAAACAAAAATAACGAACAACTATATCTTTTTCATCAAGGTACATATTATCAAGCGTATGAGTACATGGGTGCACATCCATGTCCAGATGGCAAGGGATATGTATTTAGAACTTGGGCACCTAACGCAAGTAAAATTAATGTAGTTGGAGACTTTAATGGCTGGGACAACACCAAAAACCCAATGAAAAAAATCTCCGACGGAGGTGTTTGGGAAGCGGTTGTGCAAGACGCCAAACAATTTGATAAATACAAATTTGAAATCGTAGACAAAAATAATTATGCTAGACTCAAGGCTGATCCATACGCATTTATGAACGAGACCAATGGCAAAACAGCATCTATTGTTTATGATATCAAAGGCTACAGCTGGAATGACCAAGGATATTTGAAGTACCGCAACAACAAAAACAATTATGAGTCCCCAATGAATATCTACGAAGTCAACTTTGGGTCGTGGAAAAAACAAAGTGATTGTAGTTACTATACATATCGCATGCTAGCGGACGAACTTATCCCATATGTTGTTGACATGGGTTACACTCATATTGAGATAATGCCACTAACAGAGTATCCGTTTGACGGCTCATGGGGTTATCAAGTAACTGGTTACTTTAGCCCAACATCAAGATTTGGAGAGCCAAAAGACTTTATGTACTTTGTAGACAAATGCCATGAGTGGGGCATATCAGTTATAATGGATTGGGTTCCTGCACATTTCCCAAAGGACGACTTTGGACTAATTGAATTTGACGGCAGTTGCCTATACGAAAATCAAGGCTGGGATCGCAAAGAACACAAGAGCTGGGGAACAAGACGCTTTGATTATGGCAGAAAAGAAGTTCAATGTTTTTTGGTTTCGTCAGCGATGATGTTTCTCAAAGAGTACCATATTGACGGCATAAGAGTTGATGCTGTTGCCTCAATGCTATATCTTGATTACGACAAAAAACCTGGCGAGTGGATCCCTAACGAATTTGGCAACAATCGAAATTTGGAAGCGGTTGCATTTTTGCAAAAGTTAAACGCAAGTATATTCAAAGAATTTTCAAATGTTCTTATGATTGCCGAAGAGAGTACTGCTTGGCCATTAGTCACCAAGCCTACAAGTGTTGGCGGACTTGGATTTAACTTTAAGTGGAACATAGGTTGGATGAACGATACTCTTGAGTACATAAGCACTGACCCATACTTCCGCAAATCAATACACAACAAACTTACATTTTCGATGTTCTATGCATTTAGCGAAAACTTTATTTTGCCAATATCTCACGATGAGGTCGTGTATGGCAAATGTAGCCTGCTTAACAAAATGTATGGAGATTATTATCAAAAGTTTAAATCAATGCGAGCATATCTAACATATATGTTTGCTCACCCTGGCAAAAAACTCACCTTTATGGGTTGTGAATTTGCACAGTTTAAGGAGTGGGACTATCAGGCAGGAATTGATTTTTGCTTGTTAGACTTTGAGACTCACAACAATATGCACAAGTTTGTCAAAGCACTCAATCACTTTTACTTGGAAACAAGTCAACTATACGAAGAGGACTTTTCGTGGAAAGGTTTTGATTGGATTGTTCCTGACGACAACAATCAGAATGTACTAGTGTTCAAGCGAATGGACAAGAGTGGAAACGAACTTATATATGCTGTAAACTTTTCGACAGTGCCTCAGGAAAATTATGACATTCCTGTTGATTCAGAAAGGTATACTGAGGTGTTTAGCTCAGACTGGGAAGAGTTTGGGGGCGGCGGCACAAGAAATGGTGATATGGTTGCAACAAGACAAGACTACAGAGGCAAAAAATATAAATTAACAATAAAAATTCCTGCACTTAGTGGTGTTTTCTTAAATAAAAAATCTAAAGAGATAAGGTTGGATTAATTATGGATAAGACATATAACGACTTAATGGATATTGTCAATCGTACAAAAAAGATTGACGGTGTCAAAGAAGGGGTCGAGAGACCAAAACGAATGGCAAGGCCTAGAATTGAATTGGATGAGCCAGATATTGAGGAAACTCAAGACCAAAAAATCAAGGACGATGTTAAGAGGTTAGAGGAAGATACTCGAACTTCACTTTTTGAGGGCAAAGATGCTATTAATAAATATCTAAATAGCAAAAAAGCACCTGCCAAAAAGTCAAGCAAACAAGAGTCCACCACAAAGGCCAAGAAAACAACCAAGACTACTAAGTCCACCAAATCCAATACAACCAAAACTACCAAAGCAAGCACCAAAAAGAAAGCCGAGAGTGAGACCAAAAAGACGAAGGCACAGCCTAAGAGTGCCGAGGTCAAAAAACTCGATAAAAAGTCTGAAGTAAAAAAGATTGCAGACAAACTAAGACTAATCAAGGACAAAAAAGTTGTAAAGCCAATAAAACAAGCACCAGCAATAGATATGAGCAATCCTAGAAATGTTGAACTTATCAACGCTATTAGAGATACTATCTTTGCAGGTGGCACAGATATAAGTGAGTACTTGCACGAGGACCCACAAGTTACAGCTAAGTCGCTACTTGATATGGTCAACAAAAACAAAGTAAACAAGGAAAAAGATAATCTAAACAAAGAGCAACTTGAGTACGAAAAATTGTTTACAGGCTCGCTACTAGATGAAAATGCTGAGAGTTCGGATATAACCGACGACCAATTACAACAAGTACTAGCTCGTGAACAAAATAGTGATGCGTCAGACTCAGTAAGTGAGGGTGATGTTGCGTCTAAGCAAGAGAGTGCTCAAGAGGGCGAGACTGCTGGGACAGAAAAGTCTGATACTGCTCAAAATGCTACTCCAAATGCTGATACTTACAAAAATAGATTTGATAGAGACCTTGAGGAATTTAACTCCAGAAACAACGAACTTGACCAAAAGATTGCCGATTACTACAAACGCAAACAACAAAAGATTGACGAGTATAATAAGTCAGAAGACGAGCAAGAAGAAACTATAGAAACCCCAAAATTAAACGATTACGAAAGCCAAAAACAGGCATATGAAGATATCTTTGGTGGGGAGATGACTACTCGTGATGAAGTTGTTGAGCAAGACCAAGAAGAGGAAAACAAAACAGAGCAAGAGCAAGAACCAGTGCAAGATACAAGTTTTAGAGACTTATACAATGCACTAAATGACGAAGATGATTTGGACGAAGATAGATATGTAACTCCAAATAGCGAAAAAGGTGATAGCGAAGATGTAATTGAGCCTCGTAAAATTGATGAGGAGCAACAAGAGGAGACATCTGAGACTGAGCCAGAGCACGAAAGTTCTTACAAACAAACTCTCGAAGACGACGAGATGATTGACAATAATGTTGAGGAAAATATGTCTGAGGACGCTAAGACTGAGACAAACGAAGATTATGTTCAAAGCGAAGATGTTTATAACTTGTCTAGTGATGACGATCTTGACGATTATATCGTAAGCTCAAATATTCCAGTCGAGACTGACGACAATAACGATAGTGTTATGTATATGGACAAGAGTCAGTTGCCAGAGAGCAAGATTGATGTGCTTGGTGAGGAGATTAAACCCGAAATCAACACAGAGAATGAGGGCAAAGACGCTATCTCCAAACAAGAGTTTTATAACGAAATGGCAAGACTACAAGAAAACTTGCTAAATGAACTCAAATCAAAAAGCTTGGAAGAACCTGTCAAAGAACCTACACCAGCGTCATCAAATGACACACTCAACAAGGCACTTGATATCATAAGCAATCTTACATCCAGCCAAAATGAGATGACCCAAGAAACTCCAAAATATGACGAGCATGCAGAGAGTGTTGCGGATAGCCTTATAAGTGATATTGACAAAGATATCAAAATCCAAAACGCAATTGACGACGATATCCAAAACTATCATGAGGGTGAAGACCTTGAAGAGCCAAAGATTCAAGAAATTAATGATGAACAAAAAGTAGGCGCACCAAAGGAGACACAAGAATCCAAGGAAAATAGTGATATTGACAAAGACCAACAAGTCCTTTGTGACGCACTTGGAATTGACCTTAACGGCAAGTCTAGTTTGCTTGATAGCAATGTTGCACTCAATGATGGGGATATTGAGTATATTGTTGAGTCCGAAAAAGCCAAAGCAGACAAGACAAATTACTTTTATTTGTCAGACGAGGACAAAAAGAACAAACAGACCGACGAATTTATGAGCGTATATGATGACGCAAGTGGCAAGGATGTTGGAGACCTAAATTTTAACAAAGATATTGCAAATGCTGTGCCTACCGAGCAACAAGTCAAAGAGGATTTGGAAAAACCTCAAGACCCTAAGCGTGACGATATGGAACTTATTTACACAGTGTTTGGCTTGCAACAAAAACCTGTCGAAGCGACTAAGGAAAAAGAAAATATCAAAGTGCTTTATGTTGCGAGTGAATGTCAACCATTTGTAGCAACTGGTGGACTTGGCGATGTTGCTGGAAGTTTGCCTAAGGCTATTGCAAAGCTTGACGGCGTAGATATAAGAGTGATTTTGCCACTCTATGGTCAAATCAAGGCCGCATATGGAGACAAACTTGAGTATATAGGTAACTTTACGGTTCATCTATCTTGGAGACAAGAATATTGTGGACTATTTAGATACAATCTTGACGGAGTTACTTATTACTTTGTTGATAACGAGAGATACTTTAAGCGTAGTCAGATATATGGCTATTATGATGACGGTGAGAGATTTGGATATTTCTGTAAGGCAATTGTTGAGAGTTTGCCAATGATTAATTTCTTCCCAGATATTATCCATTGCAATGATTGGCAATCGGCACTTGTAAGTACATACATCAAGACTGGCAACTGGTCAGACTTTAGATATTACAAAATCAAAAACATTTATACAATCCACAATGTTGAGTATCAAGGCATATACGGAATGGAAAATCTTAAGGATTTGTTTGGAATAGATTCTAGATTCAAAAATGACCTTGAGTACAACGGCGATATTAACTTAACCAAAGCTGCTATTCAATTTAGCGACAAGTTTACAACAGTTTCGGATAGCTATTGCGATAATCTAAAACAACCATATTGTAGTAGAGGTTTGCATCACATAGTTATTCGTAACGAATACAAACTATCTGGCATACTTAATGGTATAGATTATGACTTTTATAATCCAGCAACCGATAGCATAATTTACAAAAATTACGATGTAGACACCCTTGAGCAAAAAGTTCTTAACAAAAAGATTTGGCAAGACGAACTAGGACTTCCAGTCGACGGCAGAACACCAATGCTTGCCGTTGTATCAAGACTTGTCAGTCACAAGGGTATTGACCTTATAACCAAGATTATGGAAGATGTCCTCCAAAACGATGTACAACTAGTAGTCGTAGGTACTGGAGACTCAAGATATATTGATTACTTCAAGTATTTGGAGAACAAATATCCAACCAAAGTTAGAGCGATGGTTGACAAGTATTCCAATGAATACGCACGAAAAGCATATGCTGCAAGCGATATATTCCTAATGCCAAGCAAAATAGAACCTTGCGGAATATCTCAAATGATTGCAAGCAGATATGGGTCTATTCCGGTTGTAAGAGAAGTTGGTGGACTAAGAGACACTATCAAGGACTTTGGATGTGTAGAGGGCGGAAATGGTTACACCTTTGCAAACTACAATCCAAATGACTTACTAAACCAAGTAAAGAGAGCAATACAAGATTATAGAGACGAAAATGGCTGGAGAGCCAAAATGCGAATATGCATGACGACCGACTTCAGTTGGCAAAAATCTGCCAAAAAATATATTGAACTATACAAGTCTCTAATTTAAGGAGAGAATTTTTGAGCACCAAAATGACCGAGCAAAAAGCACTAGCACTGCTTGAAGAGAATTTAAAAAAATATTCCGAATTAAGCCTCAAAGAGGCTGGCACTAAGGACTTGTACAAGGTTCTTGCTATGATTTCTCACGACATATTATTTGATTTGCGTGAGAAATTCCATAGCAAAGTTGCCAAAAATAGTGGCAAGCGAATGCACTATCTATGCATGGAGTTCTTGTTGGGACGAAACCTAAAGTCCACACTATTTAATCTAGGACTTGACAGAATTTATGCTAAAATCCTCAAGAGTATCAACATTGACATTGAGGATGTGTACGAGGTCGAAAACGATGCCGGTCTTGGCAATGGCGGACTTGGCAGACTTGCGGCATGTTTTATGGATAGCCTTGCTACCCTAAACTTGCCAAGCCTAGGGCATAGTATCCTCTACGAGTACGGACTATTCAAACAAAAAATAGTTGACGGCGAACAAATCGAACTAACTGATAGCTGGCGTTCTACCGGTGATTTTTGGCTACAAAAAAGACAAGAAAAAAGTGTCATTGTTAGATTTGGCGGAAATGTAATTGAGAATATGGTCGATGGCAAACTTGTGCCAACATATGAGAATTATACCGAGGTGCAAGCTGTGCCTTATGATATGGTCCTTAGTGGTTATGATAGCCAGGGAGTGGCAGTACTAAGGCTTTGGGAAGCCAAGAGTATCAATCAGTTTGACCTTAATAGCTTTAGTCAAGGTGCTTATGTCAAGGCTGTTGCTGAGGCAAGCGAAATCGAGATGATAAGCAAAGTTTTGTATCCAGCAGACGACCATTACGAGGGCAAAACCTTGAGATTAAAACAACAGTATTTTTTGGTGTCGAGTGCACTACAAAATATTGTTTCAACACATATCAAAAGATACAAGAATCTAAGCACTCTATCTGATATGACGGTTATTCATATTAATGATACTCATCCGGCACTTTGTATTCCTGAGCTTATGAGAATACTAATGGATGATTATGGCTGGGAGTGGAATAGTGCATGGAAACTTGTAACCAATACTATTAATTACACCAACCATACTGTGCTTATGGAAGCACTCGAAAAATGGGATGAGAATTTGTTTAGAACCATCCTCCCAAGAATTTATCAGATTGTCAAAGAAATCGACCGAAGATTTACAAAAGACCTAATAGACAACAAGTCCGACCAATTTGACCTTGCTACAATTGAGAAGATGTCAATAGTAAGCCAAGGACAGGTGCGAATGGCAAACCTATCTGTTATCGGCAGTAACCATGTCAATGGCGTAAGCAAATTGCACAGCGAGATAATAAGGACTAGTTTGTTTAAGGACTTTGATAGACTATATCCAAACAAGTTTACTAATGTTACTAATGGAATTGCGCATAGGCGATGGATGTGTCAATCCAATCCAAGACTTGCCGAACTTATAGATAGTTGTATAGGCACTAACTATTATTATGACGCAAGTGATTTGCGTAAACTCAGCAAATATGCTGAGGACAAATCAATGCTTAGCAAACTCAACAAAATCAAACTCAAAAACAAAAAAGACTTTTGCGATTACTTGCGAAAGTCAAGAGGAATAATTATTGACCCAAATATGAGATTTGATGTCCATGTCAAGAGAATTCATGAGTACAAAAGGCAACTGCTTAATGTCCTAAAAATTATTTATCTCTACTCAGAACTGCTCGAAAACCCAAACAAAGAAGTTACTCCACAAGTATTTTTCTTTGGAGGCAAGTCAGCATCAAAATACTACATGGCCAAGCGAATAATCAAGCTTATTTGCAAATTGTCTCAAGAAATTGACAAAAACCCTGTGGTTTCTGCCAAATTGAGAGTGGTATTCCTTGAGAACTATAATGTGAGTTTGGCTGAAAAAATTATTCCTGCGACCGAGGTTAGTGAGCAAATAAGTCTTGCTGGCAAAGAGGCGAGCGGAACTGGTAATATGAAGTTTATGATCAATGGAGCGCTAACCCTTGGTACTTTTGACGGTGCTAATGTTGAGATGAGCGAATGCGTTGGCATGGACAATATGTTTATATTTGGTTTGTCTGCCGAACAAGTTGATAATGCTTGGAAGGTGGGATATAGACCTAGCGAGATTTACGAAAAGAACCCTAGAGTTCACAAAGTCATTGATATGCTCAAAGTTGGGTTTGACGGCGAGAAGTTTGACGACATTGCAAGATACTTAATTGAGGGTAACAGACCAGACCCATATATGTGTCTAATCGACTTTGATAGTTACATGGACGGATACTATCAAATGGATGAGGCATACAAGGATTATGGCTTGTGGGCAAAGATGAGTTTGTGCAACATTGCAGGCTCTGGATTTTTTGCAGCAGACCGAAGCATTGAGGATTATGCCAAAAATATTTGGGATCTCAAACCTATCAAATAATATCCAAATTTTAAGTAAGGAATTTGAAAAATGGAAAATTTTGTTTTTAATCCTATAAACAACAAATTGCCCAAGGGCGCGTGTGCTAAGGGCTCAAATGTCTCTTACACACTCAAGGTCGCCAAGTTTATTGGACTAAACTTAGCGTACTTTGTTATGCACAAAGACGGCGAGAATGATACACGAATTGAAATGACCAAGGACCACGCTGACGAGAGATACTTTTATATGACCTGCTCAGTCAAGTATGACGATCCGGGTTTTTATTGGTATCACTTTGAGGTGGAGACTAGTAGCGGTAATTTTACACTTGTTAGGGATGATGATTTTAATCTAAAGATGGGGCCTGGCGGAAACAATTATTTGCAGTTAGTTATAGCAAGCGAAAGCTCGGTTGCCAAGAATTTTAGGAAAGGCATTATTTATCACATATTTGTAGATAGATTCTGTCGCTCAGGACAGGTAACTGCTCGAAAGGGTCTTAAGCTTATTGATGACTGGAGTAAGCCTATTGAACTTGAGTACAATGAGGCAGGCGAGAGAGTCAATTTCAATTGCTATGGCGGAAACTTTCAGGGGATAATCGACAAATTATCATATCTCAAATCTTTGAATGTTGGAACAATTTATCTAAGTCCAATCATGGAGGCTAATAGTAACCACAAGTACGATGTGGCAGATTACTCCAAGATAGACAGCATGTTTGGAGACCAAGAACTTTTTGAAACACTTATAGCCAAGGCAAAAAGACTTGGCATGACGGTTATTATTGACGGAGTATTTAATCACACCGGAAGTGATAGCGTATACTTTAACAAAAACGGTAGATATCGCACAGTTGGCGCTTATCAGAGCCCAAATTCCAAGTATTATTCTTGGTACACATTCAACAAATATCCAGACGACTATAGTTGTTGGTGGGGAATTAAGACCTTGCCACAAACGGAGGAAAATTCAGGATTTTTTGACTACATAGCCGGACGCAATGGAATTATCGAAAAGTATATGGCAATGGGCATTGGCGGATATAGACTAGATGTTGTTGACGAGCTTACAAACAACTTTTTGCATGCAATATGTCAGGCTGCAAGGAGAGTTAATCCAAAGGCGATGATAATAGGCGAAGTCTGGGAAGATGCATCAAGCAAAATCTCATATGACGAGCGAAAAAATTATTTCCTTGGTGGCAACCTAGATAGTGTTACAAATTATCCTATGAAAAATGCCATATTGGATTTTGTTAAACATGGTGATGTAAAAACTTTTGTAAATACAATTAATCTTATCAAAGACCAGTATCCAAAGGCTATTCAAAATAACCTTATGAACATATTAGATACTCATGACACCGCAAGAGCTCTTACATATTTGGGGCTCGACGACGGAATTAATCCTAAGCAAAATATCTCTCTTACACCCGAGCAAAGAGATAGAGCAAAAAAACTTCTAAAACTAGCCACAATTATGCAATATACAGTAATGGGAATACCAACAGTATTCTATGGCGACGAGGCTGGACTTGAGGGAACAGGTGACCCTTATTGTAGAGCAACATATCCTTGGGGTAGCGAAGATAGTGAGCTTGTAGAATGGTACAAGCAACTAGGTGAGTTGCGCAACAATCCAGTATTTGCAAATGGCGAGCTCGATATCAAGTACGCTCAGGACGGAGTTGTTGCATACGAGAGAGAAAATGGAGACTTTAAGGCAATAATAATTATTAATCGTGGCGAAAAACCATTTGAGTTTACACTCATGCGTACAATGAGTAATTACTTTACAAACGAGCATATTAGTGGCAAAATAACTGTGCCATGTGATGAGGCGTTGGTTTTAATTTAAGATACAGAGGAGTATTTTATGAATATATTTTCTAAGGCGTATTGTCGAACATATCAAACAATATTTAAGTGGATTATTCCGCTAATGCCATATAGAGAGCCACAAATTCTAAATAGCGTTTTGGAAATTAGCAAAACACTCAAGGAAAAAGAGATTAACAATGTTTTACTCGTGACCGACAAGGGTATTAGAGATTTGGGACTAACCAAATCCTTGGAGGATGACATAACTGCAAACGACATAAAACTTAGTGTATACGACGGCACTGTGCCAAACCCAACAATAAATAATATAGAAGAAGCAGTCAAACTCTACACCGAAAATAACTGTCAAGCAATCATTGCTTTTGGTGGCGGTAGTGTTATGGACTGTGCCAAGGTTACTGGGGCTAGAGTTAGCAATCCCACTAAGACTGTTCGCAAAATGAAAGGTCTTCTTAAGGTCAAAAAACCATTGCCACTTCTTATTGCCATTCCAACTACGGCTGGGACAGGCAGTGAGACTACTGTCGCTGCGGTTATATCGGATAGCGAAAATCATACTAAGTATGCAATTAATGACTTTAAACTTATCCCAATGTATGCTGTTCTTGACCCAAAACTTACAATTAATTTGCCAAAAATGTTGACGGCTACAACTGGCATGGATGCACTTACTCATGCTGTTGAGGCGTACATCGGCAGATCCACAAACGAGCACACAAGACATTGTTCGCTAGAGGCTTGTAGACTAATATTTGAAAATTTGGAAAAAGTATTTGACGACGGCAAAAACGAGAGAGCGAGAGCACATATGCTCAAAGCATCTTATATGGCAGGTGTTGCATTTACAATTTCGTATGTTGGTTATGTACATGCTGTTGCTCATTCTTTGGGTGGCAAATACAATACTCCACATGGACTTGCCAATGCAGTAGTCCTCCCATACATGCTTAGCGAATACGGAGCAACTATTCACAAAAAACTCAAACAAATAGCCGTTTATTGTGGCATCGCTAGACCTTACGAAAGTGACCAAATTGCTGCAAGCAAGTTTATAAACAAAATCCTTGATATGAACGAGCATTTTGGAATCCCTAAGAGATTTGACTTTATTAATCCAGAAGATATTGCAGAACTTGCTAAGCACGCAAGTGCAGAGGGCAATCCGCTATATCCTGTTCCAAAACTTATGTCTGCCAAGGAACTTGAAAAGATATATTATTTGATTTCTAAGTAACTTGTGGGATGCACTCAAAGACTAGTGAGTGCTTGCGCTAAGTTTGCTTGGTCAAAGCAAAGGACTAGGGCGAAAGAGTTTGAAAAATTAATTAACGAGTCGACTTATAAATTTGGCTATAATACTTGCAAAAAGTTATAAAATTTGCTAGAATATCATAGTTTTAGATTAAATTTAAAAAACAATTAGGAGATATTATGAATATTCAAGATGTAAAAATCAATTCAACTATAGAATTTGACGGCAAACTTTGGTATGTTGTTGAATATCAAAAAGTTAGTCGTCCAAGACTTGCTGCTCTATTTAGAACAAAATTAAAAAACATCGAAACTGGTCAAGTTTTGGAAAAAAACTTTTTGCCAAGTGAAACTGTTGGCGAAGTTTTTGTAGACACCAAAGAGATGCAATACTCTTATGAGGACGGAGACCTAGTTTACTTTATGGACATGGAGACTTATGACCAAGTTCCTTTTGACAAGGCACAAGTTCAAGATGTTATGAAGTACATCAAGGACGACACTGTTTGCTCAGTTAAGTATGCAAACGGCAAACTAATAAGCATTGAGCCTCCAACATTTATCGAGCTTAATATCGTTGAATGTGAGCCTGCTGTTGCTGGCAACACAAGTGGTACAGCCTACAAACCTGCTAAGTGTGAGACTGGGCTTGTTGTCAGAGTTCCTCTATTTGTAAACAACGGCGAAAAGATCAGAATTGATACTCGTACCGGCGAATACATGGAAAGAGTTAAATAATCCAAAAAAACCATAAAACAATCTTATATAAGGCAATCAATATTTTGGTTGTCTTTTTTTGGTGGTTGCGTATAAATTTTGCTAAAAATGCTCTGCAATAATTTGTTTTTTGTGTTTTTTTGTGTTAAAATTATCTTAGACTTATAGTTGTGGGTGTGTGATTTGACTTTTGTTTTGAATATTTTGGATTATTTTTCATATATATTACAAATACAAGCCAAAATAAAATAACTGCAATTGTAGTTTTGAAAAAGGATAAAATTGTGAATAGTTTTACTAAATTTTTTAGTTCGACATTTTTAAGACTTGCTCTTTTATTGCTAATAAACATTGCAATAATTTTTTGTTGTGATTACTTTGGATATGCATATATATATTTTCTTGCATGTCTACTTTTTGCACTTATATCTATTTTCTTTTTGGCAAACAGGGAAGAGAGAGATAGTTACAAGGTAACGGTATTTTTGGCGATGTTTGTATTGCCTCTTTGGGCTATTGGTTATGGCATTGCACTCAAAGACCGCAAGGGTAGCAAAAAGATTAAAAAAGAGTGGTCGGATATAATCTATCGCAACCGCAAGAGCGTATTTCAGAGTAACGAGACAATGGCAAATCTTAAGGCTATCAACACTCAAGCATACAAGACCTGTAATTATCTTGTGGATACTGTCGGCATGCCATGTTTTCAAAATGCGTCAGTCAAGTATTATAGCTTTGGCGAGGCGTACTTTAAGGACTTGGTTGACGAAATAAAGAACGCTCAAAACTATGTTTTGCTTGAGTGCTACAAGATTGTTCCAGGCAAACTTTGGACAGAACTTTTTGACACGCTTAGACTCAAAGCTAGAGAGGGTGTCTCGGTCAAACTTGTGTACGACGATGCCGTTTGTACTAAGTTTATCTCGCGTGAGGACTTTCTCAAAATGCAAAATCACGGCATTGAGACCGTTCCGTTCAATAGATACAAGGCGTTTGCTGGTGGCTTTGTCAATTGCCGAAACTACAAGCGTTTGACCGTTATAGACGGCAAAGTAGGCTTCTTTGGCGGATTTAATGTCGATGACGAGTATGTTCAAAATATTGAGCTTACAAATGCAACCAAGGATTGCGGAATTAAGATTATGGGCGAGGCTGTCAAGAACTTGATTGTAATGTTCTTTGAGGATTATCAATTTGCTAGCAAAAAAGTTATTAACTTGCAAGATTACTTTGCTGACTCTCAGCCTGTCAAAACCAAAGACTGGATTTTGCCTTATTCGACTAACCCAGTATCGCTTGATCATACAAACAAAAATATTCTCTTGAGCCTTATTAATAATGCCAAGGATAATATATCAATTGTAACAACTTATCTGGCCCTTGACGACGAACTCAAAAATGCACTTATCGTCAATGCTAAGTCAGGAATCAAAGTTAGACTTATCTTTAGTAGCGAAAAAGTTGCAAACAAAATCAAAACACTATCTAGATCATACTTTTATGACCTTATCAAAGAGGGCATTGAGGTTTATGAGTACAAGGGTGGCAAGATGACAACAAGACTTATTATGATAGATAATAATTCGGCGTTGATATCAACAAACAATCTAGATAGCCAAAACACATACAAGCACTTTAACGCAGGGGTTTATCTCTATGGCGATAGTGTAATTCTTATGTATAATGACATAAGAGAGATTGTCAATGGCTCACAACTTGTTACTATTAAAGATATGCAAAAACGCAAACTTGGACAAAAGATAAGTGCGTCGTGGAGCAAATTCATGGCACTATTTAGATAATTGTTATGTGTGCGTCGCAACTTGAGTTGTGTATAAGCAATAATAATTAGAAAAGCTCATCATAAAAGCAACAAAAAAATCATGGCAGTCATGGAGCACTGCCATTTTTTGTTGCATGGCAGTCTTGTAATGTGCTTTTGATTAGGCGGAATTGCCGAGTGTAGAAGTTTAGGCTAGCAATTAATTTGCTAAAAATATATAAAAATAACAAAATGCACTTGCAAAGTTTGAATTTATATAGTATAATCAATTCGTGTTTTGAATAATACGCTCCCATGGTCAAGCGGTTAAGACGTCGCCCTCTCACGGCGGAATCAGGGGTTCGAGTCCCCTTGGGAGTACCAGTAAACAAAAAGAAAAGTCATTTTTGACTTTTCTTTTTGTTTACAATGATATTTCCTAACGGAAATGAAATTCGTTTCACGAATGATATTGCTAACGCAATGATATTTTGCTGTCGCAAAATGACTGGTGGAAATATCATATCATTACGAGTGAAGCGAGTAATATCATTGACCGAGAGGTCAATATCATTGGCGGAAAGCCAATATCATTTTAAATCATTCAGATAAAATATTTGGTAAAAATATTGATTTGTGATATAGTTCAAATATGAAAGAAAATATATTAATAGAAAAATCTAAAAAGTTTGCTATAGATATAATAAATTTGTGCGATGAAATAAAAGGTTCTGCCAGCATTATAAATCAATTACTTAGAAGTGGAACATCAATAGGTGCAAATATCCATGAGGCACAATATGCTCATGGGAAAAATGATTTTGTTGCAAAACTTGAAATTTCATTGAAAGAATGTAATGAAACAGAATATTGGTTAGAATTGCTTTTTGAGACAAATAAGATTAATGAAATGACATATAAGGATTTAAAACAAAAAGCAGGCTCAATTCGTAGATTGTTAATTGCTTCATGTAAAACTGCAAAAGAAAACAATTAATACTGGAAAGTGAGTGAAAGACAATTATAGATTTTAAAAACTTATGATAAAAGTAAAAATCGTAAGATTAAAAATTGTGGTCTCAAATGTTTCAAAAGTTACTTTTGGGCGAGTGCTAGAGGTTGCAAGCAGGTGTTTTTTTATTGCAATTTAGTTGATTTGGTGCTAAAATATTTGTAAGTCATAAGACCGACTTGGATAGGAGATTTAATGGAAACATCTAAGGTTTATTTTACAAGAAATATTAGTCCAGAGGGGCTTATACAAATATTTGACGCAATGGGTGTCAAGCTAAAAGGCAATGTTGCGGTCAAACTATCTACTGGAGAGCCTGGTGGACATAATTTTTTGAATCCATTACTCATAGCACCTCTTGTGAGCAAACTCGGTGGCACGATTGTTGAATGCTTGACTGCGTATCATGGCAAGAGATTTGAGGCCTCCGATCACTGGCAAGCAATTCGTGACCATGGATTTGAGGCAATTGCTCCTTGCGATATCATGGACGAAAATGGCGAGATGCAGTTGCGAATTGACGGTGGCAAAAGGCTCAAAAATACAAATATTGTAGGTGAGCATTTGCGTAACTATGACTCGATGCTAATGCTGTCGCATTTTAAGGGGCATCAAATGGCAGGCATGGGTGGAGCTCTTAAAAACATGAGTATTGGCGTTGCATCCAAGAGGGGCAAAGCATGGATTCACTCTTGGGGAAATACTACCGAGCCTGACGAGTACTGTAACTTTGCTGAAAACCAAGATGCTTTTCTTGAGAGCATGGCTGAGGCGTGCATGGGCGTTATGGATTATATGGGCAGAGAAAACATTGTCTATATAAATGTTGCCAACAATCTATCTATTGATTGCGATTGTAATTCCAATCCGCAAGCTCCCAAAATGCAAGATATTGGAATTTTTGCCTCGACCGATCCTGTGGCTATTGATCAGAGCTGTTATGATACAATTATGAATAGTGCAGATGAGGGTAAGGATGATCTTGTAAATAGGATGTTGGATAAGCATGCTATTCATATTGTTGAAGAAGCCGAAAATCTTGGGCTTGGCAATAGAAATTACGAAATTATAGATATAGACAACAAAGGAAATGTATGAGAAAACCTATAAGAATAGGTATAGTTGGCGCAGGTAATGTCGGAAGAGTGCTGGCGGTGATGTTGTCGTCTAGTGGATATTATGTCGAGGCTGTTACTGGTAAGAGTCCACATAATATACAAATAGATAACTATTCGGCATATGAAATTAATGGGGACTTTGGCAATAAACAATATTTGGTGAGAGTTCTTGCCGACATAGAGGATATGTCTGACGACTTGGATGTAATATTTGTTTGCACCAAGATTTTTGACGGAATAGGCAACCTAAAGACCTTGCGTCCAAAGATTGGACCTAATTGTTCGGTTGTTACTATCCACAATATGTTTTGGATGGATAGAGTAGCAACTGTTGTAGACCCAAATAATATGGTTTGTATGTATTTGGACTTTTCGTGTGTAACTGTTGGCAAAAAGACTTTTGTCAAGAACTCCGACGGCATCAAACTTGGAGTTGTCCGAAAAGAAGCGTTTGAAAAACTTGAGCTTGTCCACGATATATTATCTAATGTTTGTATCGTCAAGGACACAAACGATATTGTTGGACTAGCTATCAGTCGAAACATTATTAATGTTGCCATATCTGCACTTGGAGCAATATCCGGCATGCGTCTCAAAGACATTTTGCTTGACCGAAACGGAAGATATTTGTTTTGCAAGATTATTGAAGAGGAAATGGCTCTCTTCAAAAAAATTAAAATTAAGGTTTTGCCATACGACGGCAAACTTGATTACAATTTGTTTCTCAAAAAATCAATATCTGGCAGGCTATACAAGCGAAAATACATGCGACTGCTTATCAAAAACAACGGAAACATCGTGTCATCAGCACTTAGAGACTTTGAGTTGGGTCGCAAATCCGAACTCATTGTGCTACTTAATAACTTTTTGAAAACAGCAGGGTTTAATGGCGTTTCTGTTCCATACTTGCGAGAAATCTACGAAATGCTGTGTCAAATTTCAAAAAACGAACGAAGAATTAGCGAAAACGCTTTTTATGATAAAAATTTAGTAAAAATAGGAGATAAAAAATGATTATCGAAGAAATTAAAAAAGCAAATATACAAGCAATGAAAGACAAAGACCAAAAGGCTAGAGCAATCTATAGCGTTATAATGAATAAACACCTAATGGCTACAGTTGATGCAAGAACCAACGGCAAAGAAGTTGAGGACGCCGATATGGTTAGAATTATCCAAAAGACTATCAAGGAACTTGAGGAAGAAAGAGATAATTACAAAAAAGTTGGCAACACAGAGGAAGTAGAGGCTATTGAGTACGAAAAATCTTTGCTCGAAAAGTATCTTCCAAAACTTCTTAGTGCGGACGAAATCAAAGCAATCATCATGACTTTGGATGACAAGACAGTCCCATCAGTTATGAGATACTTTAAGACCAATTACAACGGCAAGTGTGATATGAAAGTCGTATCCGATGTCCTCAAAACTTTGTAATTAAAATACAAAATTTGCAATTCAAAAAATAAATAAGTTGTGATAAGATGTCTTTGTCAAATAAAATGATATATTGAAAAGTAAGTCTTGAAATCACACATCAAAAAAATGATTAAAAAACAAAAAAATCTCCAAATATGGGGATTTTTTTATATGTCCTTACCGTTGTCAAAATCGTCATTTTGGTCAAATTGGCTGTCGTCAAGTTTGTTATTTTGGTCATCGGGCTTTTGGGTGTTTTGGTTATTTTTGTTGGAGCTATCATCCGAAGTTCCAAATAATGCATTATAAATATCATCGACAAAGTTGGTCTTTCTAAAATCAATTTTTCTAAACAAGTCATCCAAGATATCAGAGAGTGTTGTATTTAGCTTTTGATTTTTTTGCTGAGAGCATTTTTCTATCATATTAAGAGCAACAGGAGACAAGGTGATTTGCGAAATCTCGTTTTCGCCTGCGTCCTTGTTCTTGTATATTACTCCATATATGTCGCCGTCATCGCCGTCGATCTCATCATAGTCGCTCTCATCATCAAACTCGTCGTTTGTCATGTCGTCCTCAGGATATGAGTAATCGTTGATTAAACTCTCGTAGTAAGATTCGTTATCGGAATAAGAGACATCATCGTCGTCAAAAGCCTTGTCAAGAGGGATTTCGTTTCCGTCGCTAGTTCTGAATACTGCGCCATTTAATAGTCCTAATTGTTTGTATTTGGTTATTAGATAAATCTCTTCGTCAAGACTAGGTCTTAGGTCACGCAAATCCATTTTTGGAGTGTTGGATTTGATGTTATTTAGTCCTAGATAATCCTCATAGTCTTTTTCGCTAGATTTAATTGCCTTATATGCCTCGGCAATTATTAGATCTGGATAGCATCTCTTAGCCAAGCTATCCATGTCCAAGCACAATTCCTCGCCAGACACTAGACTCATAATGCTATACATAACCTCAGTTATTTTGTATTCATTTGTCTTGTAGTCGGCACAATTGCCAAAGTAAAAAGTATCACCGTAGTTTTTGAGAGTATTTAGATAACTATCCAAAATCTCTCGCTCTGGAGAGTTGCGTCTCTCGAGAGTGGAGTAAGACATGTATGAGTCATAAGTTCTTATCAAATAGTCTTTTTTGCCGTTAATAATTTGGGATGCAAGGTCTATTTGGCTATTGTATGACTGGAGGCTGGTGGCTTTTGTCTTTTTGCCAAGGATATCCTTGGACTCAAGAGATAGAATGTGTGCAAGCATATCATTAATTTCGTCAGGATATAAGTGCTCTGGGTTGATTGTATACTTGTACTCAGTTTTGTTGTCATAAAATTCAACAGTATATACTGAACTGTTGTCTTGCTCTGGCAAGGTTATTTTTTGGACACAGATTTTGTCGTCAAGCGAGCATAGTGCGAGGGACAAACCTAGTTTTTGGATAACTTCGTCTTTAAAATTCATTTTTCCACCTAAAATTTTAAATTTATTATAGACTTAAGTATATCATACAAAAAAATCAAATTCAATACCCATCTTTGATTTTTATATTGAGTATCATAACAAAAAAAGCAACCTTGTCGGTTGCTATTTTGATTATTCAGCGTGTTCTTCGTCTGGGTTGTATGGAGGAAGTAGTTTCATAACCTCGGCGATAGCATTGATTGCCTTGTCTAGTTGCTCATGTGTATGAGTGGCTGTGTAGCTTGTCCTTAGCAAACTTTGACCAACTGGAACTGCGGGAGATACGCAAGGATTGACATAAACTCCTCTCTCCTGTAGCAATTTGCAAGCAAGGAATGTGCGTTCGTTTGTGTATGTGTAGATAGGAATAATTGGTGTAGTTGCTTCAATAATCTTAACGCCTTTTGCCTTGAGACCTTTGCGCATGTAGTCGCTAACTTCTCTAAGAGCCTCAACTCTCTCAGGATGTTCTCTCAAAATCTTAAGTGATGCTCTAGCACATGCAACACTTGCTGGAGTGATTGATGCTGAGAATATGAATGGACGACTGTTGTGTCTTACAAACTCAACAACTTCCTTTTTGGCAGCCATATATCCACCAAGACTTGCAAGAGATTTGCTAAATGTTCCCATGTAAATATCTACTTCGTCCTCAAGTCCAAAGTGCTCAGCAGTGCCTCTGCCATGAGCACCAAGAACTCCTAGTCCATGAGCGTCATCTATCATTATTCTTGCGCCGTATTTTTTGGCAAGTTTTACAATTTCTGGGAGTTTACAAATATCTCCACCCATACTAAATACACCGTCAGTTACGATAAGTATTCCTTTGTCTTCAGGGATAGATTTGAGTTGTCTCTCCAAATCTTCCATATTGCTGTGCTCGTATCTAAGTAGTTTTGCATAGCTTAGTCTACAAGCATCATAGATACTAGCGTGGTTTTCTTTGTCTCCAACGATTACATCGTTTCTGCCACAAATTGCACTGATGATACCAAGGTTGCTTTGGAATCCTGTTGAAAAAGTTACAACTGCCTCTTTGTGCAAGAACTCAGCAAGTTCTTTTTCCAAAATAACATGTTCGTCAAGTGTGCCGTTCAAAAATCTACTACCAGAACAACCAGTGCCATACTTTTTGAGTGCTTCGATACCAGCCTTAATTACATCTGGGTGGCTTGTTAGTCCTAAGTAGTTGTTAGAACCAATCATAACGGTCTTTTGACCATTCATCATAACCTCGGTGTCTTGACCAGAAGTTAATTCGGTAAAGTAAGGATAAACATTGTTTCTCTTTAGTCCCTCTACCATTTGCATAAACTCGTTATGACATTTTTCAAATAAATCCATAATAATCTCCAAATTTTACATATTACAAAAACTATTGTAGCACCAGAATTGGATTTTAACAAACATTTTGGGCAAAATGTCACACAAAAAAATTTGCAAAGCGATATTTGCAATTTTTTTTTGAACTTTCATTATTAAATTTTAATCAAGTTTGCTTTTTGCAAAATTTGGTTGAACACTGTCCAAAAGTCTGTGCAGTGTATGTTTTGTATGTATGGGCTAAGTGGTCTTTGCTCAAATTCGCCAAATACTAGTAATCTCAAAGGCTTGCTTAAATAAGCTGGGCAGTCTAGTCCAAAAACAAAATTTCGAGGGGTGTAAATGTTGGTTGTGTAAAAGGGCTTGTGGGTGGAGGGGTGTTGCTGTACTATAGGGGTTTGAAACATATAGTATATGTATATAATATAATATATATTTATAAAATGTGCAAAAGTGCGGTTTTATGCTTGTAAATTTGCCATGGCTATGATATAATATTTTTGTAAAATTATAGGTTTTTTGAAAACCACCAAGGGAGAGACTATGGAAGAGCAAAATGAACATATCCTTATGAAGTCCGAAAAGTATGATGCGGGCGATATTCAAGTTTTGGAAGGACTTGAGCCAGTACGAAAAAGACCCGGCATGTATATTGGTAGTACCGATAGTCGTGGACTTCACCACTTGATAACTGAGATTGTAGATAATAGTATTGACGAGGCCTTGGCTGGATACTGTGACCACATCAGAGTTATTATTAACAAAGACGGTAGTTGTACCGTTATAGACAATGGTAGAGGTATCCCTTGTGGTATTCACAAGACCGAGGGTAAGAGTGCGGTTGAAGTTGTTTTGACCAAACTTCATGCTGGCGGTAAGTTTGGTGGCGAGGGCTACAAGATAAGTGGCGGACTACATGGTGTTGGTTTGTCTTGCGTTAATGCACTATCTGAGTGGCTTGAAGTCGTTGTTGAACAAGACGGCAAGATTCACAAACAATTGTACAAGCGTGGTGTTCCTCAAGAACCACTCAAGGTCGTTGGAGATACAGCTCAAACTGGTACAAGCGTAACATTCATGCCAGACTATGAGATATTTGAGACTTTGGATTTTGATTATAATGAGCTCAAATCTAGATTTAGAGAAATTGCATTTTTGAACAAAGGTCTTACAATTTCTATTGAAGATAGGCGTGGCGAAGAGCCAGTTGGTGAGACATTTAGATTTGATGGCGGAATTGTTGAGTTTGTAGATTATCTTAACAAAAACAAAGAGACATTATTTGAAAAACCAGTTTATGTCGATGTTGTCAACAAAACCAATGAAGTTGAAATAGCCTTCCAATTCAACAATGGTTATAACGAGTTTATCAATAGTTATGCCAACAACATTAATACCGAGGAGGGTGGTACTCACCTTGAGGGATTTAAGGCATCACTAACCAAGATTATTAATGACTATGGCAAAAACAATCGTATACTCAAGGATAGCGAAAAACTATCTGGCGAAGATGTCAGAGAAGGAATTACTGCAATAATTTCGGTTAAACTTATGGATCCGCAATTTGAGGGACAAACCAAGACAAAACTTGGTAACTCCGAGATGCGAAAAATTGTAACCGACGCCATGCAAGAAAAGTTTGGTGCATTCCTAGAAGAAAATCCTTCCATGGCCAAAGAGTTGATTCTCAAATGTGTGACTGCTAAGCGTGCTAGAGACGCTGCTAGAAATGCAAGAGAGACAACTAGACGAAAGGGAATTTTGGAGAGCACAACTCTACCTGGAAAGCTAGCCGACTGTACCAATAAGGACAGAAAGAGTAGTGAGATTTATCTAGTTGAGGGAGATAGTGCGGGCGGTACTGCTAAGCAAGGTAGAGATCGTAAGTTCCAAGCTGTTTTGCCTCTAAGAGGTAAGATTATCAATGTAGAAAAAGCATCTCTTCACAAAGTTTTGGAGAGCCAAGTAATCAAGGACATGATAACCGCTTTTGGTTGTGGGATTTCTAGCGAATTCAATGAGGAAAAACTTAGATACGACAAGATTATAATCATGACCGATGCCGATGTCGACGGAAGTCATATTAGAATACTTTTATTGACATTCTTCTTTAGATTTATGCAACCTCTTATTGATAAGGGACATGTATTTATTGCTCAGCCACCACTATACAAGATTGTATATGGCAAGCAAACTTTTTATGCTTATTCGGATGATGAATTGAACGCAATTCAAAACGAAAAGGGCAAGCCAAACGATGTACAGCGTTACAAAGGTTTGGGCGAGATGAACAGTGAGCAGTTGTGGGAAACAACAATGAATCCCGAAAATAGAATTTTGCTCAGAGTTACAATGGAGGACGCTTTTGAGGCGGACGAAACCTTTAATAAACTTATGGGTGAAGATGTTGAACTTAGACGCAAGTTTATCGAAGAAAATGCAACTTTGGTCAAAGACCTAGATGTTTAAGGAGTAAGACATGGAGAGAGACGAAATTGAAAAAATTTTAGACAAGATTGACGCCAGCAAAGTCATGGATGTCAAGGTCAAGGAAGAACTCGAGAAATCGTTTATTGCATATGCAATGGCGGTTAATGTTAGCCGTGCTATTCCAGATGCTAGAGACGGTCTAAAACCAGTCCACCGTAGAATTATTTACGCTATGGGTAATAACTTGGGTTTGTACAATGACAAGCCTTTTAGAAAGAGTGCAACTATTGTCGGTGAAGTTATGGGTAAGTTTCACCCACATGGTGACTCAGCTATCTATGATGCATTGGTTAGACTTGCACAAGACTTTACGATCAACTGTCCGCTTGTTGACGGACATGGCAACTTTGGTTCGGTCGACGGAGACCCACCAGCTGCATCTCGTTACACCGAGGCAAGACTTACTAAGATTGCAGGTGAGATGCTTAATGGTATCAACCAAGAGACTGTTGACTTTTATCCAAACTTTGACGGCAGAGAAATGCAACCAGTCGTACTTCCAAGTAGATTTCCAAACCTACTTGTCAATGGCTCGGACGGTATTGCTGTCGGCATGGCAACAAATATTGCTCCACACAATTTGTGTGAGGTTATTAATGGCGTAATAGCACTGATTGACAATCCAGAGATTACAATTGACGAACTAATGAAGTACATTCCTGCACCAGATTTTCCAACCAAGGGCATTGTTCTTGGCGGAAGAGGTGTTAGACAAATGTACGAGACTGGTAAGGGCACATTTATAATTAGAGCCAAGACCGAGATTGAGGAAGAAAACGATAGACAAAAAATTGTTATAAACGAAATCCCTTATCAAGTAAACAAAGCCAAACTTATAATACAAATTGCCGATATGGTCAAATCCAAGAGAATAGAGGGCATATCTGATATTCGTGAGGAAAGTGATAGACAAGGCATGCGTATCGTTATTGATGTCAAGAGAGACGCAAACGCTCAGGTTGTTCTCAATAACTTGTTCAAACTTACACAATTACAAATATCCTTTGGTGCAATAAACCTAGCACTTGTAAATGGCACACCAAAGATTTTGAACCTAAGAGAAATTCTTGTTAACTATCTTGATTTCCAAAAAGAAGTTATAACTAGACGCACAAGATTTGAGCTTGACAAGGCTGAGGCTAGAGCGCATATCCTTGAGGGATTAGTAATTGCCCAAGCAAATATTGACGAAGTTATCCGTCAAATCAAGTTAAGTAACGACAAGCCTGACGCAGTTGAGAGATTGACAAGACTATTTAATCTTGACGAAAAACAAGCAAATGCAATCCTTGATATGAGACTTCAAAAACTCACTGGACTCGAAGTTGAAAAACTAAAAGCCGAACTCGAAGAGGTTGAAAGCCTTATTAAGGAGTACAAGGAAATTTTGTCAAGTGAACTTAGAGTTCTTGAGATTATCAAGGGCGACTTGATAGAAATCAAGACCAAGTACGGAGTTCCTCGTAAGACAGAGATTAGCTACGACTATTCAAGTATAGATATTGGCGACCTTATCCCAAGAGAGACAGTTGTTCTATCGCTTACTCACGGCGGATACATCAAGCGTATGCCAGTAAGTGATTACAAGTCGCAACATAGAGGTGGAATGGGTGTTATCGCTCATAAGACCAAGGAAGAGGACTTTGTCGAAAACATTTATGTAACAAATAGCCATGACGATTTGCTATGCTTCTCGACTAAGGGCAGAGTATATACTATCAAGGCATACGAAGTTCCAGAGGCTCAAAAACAAGCCAAGGGCAGAGCAATGGTCAACCTTCTACAAGTAGACAAGGACGAGAGAATAACAACTATTATCCCACTTAAAGCTGATGCTGAGGGCAATCTAATTATGTGTACTCGTGGTGGTCTTATCAAAAAGACTCCTGTAAGCGAATTTATGTCAATCCGCAAGGGTGGCAAGATTGCAATCAAACTCAACGACAATGACGAGCTTATAAGCGTATTCTTGACAAATGGCAATAACGAAGTATTGATTGCAAGTTCTACTGGTAAGTGTATAAGATTTAACGAAAAATTTGTACGCTCCATGGGTAGAGATACAATGGGCGTTAAGGCTATGAAACTTGGCGAAAACGAAGTTATCGTAGATATGACAATAATCACTCCAGGCTCAGATATGCTAACAATTTCCGAAAACGGTTATGGCAAGAGATCAAGCGAGGATGAGTATAGATTGCAAGGCAGAAATGGTAAGGGTATCAAGGCTGGTATCTTTAATGAAATTACAGGCAAACTAGTTAACCTCAAACAGGTAACCGAGGATGACGATATCATGCTTATTGCCGACGACGGAGTTGTTATCCGTGTTGAGAGTAACGAGATAAGCAGGATTGGTCGAAACACCAAGGGCGTTAGAATTATGAAACTCAAAGACGGCGCTAAGATTGTCTGCGTTGCAATTACCAAGTCAGACAAATCCCAACAAGATTTGGCAGACAAACTTGAGGACGAAACACCTGTAACATTGCAACCAGAGTTGGGCGATGACTTTGACCAGGAAGCCGATGCTCCAAGCGAAAATCCAGACGAATTGTAAGATTTTGGCTGTTAAAAAGCAAAGTTCAACAATTATGCGTGCGTGGTGCTTTGGGACAAGTTCGCAACACTTAATGTCACAAACATTATGGTTTCTGACAATAAGTACACGAAAATTAAATATTTTAATATTAACAAAAAACACATTAAGAACAAACTTAATGTGTTTTTTTGGTGTATAATTCAAATTATAGAATTGATAAATTAACATTGAATTGATGTGACAATATAGGATTGACACCTTGGATATGTGTATGTCTACACAAAATCCAATATAAGTTACTCCAAATATTTAATTTAGTATTATTTTTTGTTATCATCTTTTGGAGTTTCGTAGTCCTTGATTACTTTGATATCAGCACTATTGCTACTTTTTTTGGCATGCTGTTTGTGAGCTTTTTTGGTTGCCTTTTTTGCTTTGATTATAGTTGCTGTAATTGTAGTTATGGCTATGCTTGCAATTGCTACAACTAAGGCTATGATAATAGAATTTTGACTTGAAATATTAGTTTTGGCTTTGATTTCAAAAAAATCACTTTCGACCATAACCTCTCTATTATCTGCAACTTGAGTAGCGGTGAGTATGACGCTAATTTTGTGAGTGCCGGAGTTGTCCATTATTACAACTGTGGAGCTCTTGCCAGTGGTGCTGTCGCCAGTGGTTGTTTTGAATAGTACTCCGTCCATGTACCACGAATATCTAAAGTTAGAATACTTAGACAGTGGAGTGTTTGATGACGGACTTACTGTGAGCAAGATTTCCTCTCCGACATTAAAGTCTGAGTGCTCACAAGTTACTTTGATTTCGTCTAAGATTGACTCTTGAACAATGACCGTTCTTGTTGTCGTTGTCTCGTTTCCAACCAAATCTTTGAGGGTGTATTTGATTGTATAAGAGCCGAGCTTGGTGACATCAAGACCACCCAAATCTATAGTCACTTGATTGGTTAGGTCGTCACCACTATCTGAGCCTAAGTATCCAGGGTCAACCCAAGATTTATTTTGACGCCAATACATTGTGGAGTATCCTCTGAGTGTTATCTGTGGGCTAATTGTGTCGATAACTGTAAATGGCAGGCTTAGAGTCCTTGTGTAATTTTTGTAAGTGATTTTGACGGCAGTATAATTTGTGCCAGCTGTGTTTGTGTCGGTTCTAGTGGCAGGGGCGATATCGCAATCGGTGCGACTTATGCCGTTTAGGATATAGTCTTTGTTTATTCCAGTTTTGGAGAAATCCAAATTAAATAGTGCCTTTCGTTCAATTGTGTAGCCGTCTTTGATTTTGAACTCGAATTGAGTAAATTCAAGGGTTTTGGTTTGTCCAAAAAAGTAACTACTTTCGCTTTGTGGAGGACTTGATAGTTCAATCTTATAGTCTCCAAGAGTATCTGTGGCTATTTTGCTTACGGTATTGAGTGTTGGATAAATTCTCTCGCCGTTATAAAAGAAATTATATGACAAATACACATCATCGTTTGTTCTTATATAGTACTTGGTTGATGCTAGTTCGCTAGGGGTCAATAGACCCTCGTTTTCTGGCATATTTTGCAATCCAAATAGTAGATTTTCGTTTGATTTGAATGTGTCAGATAGTGTCTCAAAGTCTATATTATTAAGGTTTAAATTTACTTTTTTGATAATTGTATCAAAGTTGGAATTGACTTTGTAGTCTACACCATTTATATTTATTGTGCCGGTTGCTTTGTTGCTAGTGATAACGGTCAAAATATTATTCAAATCTGAATTTTCAATTCCATTTCCCATTAGAGATATGCCACTTAGCGTCTCAGGGAATTCAAATTGAACAAGTTCGCTAATATCCTTGACGCCAGTGTAAGACAAATCCAAATAATGTTTGCCAGGTGTCACTGTTGTAATTCCAGTATCAGGGTTGGTCGTTGTTATATCACGGTAAGTCGGACAAGTTAAAAAATCATCGGAATAGAGCCTAGATTCTGCGGTCTTGCCAAGTAAATTACATATAGCAGACCTAAGAGCAGTGTTTTGGATTGTGACTTCGCTCGAGCCTCTTAGAACGCTCTCATAGTATAGCTTGCTTGGGATAATTTGGGCTAGAGCGGGAATGTTGGATTGCATGGCAAAAGCTCCAGCGCAGAGCCCCAGTGTTATGCCTACTGCCAGTGTTTTGATTGTCTTTTTCATTCATCCTACCTCTTATTTATACTTAGTTTAACACAAACAAATCCAAAATGTGTAACAAAAAAGCACACTCTCAAAAATTTTTTGATGTGTACTTGATTTTGCATTGTGCTAAGTTTAAGATAGCAGGGGGATTACTTGGTTTTTGGCTTAATACAATCTTTGCCACCCATGTAAGGTCTAAGCACCTCTGGGATAAAGATTGAGCCGTCTTTTTGAACATTGTTTTCGAGGAATGCAATAATTGCTCTAGGACTAGCAAGTACAGTGTTATTAAGTGTGTGTGGGTAGTAGTTGTAGTCGCTTCCCTTAATTCTGATGCCAAGGCGTCTAGCCTGTGCGTCGCCAAGAGTCGAGCAAGATCCGACCTCAAAGTATTTTTGTTGTCTAGGACTCCATGCTTCGATATCGCACGATTTAACCTTAAGATCCGCTAGGTCTCCACTACAGCATTCGAGAGTTCTTACAGGCACATTGAGATTGCGGAATACATCAACAGTGTACTGCCACATCTTGTTGTACCAGTTCATACTATCCTCAGGTTTGCAAATAACAACCATTTCTTGTTTTTCAAATTGGTGAACTCTATATAGACCTCTTTCCTCTAGCCCGTGTGCGCCAATTTCTTTTCGGAAACATGGGCTATACGAAGTCATTGTGACTGGAAGTTCTTTTTCTGGGATAATTTGTTCTTTGAATTTGCCTATCATGCTGTGTTCGCTAGTGCCGATAAGATACAAATCCTCGTTTTCGATCTTGTACATCATTGCTTCCATTTCGGCAAAACTCATAACGCCATTAACAACATCGCTACGAATCATAAAAGGTGGAATACAATAAGTAAAGCCTTGACTGATCATATAGTCTCTGCCATATGCAAGCATAGCCTCGTGTAGTCTTGCAGCATCGCCCATAAGATAATAAAAACCAGTTCCGCTAGTTCTGCCTGCACTCTCTTTGTCGAGACCGTTGATGCTATTTAAAATATCTGCATGATAAGGAACTTCAAAGTCAAATTCTCTTGGAGTGCCAAACTTTTCGATTTCCTTGTTTTCGCTATCGTCTTTGCCAATAGGAACAGAGTCATCAATAATATTAGGAATAATCATCATAATTGCTTTGATTTTTTTGCCGAGTTCTTCCTCTTCAACTTCCAAGTCTTTGAGCCTTTGATTAATTCTTCCAACTTCCTCTTTGAGAGGTGCAATCTCATCTAACTTTTTTTCTCTAGCAAGAGTTCCAATGTCTGAGCTTATTATGTTCTTTTTGGCTCTAAGCGTGTCGCCCTCAACTTTGAGTATTCTAAACTTTTCGTCTAGTTCCAATACCTCATCTATTTTTGGAAGCTTTTCTTCCTGAAACTTGTTTATAAGGTTTTGTCTTACTCTGTCTGGGTCTTTTCTTATAATATTAATATCAATCATTCTTTCTCTCCTTTTCTGATTTATATTATTTGTTGACAAATATATGAGATGTTGCTGACAAAAACCATGGCGTTATTGTCAATAACCAATATTCTTATAAACATTCAAAATAACAAAAATCTCCAAGGAAAAATATCCTTAGAGATGAATAATCAAATATCCATGGTGCCACTCTAATTGGATTTGAATATCAAATCCCACTCGTGTTTGTCACTTGTTGCTAGACAAATAGCGTGCTTTCGCACAACCTATTGGGGCGGAAAACTGTTTGCTAGTTTCGGTTACTCTCACACCAAATTAAGTAACTCTCTTATCAAAAACCATACAAATGTTGTATTCCCAAATCATCGGTTTATTCAATTGTTAGATTGATGTTTTTCAAAATACATAGGTAGTATATTTGAATTATTTTGTTTTGTCAATGGATTGTTTTCAAAATTAATATATTTTTGACCAAAATTTCAAATTAAATCTGTTTAAAAATTTTAAATGATGTTAATTATTAAGTAAGGTTTATTTTGTAATGCTTATACTGAGTTCAAATTTTTGGGGGACTTGAGGTTGTGGTTTACAGTTAAACAAATTGAAACAATAAGTTTTTGAAAGGAGATATTTTTATGGAAAATTTTGACAAAAGCAGAACAAAGCAAAATTTGGCAAGAGCATTTGCTGGTGAGTGTCAAGACGGTGCTAGATATCAGTTTTTGGCACAGCAAGCAGAGCAGGAGGGTTACAATTACATGCAGACAATATTTAAGACGCATGCGAAAAATGAAATGGCGCACGCCAAAAAATTTTATAACTTACTTACAGACAATTGCTCTTGCAAACAGCACAATATCGAAATCTGTGGTGGATATCCATTTACTAAGGGGAATTTGTTAGAAAGTATCAAGGACACTATGGGGGCGGAGGAGAGTCAGAGTGACAATGTGTATCCTGACTTTGCCAAGGTTGCCAAGGACGAGGGATATCCAGATATTGCCAAATCGTTTTTGTTTGCATCAAGTGTAGAGAATTGCCACAAGCTTATGCTTGAGCAGTTGTATACCAAACTCAAAGGCAAAAAGTTATATAAGAGCCCAACGCCAATCAAATGGAAATGTAGTAATTGTGGATTTGAGCATACTGCCAAATCAGCATGGGATGTGTGCCCTAGTTGTGACAAGCCTCAAGGCTATGTCGAAATCCCAATTGATATGCAGTCTGGCGATGAGTAATCCCAAAAAAAACTCCACCCAAAATGCCAATATGTGCATTTTTGCATGTGGAGTTTTTTTGGTGATTTTATCTATCCAAAGCAAATAGTTTTGTTCCGAGGGATAGAACTACTGCGTTATCGTTTGAGTAAAAGTAAAGAGGGGTAAGGTTCATGCTAACACTGGTTATAGAGCCTAGGAACTTGCCGTCGATATTTAATATCTCATATACATAGTTGGTAGCCTCTTCGCTTACACGAATAATGATTGTTGCAACTACTTCATTTGAGCGTGGATTTTTGATTGTGTACAAGTTAACCTTCTTGTATGATATGCCTTGATAGGTGTCGCCGTCAGTACTCTTAGTAAATAGTGGCTCATCATTGGATAACCCTAGTCTTTCGAGGTAATATTTTGTAGTAGTCAAGGTCTCTTCGGTGGTGGTTACCTTGTTGATATAGTTTTCGCAGTCTTGTAAGTATACAAAATTTCCGTTGCTGATTTTTTTGATAACAACACCGTCAGTGTTGCAGATATATGTAACATTACTATCGCTTACAATTATTGAATCATTGGTTGCAAATACATTATTGAAATTATCTAGATGAGCAATCAAATTATATGATTTGTCTATCAAATTAAAGTTTGAATTGCCACCGGTGCTAGTGATGTATCTGTCGTTATTCACTTTGAGAATTGTATCAAAGTCGTAGTCGATTTTTTTGGTCTGTAATCTCTCGTTGATAAGCAAAATTGAGCTTGTATCCAACTTTTTGTTTTTGATTTGGGTGCATGATAGTAGTACTGTATCTACATTAAATTCAGCTCCCACTTTGTTAATCAAATAATCAAAGTTTACTTCGTCAAAACTGCCGTTTTTTAGGCTAAATTTGTATGTTTTGATAGTGTGATAAGTGGTTACTCCTGTGCTAGTATTGGTTGTGCTATAATCGTATTTATCCTCGTTGGCGTCGATTACTATTTGGAAGAACAGTGAGTTGCCAATCCTAAAGGATATGTCGGTATTGAGAAGTTGCATATCAATTTGATTTTTGCCTTTGAGATTAAAGTTGATATCATAAATTTCAAAACTCATTGCTTGATAGTCACTTCCAAATTTTACAGAGCGCATGTTCATAAAGATTGGTGTTCCGTCATTTAAAAATTCTAGTGACAAATCTTTGCTTTCAAGCGAATTTCCAAGTTCGTTGTCTAGAGTTTGAATAAGCTTGTGTGTGCCATTTTCGAGTTTGTACAAATTTGTATAAGTAATTCCGCTTGTTGTGGTTATTTTCCAAGTCTCATAATTTTTGAGTTCGTCCGAAAAATATCCTCTTGCGTTCGAATAGTCATCGTCAAATTCAATACGCTTAACGCTAACTGAAGTCTGGGTATATTTGTTGCCAATCTTAGTCTTGACTTTGTTTTTTTTCTCTCTAACGCTTACATCTTTTGTCATGATGCTGGCTCTATTTTTTGTTCCTTGACTCTCTGAAATTATAGATAATTCGTTGCCTTTTTCGTCTATTAATGTAATATCGCTAGATTTGGAATTATCTACTAGTTCAAAGTATGTTTTGCCGTTTTTTGAATTAGGATTTTTGACCAAAACATCGTCATATTTTGCCTCGGCAATTGTCTTGTTTTGAATGTAAGAGAATACGCCTAGTTTGCTACTTGAATTGTGTGTAATAATAGTAGTTCCATTGTTGTAAGACGGGCTACTACTTGGTGTAACTGACGAATCCAATTCAATAATGTTCATTGTTGTGTGATTATTAAAGTTTAAGTAGTCCGACGCTCTTAGACTAAATCTTTTGATATTAACCAGAATTATAGTCAAAATTACGCCAATTAGCACTATTCCAACCGAAACAGAACTTATGATAATTTTTTTCTTTTTGCTCATAATTTACCCCTTTTATTTTTTTATTTTGTATAGCATTAGTATACAAAAAGACTTGGGGGCTGTCAATAAATTGCATGTCTTTTTGGCGTTATTATTTGATAACTTTTTTTATTCTTCTAGGGCGTTTTGTTAAATAACCAAGCAGGCTTTCCAAAAAACTTGAAAAAACTTGGATTTTTTAGCAATAAATTACAAGAAATAATCCAACATAAGTATAATAAAAAATATTTATATATATAGCAAAATAATTTTTGATTTTCGACATAATGTGCTAAAATATCTAAGATTAAATTACTTAAAAAGGGTGATTAGAATGAAAAAGGTAAAAACATTTATTGCAAGTTTGATGATTATATTGGCAACTGCAGTGCTTAGTGCATGTTCTTGCTCAGGTGACAAGGGTAATCCAGATGTTACTCCTGTTGCTTGCCAAAACATCTCTATCTCAAGCGACTTTGCGGGAGCTACCAAGAGTGATGAGACAGGGTATCTCAAGATTACCTGCCAACTCAGCGAGGAATTTGCGATTACATATAAGTTAGGGCCAGACAATACAACCCAAACACAGGTTGACTGGTCTTTTTCCGAGAACAATATCGTCGGATGCAAAAATAGATACGACTTCAAGGACGGCGTCTATTCTTTCTCAAGAGGGACAGAGCAAACTATCAAGTTTGTAGCAAATAAGGCTGGTTCAACAACTATTAGATTTAGCCCTCACGGAACAGACAAATTTGTTCTTGCAGATATTACTGTAACTACACCTAAGGCTACTTGGCCTACCTTTTTGGCACCAAGCGGAATAGATTACAATCCAACAACTGGTGAGGTTACATGGAATGCAGTAACTAAGTACAAAAAACCAAATGGCGAGATTACCGACGCTCCAAGCAAATCTGGACAAGTTAATTCGCTTTCGGGATACATTGTTTCGTGGACAAATCTAGAGACTAGCGAAAAAGGCAGTAGCAATCTAATTGTAAGTACTCGTTATGGTTTGCCAAATGACGCATTGCAGAGAGGCCAAAGTTATGCAGTAAGCGTTGTTGCCAAGGGCGATAACTTGGTGGTTAACGATAGCGCTCCTAGTGACATTCTTAGATTTCACCAATTAGCTACTGTAACAGAGCTAAAAAACGAAAACGGAATAATATCGTTCAAGAGCCCAAGATTTGCTGAGCACAATTATGTTTACTACGACAAAGACAGCAACTCTAGATTTATAGATAGAGTTTCAAACGGCTCAGAGACTTGTTCGTTTAATTACAAAGATACATTCGAAAAAGGTGCTAGCGACCTTTACAAATACAATGTTTATGTAGTATCTTATCCTACCGACTTTGATGCAAGAGAGGCTGGCAAAAATTATGTTGTTAAGTCCGGCATAAGATATTATCCTAGTGTTTCGAGTGCAGAGGACGGACAACAACTAGAAATTCAAAAACTCTATGCCCCAACAATTTCATTTGATCACAATATTGCAACTGACAAAAATCAGTTCACTTTGAAACCAAGTGCAGGAGTTAAAGGCATTACATTTAATTTGGGTGTTGATGCCAATCAGCCACACCTAAGTTCAATTTTGTCTTGGAGAACAACCAATACTGTCTATAATGACGATTTGAAGGTTGTCTACAAGTATCAAATATTCAAGGGTAAGACTGGTGCAAGAGTTCCACTCAGTGACCAAGAATTTGAGGTTGCAGAGTCAAACAAATTCGATACAAGCAAGTTAAGAGACATATATCCTGACGCCTATGCTGACGAGTATACATTCAAGGTATTTGCTAGTGGCGACAAGGCTACAACAATTGATAGTGTTGTAAGCGAGTTTAAGTTTAAGATGCTTGGCGCTAGTGCAGACGCTGGCATTGTTGAAAGCGTTCTAGAAGTTACCCAGCCTAATAACGCACAGGCTGCAAATATTCAAGGTGTGGACTTTTACTTCTTAAAGAAAACAACAGGCAATGAGTATAACACAAAAGATTACAGATTTGTATATGTTAATGCTAATAACAACACCGGCGATTACATACTAAGAGGTGCAAGTATTGACCTAGTTGCACTCAAGTTAAATCCTGCCGATCCAAACGATTTGAGTGATCTTGGCGAATATGATATATTTGCTAGATTTGTAGGTATCAACAGAGGAACTGCTGGAGATGCTCAAAATGCAGCAGTAAATACAGCAACAGGTGCTTGGTTTCAAGTAACTGGAACAAGCTTCCCAAGTATCAAAGTTGCAAAGCAAGTAACTACTGGTGCAGAATTAAGTAGTGCTGGACAACTTAAATTCACAAATGTTTATGATAACGCAAAATACAAAATCAAAATTGACATAACAGGACAGTCCACCCCTCAAATCAAAGAGATTGAGACATCTGTCAAGGCCAATGAAACAGTTATTGTTGATTTGAGTAGTGAATTGACTAGTGTTAAGCACTCAGATAGTACAAATGCAATTTTAACGATAATATGTTGTGGAACTGATTCGTCTTACATTGATTCACAACCATCTAGTCCAATCAGATTCACAAGACGCCAAGATCCAAGTGCTATTACACTCGAAGATTATAATTTGAGTTTTGGTGCAATAGATACTATTTTGTACAGAATTTCACTTATTGACAATTTTGATTCGGAAAACACAAAAACATATCAGGCGGAGTGGAGAGCCACTAGTGAAAATTTGACATATAACTTAAAAGAAGCAACTGCAACAAGGATTATACATAATGGACAATCCAAAGAGTCAGATAAGTTATTCGCAAATATAATTGCTGACATGGTGGAACAGGGTAGAAGTTCATTTGACTTCACAGTTCAAGCAATTGGCGGAAGCAACTCAAGTCTTGATTCAAATGTTAAGAGTGCAAGTTTCAATTGTACAAATCAACCACAGGCTGTAACAATCAAAAAAGTTAATACAAACACAGAGGAAGACCCAGTTTGGCAAAACATGCTATCTTGGACAATGCCAAGCGGCATGGATTTGAGTGGACAAAAATTTGAAATAAATCTTGTTGCTGGCGAGGGACAAAATAGAGTTTCGACTTCAATAACACCTGATGATAATGCTTTGAGAGTTATCACACTTGAGGACGGAACAGGAACTGAGTATGGTTACGATATTACAAGTATTCTCAAAGAAGCTAAGTTCAAAAATAAAATCGTAACTATCAATATTTTGCAGAAATTATCCAATGCGTTCTATGGCAAGGTAAGTGGAAATACTTATGGAATTGCATTAAACGAAGTAAGTATGAGCAGTGCAATAACTGAAGGCACAAATACTCCTGTAATTAAATTCAAGGCTCTAAATAGTGTTGAGGGAGTTGCATATCATATGACAGTTGTTGAGACTGACAAGACGGTTAAAATAACTGACGCTACAAGTGGCGCTGATTATAGCAAGTCTCTTGGTGATTTGGAAATTTCGGCAAGCGGAACATATACAATCAAACTAAAAACTGTTTTGAATAGTGCAAGTATTTCACAGGCAACTCCTTTTGGAATTGAAAGCGATGAGACAAGCATTAGTATCAAAGTTATAAGCTCTCAAATCCCTGTAGTTGCAGACGGCAACAATGCATCGTTTGTAAGTATTCATAGTAATGCCAAATACGAATTGCAATACAAACTCCCAACAGATACCGATTGGATATCTATAGTTAGTGACCTAAGCGGAGATGAGGGACAAGTTGTCAAATATGACCTAACACAAGTATCAAGCATTGCTGGATACACTGGCGGAACTTTGAATGTTAGAGTTGTGCCAACGCTTGATTACGCAAGCACAGGTTGCCTACTTACAAGTGACGAGGCTCAAACTAATTCGTTGACCAAATTGCAAGTAACCGAGCTAAGCAGTCAAAACGGCAAAATCGCTTACAAAATCAACGACACATTCCTAGTTACAACTGGTGAGGACGGAACTACATACAACTATAAAATTGCTTTGTATGCAAATGGCAAAGAGATGTCAACCGATACATATATCGTAGACTTTGCCAACAATGAGATAACTATTACAAGCAGTACTTATTTGGGTAATTACACCTATACTGCATATGTAAGAGCTAATGGATATTTGACAAGCAATGTGTCAAACGAACTAGCACTTACAATGGTTAGTACAACCGAAGATTTGACTAAGAACGGTGATTTTATCACTTGGTCAATTGACGCAAATGCTACAAGTTATGTGCTTATGATTGGCAAAAATAGTGAGTCAATTACAGCACAAACAATTGAAATTAGCAATGTTCAATTGGACGAGGCAGGAAGTGTTAAGAGTGCAACTGTTAAGGTTGAAAAAATCATTGACGAAAACACCAAGACTTTTGCCGAGGATACAAGTATTGCCAAATTCGACAACGGCAAACTTATGTACAAGTTTACAAATACACTACTTGGTGAAACCGCTGATGCCGGTGACTACTGGGTAAAAGTAAAAGCTTATACAACTAAGCAAAATTTCTTGACAGGAATTGAATCAAATCCAATTACAATAACCAAGCTTAGCAACAATGTTCAGATTGCTGTTGACGGTGTATTCAAACTAAGCGGATACACTCTTGCAGGATCTCAATCCCCTCAAGAAATGCATTATGAAATTTACAAACATAATAGCCTAAACATTGACAAAACTGAAGCAGATGCTAGTCTAACTCTTGTTAAATTTGAGGCAAATGCTACAAACTTTGAGATTACATTCCAAAGCAAAAATGGCGAGGAATTTGCAACCATTGGAACTCCTATCCAAATCACTTATGATAGTGTAAATCACAAGGCGTTAAAATTGGGCGAAAGTGGATTTGAAGAGAACCCAGATTTGGTTGTAAGTACCGATAGTGGCAAGGATTACATTAGTATCTCTGGTGCGTTAATTCCAACTAACACCGAGGATGCAACACAAAATACAGTCAGAGCAATTGTAAGTTATAGCCAAATGGTGTACGAAAACAATGTGGCTTACGAAAACATTGCAACTGACATTACATCAAACACATATAGTATTGATTTGAATAAATTGGAAAGTCCAAATATAACTGCTGATGGCAATTATTCAATCAGAGTTAAATTTGTAGGAAACAATGCAAATATTGTAGATAGTGACTACAAAAATTCAGATAATAATTACTCTAGACTTCTTGCAACCAAAGTAAATACCCAAAGTGGTGTGCTTGTATGGTCACCAGTTGAAAATGCTAGCAAATATATAGTTAGTATCACTGGTGCAGGCATGAATGTAACTGCTCCAACTAACCCAGATAGCGGTGAGACCGAGGGTGAGGGGCAAGATATATCTACTCAGGCTGACTTGCAAATTGGCACATTGACATTTGAGGTGGCTGACAAGACAACACTTACTGAGGATGATGTAAAAGCACAAAATTCAGGCAACAGCTTTGTTATTGGCGAGAGCTATACAATCAAAATAATGAGCAGTGCCGAGGGCTCTCTTGCAAGCGTATGGAGTGGAGAGTTTAAGTTCAAAAAGTTAACAGCTCCAACAAACCTTGTTATCAAGGCGTCGACATCGAGCGTAACTTATGATGAGATAGACAACTCCGATCCAGAAAATCCAGTAACCACACCAGTTACAATAAATGTTGGTGACCCAATTCTTACATGGCAAGATCCTAATACAACTGCAAATCAAAAATTACACTACCTATACAATATGGGTGACAAAGATGTAATTATATACAATTCTGATTCTGGCACTCTAGTTGGTCAATTACTCGGAAAAAATAGACCAGCTGGAAACTACGAAATCAAGATGAAAGTTCAAGGCAATACAACTATAGGAACTGACGGCGAGGGCTTGCTTACAAGTGATTACTCGGATACTACCTTAGTTGAATATGTCAACGAAACCCAGTCGGTTTCATTTGAACAAGGCAACTTTAAGTGGAATGAAGTTAAAGGTGCATATGCATACAAACTAACCTTTAAGCAAGACTCAACAATTGTTTATACAACATATACCAAATCATGTGGATATAGCTTTAAAAATACTGAGTTTGAGGGTTGCGGATATTACACAGTTGAAATCAATGCAATAACCGATCCTACCATGGCAATCGTTAGCAGTATTCCTCCAGAGAATGGCAACCAAAATACCAAAGACATTTTCAAAGCTCCAAATGTAACCGAAATCTTTGTTCGAGACGGCAAGGTGGCTTGGAGTATTGAAACTAGTGCTCTTGACAAATTGATTGCAAAGGAATCTGTCAAGACTGCTTTGGACACAGCACTCGAAAGTATTGAGGGCACAACCAAACAAAAAGCTATTGGCTACCTAAAGCAAAAGATTAATAATCAAGCTGACGCAATTGATGCGGCTGACGAAATTTTGTATCCATTCTTTGTGGCAAGATTATCTCTAAATAACCAAGAGACAGTAATTACTGCAACAGGCGTTGAGTTGTGTTCATTGGTAGACAAAACTCAAGGCGAAGCTGAATATCAAGAGTATGAATCAAACGATAATGGTTCTTATCTTGTATTTACTTACAATATGGCAACTATGCCGGGTATTTCTAATGCAGATGATGTGGTTGAGACCAAGACATACAAGTCTGGCAAATACTCAATCAAAGTCTCCCCTGTAGGAAATGCAATTAATTCAGAGGTTGTTAGCAGTGTAGACGGCAAGTACTCAACAACATTTGAGGCTTGGAAACCACAAACGCCAAGCGTTCCATCTGTAGACGGCAAAAATAACAAAATGGACGAGGGCAATATCTTGTGGCAACTTGTTCCAACAGCCGAAAATGGATATCATAACACATATCAATTAATCGCTCAAGAAAATGAGAATTTGATTTCGAGAAATGTGGATATTGCGGACGGAACTGGTGTTGTTGGAACAACAGACCATGTATATAGTGGCGCACTTACAACAATCTTTGCAGACGGTGCTGACGAAACACAAAAAGTCAGTGTTAATACAAATTATACAATGAATCTAAGAGTTATAGGTACACCAAGTAGTAAGACTCTTGGTACAGGCCAAAAAGCATACTTAAATAGTGATGTTTATAGTTATGGCGAAGAATATATGAATATTCTAGCAAATATTAGTCTACAAGTTTCGAGCAATCAGATTACTTGGGAACCATCAAATGCATCATCTAGCACCAAGCTTATGATTTATGGCCCATTTGATTATGCTCCAGATGCAAACGACAAAACAACTTGGAATGGCAAAACTTCATACGAAGAGGCTCTCAAGGATTGGAAAAATAGTATCTCTTCGTTGTGGACATCTATAGTAGACAAAACTAACGAAAAATATGGCGAAAACCACGCTAAGTACTATCACGAATATAACTTTGATGCAATCACGGTTGAGGGTGATGACGGTGTTCCAGTTGAGACAACCAGAAAAACATCGTATACCCTAAGTGACAACGACAAATTTGGTGCTGGCTCATACATTATCCGAAAACAAGAGATAGGTAATGGCAAGGGCATAATTGACACTAAGTTGTACAAAGATTCAAACGGCAATGATTTATTATTCGTAAATGGCGAAAGCCCACTCGAGATTGAGAAAATGGGCGTTATCGCAACTAAGTTGGATAAGACCATGAGTGTTAATAATGTTTGGGCAAACAATGGTAAATTTATTTGGTCACCAGTTGAGAGGGCAAATGCTTATAGAATTACTCTTATTGAGTATAAAGATGGTGAAGTATCCAGAGATGATTATCATACACTTGTGTCTTATGCAGATTCACTAAGTGCTGACAAAACATATCACGAATGGGATATTCCATCAATCGTGTCTGGAACAACAACTCTATTCAATGACAGTTTGTGCAGATATGCAGTAAGAATTACAGCAACTCATGTAGACAATCTAAACGATACAAATGCTAGTACATCAGACAATTACTTTGACGGCGAGACTAGTGAGAGCGATAGCTATCAGAGAACAAATATTCCAGTCGAATTGACAGTTAAGACAGAGAATGATGTAAGCTATCTACAATGGAATATGGGTAGCGTTGATGCTCAGATTGCAAAATTTGCAATTCATGTAAGTCACAACGATACAACAACAGAACTAGACGAAACTAGCAACAGAATCGCATCTTATAATATTTCCAATAGCGCTATATTCCGTGAGGCTGGCAGATACATTGTATCGCTAAGAGCAATTGGTAATTCGGACGGAACAAAATATTTGAACAGTAGTTTGTCCCAAGAAATTATTATAATCAAACTTCCAAAACCAAAACTTACAGTCGAGGACGGTGTATTTGGTTGGGGATCACAAATTACAGATATTACAGACAATCAAATAACAGAGACAGACTTCAAACTTGAGTACGAAAATGGTGGCATTTGGGAGACCAAAGAGGATTACGGATTTGGCGAGGGAACAGATGCTCTTGACCCAACCGTAAGCAAATATCCATTATTTGCAACCATTGACAAATTTGAAAACAATTACAATTTGTCTCAAGAATATCCTGCTGGAAAATACAGATTCTCCATAAGATATTCACCAAAGATAGCAAGCGTTGATGATACATTCGTAATTGCATCACCAACAGATACATTAACTGTAAACAAACTTCCAGAGCCTAACCCACAAGTTTCAAAAATTTCTACTGCTGACGGAATTACTGCCAATAGAGTAGAATGGGCAAAAGTGGCAAATGCTACAGCATACAAAGCAAGAGTTCTTGCTCGTGCATATGACGAAAACAACGAGGAAGTTGAGTACGCACTTGATGTAATTTCTACTACACACACACAATACTTCACTATCACTGACCAAAGTGACACAGTTTATCTAAATATTGACGCTATTCTAGGGCATCTAAATGTTTCATACACTAGTGGTGCAACACTCAAAGTTTATGTTCAAGCAATCGGAACAGCTCTATATCCAGTGTCCGAAAGTGCGACAGGGGCAAGCAATATTTACATTAATTCAAGCTTCTCCGAAAAATGCGATATATCTATTCCTGCTACGCCTTTAAGTTCGCAGTTTGATGCAAAAACTGGCGTGCTTTCGTGGAATTTAAGAGATAATACTGCAGGTCACAATGCTCAAATTACTATGGAATACACAGTAAGCAATTTGACCAAATCAGTATTTGATTATTGGACAACAACTGCTAATTCTTATGGATTGACAAATATCACAGAAAATCCTGTTGCCAACCCAACTAGAGCATACGCTGAGATAACAAACAGAGTATTTACTTACACAGTTTCTGGCTCGGACGAGAACGCTAGATATACTCTAAGAGTAACAGATATTGTGCTTCTAAGTGCTCAAACAGATGACAATAGAAACACATTTACTCCAACAAGTTATCAAATAACAAGTATTGGTACAGATTATAGATTCAAAATTAACATTATGGTAGCGTCAACAATTGAGGATTCTGGAGAGTTGATTTCTGGAACATATGAGCACCAAAAGGCCGAAAACTTTGATGCATTTGAGTATGGTGACGGATCAGAAAATTATAGATATGCTGTTAATAACTACGCTAGTTTGAATAGCATTAGATACTTTGCAAACAGAAACTTTGTTGTAACAGGAAATATTAGTGTTACAAAAAATTGGGATATGATTGACACCGAGTTTACAGGTAGTATTGTCGGTAGACAATTCCAAGATGTTGGTGGCAATAATGTATATCCAACAATTTCAACCATTACTCCAAATATCAATATTAATGGCAATACTCATTATATTGCATTTATGAGAACAAACTTAGGTTCGATTTCGAACTTGAACCTTGTAGTCAACATGTCGTACTTAGAGTCTAGCGCAGCCAATGTTTATGTGGCTGGTTTGGCAATCGCCAATAGCGGTATTATTGATAATGTAAATATTGAGTCAATAACAGGAATCAATGTAAGTTATACAAGCATCAGCAATTCGATGTATGTAGCAGGATTGGTATACGAAAATACTGACAATGCTACTATCAAAAATTCTAGTGTTACTGTTGGTAAGAACAATGACATTAATGGTGATAATGGAATTTATGCTTTGTGTGGTGGTCAAAGTGTTGCTCGAGTTGCAGGTATTGCTGGTATCAATACAGGAACAATTGCAGATACATACTTTAGTGGAGATATGACCGCTAACTATGTAGCAGGTATTGCAAGCAATAACTCTGGTACAATTAGAGGATGTTACTCGACTGGTAACGCTTATATTACTGACATCAACTTAACCACAGGCGCTCAAGGAAAGAATATCGAATTTGGTGGAATTGCTGGTACTCTTAGTGGTAATGGCAAAGCAAAAATTATTAATTCTTACTCAACCATGGCTGTAACTTTGTCCGCATCGAGCGGAACATCAGTTACTGCTTACATCGGCGGATTGTATGCTACTCCAGATAATAATTTGGGTGGCGCTGAAATTATTAATAGTTATACAGCTATTAAGTACACAAACAATGCATCAAATAATGTTACTATTCAGGCATACTACTTTGGCGTTAAGGCTGATAGTATAAGATATCAAGATTGCTACTATCTAGTGCTAAGTGATAGTGGACAAATGAATGGAACTGACGGAGTTGGGGCGTGTGCAAATTTGGCTGAGTTGAGGACTGCTCTTGGAACACTTACATATGAGGGCAATCTTGTCTATGATGTATCCGAAACTCACCCTTATCCAGTACTCAAAAAATAATTTAATTATGGAAAAACTTTAATTAGTTTGGCAAGCCTTGGGGAATTTGATTTTCCAAGGCTACAAGCCAAAAAATGCAACAATAATACAAATTGCGGAGAAAACTTTTATGTGGATTGTAGTTGCACTAGTTTTGTACTATTGCTTTAAGTAATAGTCGCAAATGACAAAACATATTTTTATGCAAATAAAAGGACACTTACATGAAATTTTATAGACTCGAAAAAACCAATTATTTCAAGGTTTGGGCAATGGCAATACTCAAAAGCATTGGGCTTGGACTTATGCTTACGGTTGCTATTATGGTAATCCTTGGTTACAAGTTTATGATTGTATCATCTGGCTCTATGGAACCAGTTATGCCGGTAGGATCACTAATCATTGTAACCCCTTGCGATTATGAGGACTTAAGGCTCGGAGACATTGTTACAATGGAGGGTAGTGGTATCAACTTGACCCACAGAATCCAAGGCAAAGTTATAGACGAGGGCGGTACTTGGGTTGCAATTGATGAGGACGACCCAAGATACAATAGTTCAGAGGCAATCTGGTACACCAAAGGTGACAATAGCGACACGGTTGATGGACCACTTACAAAAAACATCGTAGGCAAGGTCTACGAAAATCATATCTTCAAAATCGTCGGTGTACTAGTTAGATATATCAAGGCAAATTATATAATGATTATAGTTCTTACTGTACTACTTATAGGATTTGTTGAGGTTTTGAATTATCTCAAAGGCAAACTTGAACTTGAAGATATCGAATGTTACGAAAACGATGAGGAATAGCAAATGAAGCAAAAGGTGGGATACAAATCAATAAAACTAGCATTAGTACTAGTACTTGTTGTACTATGCTGTTGTTTGTGTGTCTCAACAATTGCTTGGCTAACTCAAAATTACAATTATAACGACCAAAATTCCAAGATTGGCAAAGTTGAAATATGTATTTATGCCAATGGCACGCTCCTCCAGGGTACGACCACAACCGATGCTGATGGCAACACAAGATATGTTGTCAACTCCCCTTACGAGATAACAACAGGCTCGACTATTCGAAACCTAAATCTCAAGATGCGAAATACTGGCAGTATCAAGGCTCTTGTTAGAGCAACAGTTAGTGTTTATTATATGGAGGGCAACAATAAGCGTGTAGCACTCATGGTTACAGGGAATCCTACAGTAGACGGAACGATTGGAATAAGTACAACTAATTGGATTCAAGATTTCAAAACAAGTGCAACTTGTGGCAACATGTACTACAATGCACAATTTGAACCTTATACCAAAAATATCAATACTAATGGCACACTTACATCCGCCACTAATCCAAATGGCGAGGTTAGTATCATCGACCAAATACTCACAACGAGTAGTCAGCAATCGACAAGATTTTTTGTGGATGTGACAGTTGATGCATGTGCCTATGACGGAAATATTTACAAAAAAATCGAAGGCAAGTCTCAAACGGAGATTGATACAATGGTGGGTACAGATGAACTCCCAGTGCTAGCGTATCCGTTTGGAACCAAGGATACATTGCCTACTAGTTGGACGGCGTGGAGATAATTTGGGAGCGATTTCAAAAATTGCAAGCGCGTGTCGGCTGAAGTCAAGCGTGTGTCGGCTGGGTGGAGTCCTCGAAATTCATTTTGCGACGCAGGTTTTCGTAAGCGAAAAATGGTCTTAAAAGAAATTTCTGTGGCTT
>JAEDFU010000033.1 GCA_016297915.1 Clostridia bacterium | reverse complement strand
ATGTCTTAATAATATGCTAAACTTAATTTAGTTTTTAATTAAACAAATAGGAGCTATTATGAAAAAACAAAAAAGTTTACTTATTAGTACAATTGTTCTTGGGGTGCTTTCAATAGCATTTACTTTGCTTATTTGTCTAGTTGACAAATCAAATATTGGACCACAAAATTCATCGGTCGGACTTTCAAAACTCAATCAAATATTCAAAAACTTATTTAGATACAATGAGCTATTTTACAAACTTACGCAAGTATTAGGATATATTGTTATAGGACTTGCGCTTTCTTATATGGTTATAGCTTTAATACAATTAATCAAACGCAAGAGCATCAAAAACATTGATATCCAGTTATCACTACTTGCTATATTCTATGCAATCATTATTGCTATATACTTTGTATTTGAACTAGCCAAAATTAATTATAGACCAGTAATTTTAGACGGCGAGCTTGAACCTTCTTACCCATCCTCGCACACAATGCTTGCAGTGTTTATTTGCACAACATCACTTTTTGTAAATGGAAAAATTATTAATAACAAAACATTAAGAATAATTCTAGATACTGTCATTTCAATTATTGGACTAGTTGTGGTGATTGGCAGAATTATATCCGGCGTACATTGGATAACAGATATTATAGGAGCAATTTTGATTTCCACTACTTTGACCCTTGCATATCTTACAATCACAAATTATCTAAGTAACAAAAACAAATCCTCAGACGATAAGGAAGCAATCCAAACAGAACAAGAAAATCAAGATTAATTCAATAGAGGTTTTTTTGTAATGAAATTTATTGAAATCACAGATCTTAAATCGGCAAATGACTTAAGACAATTATACATCGAGAGTTTTATACCTGACGAAAGAATAGAGTTTGATCAACTTTTTAGTGGAGTATTCAAAGATTTTCGAATGGTTTGTCTGTATAATGACTTTGGCAGTCTTGTTGGTATGATGCACTATATTGTCAAAGAAAACTTCATACATCTAAATTATTTTGCCATTAGTCCAAAATTTAGAGGTCAAGGCTTTGGTTCAATGTGTTTGAGCTGGCTCAAAGAATCATATAACAACAAGCCAATCGTTGTTGATATTGAGGAAGAAGACGAACATGCAGACAACAACGATTATGTTCGTAAGAAAGAAATTTTATGGCAAAAATGGACTAACCCTAGGCGAGTATACTTTTCACTGGAATGGAGTTTTTATGACATATATGCACACAGGCACCATAAATTCAGATGAATTTATGAAACACATAACTCACATATTCCCTACAATCATTAATATCCAAAAAAGATAATTTTTGGATATTTTTTTGTCAGTAAAAACCACCAGATAGCATGGTTAATCAGTAATGATTTATCGTTTCATAAATGACTCCTTATATTAAAATTTAATATCTGCCAAGACGAAAAGTTTTAATATAAGGAGAAAAAATATAAGACTTATAAAACCTGTAAACAAACGACAACAGCATTATTAACAAATTTTATCCATAAATATTTAGCTTTTGGTATTGAAAAGTCTTTTAATTGTGTTAGTATATATCTACACGGAGGCTAACATGAAAGATACAATCGCTCTTGAAGATATTTACAATTTTTTGAAATTACAAGGCATGGAATGGAATAATTTTAAGTGGAGAAAATATTACCGCAGAAACTACATACAAGACGAATCAGACTCTCCAGCCGAAAACTTTTATGGCTACATTCCCCTAATTGACGGAAGCGAAAGATTACTAGATCTTAGCCCTATCGAGTTTATTGTTTTTGAGGAAATCAAAACTACAGAAAAAACTATTAGAGAAGAAACCGATTATTCAAAGGATTGGATTGATTACCAATTATCACTCAACAGCGAAAAAATCAAAGACACCATTGTCAAGTATTATTTGGAGAAAAAAGCCAAACTCAAAGCAGCACTTTACTATTCTATTGCACACGCCAAAAAAGATTATGATACTCAAGTTGATTTATTAGAAAACAATGTGACTAGCGTTTTTGATTCTGAAAAAACTTCTTCAGAAAATAGTGCTCATCAAGGATTAAATGCAAAAGTTGATGAAATTCTTGATAAATTTAATCCCGTCAACCACGACCTTGAAAAGTAGAAAATAAGTATTATTGTTACAAATTTTATATGGCAAAAAAATCACACACTCAATTTTAGATGTGTGGTTTTTTTGTATATGTGATTCCTAAAAGTGCTAGTGCACTTGGCGTGTTGCAAGTTTTTCAACACGCCAATCTCGTCCTTCTATGCTCAAAAAAAACACCCTAATGGGTGTTTTGTTGGAGCGGATGCGGATTCGGTGCAGAGCTGACATAGTCAGCGTCGCCTTCGTGCTAACTATCCGTCACTTAACAAGCATTTGCGATTGTCACATCAATACATCTTATTATATGCTATACTGATTATTGCACGAATACACGCGACATTCGTCGCGAGTTCTTTAAGTGCTTCTGCACTTGGCGTGTTGCAAGTTTTCCAACACGCCAATCTCGTCCTTCCATGCTCAAAAAAAACACCCTATTGGGTGTTTTGTTGGAGCGGATGCGGATTCGGTGCAGAGCTGACATAGTCAGCGT
>JAEDFU010000021.1 GCA_016297915.1 Clostridia bacterium | reverse complement strand
TGGGCTGACGACGGTTTCAATCTATGTGACCCCACGAGTTATCGTGGGATTTTTTGCCAGAGGCAAAAAAAATGATTTGCATGTTTCATGCAAATCATTTTCACATAGATTATAATACTTCCAAATTCTTTCCAAATGCTTTTTTGAATTCACTTCCACAAAGCATTGAATAATTAATTTCAAACGAAGCATCTTCTTTGACGATAGTCTTCATAATAACGCTATCACCCAAAATATCACAACTAATATCTGTCACATTGCCAAAACCTGTAATATCAAGAGCTTCGGCAATTTTCAAAATTACAGACAACTTTTTGACAGCAATCAAATCTTCATCAGTAAGATATTCCTTAAATCTAACCCAATCACTAAGACTAAAGTTATCTGAATTTTTGCCAAGTGCTACAAAGCTTGCAAGTATGATATCATTATGGCTTACACCAAATATTTCGCTGTTCTTGATAATATCAAACGCAATTTTGTCGCTATTTTCAACATTTACTCTGTAGCCACTATTAGACAAATAACTTGCAATTCTAAGAACTTTTACATAAGGTCTTGGTAGTTTGTGCAAAACTTTGAGTTGTTTAAATAGTATCATGCTGATTTCGTAAATAGTTTGGGAATTATTAGGTTTTTGGTCATAATAATCGTTTAGCATTTGCAAACTATAGCCAAGGGTATCGCTAATTGGCTTTTCGATAGTTAGAGGCAATACACTGTGGAATAACATTCCGTCAGTTGCACTAAGGCCACAAATTGCAAAGTCATCGTGGTCAAAACTATCAAGAACGGCTTTGATTATAAGTAATCCACTTGGGAAGTACTTGCTATTATTGAGAGTCAAGCCTTTTATTTTGGTTGAAGTTGTAACATCCAAATTTTTGATTAGTCCAAATACTTTTTCCAAATCTTTTTTGCTTGATACAAAGTTATGTGTCAAATCAAGAGGATATTTTTTTGCTTTTTTGCAAACAACTGCATAATCTTTGAACGCATCGCCAGCACCAATTATGTCATACTCCTCAGGCAATTCATTCATAAAGTCGTTTTCATCAATAAGGAGTTTGATTTCACTCTTTAATTTCTCGAGTTTTTCGTCAAAAGACATATCGTTTAATTTGTCATAAACTTTGACAGAACCATAAGGAATTATCAACTTTTTGATAACATTTCGACGATTGTATATAACCATTTCAGTATTATAATCCGAAACATTAATTATTACACCTTTTGGTCTATTAAAACTATTAATAACTGCAGTATAAACATCGTCAATTTCCTCTTCTGGGACAAAGACCTTGAAATCAAATCCGTTTGATACAAGAAGTTCATTCAAAAATCCATTGATGTTTTTTGCTTCAGTCAACAAATCAGTTGCGACACAAATTGTTTCTGTGCACTCGTAACCTTCAATTATCTTTTTGTAAACACTCAAAATTGAGTTTATGTCCTTAATAACGGTTGGTTTAATAAACAAATCACCATAAAAATCCTTGGTAAGATTGATTGGCATTTCGATTGTTTTGTGATTTTGAAAATATTTATTCCTTATTACATCAACTATTCTTAGTTTTACACCAGTAGTTTTTAGTTCAATTATTGCTACTTTTTCCAATGCTAAACTCCTAATTTTTCTAGTACTATTAATTTTGGGCACAATTTCCCATCGTCTAAATTATAACATATAATTTTTGAATTGTACACAGTTTTTTTGCAATTGGGACAAAAAAAGTCGCTTGCTTTGTGTATTTTGCAAACGACTATATAAATTACTCTTCAATTGCATTAACTGGACAAACACCAGCACAAGTTCCGCAATGAATACATGTTTCTTGATTGATATCTGCTTTGCCATCAACTAGGCTAATTGCCTCAACTGGACAAACACCAACACATGTACCACAACCGATACAAACTTCTTTGTTAACTTGCATTTTTCTCCCCTTTGCCAATCACTTGGCAGATGTTTAGATTTTATTGGGCTTAAACCAATAATACGAGGATTATATCACAATAAATACTTTAAGACAAGCAAATCAAATTGGAAAAGAAAATTTTGAATTTACACAAGAATACATAATATTTTTAAGTTACTTGATATACATCTTTAATTTTACACTATCAAATTTTGGCTTGTTTTTTGACTTTTTTAGAGCAACAATTGTTTGAATTATCTGATTGAGACCAACTAGCAACAAAAATACTGCAAAGATTTTTTTGAGTAGTCCATTGCTAAGTATACTAGCCAAATACGAGCCGAGTAGCGAAAAAACTATTCCGCTAATTATAATTGGGATGCCTACTTTGAAATCCACCAATTTATTTTTGATGTGAATAATTAATGCAACAAGTGACATTGGAATAAAAACAAGAAGGTTTATAGCTTGAGCATTTTTTTGCTTGAATGACAAAAAAATTGTAAGAATGGGGATAAGCAGAGTTCCTCCTCCCATTCCCATTCCTCCTACAATTCCACTAACAAGTCCTGCAACAAATAACCAAACAAAATTTATATTAATAGTTTTATTCCTCCGGCAATTATAATTACGCTAAATATTATTCCCAGCCAAAGATTGCTAATATATTTGAGAATTATAGCACCAAGCAAACCTCCCACTACAAATCCGAGACCAATTTTGAGTGCATTTAAAATTTCAAGATTTCCACTTAACATGTACACAACAAGGCTTGCTATACTCAATGGCAACATGATAAGAAGCGTTGTTGCATGAGCTTTCTTTTCGGGGAGCTTGATAATTTGCATAAGTAGTGGCACACAAATCATTCCACCACCACCTCCCCAAAACCCATTGACAAAGCCAATAAGTGCACCTGTAAGAAGTTTGATAAATATTGAATTTTTGGAACTTTCGTCATTTGGATTTATAGTCAGCCCATACTCCATTCCGCCATATTCTAGGTTGGGCGTAGCCGACAAAGACACTTTTTTCATGTATAAATAATTTACAAAATTTGTATATTTAATTACTGATTTATAAATAAATTTTTAAATTTTGCTACATACTACTAAAAATTGGTAATATTTTCCAATAGTCTAATATTTTGAGTTTGCAATCTAATACAAAAATTTTTATTTATATATATTAATATATAATTAATTTGTTAAATAACCACTTAAATATAACCCAAATTTACTTGAACTCAAATTCAAAATAGTATATAATTACTAGGTGTAATAATTTAAAAACAAAAGGTGAACAATCTATGTCAAACACTAAAAGTAACAAAATTAAAAATATCTTTTGCAGTTTAATGTTATGTTTTGCACTAATATTATCTGCATTTATTGGACTAAATGTTGCAAAAACTACTGTATTTGCCGACGATAGTTCTAATTATAAATGTGTAAATGTTTCGAGTGACCTGCTCAATAGTTACTACAACTTTTATACAACCTCGTCTACTAGGTCTGCACCTGCAACACCTAATGGCTGGTCAGAAATTTCTGGTACTGGCAACCAAGTAAATAAGGATAATATTCTCAAAGGAATTGTTGATTTGACTGACGATACAACATTTTCGCCATCAACTTTCAAGACTTCCAGACCAAAGAATATTTTGGAAAACATTACATCTGATAATGCTTATTACAAAAACCTTATGATTAATTCTCACAATGGTGCTGGAAGATTTGGTTACAAGAGCAACACTATCTCGCTTGAGGCTAATAGTTATTATTCTATTGCTGTTAGACTATACACCAATCGTACCGAAAAGACAGACAACTACGAAGAGACCGATGCTTACGCTTCGGTATATCTTACTGGACTAGAACTTGATGACGATCAAGAAAATCAAGTTAAGTTTGAAAATATCAATACACTTGAATCCTGGACAGATTACACTTTTTATATTGATACATTTGATAGTGCATCAGTTAACTTGGAACTTTGGTTAGGTAGCAAAACAAGTAATGTTCAAGGTGCTGTATTCTTTAATAGTGTAACTATCTATAGATATAGCGAGGACTACTACAAAGAATTTATTGCAACCAAGAGTGATACTGACACCGATAACCACAATATAATCTCTTTTTCAAAGACATTTGAACAACCAGTAACCAATAGTAGTTTTGAAACCACTACTCCACTTGGCTGGAAAAATATTGCTAAGAGCACAACTGATATAGATAGTCAAATGTGCCAAATCGTCGATGTTAATAATTACAAACTAAGTAACGACGATGTAAATGTCTCTGTCCCAAGATCAAATAACTCTGCTGATAACAACCATGCCCTATTTATGTACAATAAGGACGAGGGGTATCAAGCAATTGAAAGTAGCGAGTTTACAATTGAGCAATTATCTTATTACAAAGTTTCGTTCTTTGCAAAATCCAATTGCAATACAGGCAGTGGTGCTACAGTTAAGTTAGTTGACAAAACAAAAAACTCTGACCTTAATGCTACACTTACACTTGCAACTACTTACACCAAGAATTCCAATGTATATCGTAACGATTGGACACAATATAGTTTTTATATTTATGGTGACGATCTTGAGGACAAACAAGTCGCTCTCCAAATTTGGATGGGAACTACCGATTCTAAGACAAAAGGTTATGTATTCATTGATGACTTTAGACTAGAAAAAGTTTCTTATCAAACTTATTCAAACAATTCGTCTTCTACAAATTGCAAAGCTCTAAACTTCAACGATGACAGCGATAGTTTTGTAATTGTAAATGCAAACTTTAACAAAACAAAAAATGAAGATTCACAAACAACTTATCCACTAGCACCTAGCAACTGGACAAAAGTTGGAAGTACCAATAACAATACTTTTAGTGGCGTAATCAAAGCAACCGCTGAGCATTTTGAAGCAAACAAATCTAACTACACAAATACTGCTATTACTCCAACAAGACCTGCAAATCACCCTATTTATGGCGATAATAACAATGTCTTGATGATTGGTAGCACAAGCGAAACTAACACTCAATCATACGAGAGCGATAGCATTTCACTTAGTGCAAATAGTTACTACAAACTCAACTTTAGTGTATTTACAGATTACTACAAAAATAATTACAACACCAACAATGGTGCAAGGATTACTCTTAAGAATTCTACAAAAACACTATTTGATTACAAGAATATTTACTTTACAGATGCTTCTTGGCATAACTTTGAGATTTATATCAAGACTGGCAACACTTCTGAAAATGTTAATCTATATTTAACATTCGAAAACACAACTGGATATGTATTCTTTGACGATATTAGGTTAGAGACATCAACAGAAGCTATTTTCAATAGCTACACAACTTATCCTGAAATCACTTACGAAAAAGTTGATTTGAGTGTAGAGAACTTTGACAACAGAACATTTAATGATTACAGCCAAATCCAAACTCCTAACAACTGGACTGGTGCTGGTCAAGATTCTGCAACACCAACACTTTCTGGCATAATTGCAATGAGTAGCGAGCAACTTGATGACTACCCTATGACACCTTCTAACAACAAAAATGTGCTTATGATTAATAGTTTACACAATGTAAATTACTACTACACAAGCAAAGAAAATTATTCGTTCTCTTCTAAGACTTATTACAAAATTTCTGTTAATATTCTAACAGATAATCTAGTTGCCGAGAACAATCCTGATGGCAACGACTTTGGAGCAAGTATTTCACTTAATAACTCCAAGGATATTATCGCCAAAGGCATCAAAACTAATGGCGTTTGGAAAACCTACACAATCTATCTAAGTTCTGAGGATGCACTATCCAGCACAATCACTCTTGGACTTGGAGCACAAGACGAAAAGGTTAGCGGACTTGTATTATTTGATAATCTCCAAGTAACTAGCATAGATCAGGACACATTCCAAAATGAGCTAAAAACTACTGATGACAATTATACAAGTTGTTTTATTAACTACACTGAGACCGAAGAAACTGATAAGGACGACTCTACTTGGTCAAATGAATTTAACTGGTTGATTTTGCCTAGTCTTATCACAGCTCTTGCAATCATTATTGCAGTTGTAGGATTCTATGCTCGTAAGATTAAATTCAATAGAAAACCAAAAATCAAAACTAAGTACGACAGAAGAAAAACCCTTGACAAAGATATCGACAGAAGAGAGAGAATTGCTCTTAGACAACAAATCATTGACGAGTTGAATGCAGAACTTGAGTCAATAGACAGCGAAATCGAAGAGTTTAATAAACTTGCTGAACAAAAACTAGAAGAACTAAAAGCTCAAATCATCTCTGAAAAGGAAGCAATTGAGCGTCAAAAACTAGATATTGAAATTCGCAAGAAAGAGGCAAAAGCCGAAAGAGAAAAGAAACTCAAAGCAAATCCAGAACTTGTAAGCGATGCAAGAGAAGAAAAACAATTTGAAAAATTACTATCCTCTCTTGACAAACAAGAGATGAGTTTGCAAAAACAAATTAATCTAAAACAAGTTAAACTTGAAAACACCAAGGAAGCAGATAAATCTACACTTTCCAAATATTTGGAACGCAAGGAATTTATCAAAAATGAAATTGCCAAAATAGAAGCTGAAATTGAGGAAATTGCCAAAGAAGAAGCCGAAATGTGGGATGAATATAAGCGTGCCAAACTTGAAGCTAAGCAACGCAAGGCTGAATATCGTGCTCAACTAAAAGCCGAAAAGGATGCCAAAAAATCAACCACTCCAGCAAAAGAGACTTCCACTGCAAAAAAAGAAACCACAAAGACTCCAAAAACCACCAAAAAATCTGCTGGTAAACAAACTAAAGATACTGAAACAAAAACTGATAAGGCAAAAGAAACTTCCACTGCAAAAAAAGAAACCAAAGTAGATAAAAATAGCAATAGCAACAAATAATTTATTTAGTTAATGGTTACAAAAAAAATGCCCAAGCTGGGCATTTTTTTTGTTACATAATTACTAAATATTCTTGGCAAACACAATCAAAGTCAAATTAACACAAAATATAATTTTGGAATATATTTTCAATTATAATTATATGTTTAAACAAAAGTCCTATTTAATGATTTTTGTGATTGTAGTCTTATTTGGAACAGCAAATGTGGATTTTTCTCTTTCTACTTTTTGTAGATTATAACTTCCAAGGTTCTTTCGGAGTATGGCACGACTACGAATCAAAGTAAGGTCAAAATTCTTTTCGAAACTAACTTTTTTCCCATCAGTATTTAACCACAAATTTGAGTAAACTGTGTAATAATTTTCTGTCAAAGTTTTGACTGCCAAAACATTTGAAAATAATTCGGAAATTTCCTTTTGATAAGATTTGTTGATAGCAAGCATAGTGATGTCGTGTTCGTCTTTGAACTCTCCACCTACATTATACATGTTTTGGGATGTAAGTACATTCCCACAAGTTGTTTGCAATCCCAACGATGTATTTTTGGTTATGAGCATTGCACCTACAACCTCATCATTTTCGTTTATTAGGATAACTAAGTCAGTTGTGCCAAATAGCTTTTTGATAGACTTGAGATACGACATGTATTCCTTGTCCGAAATCACAAGCGGATAACCAGATATTGTGTTTTCGTAGAGCAAATCAAATATTTTTCTACCATATAGAGCAATTTTGTACTTTGTAGAACCATCTACAAACTTGAGTTTGTTTACAGAGAGTTTTTTGTAAATATCGTTTTGAACATCGTCGATTTCCAAATCGTTTTTGTGCATAAGATAGTATTCGTTTAATTTTTTGTCAACAACAAACCCAAAAGTTTTTAGATGCTGATACACATAGTCAAAATTATATTTTTGTTGAAAGGTTGAAATACTTTTTGAGCAATTTTTGGTCACAACGCCAACTGGTTGCAAGTCGTTAAAACTCAAATCACCAAGCAATGCCACTGCGCCTTGAGCCTTTGCCCAATCACACAAATTAGAAAGCAAACAAAAAGAAACTTCGGTATCGTTTATAAAATCAAAATGCGAAAATCTAGCAATATTAGATTTTTCTTTTTCGACCCTATTTATAATTCCAAGAATACGACCAACTACTTTGCCCTCTTGATATGCCAAAAAGCCAATTATCTCATTGGAATTTAGACTAGGATTTTTTTTGTGCGAAAAGAGTCTGTATTCGGATTTTTTGTAACTAGGACAATATTCTTTGCAGTCACCGTACAAATAATCTACAAATCTAAAAAACTCCTTTGCTTGTCTTTTTGTTTTTACAATTTTAACTTCAACCATTACCCTTTTCCTTTAGGTTATTTTACAACAAACATAGGGTTTCTGTCAATAAACTATAAGCTATATCCACAAAATTTGTCCAACAAATAGTTTTTCGCAAGTTAAATCATTTGATTTCATAATATCTGACATAGATACTCCAAACTTTTGAGATATATCGCTAAGCGTTTCAAGCGGTTTTACTGCGTATCTAATGCTTTTTGGCTTAGACAAAATAACCAAGTCATTGGGTTTGGCATTTAAACTATCACACTTAAAACCTCTAGACAAGATATCAATCATTGTCTCATTCTCTCTTAGTTTATACTCAAATACAGGCAAGTAGTTTTTGACAATTGTCACATCATCATTCCCATTTTTTAGAGTAGCATATTTGTATCCAAATACTTTTAAATTAGATTCACTTGAAAGAACTCCTAATTCATATTTTATCTTGTCAATACTGTCACCTTTGTTTAGAATATATATTTCTCTCATGTCACACCTCTTTTTTTAATTTATATGCAAAATTGATTAAACATATCACCAAAAATCTAGAATATAAGTTTGACATTACTAATAAAATAGTATGAGAAATGCGGAATTTACAGATTGGAGGTGGATTATCAAAAAAATTATAAGAGCAATGCTTATGCTCACAATATTTAGCGTACTCACAAGATGTTTGGGATTTATCTACAAAATTTACTTAACCAAAATCATGACTACTACCGAACTTGGTATTTATAATTTAAGCATATCGATATACATGGTACTCATAACTTTGGTTGGAGCTAGTATTCCACTCACAATCTCCAAGATTACTGCTAGCAACATCAAAAACAAAAATACCGACGATACCAAATACAGCGTAACCAGCTCTCTTATATTGACCACAGTTTTTTCAGTTTTTTTGGCACTATTAATACTAATATCCAAGCCCCTAATAACACTTATCATTGGTGATTCAATTGGATACTTGATTATTGTATCTTTGATACCTTCTATTATATTTACAGCAATATATTCTCAAATACGAGGTTATCTTTGGGGACTCGAAAATTACTTTGCAGTAAGCATTGTCGAATTTGTTGAGCAAATTCTTCGAATTGGCTTTTGCATAATATTTGCAATGACAGGAGTATTCTCTTCCCCAATAATTGCAGTATGTGTGGCACTAAGTATTGCATGTGGACTAAGCACATTTTACGGACTAATCTTGTATATAAAAAACAATGGCAAGTTTAAATACAAAAAAGGTTATTTCAAGGGAATTATCAAATCCACTCTTCCACTTACTGGTGTTAGATTGTTTGGAAGTCTATTGCAACCACTAATTGCAATTATAATTCCATTTATGTTATGTAATCTAGGCATGTCCAAAGACTTGGCACTAAGCGAGCTTGGAATAGTTATGGGCATGACTATGCCACTACTATCAATCCCTAGCACTTTAATTGGCGCAATGTGTATGATACTAATTCCTCGACTAAATTCTGTCTCCAATAATTTTGAACTAAAAAGACAGATAAACAATTATCTCAAATTTACACTCACATGCATCTTTATGTTTATCCCTATATTTTTGATTTTGAGCACCCCTCTTTGCACTTATGTTTATTCCAATATCGATGCTGGGTTTTACATGACCAAGTGCTCGTGGATTATAATACCTTTGGGACTATCGCAACTAACGACATCTATTCTCAATGCACTCAACCAGGAAAATAGAACTTTTGTGTACTACATTTTTAGTTGTATAATAATGATTGCTCTAACCTTTATTTTGCCAAAATTTATTGGCATACAAACCATGCTTGTAGCAACCGGAACAAGTTCAATAATTTTGTTTGCATTAAATCTACAACAATTAAGAAAAATGTTTGGTGTCAAAACAAACATTTTCAAATCTATTATTTATCACGCACTAGTATGTATTCCAGTCATTATTCTTACTAATTTTTGCTATAATATTTTCTCAAATACTCTAGGTGCATTTATGACCCTAATTTTTACTGGAATAGTCTCAGTTTTGGGATACTTCGGCTTGCTATTTGTATTTGGAATATTGGATGTCAATATCCTCAAAGACTACATTATTGCACATTTCAAAAATAAACAAAAAGTTAAATAAAAAAACGCTATGAAATTATAGCAACCTAGGAGGAGCGCTTCTTGTTGAAGTCACCCAAAGAGATTTTCTAAAATTATGAAGTGAACCCCATTGGGCTCACTTCAAATTATCATAGCGTTTATTTATTTTTCTATTTTTGGAAGTATTGTCATTGACGAGCAAACAAGACCGATTGACAAAAGAACAACCAAAACTTTGGTGTCAATATTTTCGTTTATGCAAAGAAGCAATGTTACAAGAGCCATAACCATAGCTACAAATCGAAAAATCAAATCCAACATCTTAATAGCAAGTTTTTTGTTCTTGCCTTCAGATTTTGCCTTGATTATTTGCTGGATATCTGATGTTTTTTCTGCATCAGGCTTAGTTCCACTACAAATACTTTTTAGCTCGTCAACAGTAATATTTAGCTCCTTGGCACAATCCTCGTCGGACAAATTATTTGATTCTTGAAATCTTTTTATCTTTTTGGCTAGTCTCATATACTTCCCTCACAATCACAAATAGTTTAGCACAAAGCAGATATTTTTCCAAACAATTAGGTGTCTAATTGTTTGTTTTTTTCTGTCATAAAATTTCTTTGTTTGCACAAAAATATTATTGTCCATATAATCATAAATATATCCATTGCAATGCTAAAATACGCTCTAGTAATACAAGCGTAAATACCCCACAGAACTTTGGTTATAATTACAGCAATCTTAATAAACACGATACTGTTTTGCCACACAGAAAAACAAACAAGTGTTGATGCAATGATTGGGAAAATATCATACCAAACCGAAAAATTAATCAGTGATATCAAAATATTGGCAGTAACAAAAACGATTAATATTATAATATAAGCAATTTTGTTATATCTATCTTTGAAATTGTAAACAATAAGTCTAATGATTGTAAGTCCGCAAAGATAACATGCAATGATTTTCGAAAGGAAAAAATATTGCACTCCCGAAAATACATTTTGTGTTAGATTAAAATATATGTATTTTGATCTATTCTTTTGCAAAACACTAATTATTGATACCAAAAAAGCCAAAATTCCAAATATTTGGGCAACCAAAAAATAATCTTTCATACTTCATGATATGAAATGACGACACTTATTTGAAACAAGTAAAATATTTTTTATACACATTTATGCAAGTTGTATATTTTAATAATTTTACATATTTCGACAAATTTGCTAAAATTTATTTATAAATACTTATATGTCAAATAGGAGAATATATGAATAAATTTGAAATATCAACTGATTCTACAAGTGATTTTTACAGTGATGAAATCGAGAAATACAAACTTTATGTAGGGAAATTGGATTTTGTCAAAATCACAAAGGATGGACAAACTATTGAGTGCAAGGATGACTTTAAGTCATACAAAGAATATGTTGACTACTACACCGACTTATCAAATGGCGTTGTTGCCAAGACATCAATTCTTAACTTGCAAGCACACATAGATTTGTTTACGCAAATGGCAAAAGATGGAATAAAAAATGCTATTCATATTTCGCAAGGTATGGGACTTAGTCCTACTGTTGTTAATGCCAGAAAGGCAATTGAGGAAGTCAAAAAAGAATTTCCAGACATAAATTATGTAGCAATAGATAGCAATACAACCACCGTTCAAGAAGGTAATTTGGTTAGAATTGCAATGGATCTTAGAGACAAAGGCAAATCTCTTAACGAAACTGTTGCATTGCTCGAAAAGTTCAAAATGCAAACTCAACACTTTATAGTTGTAGACGACCTCATGTATTTGAGAAGAGGTGGCAGAATAAGTGGCGTTGCAGCTACATTTGGCACTCTACTCCAACTAAAACCTATTATTGAATTCACTAAGGAAGGAAAGCTTGAAGTTATCCGAAAGGAAAACGGCATCAAAAAAGCATATAGATCTGTAATTGAAGAAATCAAAAAAGATTATACTTTCCACAAAGATTATGGCCAAGCAATAATCGTACACACCAATAATCCAAAAGGTGCAGCGGCTATGGGCGAGTTGTTTAATGAGGCTTTTGGTTATGTCCCAGAAATTAGAATAATGGGTCCAATTATTGGCGCTCATGTAGGCCCAAACGCTGTGGCTGTAACATTCCTCTCCAACGAACAACGCAAATACTCTTCAAATAAATAACTATTAATAAACAAAAAAACACCATGCAACTTAGGTGAAGTGAAACCCATAAGGGTTCTCTGCATAAAATATATGGTGTTTTTTTCTGTCTATTTTTCGTAATCATCCAAAAAACTATAAGATTTTTTGTCTTTTTTGTAGCCAAGAATTTTGTTTAGATTTACATTACTTGCACTTTTGAATATGTTTTTTTCGACATTTTCGTTATATTTAACAAGCTCACTAATTAATAATTTTGTGGCATGGCGCTGGGAATTGAGTTCGTGCTCTTTTTCGTTTTCGATACTCTCAGTTAGCCTACATGCACACCTTATAAAATTAAGTTCACAAGCATCTTTCCAAGCTATAATGTCTTTTTCTCTAACAAGATACATAGGCCTAATTAACTCCATATTTTCAAAGTTATCACTATGGAGTTTTGGCATCATTGTCTGGAATGAACCTGTGTTAAGAATATTAAGCATAGTGGTCTCAATAACATCATCAAAATGATGTCCCAAGGCGATTTTGTTACAACCCCTATCTTGCGCCAAACGATATAATGCTCCCCTACGCATCCTTGCACACAAATAACATGGATTGCCAGAAATTGCGTCTGTAACCGAAAAAATATCTGTTGACACAATCTCTGCTGGGATGTGTAGATACTCAAGGTTGTGTTTAATTAAATCCAAATTCTCTTGATTATATCCCGGATTCATAACTAAATATATGACATCAAAGTCAATCTTTGAGTGTTTGTGAAGCTCCTCAAACAATTTGGCAAGTAGCATGCTATCTTTGCCACCGGATATACATACACAAATCTTGTCACCAGAATTTACTAATTTATAATCGTTGATAGCCTTAGTAAACTTTGACCAAAGCCTTGATCTATATGTTGTTATAATTGATCTTTCGATTTCTTGATACTTTTCCAAAATAATAATTCCTTTTTTAAAAACAATACTAGTCTACAATAATTTAAAAATTATTTCAATATTTTGATATCAACTTTAACCTTTTCTTTTCCAAATATTACAAGTCCCAAAACAATTTCAAAATACATAATTCGACAAAAATCTACACAAATTATTTGTAGATAGAATTTAATTCTAAATAAAATGGGAGGTTAATATGAAAAAAGTTTTAAAAGTTTTTGCTTTAATCATTATGGCTTTGACATGTTTAGTAGCAATACCTGCATGTAACGAAACACCAACAAATGACTATATCACAGCAAATACTACTGGAGCATCATTTAGTGGAAGTGATGTTGTTTACAAAAATGCGGACAACTTTAAACTTGTGTACAAGGGCGACAACCATTATGTTGCCGAAGGTTCTGCCAGTGTAATGACAGAGGAACAAGCAACTACTTGGGGAACTGTAGTAGGTTCTAAGTTTATGGTTGTAACTGTTAAGATTGGTGCAGGAAGCAATGCTATTATTGGTTGGAGAAATAATGAAACCAAAAATAAAGCATTTGTTGAAGACGAAATCGACGGCAGTTTGATCAAGAGATCAACAGCAAAAAATGACACCAAAAACTATATTTTGGCTGTAACTGATGGCGAGACTCCAAGACATCCAGATTTGAAAGTTTGGCGAATAGAAGTAACTGAAAAAGACGCTACTGAAGCCAAGGTTTATACTGTAGACTTCTCAGCTTTGTATTAATCAATTACTAATTAGAGTAACAATACTCACACAAAAAGTAGAAAGAGACATGCATGTTTCTTCCTATTTTTTTTGACATTCAACCCAATTTGTCAAACATCCTCTTGCCAAAATATTTTTGTTTTGCTAAAATACACAAAGAAAAAACATTTGAACGCACTCAAAAATCTAATTAATATTTTAATTTATGGAGTAGCATATGAAAATATCGTCCAAGGGAAGATATGCAGTAAGGATTATGACCGAGATTGCCAAAAACACTGACAAATGCGTGTCTGTATCAGACATTGCTAGTTCCCAAAATTTATCTATTAAATACACTGAACAAATTATCAACAAGCTAGTCAAAAACAAACTACTTGAGAGTTTTAGAGGTTCACTCGGCGGATACAAACTATGCAAACCTGCCCAAGACCATACAAGTGGCAAAAAAACTTAAAATTTCTTTGTCAAAATTATTGACAACAAAATAAATATTTGCTATGATAGTAGAGTTCTTGAATAAGAATTCTCGTGGGGGTATAGCTCAGTTGGCTAGAGCACCTGCCTTGCAAGCAGGGGGTCAAGAGTTCGAGTCTCTTTATCTCCACCATTTATAGAGATGTAGCTCAGCAGGTTAGAGCACCACCCTGATAAGGTGGGGGTCGGTGGTTCGAGTCCACTCA
>JAEDFU010000020.1 GCA_016297915.1 Clostridia bacterium | reverse complement strand
GTCAAATAAATTATCGTTACCAGTAACTGATGCACTTGGAAAAGCAAATGTACCAGACTTGGTTGCTCCTGAAATGGTGGATGATTGTTCTTGCACTGGCTGATCAGAGTGATCTCCACAATTAGTACAAGTTGCAACACTCGCAATAATATTTATAATTCCACCACTCATTCCGCATTCAGGGCAGTAAATCTCGGAATGTGAAAAAGTGCCCTGCGAATTACAGTATGGACAATCCTGTCCAGTTACACCATTTGTTGAGGAATATGCTGGCAAATCAACATTGTAGTAGTAACTACAACCTTCCGCATGTCCAGGGAAATAATATCTATTGGTGGTCGCATAATTCAAAGTATATTTGTCAAAGTAATATGGTTGTGCAAGTGATGTATTTGTATAAGTATGATCCTCGTCAATATAAACTGTATCAGTAGTATTTCCACTATCGTCTTGAGTATCATATCTGGTAATGTTGATGCCATTTATTGTAAATTGTTCAACGCCAATGTATGCACCACGATAGTTCTTGCAAGTATAGTACTTGGTAGTCGAAGTGCTTGCAGTTGTCTCCATAAGTCCACAATCGAAATTGAAATTGTCATAAGTCTTGTATCCACATGTTTGACAAACATGTTCAGTTACTGTTCCTCCTGTACCGCATAATTGACAGGTTTGGGACACTGTACCATTACTAATCATATTGGTATGAGTACACGAACCACCACTTGAAGAACCCAATGTGAATGTGAGTTTGTTGACCATTTGATTTGTAATTTCTTGTGGAGTTTGGCTGGTATAAACACCCCATTTAGCACCATAGTTGCCACTAAGTATTGTACTCAATATTCCAGACAATGTATTAGCATAGCCATCAGTACTTATATCAGTTGGCAATCCTGCTGTATTAATAATTCTGTAAGTAGAGTTTGTAGCAGTCTTATTAGTTGCAGGAACATCCTTGATAATTGCATCGGTAAGCCTACTAGAAGCAATTCCAATATCATAATCTAGCGTGCCTCCCAAAGTCGTATCATAATCCGACACCATTATTGATGAGCATTGTCCATAAGAATTCCCACCATCAACGGAGCCTCCAAATCCACAAAGTACAAAGTTATTTGTATTGCCACCACAGACATTATGAATCTTTATAGCAAAGTCTTTGAGAACTGCACCTTTAATTTGTGGATTAACGGTACTATTGCCGTTACCAGCAATGTACCCTCCGATATTAGCTGCAATAGTTCCCGTCGTTTCAATCACATTTGCAACATGGATACCTAAAGACTGAACATAAACATAACTTAAGTTACCATTTACATGCCCTGCGATAGCACTTATTGAGTAGCTAATCTCATTTTTACTAACCCACATATACACATTTTCAAAGGTAACACCATTTACACTGGAAGTCTCTGCTATAGAATCAAAAAAGCCATAATTATTTAAGATTAAAGCAGTTTTTTTATTAATAATAGTAACATTTTTGATAGAATATCCATTACCATTAAAGGTCGCCTGAGAAGCTAGAAAACAAGGTTCCCAATTGTAACCTGTCATATCTATATCTGCACAAAGATTAATATTGACATAGCTAATCATTTTTCCACTAATACAATTTAAATCCTTGGCATCATGAATATAATAGTCTTTAATATTAGAACTTGTGCCATTTGTAAAACCAAGGGAACTATCATAGTTGCCAGAGTTGCTACTTAAATTGGTTGCAAATCTATTTTGTAAGTATAATTTATTATCTGTACCAAAGTACCAGCCGTTCTTGAAAGCAAAGTTTGAAGAAGGCAAGGTTTGATTTGGTGTAGAAGTATATGTCGTCCCCCTATATGATGTGTAGTAGGTATAATATGATGTACAGCTACCAGTAGCATTAGCATAGGTTGAATAGCAGGAGTCAGTTCCACTACCACCAGCAGAAATACCATAATAAGTTACATAACTAGTCCCACCTATTGAAAAGTTTGAATATGACTTAACTGAATATGACTCACTTGGATTTTTGTTATACATTGAATTTGTAATACTAGCGTGAATAGAAGTAAGAGCAGATGTTGTACCAGAACACAAGAATGGTGCAAATTGCAATCTCTTGTATGTGCTACCATGATTATATGAAGTTGATGTTGATTGAAAACTAAATGTAGCATTGACATTGCAATTATCTATTGTAACCTTAATGCCAGTTGACGCTTTGGTTGCTCCAACCATTCCTGAGATAGTAGTTGAAAAACCTGTTGAATTAAATGAATTTGTAGTGCTCAATCTTTTTTCGGTGATAGTTCCTGTATAAGAGCAATTTTGGATATCGACAGTGCCCCAATTGGCTCCAACCATAACACCAAAAGCAAATCCACCAGTTTTGCCACTTGAAATTTCTAGATTAACATTACCATTCACACTACAATTAGACATCTTAACTTGAGCGGATGTATTTACATGTCCAATCAAAACACCATGTCCAAAACTAGTACTAGCATTATTTATGTTGTAGGAACTATTAGTGTCTCTTGATGCCAAGAATTTTAGCTCATTTGATATAGTAATATTAACGCTATCTAGCACATTTGGTCTGCTATTATATGTTGATGCACCAAGTGTTAGCAATGCATTTGACATTGAGTATGATGATGACGGACTATAGACGATATTAAGATTGGCAATCGTAGCACCATAGATATTTGGAATCAATGGACTAGCACCAGACTTGGTATGGGTTACAGTTAGTGTATGTCCATATCCAAGCAAACATCCATAAAAGTTTGGGAATGACGAAACTGTAGAGTCTTCTGACCATGAGGAGTCTGCGTACTTATAAAACTTGAATGTATTGTAAGAATATGTAAAATCTGCCGTCAACTTATAGTAAGTATATGGATAACTCGTGCTATTTTGCTCAGCAATCTTTTGAATTGTTTGTTCCAAGAACATTAGGTCGTTCCAATTGCTAATCTTATAAGGACTATCCTTGGTGCCAGAGCCATCTATTGTAGCACCAGACAAACCTGTACTTGCACCATTAAAAGTACCACCTGCTGGTCCAAAAGTTGTAGGCATTGAATATAGTCTATTATCTGTAATATTGCCAGAAAATGAAAAACTATATGTCTCGCCAAATTCGATAGTAATAGGCTCGGCTGATTGATCACCTGAAATGCTATATTGAACCTCGATCCCACTTATAGGAGTTGAGGAACTAATTTGCCAATAAGTGCCGTCATCAGAATAACTAATTCCATATTCTTCTGGATTCTGAGACTGTGAAAAGTATACATAATCGCCACCGTTATATGCTCTCAAGTTTAGTTGGTCATTAGCATAGGCACTAGTAGTGAGACCTAACTGCTTAATACGCGGAGAAACGGGAGAATCAAATGATAAATCCATGACTAATATATGACTTTCATCTACGCCAAAGCCACTAGCGGCAAAGTCAAAAGTTATTTCACTTCCATTGATAACTTGCGAACTAGAAGCAAATGTAGTTCCATTAACTATTACAGGTACAGATAAATCAAAATCAGGGTTTTCAGCAGATACATCAGCAACAGTTACTACAACGCCTGTATACGCCTTGACATCGTCTACGCCGGGTTTGTTTGGGCGATAGAGATTGAGAATTAATGCTGAGGAAATACTTAGGAACATGATAATTATTCCCAAAATGATACTATTGATTAAATACGAATAAGGATGTTTTACTCTAAAACTTGGTTTGACACTTTTTCGCATATTTATCTCCTAAATATATTATTTGTTAATTTTTTGAAAATAGTCGAATGATTTGCAAAAGGCTGTTTTCAAAAAATCAAGAAACTGTGTGGAACGCTCTCATGTGTGCGTACGCACGCAAATAAAATTATACACTTATAATTATATATATAATTATCTCTCTCGTCAAACATTTTTCGACAAAAAAGAGCAGACGCATAATATTTTGAAATACCATGCGTCTGCACCAAAAAAATAGATATTTTACAACTGCTCAATACCTAGCAAATTAATGAGCAATCTGAGTGCTTTGACCGAGTTTCATTTTGAAAAGTTGCAAAAGTCAACAAGTTTTCAAAGTGCATTTTGAAAACTTTGTCAAAATTGCAAGTTTTCAAAAAAAGTTTTTGATTAAATTTGGATATTTGATTGACAAACGGGCGAGATTTGTATAAAATGGTATAGTTTAACATAGGGGTGTGGCTCAATGGTAGAGTAGCGGTCTCCAAAACCGTAGGTTGTGGGTTCGAGTCCTACCACCCCTGCCAAAAACAAATTTATTTGAAATTTTGCCAGAGGGGTGGCAGGAGGTGTGCGGAGCACACTGAGTGCCAAAAAAAACCTCTGGTTTTTTTTGGCACTTCTCGAACCCCTCCTCCATGAGACCGCCCAAAATTTATTGCCAACACGCGTGATATTTGATATCATATAAGTATAAATCCAAAAAAGGAAACGAAAAGCAATGTCTGAACTCAAAAAAGTAACCCTATACACTGACGGTGCATGTAGCGGAAACCCCGGCAAAGGCGGTTACGGCGGAATACTCATGTACAATGGTCACAAAAAAGAGTACAGCGGATATGCCGAGGAGACCACCAACAACCGTATGGAGTTGACAGCGGTGATTGAGGGACTAAAACTTCTCAAAGAACCTGTTAACCTCAATATTTACTCAGACAGTGCCTACACCGTTAATGCTTTTTTGGAAGGCTGGATAGACAATTGGACAGCAAACAATTGGCGAACAGCCAGCAAAAAGCCTGTTCAAAATGTGGAGCTTTGGCAGGAATTATTGGAACTAATCAAACCCCACAAAGTTACATGGAACAAAGTCAAAGGACATGCTGACAACGAGTACAATAATCGTTGCGATAGCCTTGCCACTGGCGAGATAGCCAAACATCAATAAACAAAAAAAATCCCACTATTGTGGGACTTTTTTGTTATTTTGCATAATCCACATTACGAGTTTCTCTTATAACATTGACTTTGATTTGACCTGGATATTCCATTTCTTTTTCAATCTTTTGTGCAATGTCTTTTGCCATAAACAAAGCCTGTTCATCACTAACCTCGTTAGGTTTAACTATAATTCTAATCTCTCTACCAGCTTGAATTGCATAACTAGTATCAACACCCTTAAAGTTATTAGCAATCTCTTCGAGCTGAGTAAGTCTCTTGATATAAGCCTCAAGAGTTTCTCTCCTCGCACCTGGTCTTGAGCTACTGATAGCGTCGGCAGTCTGAACCAAGATGGCCTCAAGACTCTCAAACTCAACATTGCCGTGATGAGCAGCAATACAATGAATAACCTCTTTTGACTCCTTGTACTTGGTTGCAAGATCAACACCGATAGTAACATGAGTGCCCTCGGTTTCGTGGTCAATTGCCTTACCAATATCGTGAAGAAGTCCGCCTCTTTTGGCGATTTGAACATTTGCACCAACCTCTGCTGCAAGCAGGCCAGCCAAGTAACAAACCTCCAAACTATGTTTCAAAACATTTTGACCATAACTTGTACGATATTTGAGTCTACCAAGAAGTTTGATAAGTTCTGGGTGCATACCATGAATACCAGCGTCAAATACGGCAGCTTCGCCCTCTTCTTTGATAGTATTTTCGATATCCTTGGTGACTTTGTCGACCATTTCTTCGATTCTAGCTGGATGAATACGACCATCCAATATTAATTTTTCGAGCGAAATTCTAGCAATTTCTCTCCTAACTGGGTCGAACGACGAAAGAACAACAGCCTCTGGAGTGTCGTCAATTATCAGGTCAACACCAGTTGCAGACTCAAGAGCTCTGATATTTCGACCTTCACGACCGATAATTCTACCCTTGACTTCGTCATTAGGAAGAGCAACAGTTGACACTGTCACCTCACTTGTATGATCTACTGCAGTTTTTTGAATAGCAAGAGTTACTATTTCTTTTGCTTTTTTGTAAGCCTCGTCTTTGGCTTGATTTTCGATATTTCTAACAAGAACTGCCGCATCTTTTTTGGCATCTTCTTCGTACTTAGAAATCAATTCCTTTTTTGCCTCGTCTTTTGTGAGTTTAGCAATTCTCTCAAGTTCTTTGGTCATTTTTTCAGTTATTTGATTTTGTTCTTCTTGAGATTTTTTTAGTTCATTTTCTTTGTCAGCCAAATCTTCTTTGATTTTTTCGATTTGCTCGTTCTTTTTTTCGATTAGTTCTTCTTTTTTGTCAAGAAATTCTTCTCTTTGACTAATACGATTTTCTGCTTTTTGCATTTCTGCGCGTCTGGCTTTGAGTTCCTGATCACACTCGCTAGTTAGTCTAAAAGCCTCTTCTTTAGCCTCCAAAACAGCCTCTTTTTTGAGGTTTTTTGCCTCATTTTTGGCCTCTTCGAGTAGAGACTTTGCACTTGCCTTGTCCTTTTCGGCTTTGTTCTTGTTGATTTTTTGGATTACAAAAAATGTTACAGGAACAGCCACAGCAAGTCCAATAATTAAACCAAGTAAACCAGTAACCCACGCCGACATAAGCAACATGTTTATGTTTAGCATCTGATTACCTCTAAAAAATTAAATTATATAATATTAATGTAAAAACAATTTATATTACCTATTTAGTGAAAATTGCACACATTACTGATTGTATTATACAAGTACAATTATATAGCAAATTTTTTTTAGCGTCAAATTATTTTGAATTGTAATTGGCAAAATTTGTCTATTATTTTTTGAGATAGCAGACACAAACCAAAAAAACTAGCCAAGAATAGGCATTTTTTAATAAAAATTAGTTTCATTTTGCAATCATATTAACCCAAAACCACTAAAACTCAAATTAATTAGCGTCCACCCACCCTTACTCACAAAAAACCCCACAATGAGTGGGATTATATATACTTTTTTGTATTTAGATTTCAACAACTTCAATATTTGACATCGCCTCATCTATGAGTGCATCAATATCTAGTTTGCTTTCTTCCTTGAGGCACTTTTCGAGTTTTGGTTTGATTACAGGATGTTTAGGCAAAAACACTGTGCAACAATCCTCGTATGGCAAGATCGATGTATCAAATGTTCCAATCTTAACTGCAATATTGGAAATATCCTCTTTGTCAAAAGATATAAGCGGTCTAAAGATTGGTAATTTTTCTACAACAGCATTTGTAACTGTCATACTCTCAACTGTTTGACTGGCAACTTGACCAAGATTTTCACCTGTGATGATACACTGATAACCTTTTTGAAGAGCCAATCGCTCAGCTATGCGATACATAATTCTTCGCATAAGTGTTATCATAAAGTCGCCATCACAATGCTTGTGTATTGCCTCTTGAATGTGAGTAAATGACACAATATGAAGTTTGATTGAACCAGTGTATTTTTTTATTATTCCAGCTAGCTCAATAACTTTGTTTTTTGCATTTTCGCTTGTGTATGGATAACTATGGAAGTGAAGAGCGTTGATTGCCATACCTCTTCTTGCCATCATATATCCTGCAACTGGACTATCTATACCGCCACTGAGTAGTAGTAGTCCACTGCCCGAAGTCCCTACCGGCATACCACCAAGACAATCAATCACATCAGTATACACAAGAGTATAACCATTTTCTCTAATGTCAACAAAGACAGTGGTCTGAGGATTGTGCAAATCAACGGACACATCTGAGTTGTTTTTGAGAATAATTCCACCAAGTGACTTGGAGTAATCAATTGAGGTAATAGGAAAACGCTTGTCAGCACGATTGACAGTCACCCTAAAGTTTTGAGTTTTGATTTTGATTGACGATACATAATCGTTGATAATTTTTAGATCAGTATCCAATTTTACAGCAACACTAATTGAACAAATACCAAAAACTGTAAGCAAAGCGTTAACAATTTTTTTCTCCTGTTTTGCATCAAAATTTTCAACCAAAAATCTCTTGTTTGTTCGCAATACATCGCAATCAAATTGAGACAATTTTTCTTTGATATTATTTAGTAATTTTTTTTCGAAAAATCCAAAATTTTTTCCTTTCAAAAAAATTTCACTATATCTTATAACTATTACTTTTTTTAGGTCTTCCATAAGTATATCCTTTTTTAATTTCTTTTGTTTTAGAACATTTTTAACTATATATTTTAATCATGACTATATGACATAACTGGTGTGGTTTCGTGTGGCAACAATCTCTTACCAATAATTATCTGCAAAGCAAAACATTTGCCATTATTAATCTATTTGCAAATAAAAAATATATAAAAATTCGTAATTTTGTAGCAGATTTTAACTAGAATTAATCTGAGGTCGAAAAGTGTGTTTTTGTCAAAAAATTATAGATAATTGTCAAAAACCTTCATATTCATGAACAATATTCAACCATATTAAGACAAATTAAAAATTATTTTCACACATTTCATAACATAATAATTATTAGTTTATCTTGCATTTGTTAGATACATATTAACTCGTTCAGATAATTTTTGAACTAGATATTCTACCTCTTCTGGAGTATTGTACAAACCAAAACTTATACGCAAATTTCCTTCTATATCCGACTTAGAAACCCCCATGCTTTCAAGGACTCTATTGCCCATTTTTTTGGAAGAACACGCTGAGCCATTTCCAACATAAATATTATCATAATCGCCAAGCATATTAAGTAGCGTTTCGGCTCTACATTTTTCAAAACTAGCAGACACTATGTACGGCGAATTATCTTCAAAAGAATGTAACGCATATTTTAGATTAGTCTTAGCAAGTTTTTGCAAAAACAAATTTTTTAAATTTAAAATCTTGTTATAATTTTCATCAAGATTTTTTGTAACAATTTGACTAGCACGATACAAAGTATAAATGCCAATCAAATTTTCTGTCCCACTTCGCAATCCGGACTCTTGTCCACCACCAAAGATGATAGGTTTGAGACTAACTTTGTTCTTTACATACAGAGCACCGACACCTTTGCTACCATAAATTTTGTGAGCGGAAATCGTATACATGTCGACACCTAAATCGTCAACATTTACATTAATTTTTCCAAACGCTTGAACACCGTCACAATGGAAAATAGCTTTTGGATTGACATCTTTGACAATACTCACAAGTCTTGCAATATCATTAATTGCACCAGTCTCGTTGCTAACATGCATAATAGAGACAAAGTCCACATCTTCGGTCATCTTTTTTTCAAAGTCATCAATATCCACTTTGCCAGTCTTGTCAAGATTTACAAATTCTACATCGAACCCTCTATTTTTGAGCTCCAATGCAGAATTATATACACTAGGATGCTCACCCATAGATACCAAAATTTTTCGAGTATTTTTTTTGACAGAACCAAATATCGCCAAATTGCTAGCTTCTGTTGCCGAACCAGTAAATATAAGCTTGCCGTTATCCCCACCCAAACACTTTAGTATCGATTGTCGCATATTCTCAAGCGTTGGCTTATTTTGTTCACTCATTCGATGCAAGTGATAATATAGTGCACTTGGATTAAAATAATAATCATTATTAAAGCAAACTAACTCCTCAGCAATCTCAGGCATTATCTTGGTTGTGCTAGCATTATCAAAAAATACACTATCAAAAGTCATGTTATACTCCTAAACTAATTTACTACCAGTTTAGTCTACCACAAAATACCAAAAAGTTCAATATTTTCTACTAATATACTAAATATATTTAAATAAATAAAGTTGCGATATAAACATAATACTTCAAAATAAAAATAATGCATAAAAATACATATTAGTAAGGGACAAAGTTAAGTAGCGTGTCAAGAGTATCGGAATACAAGTACACCTCTGGAACTTGCCCAACAATTACACTTTCACTAATCAACACTTCCTGCTCTGCCGAAAAATTGCAACTGCTAAGAGGCATTACAACACCGACATTCGCTTTAATTTTTACATAGATTTTGTGAACGGTTTGGTTAATGCCGGCGCTCTCAAAATGCGATACAAATTTACACATTACACTACCAATTGGCGTCATTTTTACTTTTATTCTCGGGCCTCTTCCAACAAACAATGGAATACCAGTAAAAGTTCCCAATGGTATTGCTACACCACTTTTGCCATAATCTTCTATTCGAGTTTCGCATGTTTGAGCCAAATCCTTGCTTAAATTGTTTATTTCCAAAGAATTTGCCTGAATCATGCTAATATTTCCAAACTCATCGCTTATTATATTTACCAAATCATCATATACAATTGAATTCATAACGACATCAGCTATAGAGCTATTCATAGCCCTTGTTGCAAGTGCTTTGGATTTAAGTTCAACCGTATCCATAATTACTGGATTTATCATATATGCAAAAATTACAAAAATTACAATAACAACAAAACTTATTATTGAGATTTTTGTAATCTTTTTTTTATTAAGTTTAATTTTGCCAAATATACTTAATATCCTATTTTTCACATAACATTATATGCTTGTCCAACTCCAAAAAATAACAAAATAAAATAATCTATCTAAAATTATATAAATATCATATTAGAATATTAATTGTAATTAAAAATTCCCAAGCACACGAAAAAAACCATAAATCTAAAAACAATAATAATATTTTTATTAGTTATATTTATACATAATTATAAATAAATATAAGATGTTAAATCAGTACTTTTTGGTTTTACTACTAAAGATAAGTGAAAATATATATGCAAATATAACAGCTCCGGTAATTCCTCCAGCAGTGGCAGTAAGTCCACCAGTAAGAACTCCAAGCAATCCCTTTTCCTTTATGCTTTCAATAGCTCCCTTTGCAAGACTTCTGCCAAATCCAGTAATAGGAACCGTCGCGCCAGCTGATGCAAAGTTTACTATTGGATCATACAATCCAAACGCCTCCATAACCGCACCAATACAAACAAATAGCACCAAAATTCTTGAGCTTGTCATATTGGTCTTTATTATCAATATCTGACCAAGCATACATATAAACCCACCAACCAAAAACACTTTTAAATAAGTAAGTAACATTATTTTTTCTCCTTTTTATCGGCACAATTTCTGATTTCGACTGCATGGCAAATACCTGGTATCGTATTGCCTTGTTGACTGCTTGTAGTACTAAGCAGAGCCCCTGTAGCTGCAAACAATACCCTACTATACACCCCCTCTTTCATCTTCTGCATAACATAAGAATTGAGTATAACCGCACTACAACCTGCACCAGATCCACCTTGATAAGACTTTTGATTATTATTAAAAATCATTTGCCCACAATCCTTATAATTTTCTTTGAGTTTATACCCCTTATTCTCCATTAAATCCATAAGAATTTCACTGCCAAGTTTGCCCAAATCCCCTGTTAAAATTAAATCATAATCTTCAGGAGTCGTCTTTGTATCTTCAAAATGTGCAATCAATGTGCTCATTGCTGCAGGTGCCATTGCTGCCCCCATATTATTTACATCATTTATTCCAAAATCCGTCACTTTTCCAAATGTTGCATTCACTATCTCCTTGTCTCCACCAGAGTCTCCTAAAATCGTACATCCAGCTCCAGTCACAGTCCACTGGCTCACCGGAGGTCTTTGATTGCCGAGTTCAAGTGGAAACCTATACTGCCTTTCAGCGCTACTAAAATGGCTTCCGGTAGCACATGCAACTTTCGAAAAATAATTGCCATCTATAAAAGCTGAACCTACAGCTAGCGTCTCAGCCATTGTACTACAAGCACCATATAGTCCCAAATAAGTTACATCGAATTGCCTTGCAGCAAAACTTGAGGATATAATTTGATTTAGCAAATCTCCACTAATCAATAAATCAAGGTCTTTGCTATCCAAATGTGCATTATCCAGCGCATTCCAAATAGCATGCTCAAGCATTTTTCTTTCGGCATTTTCAAATGTTTTTTCGCCAAACAAATCGTTTTTTAGCACATAATCAAAGTAATTTTTGAAGTTACTATTTCCCTCTTTTTGTCCTACTATTGTGTAATTTCCTATAATTTTTGGAGCGTTTTTAAAGACAATTGTTTGCTTTCTACTCTTCTTCATATAATTCACCTATTTTAAATATTTAATATCATATAGATATCAAAAACTACTTATGTCTCAAAATCAAGTGCGTTTTGCTTAATAATAGCTGCAATAAAAAACATCAATTCAAAACGCAACTTGCAAGCACTATAAAAACAAATATATTATTCCAACAATTACCGAGATTGCAAGTCCATTTACAATAACTGGACCTGCTACAGTAAACATCTTAACACAAAGTCCAAATATGATACCTTCTTTTTTGAACTCCATAGCTGGACTGGTTATCGAATTGGAAAATCCAGTAATTGGAACTATAGACCCAGCTCCGGCAAAAACACCGATTCTATCATAAACACCTATGGCCGTCAAAAAACTTGCAAGGAATATAAGTACAATTAACATCCATGCACCAGCACTCTCGGTACTCATAGTAGGAAAGATTGCAAGCAAAGTATCCTGTATGCCTTGACCAATCATACAAATAAATCCACCGACCAGATACGCATAAATTAGCGTAGGAAAATTTTTTGTCTGAGGTTTTTTTGCATCAACATACGCATTATATTTTTTATTTCTCTCAATAGAATCCATAGCAACTCCACATCACAAATAAATACAGCGGATATTCATTGAACTTAGACAAAGCTAAAAATACAATTTATTCAAAGACTTGAGATTACACAAATTCAAATAAAATATCCAATTAATAAATATTTCACTAAAAAAAAACTTTTTAATCAAAATTACAAAAAAAATAAATATTTTTTGTTTTTCTATGCAAAATACAAATAACCTAAAAATTAAAATCAGGAGAATTGTATGAAAAAAACTTTTATAATACTAACAAGTTTACTTTTGATATGCATAATGCTTATTGGATGTAATTCAACAGATGCAACCATTCAAGCATCAAAAGAACTTAACAAAAATTTGAACCTACTTTATAACACCGTAAATAGGCTCGACACTATTGACAACGAATATTTGGTCAGCAATGATATATACGAACTAAACAAAATAACTACCACATCTGTCCCTACACCAAATAGAGGCAGAACCACTGTACTCGCACAAGCCGAAAATATTGAGCCAAGCGTAACTTATACTACTAACGACAACTTGCAAACCGATGAGATTAGTCTAAAAGACGACTTAACTCAAGCTCTAAAAAACGAGCTTGTAAATAGACTCTACTGTGACAATAATGGCAATTGCAAACTCTGCAAGAACACATACACTTGTGGTGACAATGGTGTATGTAATAGTTGCAAGCAAACTGTAATTTGCGATAGCAATGGCAATTGCACTAGTTGCAAAAACACATTAATACTAGACAACAATAACAATTGTTCGTCATGCAAAAAGTCATGCGTAACAACAATGCCAAACACAAATCTTACACAAGCAACAAAAAGTTGCTTACAAAAAATTTCAGCAAACAACGAAAAATTAAATGTTCAATTATTATCTACAGACAACCAAAAATTAGTTGCAGATAAGTTAGAAAATGACACAAACTTAAATTATTTACAAAATAATGATATAGTTTCTGACAATAATTCTATAGATAATGTCAATAATGATACAGTCGACAACAATACAAATATTAATAAAAATCAAGAAAATTTTGACCATACAAATATTGGCGACCTCAAAACAACCACCGAAGAAACTATTGTAGTTCCACAAGAAAGTGCTGAGATTACTACAACAACAGTAGATAATTCAAATGAAAATCACAATACAGACGAAATCAAAAACACCGAAACAATTACAAGCAGTAGCGATGATAACAATACCGTCATCACTGATACAACAATCGATCATGAGCAATCTACTGACGAGATTTCTGATGATTCAAACAAGACATCAGACAATCAAATCAAGAATGAGCCTTACAAAATTATATACTATAGCGAAAGCTCATTTACTCCAGATTATTTAAGATACAATCCTAGATTTATAAGCAATATCAACTATGATAGTGCGAATACAAGTCTTGGAAAATATGTAGAGAAACTTCAAAAATTGTACACAATGACAGCTGATGTTGTTGAGGCAAACAATACCCTAGCAAACTATAAGATAATTATTATTGATAATATTCAAGACGCCAAAGAACTAAATGAATGTGTACTAACTGGCAACTGTACTCCAACATACAATCAAGTAATGGCACTTAATAATTATATCGAAGATATGAAAACCACTATCAAAAATTTGAGAAATGCAAATGGTAGTTTGACCAACGAAATTAACAAAATCTCTTCGACAAACACAGGAATCGCTCAAAGCATTGATATTGCAAATAGCAATTATCTCAAAATTTTAAATCAAATAGATACAAGAATTTCTTACCACGAAAACGCAATCGCCACTCTTGAACAAATCAAATATTTACTTCAGGATGCACAAAATAGCAATAACAATTCTGTTGTAATTGAAGATTTGAACAATGCCAAAACTAATCAAAACAAATCAACTACTGATTACAAAAGCGAAGATAAATTATCTGACGAGAATAAAATTGATAGAGACACTATCATTGAAAGTAGTCAAGTTGACAATAGCAATTTGAATAACGCCAATGAGAATACTTATGTGGTTCAAGACAAACTTGACAATCAATCTCATGACAATATTCAGAACAACGACATTGACAATACAGAAAATAACGATTTGGTTAACAACACAAATTCTACACCAGAAAACACAGACAATGTTTTGGTTGAAGACAAAATTGAAACAAATGATAATGTTGTAACCGAGACTAGGACTTACAAAAATATTGATACTTATAACAATACCAATGGTAATGTTGATACTTATCGCAATGAATTAAGAGATTCAAATGATAATATTTCTGATAGCAACAATTTAAACAATACTGCTGACGAAGTAATTGTTAAGGATAATAGTACTTTGAGTAATGATAATGTTACAGACAACGAAGTGTTGCCTAACAATAATTTAACTAACAACGATTTGGCAAACAACGAT
>JAEDFU010000008.1 GCA_016297915.1 Clostridia bacterium | reverse complement strand
AACGGATTTGCGTTAGCAAATTGATTTGTGATTGCAATGAACAAAGCAACATCACTTAGTTTATATTATCGAAAGTTTTGTCTGAAAGCGACGAAGTCATTTTCAAGCAAAACTGATGTTTATTCAAACAAGGAAGTGCAAAATTTTAATTTTGCGAGTGCGTTAGCACAAATTTTGAACTCGCTTCAAAATTTACTTCCGATAGTTTATATTTTCTACATGATATAAGATTTTTTGTCATATATCACGGCAAAATCATTGTTTTTTTCAGACTTTGCTTAAATCTTACAAAAATTATTCAATAAGTCCTAAACACCCACTTAGTGAATATCTGTTCCAGACAAAAGCAGATTAGTCTGACTATGTGTGAGTGCAACTGCAAGACCGTCAGCTGCATCGTCTGGTCTTGGGATACTCTTAAGATTAAGAATAGCCTTAACCATAAATTGCACTTGTTGCTTGTCTGCTCTTCCATTGCTTGTCAAAGCCTGTTTGATTTGCAAAGGAGTATATTCATAGAGTTTGAGTTTTTTGTGAATACATGCAAGCAGAATTACTCCTCTAGCCTCTGCAACAGAGATTCCAGTTGTTATGTTTGTATTAAAAAATAATTCCTCCAAAGCAACATGCTCAGGCTGATATTTGTCAATAAGAGCACATATGCCATTATAAATCTTTTCAAGTCTCATAGGCAGAGTATCTTCCTTAGGCGTCGTAATTACGCCATAATCAATAACCTCAGTTTTGTATTTACCCTTGTCAATAACGCCAAATCCAACTATAGCAAGTCCAGGGTCAATTCCTAGTATAATCATAAAATCTCCTAATACCAATTAGTATAACTTTTTAAATAATATAAGTCAAACAAATGTTTTAGAAAAAAGTTAAAATAACCATTAACTTTGCAAAATATCTAATGACATTCAAAAACCAATTAAATAGTTTGCCTAACAGACAAAATTATGTTATACTGCCAAAAAAATTCAAAGGAGAACATAATGTTTAGAAATTTAGAAGATACAATCAAACAACTAAACGCCGATGTTAACAATGTCGCTAATTGCGAAAAAGCAAAACGATTAAGAAAAAAACTATTATCTATTGGGTTGCCTATGACTATCGGCGGATTTCTTGGTGTGTTTGTTTGCTTTGCAATGTTTGCCATTTCTGGATATAGTTCGGCGTCAACTGGAAATACAAATATTGCAGGCACAGTTATTCCATTTATTCTATTTATTCCATTTGGGGTTGTAGCAGGAATCGGTTCAATGATTACCTCATTGGGTCTCAAGATTGTAATAACTGGCTATACATCAAATCTAATTCACGAAACAGTAGGCAACATATGTCCCAGCTGTGGAGAGACAATTAAACCCGAGACTGTCTTTTGTCCAAAATGTGGCACTCAAGTCAAAAATGAATGTCCAAACTGCAAATTTATCAATAAAAGCACAAACAAATTCTGCGAAAAATGCGGAAAAAGTTTAGACAAAAAATAATATAAAAACCAAAAATTCCCACATTATTTGTGGGAATTTTTTTTTGATACATAACTCAAATTTTATTCTTCGTTAGATAGATTTACATTGTGATAAACTTCTTGAACATCGTCGCTGTCCTCAAGAGCATCTATCATTTTTTGGAATGTAGCCTCTTTGTCTGGAGTAAGCTCTACATAATTGGAAGGAATTAGGTCTATTGAACTATCAGCAATAGCAACACCAACTCTCTCCAAATTTTCCTTGACTGTATCAAAAGCTTCTGCAGATGTATAAATCTCAAATACTTCATCCTCAATAGCTATATCATCTGCACCAGCTTCAAGTGCTGTCATCATCATATCGTCGTCCGAAATTCCTGTGCCTCTTTGTACATAAATAACGCCTTTTTTGCTAAACAAATAAGAGACGCAACCATTGCTTCCAAGAGAGCCACCAAATTTATCGAATACATGTCTAACATCACTTGCTGTTCTGTTTTTGTTGTCTGTCAAAGCATGAACAATAACTGCACTACCGCCAACACCATAACCTTCGTATGTCATTGCTTCGTAGTTAACCGAGTTGAGTTCACCACTAGCTTTTTTGATACTACGATTGATATTATCGTTTGGCATATTGATAGCTTTTGCTTTGGCAATAATATTTTTTAGTTGTGAATTTGAATTTGGGTCAGCACCGCCAAGTTTAACGGCAACAGCAATCTCTCTGCCGATTTTGGTATACATCTTGGCATTTTGTTGATCGTTCTTTTCTTTTATACCTTTAATTTTTGTCCACTTATTGTGTCCTGACATAAAATTACCTCATTATTTTTTTAGATTAAACATAAATATTGATGCACTAACGCTGGCATTTAGACTTTCAACTTGGTTTTGCATTGGGATAGACACAGTATAGTCTGCCATATCTTTCAAAATATCACTAACACCCTTACCTTCACTCCCAATAATTACCCCAAGATTTTGCGGTCTTTTATCAAATTTTTCGATACTCTCTCCAAACATATCCGCACAAACAAATTTTATGTCTTTTTCGAATTTGGTTTCTTTTAATTTTTCGTAGGTTATCTCAATTAAATTGATATCAAATATATATCCCATGCTTGATCTAATACACTTAAAACTGAATGGATAAACCGAGTTTATAGCAAAGATTGTATCAAATCCAAACGCCCTAGCACTCCTAACAATTGAGCCTAAGTTTGACGGATCTTGTAGATTATCAAGGATCAAGCATCTTGAGTAGTTGATAGTATCTGGCGTCTCTATCCTACAAATTGCAAATACACCATCTGTTGTGCTTGCATCCGAGATAAAATTAGCAATACCACCAGATATTGTGTCTAGAGGGATGCCCAAATTTTGAAACAAATCCCTTTTTTCCTCAACACAAATTATGTGGGTAACCCTGCCATTATCTATCATTTGCCTGACAATTTTGTATGTCTCAATTAGACAAACTGAGTCTAATCTTGATTGTTTTTTGTCCTTGATAGCAATCAAATATTTGATTAACTTATTATCTTTGCTTGTAATCATAAATTAAATAACCTATTAAAAAAGCCAAATCAAGAGGTTTTTCTTGATTTAGGCTAAACAAATTTAATTATTTTGCAAGTGCTTTTTTTGCAGTAGCAACTAGGCTTGAAAAAGCTTTTTCGTCAGAAATTGCAAGGTCAGATAGAACCTTTCTATTAAGGTCAATATTAGCAACCTTTAGACCATGCATAAATTGGCTGTAAGACATATCATTTTGTCTGCATCCAGCATTGATTCTTGCAATCCATAGTTGACGGAAATCTCTTTTTTTGAGTCTTCTGCCTGTGTAAGCATATTGACCAGATTTCATAACTGCTTGTTTTGCTACTCTGTAGAGTTTGCTTCTTGCACCCCAGTAACCCTTGGCACTTCTAAGTACTTTTCTTCTCTTTTTAACTGCATTAACTGCTCTTTTAATTCTCATAAGTCATTTCTCCTTTTTAGTTATGCTGAAAGCAACTCTTTGATATTTCTTTCGTTGGCTTTTGCAACATATCCACCCTTTCTAAGTCTTCTCTTTCTTGAAGGAGTTTTCTTAGTTAAGATGTGTCTTCTATTCATTTTGTTTCTTTTGATTAGTCCAGATTTTTTTAGTTTAAATCTCTTTTTTGCACCTGTATGTGTTTTTTGCTTAGGCATAATTTTTTTCTCCTTGTTTATTTATTTAGTACTTTTTGGCGATATAACCATTACAATTTGTCTACCATTAATCTCAGGCTTACTAGTAAGTTCGCCTACATCTGCTAGCATATCAAAAAATTTTTGCATAATTGGCATACCCATTTGAGGATTGGCAAGTTGTCTACCAAACATTCTAAGTGACACCTTAACCTTGTCGCCATTTGTTAAAAATTTACGAACATTTTTTGCCTTGAATTGCATATCGTTATCGGCGATGTTCATGCTAAGTTGCATGCCTTTGACCTCAGACACTTTTTGTTTTTTCTTGGCTTCTTTTTCTTTCTTTATGGTATCAAACTTGTGTTTGCCATAATCCATAATTTTGCAAACTGGTGGAACAGCATTTGGTGACAAAAGTACCAAATCAAGTCCTTCCTCGTCTGCTTTGGCTCTAGCATCAGATATGGACATAATTCCAAGTGCCTCGCCTTGACTTCCAACAAGTCTAACTTGTGGAACTCTAATTTGTTCATTAATGATTAACTCTTTAATAGTGGTATACCCCCAAAAAATATTTTTATAGATTAAAAAAAGTGAGTAACATCAAATTACCCACTCCTCACAATAAATAAAATTTATTATATTTACCACATCAAAACGAAATTCGATGGGTGAGAAGTGGTCTTCTTCTTTAAACTACAAGACAATTATATCCACTTATCACCCATTTGTCAATGGTTTTTCGCAAAAATATGTGATAATTTCAAGTTCTATTTATTTTACTTTATAAAAATTTCATGCAATAGTCCTATAAGGAGAACAATATGGCATTTAAAGAAATTGAAAACATAAAAGATTATACTCGCCAATTGGGTGCAAGTGGTGCAGGACACTGCATGTAAATATATATCAACAAAAAATGAGCAGATAACCCCTGCTCATTTTTTATTGCTCAAGCATCCAGTCGATATATATGCCAAAACCCTTGGTTGCATCGTTTACAAATACATGAGTGACTGCACCAATTAATTTGCCATCTTGGATAATTGGACTTCCGCTCATTCCTTGAACAATTCCACCGGTCTTGGCAATAAGATTTTTGTCTGTAACTCTCAAGACCATACTCTTCTCGTTACAAGCCGATTGAAAGTTTGTCTTGATAATCTCAATATCATAAGCTTTGATTTCGTCTCCGTCAAGACAAGTAAGAATTTGTGCTTTGCCAGGCTTGGCAGAAAGTCTGCCTCCAATATCTACGGCAGTTTTGTTTTTTGTAATAGTCTCTACACTATCCACAAAACCATAAACACCATACTCACAGTTTTTGTCAACAGTTCCTATTACATTTTCTCTATTAAATGTTCCAATTAGTTCACCAGCCTTGCCACTTTTGCCTTTTTTGATACCCAAAATTTTGCTTTCGTAGATGTTTCCACCACTAACCTTGATACACTCATTGGTCTCACTATCGTTAATTGAATGGCCAAGCGAGCCAAATCTCTTGGTCGTTGCATTTACAAAGGACAAAGTACCTATCCCCACTGCGTCCTCTTTGACCCAAAGCCCAAGTTTGTATGTGTTTGTCATGCTATCTAGCGCTGGGCTAATTTCTACCTCAAAAGTCTCACCACTTCGAGTAACAGTAAGGCTTACACTTCCACCCTCAAAATTTTTGAGAATTTTGGAGATATCTTCTACATTATTTATCTCTATTCCGTCAATTTTGGTGATAATATCTCCTGTTTTGAGCCCACTATTTTCAAATGGTCTCTCAATTCCATTTTTGGATAGAATATAGTTTCCACCAATTAGTATAACTCCCTTAGATTGCAACGAAAACCCCAAAGTCTCACCACCGGCAAAATATCTGTCTGGGTCTACAACATTAACTTTGAGTTTTTTGATATTAAATAAGTTAAATAACTTATAATTAATAATATATTTATCAAAATCGTTATCGTCTTTAGCAGATACGCTTACTACATGAGACGAAATTAGCCAATCGTTTTTTAGAATATCGTCAAGTTCTTCGTGTGTTACAAACATATCGTTTGTGAGGCTAAAAAGTAGGTCATATGGAAAAAAAATTGATACTATCGCAAAGAAAAATATAAGTATTATTGGTACAACTTTTTTCCTTTTCATACAAAAAATACTCCTAAATTACTTAGAAGTATTTTGTATAAAAAGTCCTATTTTATGCGTAGTTCTAGTTGGTAAAACTTGGGATAACTGCTTAATTTTGTTTGGATTTGAATACTCTTGCTGAATCCAGCATATCTTGGCTAAGTTTAAGCGAGCTCTCACTTTGCGAATTGCCAAGCATCCTTGCAATCTCAGTAACCTTGGCTTTGTCGTCAAGCAGAGTTACAGTTGTTATTGTATTGTCGTTTTCGTCAAACTTGGCAATCTTATAGTTATTATCTCCAAAGCAAGCAATTTGTGCCAAGTGAGTAATACAAATAACTTGACAATTTCGAGAGATTTCGCAAATTTTTTCGCCAATAGCATTGCCAATCTCACCACCAATACCTGTGTCTATCTCATCAAAGATACAAGTCTTAGATGATTTGCTACTTGCAATAGATTTCATTGCAAGCATAAATCTACTCATTTCGCCACCTGATATAATTTTGCTGAGTGGTCTTGGCTCAAATCCCAAATTGGCACTAAATAAATATTCAATACTATCTGCACCATCTGAGTTTACAATTTTTTCGATATTATCCTTATTTATTTCATTTTTGAACTCAACATCGACTTGAGCGTTTTTCATGCCAAGTTTTTTAAGTTCGGTCTCAATAGATTTTTTAAAATCCACAACTTCGATTTTTCGAATATTTTGCAAAGTCTTGCAAATTGCAACTATTTCATCTAACAAGTGAGACTTATTAAGAGTTAGTCTTTGCAACTCCTCGTCAGCATTTACAAGAATATTTAGTCTATCTTCAAACTTATTTTTTGACTCAAGAACATCTGCAATTGTATTGCCATATTTTCGCTCTAAGTCCTTAATATATGTAAGTCTATCGTTTAGTTGGTCGAGTTCTCTCTCGTCATAGTGAATTTGATTTTGTTTGTCGCTAATATTAGACACAATATCTTCAATCTCGTACTTGCACGAGTACAATCTATCTTTTTCATTTGATAGAGTATCGTCAAAATTGATAGCTGTATTTAGTGAGTTTATAGCAGTTTTGAGCATATTAGATATGGAGTACTCGCCGTCAAGAACTTCAACTGTTTCAGATAACGACGAATAAATCTTTTCGCTATTCTCCATAATCTTTATCTTAGACTTGAGCTCATCCTCTTCGTTTTCTTTCAAGTCTGCATCTTCGATTTCCTTTATTTGAAACTCAAGTAGTCTTATATTATTCTCTCTGTCCTTGTCAATTCCGCCAAGACTAGATATATCCGAATTAATCCTATGTAGCTCAGATAATTTTGTAGCAAGTTCATCTTTGTGAGGACTCAGTTTGTCTGCAATCAAATCGTCAATGATTTTGAGATGATTATTAGGGTCAAGCAGTGCCATACTATCGTTTTGCCCAAAGATGTCTATAATCTCGCTTGTAACTTTTCTCAAAATATTTAGAGTAATAATCTCGCCATTGATTCTACACTCGTTTTTGCCACTGAGCGAAAAATATCTCGAGATAAGTAGTGTCCCCTCGTTTTCAATTCCAACCGAACTTAAGATATCATTTAGTTTTGAATTATTTGTATCAACATCAAATACTCCCTCAACTCGTGCAAAATCACAGCCGGTCTTGATAAGAGTTTTGTCTGCTCTCGAACCATTCAAAAAAAGCAGTGCGTCCACAAGCAAAGATTTTCCCGCACCAGTCTCACCAGTAAGCACATTAAAGCCACTCCCAAAATCCACTTGAGATTTGCTAATCAGTGCTAGATTAGTAATTTTGATAGTCTCTAACATATTTGTCCTTTTGAAATATAATTACACAAGTATTTTAAACTAAGTCAAAAAAAAATACAATTAAAAAATTGTATTTTTCAAAAACAACAAACAAACTAATTAAGTAACGAATTCAATTTGTCTCTCACAAAGTATGCATCATCTTGATCAGATGTGATTACCATGACTGTATCATCCCCATAAGTACAGCCTAAGATTTGTGACATAGATAATTGGTCTATTAGATTGCTTACCATTCCTGCAGTTCCTTTGATTACCTTGACGATAGTCAAATTCATTGCAGATTTTACTGAGATAACACACTCTTTGAAAATGTTTAAGCACTTGTTTGATAATGCTTGAACAGACGAACTCACAACGGCGTATTTGTATTTTTTGCTATCAGTCAAGATTTTGATAAGTCCCAATTCCTTAATATCTCTACTGATAGTTGCCTGAGTTACATCAAAGTTTGCATCTTTTAGTGATGACACTAGTTCTTCTTGAGTTTCTATTTCATTAGTAGAAATCAATTCTAGTATCTTTGATTGCCTTGAATTACGAGCCATTTTATCCACCTCAAAATGTAATTAATTTGTTTGAAAACAATTGCTTCCACCAAGCAATTATCTTCTATCACTTTTCCGTGATTGCAATAATTATACAACAACTTTAATCTTTATGCAAGGGGTTTTTGAATATTTATTCATTTTTTTATTTATAAAAATTCATGATTATGCATGATGATTTTTCAAAATGTATATTTATGCAATTTTTTGTATACTCGCCTATTTTAGCCATTTTTTAAACATATTTTTAAAAATTGGACACCAAAATCCCCTACTTATGCATAATTTTTGCATAAATAATCACACAAAATTAATATTTTATTTTTTAATAACTACAATAAAAATTTTTTTATTCTTGGTTTATTCACCGACTCTTGCATAATCCAAAAGTATAACTTAAAAAAAATACTTTGACTTGTGTTTATCCAAAGTTAAATATAATTAATTTAACTAAGAACAACTATCAAAGCATTTTTGTTATTAATCTTATATTATATTATATTATATTATTATGCGTCCCATATTACGCTTTTTGATTGTAGACACTCACAAATTCGGTAGCATCTACATCGATTTTGCTCAGGTCTTTTCTCTTGATAAACTCAATCTTATTGTCTACTGCCCCACGACCGACAATGACAATGTAAGGCACACCAATAAGCTCAGCGTCGTTAAGTTTTACACCAAAACTCTCATTTCGGTCATCAAGCAAAACAATATCTTCTTTGGTATTCAACTCTTGATATAGTTTGTTTGCAAGTTTAACTTGATTTTCATCTTTGTTATTAGCGATAACGATTTCTAGTTTGTATGGAGCAACAATCTCTGGCCATGCAATTCCCTTTTCGTCACAGTTTTGCTCAACCAAGGCACTTAGAGTTCTGCTTACACCAATTCCATAACAACCCATTATCATATACTGAGACTTGCCCTGTTCGTCTAAGAACTTACATTCAAGTTGTTTAGTATATCTTGTTCCAAGTTTGAATATATGTCCAACCTCTATTCCTCTAACAACCTTAACAGGTCTGCCACAGTGAGGACATTTATCTCCAGCCTGCATCTTTTTGATATCAGCAAAGTAATCAATATGCAAATCATCAAGGTTTGCATTGATGTAGTGATAATCTTGCAAATTTGCACCGATTACAAAGTTAACCATATGTTTAACATCATTATCTGCAATTACAATTGCGTCTTTTAGATCAATTGCACCAACGAATCCTGCACATGAGCCAATTGCCATAATTTGCTCTGGAGTAGCCATTTCAAGACTAATTACACCCAAATTGTTTTTGAGTTTAACTTCTTCAATCTCTCTATCCCCACGACAAAGTGCAACAACCACACCCTTGTCTGACGAATAAACAACCGCTTTGACAAAGTTAGTATTATCTGTGTGCAAAAATTCAGTCAACTCATCAATAGTCTTTACATGAGGAGTATGTACCATTTCTCTTGTAAACTTAATAGTATTTGAATTGTCCCTATCATCCTCAACACATTCAGCCTTTTCGACATTTGCACCAAATCCACAGTCACAAACAAGTAGTTCATCCTCACCAATATCTGCCTTAACCATAAACTCTGTCGAGCCAGAACCACCCATTACACCATTGTCTGCCTCTACTGGCACAAAGTCAAGACCAAGTCTTGTAAAGATGTTTGTATAGGCATTTTTCATTTTGCCAAACGAAATGTCTAGTCCAGCCTCACTTGTATCAAACGAATATGCGTCTTTCATTATAAATTCTTTGGCTCTTTGCAATCCAAATCTTGCTCTGATTTCATCACGATATTTGTTTTGAATTTGATATAGAGTGATTGGGAGTTGTTTGTAACTATTGATACTCTCTTTGACCAAGTATGTAAAAGGCTCTTCGTGAGTTGGTCCTAAACAATAGTCTTTGCCAGTACTATCTTTCAATTTGTACATAGTATTGCCAAAAGTATTTAGTCTGTGAGCATATATCTCTTGAGGCAACAAAATTGGCATTTGTAGTTCAATTGCCCCAGCACCATTCATCTCTTCTCTTATAACTTTTTTGATATTTTCAAGCACTCTTAGTCCCAATGGCAAATAAGTAAAGATGCCATTGCCCATTTGCTTAATATATCCAGCTCTTACAAGCAACTTGTGACTATTAATCTCTGCATTTGCTGGATCTTCTCTAAATGTCCTAAAAAACATTTCTGTTAGTTTCATAATTTCTCCTAGTCTAATAAATCTTCTTTGAATTTGTCTAAGTCTTGTTTGATTACTGTAACCTTGCCTTTGACACTATTCAATTCTTGATAACATTCTTTGGCAATCGTTACACCCTTTTCATAAAGTTCCAACCCCTTGCTAAGCGACAAGTTTTCGTCTTCCATTTGACCGCATATTTCTTGCAATTCATTTAGTTTTTTTTCAAAATCCATAATTTCCCCTAAATTTTACTTTCAATTTGTCCGTCTATCATTGACACAATAATTTTTCCGTCTTTTAATTTTTTGACGCTATTTATAACCTTGCCGTCTTGAAAAACCTTGCTATAACCCATTTTGGATATCTTTTCGGGATTACTTCCAATTAGACTAAGATTATATTTGTCCAAAGTAGTTGTTTTTTTGTCAACAATATTTTCAAATTCTTGCAATCTGACTACAAACCTATCCAAAACAATAGTTTGTTTCATGATTTTGTTTGATGCAATATTATCTAATTTTTCATAAAATATGTCAATATCTTTTTGAATAAATGTAAATTTATTTTTGAGATTTTTCTCTATAGATAGAGTATATTTAGCAATATTTTCAATCTCCAAATCTTTTCGCCAAGCAACAAGTTCTGCAGCTGCAGACGGTGTCGGCGCTCTAAGGTCTGCAACAAAATCAATTATCGTAAAGTCCGTCTCATGACCAACGGCTGAAACAACTGGTTTTTTTGACTCAAAGGTTGCATTTGCAACTATCTCGCTATTAAACGGCTCTAAGTCCTCAGCACTGCCACCGCCACGAGCAACTATAATTACATCGACTTTTTCGTAATCCGAAAAGAATTTAATCCCTTGGCTAATCTCTGCATCTGCACCAACACCCTGAACCTTGACAGGATACAAAACAATATCTATAGTGTCATTCCTACGATGTGTTACATCAATTATATCCCTAATAACTGCTCCAGTTGGACTGCTTACAACGCCAATTCTTCTGACTCTCTTTGGAACAGGTCTTTTTCGAGCTTCATCAAAATATCCAAGCTCTTGAAGTTTAGCCTTGAGTTTCAAAAACTTTTCGTACAAAAGCCCCTTGCCATATGGCATTATTGATGTTGCATTAAAAGATAACTTGCCACCCTTGGCATAATAACTCATGCCACCCTTGACAAGAATTACATCTCCAATATTTGGCGTATCAAAATTTTTTGCACCAAATAGCACACAAGAAAGCAGACCGCTTTCGTCTTTGATATTAAAGTACGCAATGCCATTTGATACATTGTAAGAACTTACTTCTCCATACACACAAATATTTTGGAGCATAATTTCTGCTTCAAAAATATTTTTGATATAACTATTAATTTGTGCGACCGAAAAGTAATTATCACTCATTTACTATCTTTGCAAGTACTCCATTTATAAAACTATAACTCTTGTCAGTTGAATATTTTTTGGATAATTCAATAGCCTCGTTAATAACGACATTTTTGGGCGTATCATCATATTTCAATTCAAACACAGCAAGAACCAAGATTGCCAAGTCTATCTTGTAAATTCTCTCAAGTTCGTATCCTACAGTATTTGTTTTGATTGTCTCCATAATGCTATCATAGTTTTGATTAATCCCGCCAATAAGGTGGTTTACAAAGTCTCTGTCCTCTTCTTCAAGAACAATATCCTCCATGTCATCAGGAAAGTTTGTGTCTGGTTCGTGAAAGAACTTTTCAAACACCAATCTAAAAGCATATTCTCTACTCTTTTTTCTACTCATAATTCACTCCTATTTAAAAGAAACAAACCCTTGGAATTCAAGGGTTAGTTTTTTATATAAGTTCATCCTTAGGAAATTCAACTCCCAAAACATGTACATTAATACGATTAATCTTAATATCAATCATGCCTGACAAACTATTTTTGATATTTTCTTGTACCCTGTAAGCAACCTCTGTTACATTATAACCAAAGCAAACATTGATGTAAACATCTACATTCATTGCATCCTTGTTGTATGTAACCTTAACACCCTCATAATAGTTATTGCTAAACCATCTCTTGAGTGCCGAACTAAACTTGGTTACAATGCTACTAACACCAGCAATTTCCTTGGTGGCAAGATTGATTACAGATAGCACTATATTACTGCCATAGGTTACATTTCCTTTGGCTTGTTTTTTGATATTACTTTTGTTATCGTACATCATAATTCTATTTCCTCAAATTAAATAAACTCTCACTTTAAGATATATTACCACAATTTCACAAATTATGCAATTAGAAAAAATAGAAAATTTTGCGATTTTTACAAGATTTATACTTCGGTGATTTTGATATTATCAAAAGAATAGTCTGAGTTGTTTCTTACAACATCAACAATTTGAGCTACTTCGGCGTTAGTAAGACCATTAGTCTCAACTATTACATTGATAGTATTTGCAGTTGCAGATACGATTACATCTCCAAAACCTTTGGCTTTGATTAAGTTTTCAATAGTCATGATGCTATCCATGTTAGCGATAAGTTTAAGTCTTTCTGCTTCGGCATTAGCTTTGGCTTCGGCACTAGTAGTCTCACTTGCGATTATTGCATCAAGATACAAAATCTCTTGATTTCTTGTCTCTTTTCGGTCTGTACGATAGTTGTTGAAAAAGTTTGCAGATGTTTGAACATTTGCGTTTGCTTGATTAGAGGCAACATTATTTAGATAAATATTTACACCACCAGTAACTAGCAACAACAAGCAAAATGCACTAAGAATAATTATTTTCTTGGCTTTGCTAGATAATTTTTTGTGAATTTTTTCTTTTTTGACTTTCTTTTCTTTCATGATTTAATTCTCCTTTAATTTCCTTTTAAAACATTTATTTTGTCGGTAGATATACCGAGTAAAGTGGATACTGAGTTTAATATATCCAGTTTGATACTTACATCATTTGCTCCACTCGAAACAACAATCACCCCCTTTACCTTAGGCAAAATTTCGGTTAATATAAGTGGACTTGTCGAACCATTTTTACTAACAATAATAGGCGTTTGCGAACTAGTAGTAGTTGTCCCACCACTGGACGAATTGCTAACTTTGGAGTCACTGTCCATTGCATACACAAGTTCGGGACTGCCGTCCAAGGTTATCATAACCTTAACTTGTCCAGCACCCTTAACTTGAGATAACACACTCTCAAGTTTACTCTCAAGCATTTTGGAATATTCCAAAGATGTGGTGTATGTATTTGAGCTTACTGTACTGGATACATTTTTGCTTGTTCCCTTAGACAAATTCATAATAAGTATTAGTGCTACGACAAACACAATAAGCAAAATAATAATCTTGAGATTTTTTCCGTTGAAATATTTTAAGATATTAAATTTTGATTTCTCTTTTTTGGGACTATTTTCAATCAAAGTCTCCAAATTTACAACTTCCTTATCCATAGATAATTATTTGCTCCCTATCAATATTAAGTGTGCTAGATATCAACTCTAAAATTATTTCATATTTATTTGTATGCGTTACATTTTCAGTTAGAACTATATTAGTAGTATCCAAATATATATTCTCAATCAAATAGTCAAAGTCTTGCATTTTACTCGAAATTTCGACATCAACACCATTAATATTGTGGTTATTTAAAGCTTTTTCAACTTTGAGCTTAATTGAATTGTCTTTGGCTTCTTGAAAATTCAAATTAAGACTAGTAGATACTTCATCACCACTAAGCTTGCTATAGTCAAACTTAAATATAGGACTGAGCATTACAAATATTGCAAATATTCCAAAGATAGACTTGCAAAACTGTTTGGTCTTGCCCTGTGGATAAACAAGTTCAAAGAGCACCGCCAAAAATACAATTCCTACTATCGAAATTAGCCAAGCTTTCATATTTTCTCCCCTCTACAAAACATTAGCCGTACACATTATCAAACAAATAGTAATTATGTACATAAATGCAATGCCAACAATCAAGACTATTGGCAAAACAAGTATTTTGCTGACTGAGCCCAAAAAATCACTGATTTTTGAGTTGCCAGTCATCTGCATGACCCCACTACTTAGTTGCAACGCAAGCTTGTATATAATTATCATAATAATTGGAGAGAGTATTGTTCCAGCCAAAATCAAAACACCGACAAGTCCAATTGAATTTTTGACCAGAGTTGCACCTAGTACAAAAAAATCCATTCCGTCAGACACATAAGAACCAATAATTGGAATATAACTCTTCATTGCAAATTTGGTGGCTTTGATACTAACTGAGTCAAATTTACCAGCAGATATACCTTGTATGCTCAAAAAACCAGTAAATAGAGTAAATACAATGCCGATTGTCCATTTGAATGTAGACATCAAAAATCCGTTGATTTTGTCAAACTTAATAGTATCCGTCAAATGTCCAAGTATTGTTAGTATCAAAACCAGTATAAAAATTGGATAGAGCAATTTGTCAAATACAAATGTAACACCAGTTGTAAGCACTGCCACAAGCGGATTGTATATCGAAATTGACGACACCGAGCCAATTGTGCCAAGCAGAGTGATTAAAATTGGAAAAATTATTTGCATTTGTGTAAGTATCAAGCTTATAGTCTTGTTTGTTGTACTCAAAATATTTTTGAACACGACTAGCACTATAAGTACAGTGACTGACAAAAATATAAAATCAACAATAGGACTAAAATTACTATTAGACGACCTAAGATTAGTAACCAGATTGCAAAGCAGTCCAATTGCAATAAGACTAAAAACAAACGGAAGAACCGACCTTATATCACCAAAAATTAAACTAAGCAGTGCCGGTGCTAACGATGTATAATTTGTAAAGTACTCCCCACGCAAAATACTCTCGATTTTTTGTCTCACAGAGCTTTGAAGAATTGGAGTATTTTCGATGTCACTGACTAACTCTTCCATTTGACTTAAATCAACACCGTCCAAAATATCAAATACACTTGAACTTATTTCTTGCATGACCTCCTGCGAATTACCATTGTCTGCGTTTGCAAAAGACTTTGGAACTAAGGTAGAAAGTATTGCAAGTAACAAAAATCCAATTACTACAAGAAATTTTTTGGATATATTAAGTTTTTTTGATATCACTTTTAATTTCATTTATATCAAATCCATAATCATATTAAACAAATTACTAATAATTGGAATACTTAGCGAAAAAATTAGTACCTTTCCTGCAAGAACAATTTTGTCTGCAACAGACGAATTTCCGCTATCAATACACACCCCAGCCGAAAACTCAACCAAGTACCCTACGCCAATAATTTTTAGGAGCGTCTTAAACATCACATTATCAATTCCAGTCTTGCTTACAATTTCCGAAAAATAATCAAAAATTGACTGAACTCCACTCAGAATATACATAACCAAAATGATGCTTCCAACAATTACACAAATAAGCGAGTACTCCGGTTTGATTGACTTCATAAGTACTGTTATAATTGATAATACCAGTCCCAAAACAATAACTTTGATAAGTTCCATTTTTTATCCCCTAATAAACTGAAAACAAAGATTTGACTGTATTAAACAAATCACTTATCATTCCGACAACACTAAATAACACTACAATTATTCCAGCAAGCGTTACAAATGTAGCAATTTCATCTTTGCCAGCAATCTTGAGAATTTGATTTATAACAGCCGTTAGTATCCCAACAGCCGCAATCTTAAATATAATTTCTATATCCATAAAAACCCCTATCTAAATTAGGATAATGCAAACCGCTAGCCCAAGCCCAATAATAAGTTTGAAATATAGTAGCGCCTTGGATTTCATCTCGAGACTGGATTTTTGCAAGTTTTCATCAAATATTTTGAGATAATAATCCAAGTTATTGCACTCAAATCCAACATCGCCATGACCTAGACTTCCAAAAAAATCATTGAGTATATCTCCGCCTTTATAACAAAACTTACCAACTCTAGCATGGTTTTTGATTATAAATTTACTAGACTGCGAAACATTTTCAAAAGAATTCGAAAGCAACTCGTTTATATTATTTTTGTTAAATGCAATGTTGTTTTTGAGATATTTTCCGATGTAGACCATATCTGCAAAAAGTTTTTTTCTAAACAAAAAATAGAGATAAGTACAAATTGCCACCAAAATAAATAGACAAAACAAAAGTATCATCAAAAAAAATTTCATCAAACACCTATAAGTTTTAGATTTTCATTAAATATGCCTTCCAAAGTTCCAATCCCATTTGATGCACTCAACACAACAAATCTTTCAAACATCTGCTTGTCCAAAATTGTCTGGAAGTTGGGCTTGTTTTTTAGGTCCATAATAGAACTTGCATGAATAGTTGTAATAACCTTGACCCCACTAGTAAGAGCATTTTCTATAATGCCAATATCTGTATCAATATTAATTTCATCTGTAATCAAGATATCTGGTTTCATGCTCCTAATTCCATTTACAAATCCAAATTGTTTGGAACAATTAGTGTATATGTCACAATTCTTTAAGCATTTGGTATTTTCGCCATCAAAAACGCTAGAAATCTCATTTCGCTCATCAACTATGAGTATGTTTTTCATATCTTCTTTGGTTGACAGCTGATAGACCAAGTCCCTTAAATATGTTGTTTTGCCAGCACCTGGAGGAGACACTATAAGGGTGTTTTTGACCTCACCATTTCTTACAATATATGGATAAATATTTAGACTACAGTTCTTAAATAAATGCGGAAATCTAAAGTTAAGAGATGAGACATTTTTTAGGGTCTTGAGTTTGCCGTCAACAACAACAAGTTCGCCACAAACTCCAACTCTTATGCCACCACTTATAGTTACATATCCCTCTAACATTTGGTCGTTTATTGTATACATTGAATTATTAGAAATTTTATTTAAGATTGAATATATTTCGCCCTTGCTAATAGTTAGTGCACTATCCATATTTTTAGTAAGTGAATTTGGTGTCAAATAGTAATTTTCACCAAGAATATTAACTATTGCTGGTGAATTAGCCCTAAGTCTTAGTTCACAAAGTGAATTATATGGAATTTTGTTAACAGCATCTCCGATTGATGCTGGCAATACATTACCAAGCATTTTTACCTCCGTAAGTACACAAAAATACTTTTTGTTTTTACATTCTATTAATCCAAATTTCATTTAATTTTTTTTAACAAAAAAAAGTATGCCAAAATTTTTGACATACTATAAATTTTTACAAAAAACTGCATAGTAGTTATTTCTTTTACAAAATAACAAATTTGTTTGATTTTAGATATTTTGGTATATATTTTTGAGTATCATTGCGTCTCTGCCCATATATTCTCTGCTCTCGCATATAACAACACAATTCAAATCATAGTCTTTGAGCAATTTTGCCAATGGCTCAAAGTCTGGGCCATAGACCTTATCTTCAAGTGTCAAGTGCTTAATTTCGCCTTTGCTTCCATACTCAATTTTGCTAAAGTGAATATGAGCAAGCTTGGTTCTTTCAAGTCCTATAACTTCAATACTTCTGTCAATGATTTTTTTGTAATCATCATAGGTCTTTAGAGTGCCTTGAGTTAGAGCATTGATATGTCCAAAATCAAATGTAGGCAAAAATCTATCGTAGATTTTGCAAAAGTCCAAAATCTCTTCATAAGTCCCTATTTGAGCCGACTTACCCATAGTCTCTAGACAAACATACATATCATCATAGCCATTCTCAATTATCTTTTGTTTGAGAACTTCAAGGCGTTTTTTTGTAAGCTCAACAGCCTCTTCTCTTGTCATTTTTCCTTGAGAAGCAGGATGTACAACCAATTGAGTTCCACCCATTAATCTAAGTTTTCTTAGGCTCTCTATCACATAATAGTAACTCTTTTCTGCCATTTCGTCAGTTGGAGTTGCAAAGTTAATATAGTATGGTGCATGTATAGAAACTGTAATGCCATACTTTTTCATCTCTTCACCTATTTTTACCGCCGTATCGTCTGGGAGTGTAAACCCCTTGCCAAACGAATACTCATAAGCATCAAGCCCATGTTCAGATAGCCATTTGGGAGCTTCAATAGTTCTTTTGTAGCCGTCCTCATAAAATGTTTTGCAGTTGCCTGCTGGTCCGAATTTTATCATAATTATTCCTTTAAAAAAGTATCTAGTTTTAATTGATTTTTTCTAGGTTTTGCAACACCTAATAGTTTGTCTTGAAAGATAACAAAACTATTTTTTGAAATCTCTGTCCATTTAACAAATTTTCCATCTATCAAGTTTTGAAAGACTTTGTCATCAACTTTTATAATATCAAAGGTTTTGAGAACATCAATAGGACTAAGCAAGTAATCACCCAAATCGCCTGCAAGCAAATCATCAAGCATAACACAATTATTTAGATTAAATACTCCCAAGTCGCTTCTTTCCAAATAACTCATTGTTGCGTGCGTGCCTAGTTTTTCCCCTAAGTCTCTTCCAATTGCTCTAATATAAGTACCCGAACTGCATGTAATTCTCACTTTGTATCTTAAATCAGAGATTTTTTCAAGCAATTCAAGATTATAAATTTCAATTTCTTTTGGGCTCAGTTCAAACTCAACACCTGCTCTTGCCAAATCATATGCTCTTGCTCCGTCAATATTTTTTGCACTATATTTAGGCGGAATCTGATTTTGTTTGCCAATCATTGAACTCAAAGCTTTGGTTAGTTTTTCGTCACTCACCAAGTCCGACTTTGCACTAGATGAAAAATCTATTTGACTTGTTTCAATCTTTTGACCAACTTGGATATCCGCTAAGTCCGATACTACAACTTGACCGGTTATGTCTAGAGTATCGGTTTCAAATCCAAAGTCAAAAATTGCAGTGTAAGTTTTGGTTTTTTGTAGCATGTAATCAAATAGTCTGGTAGCTTTGCCAATAGCAATGGGCAAAAGTCCACATGCCATAGGATCAAGAGTTCCCATATGTCCAACTTTGTCAAGCCCAAATCTCTTTTTTATCTTTTGCACAACGGCATTACTAGTCATCCCACTGGGCTTGTATATATTCAAAAATCCAATCACAATTATTCCTTTTTGTTATTTTGATAGCAAAATTATTTGCAATCTCAAAAGACCTTCTATCAAAATATCTTGATTTATTGCAGATTATTACAATTAATAATAACCAAAATCAAAAAAAATAGCAACCTAAAACACTCAAATTTTTGGTTGCTATTTTTTGAAAACTAATTATTTCTCTCTTCGTTAATTCTATTTATGGTCTCGTCTATCTTGCTACCATATGCAAAACTTTCGTCCAAATAGAATGTCAAGAATGGAACTTTTCTCAAATCAACTGCCTTAGCAAGTTCTCTACGGATAAATCCTGCACTATGCTTGATTTGATTAAATACTTCTTCCTTAGTTTCTTGTTCAAATATACTCAAATATACTTTGCATTGATCTAAGTCAGCTGTTGTATCTACTTTGGTTACAGTTATAAGACCTCTGATCAAAGGATTTTTGATTTCGTGAGCAATAATATAACTAATAGCTTTTTGAATTTCGCTATTAACTCTCAAAATTCTTTCGCTCATATAATCCTCCTAAATTTGTTTTAAGGAATATGCCTCAAGGATGTCTCCAACTTCGATATCATTAAAGTTTTTGAGCTTAATTCCACATTCAAATCCAAGTTTAACAGCTTTGACTTGGTCTTTTTGTTGTTGCAATGTATCTATTGCAGTATCTACAATACACTCACCCTTTCGCATTACTCTGATGCTACTATCTCTGTTGATTACACCATCTGTAACATAACTACCAGCAATATTACCAATAGAGCTAATCTTAAATATTTGTCTAACCTCAGCATGACCTGTGACAACTTCCTCAAATTTTGGAGTAAGCATGCCATTAATTAGATTTGTTACATAATCAACTGCTTCATAAATAACTTTGAACATAGCGATTTCGACTTTGTTCTTTTCTGCCAACTGTCTAGCTTTGGCTTCTGGCTTAACATCAAATCCAACAATCAAAGCCTTACTTGCTGTTGCCAAAATAACATCGCTCTCATTAATGCCACCAACTGCTGTATGAATAACTTGAACTTTTGCCTCATCATTGCAGATTTTTTCGAGTGTAGATTTCAATGCCTCACTTGAACCTTTGACATCTGCCTTGATAATGATTTTGAGTACTTTCATCTCATGGTCTGCTGATTGTTGCAAGAAGTCCTCAAGAGTAATGCCATTGCTCTTTTCAATCTTCTCCATTTGCAACTTGCTAGTTCTCTCAGATACGATATTTCTAGCCATTTTTTCGTCAACGACATAAGCCATATCCCCAGCCTCAGGACAAATATCAAAACCAAGAACAGATACTGGGTCGCTAGGGCCTGCAGAAGTTACAGAATTACCCTTGTAATCCATCATTGCTCTAACCCTACCAGAAGCAACACCACTTACAACAAAGTCACCAATATGCAAAGTACCATTTTTGATAAGTACAGTTGCAACAATTCCTCTGCCTTTGTCAATTTTGCTCTCTATAATTGTACCACTGGCAGCTTGAGTACTGTCAGCCTTGAGCTCAAGAATTTCGGCAACTAATTGTACAGACTCAAGAAGTTTATCTATATTTTTGTTATATTTAGCCGAAATAGGAACGCATATTACATCGCCACCCCATTCCTCACAAACAACATCGTATTCAGTCAATTGTTGCTTGATTCTATCAATATTAGCCTCAGGTTTGTCAATCTTATTGATTGCTACAATCATAGGAACGCCTGCAGCCTTAATGTGATTAATAGCCTCAATAGTTTGTGGCATAATCCCATCATCAGCAGCGACAACCAAGATTGCTATATCTGTAAGCTTAGCACCTCTTGCTCTAATTGCAGTAAATGCCTCATGTCCCGGAGTATCAATAAAGGTGATTTTTTCGCCATTATAATTAACCGAGTAAGCACCAATGTGCTGTGTAATTCCACCAGCCTCGCCCTCGATGACATTTGTGTTTCTTATAGCATCCAGAAGCGATGTTTTGCCGTGGTCGACATGTCCCATAACTGTAACAACTGGAGGACGCTTTTCGGTTGCATGAGATTGATTTTCAAACATCTCTTGCAACTTTTCTTCGTAATTTTTGTCAATCTTTTGCTCCAAAGTTACTCCGAACTCTTGTGCAACTAGTTCGGCAGTTTGGAAGTCAATTATAGAGTTGATATTTGGCATCATGCCAAGCATCATAAACTTTTTGATAATATCTACAGCAGGTTTTCCAATTTTTTCGGACAAAATCTTAACTGTCAAGTTTTCGGTATCAATTACAGCTCTATCAATAACGGTTTTTTCAACGACAACTTGAGGTTTTGCTTTTTTGACCTTAGTTCTAACTCTGCCCATTCTCTCCTCGCCGTCAATATCATAGTCGTCAACATCAATGTAACCCATTTTGATTTTTGCTTTTTTGCTGAGTTCTTTCTTTTCGGTATCAAAAGATTTGGACTTATTCTTGTTACCAAATGTTCTGTTGTTATCGTTTTTGGCAACGATTGGTTCAACTTCAATTTTTGGTGCTCTTGGCCTGTAGCCATTATTGTCTCTTGGAACGAAAGCTTTTTTCTCAAATGGCTTGCCGTCTTTGCCTACTTGAGGCTTGCCATCTCTTGGCTTAAACTCTTTTTGGTTAACCTTGTTAAACTTAATATTTTGAGTATTTGGGTTTTCAAAAGCCTTGCTTGGCTTTGATGTCTTTTCAAATTGAGGTTTTTGTTCAACACTTGTTTGAGGAGTCTTGACAACATCGGCTGTCTCACTTGTTGATTGAGTTTGAGCACTAGATACCTTGACTGCATTTTTCTTTAGTGTATTTTCATGTTCTTTTAAGTTCTTGCAAAAAGTATCCAAAGCCATTTTTGACTTTGAAATATTAGAAACAAGCGCAGTTATCTCCGAGCCACTAATAATTCCGCTTAACTTCTTGAGGTTTCCAAATGAAACCGAATTTTGTTTGTTTTTTTCTTGATTTTCCAATTAAATCTCTCCAATTTAGTTTTGTTGCGTTATTTCTTTTGCAATAACTTTTGATAGTTCTGGTTCACAAATTCCCAAAACTTTGCAATTATCTCTCTTTATTATATCACTCAAATTTGGATTTTCAAGGGGTAGTATGTCGATTTTTTGGTCATTACAAAATGTTTTTAGTTTAATCTGCATCTTTTCTGCCAAATCCAAAGAATACAAAACAAGAATAACCTTCTTTTTTGACTTAAACAAATTGTCGTATCCAAATACGACTTTGCCACTTCTTATTGCAAATCCAATATAAGTACCAAGTTTACTCTGCATCAAATTCCTCTTTGATAGCCAAATAGTCACTATCATGTACATTAGTCTTATAAACTTTGTTAAGTAATTTTTTTGAAACTAGCAAATTTAAGCATTTGGCGTCATTACAAATATATGAGCCTCTGCCATTTAGTTTGCCAGATTTATCAAGTCTAAAACCACTATCAGTTTTTACAATCCTAACAAGTTCTTTTTTTGGTTTACATTCTCTACAAGCAATGCATGTTCTCATAGGAACTTTTTTTATCATAATTTCTCCTTAGTTAATGTCGTCAAATGCATCTTCGCCATCAAACAAGTTCTCGTACGACTCTTGAGCATGTTCCTCTAAGTTAAGTGATGGAACTGCACTCTTTGCTTTGACATCTATCTTCCAACCAGTAAGCCTAGCAGCAAGTCTAACATTTTGACCAGATTTGCCAATAGCAAGACTTAGTTTGTCATCAGGAACAACTGCAAGAGATGTTCTGTCTTCCATATTTGTATGAATATATAGTACAGTAGCTGGGCTTAGTGCAGATACAATGTATTCACCAGCATCTTCGCTATAAGGAATAATATCAATCTTTTCGCCACCAAGCTCGTTGACAATCTCGTTGACTCTCATGCCTTTGTTACCAACGCAAGCACCAATTACATCAAGCATTTTGTTACTTGAGTAAACAGACATCTTAGTACGATAACCTGCCTCTCTTACGATGTTTTTGATAACAATCTCTCCACTTGCAATCTCTGGAACTTCGAGTTCAAATAGTTTTTTTACAAAACCTGCACTACTACGAGAAAGTTGTACATAAGGCATATTGTAGCCCTCTTTGACAGTTTTGACAACTACCTTAATTCTATCGTTAATCTTGTACTTTTCACCAGGGATTTGATCTTTGAGACCAAGGACACCTTCAACTTGAGTCATACCCAAATCAACATAAACATTGTCACCCTCGATTCTTCTAATAATTCCAGTAACTAGTTCGTCTTGTTTGGTATTAACCTCATCCATAATTTTGCCACGCTCAGCCTCTCTTAGTCTTTGCATAACAACTTGTTTTGCAGTTTGAGCAGCGATTCTTCCAAAGTTCTTTGGAGTCTCTTCTTGTTGAACAAGGTCTCCGATTTTGAAACTTTTTTTGATTGTCTTAGCCTCAGCAAGACTAATTTCCTTGTCACTATCCAAAACTTCGCTAACTACAGTCTTGTAGGAATAAATCTTAATTGTGTTTTTCTCGGGATTAAGTTTGACAAAAGCACTTTTTGCCTCACCAAAGTTCTTTTTGTAAGCACTAGTAAGAGCAGCCTCTAATGCTTCAATAAAGTATTCTTTGTTAATTCCTTTTTGTTCTTCCAAATCATTTAATGCTTGAAAAAAATCTTTGTTAATCATTGTATTTCTCCTTAATTAAAACTCAATATGAGCGGTTATATTGGATATTAGTTTTCGCTCAATTTCAATAGTTTGTTGGTCAAGTTCGACCGTTAGTTTTTCTTTGTCAAAGGCAAGCAAAGTAGCAGTTATAATCTTGTTGCCATTAAATGGAGCATAAAACTTGATGTCACACTTTGAACCGATATGTTTATTAAAGTCGTAATCGGTCTTAAATGCTCTATCTAGTCCATATGATGATACATTAAAGTTGTAACTAGCACCATTTGTAACATCGTTTTCGTCCAAAGGCACATCAAGTGCGTGCGAAACCTTTTCGCAATCATTTATTGTTATTCCTTGTGGGCTATCAATTGTAAGTGCAAGTACATAACCACTAAACTCTTTTTTGTACTCCAAATCAACAAATACATAACCCAAACTCTCAACAATTGGTCTTATGATTTTTTCTGCTCTGTCAACAACTCTTTCTGCCACTATTAACTCTCCTCTTACAAAATTTAAGAGTGAACCACAAAGTCCACTCTAATAATCTAGTATTAACTTAAGTATAATATCATAAAAAAACACTAAAATCAAGGCATTAAAGCAAAAAAATAGTAAATTTATGTAAGATTAGTATTTAATTTGATTACAACATCGGCGGTAGCCATTGCATCATGTACTGCCCTATGTGCATTTTCAAGTGATACACCCAACTTTTTGCACACTGTTCCTAACTTAAAGTTTTTGAGTCCCGGAATAAATGACCTAGCCATAAAGAGAGCATCTATTTGTTTGTTATCAAAGATATAGCCATGCTTTTTGCCACATTGATTGATAAACTTGTAGTCAAAATCTATATTGTAAGCAATGATTGTACAGTTGTAACAAAACTTATAAAAATCAGCTATAACTTTTTCGGCACTTGGCGAATCCTTGACCATTTCATCTGTTATTCCAGTTAGATTTGTAATCTCCTCAGGGATTGGATTTTCAGGATGAACAAATGTCTCAAAGGTCTCAATTTTTTTGCCCTCATGGAGTTTTACAGCTCCAATCTCGATTATCTCACACCTGCTGACTTCAAGTCCTGTGGTTTCAATATCAAATACAACAACATCGTTCTCCATTAGATATTTGCCAATTTCATCTCCCATCGAAAACAAATTCCCCTGTGACATTTCGATATAAGACTCTGGACGGCACACAAGATAGTCCTTATTTGGCTCTTTTTTGATTTCGACAACTTCTTCTTTTTGTTCTTGATTGGCTCTGACACATCTAGCAATTGCTGTAGCCTTGAGACTAAGTCTGCCATTATAATCCTCAACATCACCATGAACAATAACATAGTCTCCGTCGTGGAAACCAAGCATTTTGGGCGCATCAGCCTTGTTTGGGAAAATAACGCAACTCATCTTGCCTGTTTTGTCAAAAAGCGAAAAACTAAAGAATGTTTTGATAATTTTGTTGCCGTCTTTGTCTAGCCTTTTGCTCTCAAATTCTTTTTGTGTAAAGAACCTAATTGTGCCAGAAACCTCAACGCTCTCCAAAGCATTTTCGATAGACGAAATGTCTATTGGATTGCCATTAACTTCGTTTATGATATTTTCGATATTATCAACGCCATAACACTTAACAACATTGTTTTTGCCCAAATAAATTTCATTTTCGAAAGGATTTTCTATCTCAATTTCTGTCAAGTCTGAATTTTGCTTGTTTGACTTAACATCCAAATAAAACTCTTCAAAAAAGAAACTATTTGCGTAATTTAAAATGTCTGCATACACATTTGGGTCGATTAAGTGATTGTAGTTAAATTCTGTTGCTTCGATTGTTGCGTAAATTCCGTCTTGCTGAATATCAACTGAGATATCTTTTTTCTCCAAGTCAGATGCAACACTCGAATAGTGCTTGATTACAAAGTTATAAATAACATCCCTAACCAAATCTTTATCAACATAAGCCTTTTTGCATTTGACAACGACATCAACTTTTTGAGGCAAATACTCGGTGATTAGCTTTTGCAAAACATCTTTGTCACCGTCTTTTAACTCATTTTTGTACAAAAACTTAAATGTACAAACTCTATTTTCTCTATCAAAAATAACACTTACAAGTTTGAAATCCAAGTAAGCGTTATTTGTTTGTTTGTTAATAAAATCAAGTAATTTCATGAACATCCTTTTTCTTTAGAATAAGAATAAATGCAATAAATCAATAATTATTACCAGAGCAAAAAGTATAAGCAGACCAATACTATGAATTTTGGCTTCTATATTTCGTGGGACTGGTTTTTTGAATATCCACTCAATAAATACAAATACCATTCGAGCACCGTCTAGTGCTGGTATTGGTAGCCAGTTAAATACAGCCAAATTGACGGCAATAAGTGGGAATAGTAGAAGCAAGTTTTTCATATTAGCTTGTGTAGATACAGCTATTGTCTTGATAGTAGTGACTGGACCTCCAACACTCTCTAGCCCAATTTTGCCTGTGAATAGATTGCCCAAAACGACCAAACACTCCCAAGCCATATTACAAGTATAAGGAACGCATTTAAGTAGAGCTTTGCCAAATCCATACTTGACATACTCAGTGGTTACACCGATAACTTTGCTACTTATAATCTTGTTGCCGTCGGCATCAAGTTTGAAAGTTCCATCCTCGTTGGTCTCATAGATTGCATATTTTTGAACAGTTATATCTATTATTTTGCCGTCTCTATCAACCTTGAGTATAATATCGTCACCGATATCTTTTCCTTTCATCAGATTAATAATTCCACCATTCAAAAAAGTTGGCTCAACTCCATCAACTTGCATGATAATATCATTCTTTTTTAGAACATCTTGGTTGCCATTGGTTGCGACAACATCAGATACTTTTACAATTCCTGAGCCTACACTTAGTAGCAAAATAAATGTAAATATGATTCCGGACAAAAAGTTGAAGAGAGCACCCGAAAACAAAACTATTAGTCTCTTCCAACATGGATAACTATTAAAGCACTCCGGATCTTCCTTGCCGTCCTCATCCTCGCCCTTAAACGCACAAAAACCGCCAAGCGGAATCCACCTTAAGCTAAAGATCTCGCCACTTTTTAGTTTTTTGCTAAATATTGCTTTGCCAAAGCCAATTGAATACTCTTCAATCTTAAAGCCCAACATTTTGCCAGCAAGGTAATGTCCAGTTTCGTGAATCATTATCATAAGTAGCAAAATCACTATGGCAAGCAAAACATATAGTACTATCATTTAATTCTCCTAATTTTCATTCAAATAAGCATTACAAATTAGCACAATCACAATTTTTGTGGAAATAAGCCAAATTTTGCATGCTTAGATTAGCACAAACATAGATATAAGGATAACAACTGCATTAAATACAAGTCCATCAACTCTATCCATTACACCGCCATGTCCTGGGAATATTGTTCCATAATCCTTGACCCTAGCACTACGCTTAAGCATACTAGCAACAATGTCACCAATTTGCCCTACAGCCGAGGTTATAATTGATATTATCATGACCTTCCACCAAGTAAGATTAATTAGTACAAAAGCCTCATTAACAAGTATATTAAGTGAGAACAAATAGTATACCAATACTCCGCCAAGTGCACCAAATATTAGTCCACCGATTGCACCACTAATAGTTTTGTTTGGGCTAATTCTTGGGCAAAGTTTTGAACCTTTGATAGTTGTTCCAACAACTAGCGCCATACTGTCTGTAATCATTGTTATTGCAAATAACAAAACTACAAAGAATAATACCACCAAATTTGTGTTTTCAAGTCCTTCAACATGGATAAATGCAAATTCAAAAAAGTGATTAATAACAAATAAACAAGTAAACAAAAGTGCTGGATAAATCATGACAAACGCCGAGTTCATACTCTTTTTGAGAGCATAAGCACTGTCTGAATCATACACACCATATTTGTCTTTTTCTTTGTGAGTAACTCCCGAACACAAAAAAGTGTACAAAAAGTTGACTACAAAGAGTAGCACCATAATTACAACAAAATACAAAATATAATGTATCCAATCACGCTTATTTATAAGACCAATTGTCATAGCGATATACATAATCGCTGGAAAACAACCAACAAAGACAATATTTGTGAACATTCTTTTTCGCTCAAGGACTCTTGTAACCTCAACACAGCCAAGGATAGCAAGAATTCCAACAAAAGCATCAAAGGCATATGTCGTGTAATATCTTGACGCAACAAAGATTCCAGTCACTACAAGAATTACAAAACTAGTAAGTAATCTTTTTTTCATAAGTACCCTTTTAATATTTTTGACAAATAATTTAGTATTTTAACCCAAAAAAACTATGGAATTAAACTTCCATAATTTCTTTTTCTTTTTCTTGAGCAGATTTGTCAATCATGGCAACAGTTTCGTCAAGAGTTTTTTGAACATCTTTTTCCAAACTAGCCATTTCGTCCTCAGTAATTGAGCTATCTTTTTTCATTTTTTTGAATACATCAAGAACATCTCTTCTTGCATTTCTACAAGTAACCTTAGCACTCTCTGTATATTTTGACATATCTTTGACAAGTTCTTTTCTTCTTTCCTCAGTTAGTTGTGGAAAGACTAGTCTTATAACTCTTCCGTCATCACTAGGATTAAGACCTAAGTTTGCAGCTTCAATAGCCTTAGCAACTGTTTTGAGCATAGAATTATCCCAAAGATTAACAAGTATCATTCTTGCCTCTGGCACAGATATAGTTGCCATTTGACTAATTGGTGTCATAGTTCCATAATAGTCAACCATGATTTTTTCGATAAGCTTTGGATTAGCACGACCAGCTCTGATTTGTAACAATTCATCCTTGTAATGGTCTACGGCTTTTTTTAATTCAGATTTGTAATCATCCAAATACATTTCAATTTCTTCACTGTACATAAAAAATCTCCTAAATAAATACTAATTTATTTTACTATAAAACATACTCATTTTGCAAACAAAATTCAAAAACAATTGGAGTTTTTTGAACAAAACAACAAAAAAACTCTAGTCACCCAGAGTTTTTTGTTGTCTTCAATTACTTGTCTTCTTCAGTTTTCATTTGAGACATAACTTCATCAGCAAAGTTGTCTTTTCTCTTCTCCAAACCTTCACCCATTTCGTAACGAGTAAATCTACGGATAGAAATCTTTTCGCCGATTGTAAGGATTGCCTCGTTGAGCAAATCTCTAATAGTTTTGCTTGGGTCTTTTACGAATGGTTGGTCAAGTAGACAAACTTCTTCATAGAATTTCTTAACTCTACCTTCAATCATTCTATCAACAATAGCCTCAGGCTTGCCCTCGTTAAGTGCTTGAATTCTCAAGATTTCTTTTTCGTGATTTAGCACATCAGTAGGAACTTCATCTTCGTTGATGTATAGAGGTTTTGCAGCAGCGATTTGCAAAGCAATATCTTTACAAAAAGCAACAAAATTTTCACTTCTTGCAACGAAATCTGTTTCGCAGTTAATCTCTTCCAAAACACCAATTTTTCCACCCATGTGGATGTAAGAGTAAACTAGTCCCTCGGCAGCAATTCTGTCTGCTTTTTTAGCAGCTTTTGCAATACCTTTTTCTCTTAACCATTCTGTAGCCTTGTCTAGGTCACCGTCTGACTCAGTCAAAGCGTTTTTGCAGTCCATGATACCTGCATTGGTTCTTTTTCTTAGTTTTACAATATCTTCGTTTGTAAACATAACCTTTTTCACTCCTATATATTATTATTCTTCGGTCTTAACTTCAGGCATTTCTGCAGTTTGCTCAACTACTTCAGTTTGTTCCTCAGCGTTCTCAGCACTAGTTTGCTCGCCTTCAACAGCTGGAGCAACACCCTCTCTAGCCTCGATTACAGCATTAGCCATAGCACCTGCAATAAGTGATACAGCTCTAATAGCATCATCGTTACCAGGGATAACATAGTCGATAGGCTCTGGGTCGCAGTTTGTATCAAGCAAAGCTACAACTGGAATTCCAAGAGACTTAGCTTCTTGAACAGCGATGTGTTCCTTCTTGGTGTCTACGATAAATAGAACATCTGGAAGTTTTGTCATTTCCTTGATACCGCCAAGGTTCTTCTCAAGTTTGTCTCTTTCGGCTTTTAGTTTGATTACTTCTTTTTTAGGAAGAAGGTTAAACTCGCCTACTTTTTCCATTTGCTCAAGTTTGTTTAGTCTCTCTACTCTGCTTCTGATTGTCTTAAAGTTAGTAAGAGTACCGCCCAACCAACGAGAATTGATATAGTACATACCACATCTCTTAGCTTCGTCCTCGATAGCCTTTTGAGCTTGTTTTTTTGTTCCTACGAATAGGATTGTTTTGCCTTCGCTAGCCATAGATTTGATGTAATCATAAGCCTTGTCGATCAAAACTACTGTGTCTTCCAAATTGATGATATGGATATCATTTCTGGAATTAAAGATGTATTTGCTCATCTTAGGGTTCCACTTTCTGGTTTGATGACCAAAGTGAACGCCTGCTTCAAGCAATTGTTTCATTGAAATTACTGACATTATTATTTCCTCCTTGTTTTTTCATCCTAGATGTTTTGACTCCAGTAGCAAAGCATATAGCCAACAAACTACCAAATCAATATAATTTTTGGAAAAAATCATATTGTTTTTACTTAATTTTGGCAAGAATTTTGTCAAAACCCAGCAAAAATGCACCTAGTGCGTCATTATTCAACGAGATAATGATACCATACAAATTGCAAAAAATCAATAATTTTGTGTAATTTTTACAAAAAAAGTGCAAAGTTTCCTCTGCACCAATTATATCAATTACTGCTCAGTAGTTGTATTGTCGTCTACATCAATGCCTTCTTCCTTGAGCATCTTGTAGTATTCCTCAAATACCTTGTCAACAATCGCGTCGTCCTCAACAATAACCAAACACTCTTCGTCATCAATTTCATCAATTACAAAGACCAAAGCTTCGTCATCAGCAATTCCTTCCATATTAGCAACTGGTTTTAGGATTGCATAGGTCTTTTCCTCAATTGGAACTAGAGCAATTTGTTCAAATTCAACTTCTTGATTGTCCTCGTTGTAAAGTTTGATGTTGTCTGTGTTATTTTCGTCAAGCAACATATCGATTGGTGATAAAAATTCTTCTGCCATTTATCAATTCTCCTTATTTTTAATTTCCTATTTTGTGTGAGTCAAGATAGTCTTGCAATATTATCGTTGCAGATAATTTGTCAATCACATCTTTCCTTTTTTTTCGAGAAACATCGGCAGAAATTAGGATTTTTTCAGCCGAAACCGATGTAAGGCGTTCGTCAAGATAATCAATTTTTGCATCAGTATACTTAGATAACTCCTCTGCAAACTCATAAGTTTTCTCAACTCTAACACCACTAGAACCATCCATATTTAGAGGAAGTCCAAGCACTATTACTTTGACACCTTTTTCGCTTGCGATTTGAGCAATATGTCTGCAATCTTCCGACACTTCTTTGCGAGTATAATTCTCATAACCACTTGCCAAAAATCTTGTAACATCGCTCAGCGCAATGCCAATTCTTACATCACCGTAATCTAGTGCCATAACTCTATAATATGAATTATCCATACAACTATGATAGCAAATTCAAAATAATTTGTAAAATTAATTTAACTAAGAAAAATTATTTTTGACACCAAAATTAGTCTTAAACTAATCTTTTAATTTTTTTACTTGGTCATTTAGTGCTTTTTTACCTTTTTCCACCATTTTTTGTGCAGTTGAATTATTGGAAACCACCAAAGCTCCTGCTATAAATCCAAGTGCCATACCGATTAAAATACAATCTTTCATAAATATTACTCCTTTTTTGTGCAAAAAAAATTTGCATATTTTTATACTTTATTTTGGCAAAAACCAATAATATTATACAAAAATATACAAATTCTACTTAAATTTATTTTTTACCTAACAACCACCCAAACAATGACTTTTTCTCTTTTTTGGGTTTTTCTTCTTTGTTTTTTTCCTTGCTTGGTTTTTCTTTGATATCAGTTTTTTTGTTATCTTTTTTGGTATCTTCTAATTTTTTTGAGTTCTCTTTTGCAATGTTTTGAGATTGAGCACTCACACTATGTATTCTAGTGAGCATATCACTAAGATTTTTTGAGTTATTCTGCATTTTGTCGTTAGTTTCTTTGCTTTTTATCTTTAAGTTAAGAGCGTTTAAGTGCGATAGTTTATTTTGATTTGCGTCCGAAATCTTTTCGGTTTTATTTTCCTGCTCTTTCAAAGCCGAAGTATGAGCCTTGAGTCTTTCGGCAATTTCAACCGAATGATTACTACTTATTTCGCTCTTAGATTGCGATTTGGTCGCAATATTTTCAGGCTCTGTTTGTGACATTGTATCTTTCAAAGTCTTTTCTGCTTGCAACTTGGTTTCGATTATTGTCTCGGTTTTGGTTGTTTGGATTATATTATTATCTGTATCCTTTTCAACCACGATTTTTGTTTCAACTTGGCTGACAGCTGGCTTATCTTTGACTTTTTTCTCTTTTACTTTTATCTTTTTGACAGGATGTGTATCAATATTTAGTACTTCCTGAAGTTCTTTTTCGACCTTGTGATCAACAACACGCTTATTTTTCTTTGACTTTGTTGTTTTGGAATTTTCTTCAATACGATTTGATACTTCACATGGAACTATAGTGCCGTTTTTGATGCCTTTTTCATATTTTTTGATAAGCATTGCAAAAGTATCTAGGATAATTGCATACACATGAGTTTTTTGCTCATCTAGTTTCGAAAATTTTTCCAAGTCAGACGAAGTTATCTTTTTGGCATCGTCAATTGTCTTACCAGTAACTATCTCGCAAAAATAAGAACATAGCGCCATAAAAGAAGAGCATCCTGTAGCCTTAAATGAAATCTTTTGGATAACATTTTCCTTGTTAATTTGAGCAAAGAACTTAACAATATCGCCAAACTCGTTCTTTTTGGTGATGCAAGTTACATTTGCATTTTTCAAATTAGCAAGATAAGTAAGATTATTAAGTCTATTAATAACTTCTTGATTGTACATAGTTAATTTCCTTTTTTCTTTTGTTTAAGTGGACTAAATTTGCGTAGTTTTTCAACTTCTTCGGCCAAAACTCTTACTGTATAGTCAATATCATCTTTGGTTATACTTGTATCAAACGAAAATCTTACAGTTCCTCTAACTTGTTCGTCACTAAGACCAATTGCCTTGAGGACATGACTCTTCTCAAGAGAGCCTGATGCACAAGCCGAGCCAGTCGAAACAGCAATGCCTTTGAGGTCAAGGAGCATTATTAAGTTTTCGCCCTCAACTCCGTCAAAAGTAACCGAAACTATGCTATTAGCCTTTTGTAATTGGTTGCCATTAATCTTGATATCTGGAATTTCGTATTCAACTTTTTTGATAAAGTACGATGATAATTCAAACATTTTTTTGTCTTTGAATTGCATATCTCTTGAATTGAGCTCAATAGCCTTGCCAAAGCCAACTGCACCAGCGACATTGACAGTGCCTCCACGCCTATTCATTTCTTGCTCACCACCAAGCATGAACTTGTTGATTTTGACACCTTCTCTTATATACAAAGCCCCTGTACCCTTTGGTCCATGGATTTTGTGAGCAGAAATACTTAGCAAGTCTACACCGAGTTCATCTACATTAAGTGGAAAAGCACCCAAAGCTTGTACAGCGTCAACATGAAAGTATGCACCATAGAACTTAACAATCTCGCTTATAGCCTTGATATTTTGAATTGTTCCAATCTCATTGTTAACCGCCATGATAGATACAATTGTAGTTGTTGGCTTGATTTCGTGCAACAATGCCGAAACAGACACAAGTCCTGTCTCATCAACTGGGAGATAGGTAACTTCAAAACCCTCTTTTTCGAGTTGTTTGCAAGTATCTAGTATACTATGATGTTCTATTTGGCTGGTGATTATATGCTTGCCTTTTTTGATATTTGCATAAGCAACACCTCTAATTGCCCAGTTATTAGCCTCTGTGCCACCGCTAGTAAAAAAGACCTCGTTACTCTTAGCTCCTAGATAACTTGCAATCTTGTCTCTTGCTGTATCCACGCCATTAACAGCCTCTCTGCCAAATGAATGCAAACTACTGCTATTGCCATATATGCTAGTCAAGTAAGGCATCATTTCTTGCAATACTTCCCCCGAAAGCATTGTTGTTGCGGCATTATCAAGATAAATTCTTTTCATTTATTCCTCCACCAATTATGTCGATATTCAAAAAAATTTTTTGAAACATATTTATAATTGTATATATTTTAAAACAAAAAAGCAACTAAGTCAATAGTCACTTTTTCAAAATATTAATTATTTAACATTTCCTTGAGTTTTGTTTCGCTTATAACACCTACCGAGGATGCAACCTCTTTGCCATTTTTGAATATTTTGAGGGTTGGAACAGACATTATTCCATACTCTTTGATAAGTTCCTCGTTTTCGTCTACATCAATAGTGGCAAGTTTGATGTTAAGCTCATTTGATACTTTGTCAACAATTGGTCTTAGCATTTTGCAAGGCATACACCATGTTCCAAAAAAGTCAACTATCACAGTATCTTTACAATCAAGCACTTCCGATTTGAAGTTATCTTTGGTTATCTTTACTTCCATTATTCTCTCCTACTAATCTATTTATTACATAAGCAGACATCATACACCCAACCATAGCTGGAAAATACGATATACTACCAATAGTTTCTCCACAAGGTGTTGATTTATTCGTTGCATAAGCAACAGTATGATTTCTAACCCCTCTTTTTCTAAGCCCTCTTCGCATAACCTTAGCAAGTCCGTCGTTTGATGTATTGTAAATGTCGTCAATTTTGACATCAGGTATTCCAAACCTATTGCCTGCACCCATTGCACTTATTATTGCAATATTATGATTGTAAGCATACTCAATTAGTGCTAGTTTGCTTGTGACCATATCTATAGCGTCTATAATGTAGTCATAATCTTCAAGGTCAAAGTCAGAAATATTATCCTTTGTGAGTTTTTGATTAAAGACTTTTACTTGACACTCAGGATTTATATCTTTTACTCTTTCAGACATAACATCAACTTTGTTTTTGCCAATTGTGGAGTCAAGAGCAATTATCTGCCTATTTTTGTTGGAAATATCCACTACATCAAAGTCAACTAGAGTAATACTACCCACACCTGACCTTGCAAGCATCTCAACTGTGTAACCACCAACTCCGCCTACGCCAAAGATGATTACTTTGCTTTGTTTTAACTTTGTGACACCGTCACCAATTAACAATTTTAATCTACTTAACATTTTGACTCAAATACTCCGCAACATCATTTGACCATATTTTGATTTGTTCGCCAGTCTGCATGTTTTTGATAGAGATTTTGTTTTCGTTGATTTCGTCATCACCAATAACGATTACAAATTTGGCACCAATTTTGTCGGCGTACTTAAATTGAGATTTTAAGCTACGACTAAGCAAGTCACTCTCCACATTAAAACCTTTTTTCCTAAGGCTATGTACAAATCTAATTACATAGTTTTCGTCCTCAGTATTGCTTGCTACATAAATATCTACGCTCGCATCATCTTTGAGTTCGATATTTTTGGTCTCCAAATAGCCGAGTAGTCTTTCAATTCCAATTCCAAAGCCAATAACTGGTGTGGGTTTTCCGCCAAGCTCACTTACTAACTTATCGTATCTTCCACCACCGCCAAGTGCATTTTTTGTGCCCTTAGGGTCACTATCACAAAACTCAAATACCAAATCTGTATAATAGTCTAGTCCTCTTACAAGTCTACTATCTAGAGTATAGTTAATGTTTAGAGATGTAAGCATCTTTTTGATTTCATTAAATTTGTGAGCACAACTCTCACATAAGTTATCAGAAATTGATGGTGCGTCTTTGAGAATATCTTGACAAACAGTGCTCTTGCAATCAAGCAGTCTTAATGGATTGGTCTCAAATCTCTTGTGGCAATCGTCACACATTTGAGGTAGATGTGGCTGTACATAATCTTTGAGTATTTGCTTGTAATTTGCCTTACAATTATCGCAACCCAAAAAATTAAGTCTAACCATAGGTTCTATTCCAAAACTACGATAAAAATCAATAGCAATTGACAATGTCTCAATATCACTCGCTAGTGAGTTTGCTCCAAAAATCTCACAACCAAATTGGTGGTGTTCTCTAAGTCTGCCAGCTTGTGGTTTTTCGTATCTATAACATGGAGTTATATAGAATAATTTAACAGGCAAAATCTCGTTTCCAAGACCGTTTTCTATATACGATCTCACAACCCCAGCAGTTCCCTCTGGTTTGAGCGTGATACTTCTGCCACCCTTATCCTCAAAAGTATACATCTCCTTGGTTACTATATCACTACTGTCGCCGTCCGATCTAACAAACAAATCTGTACTCTCAAAAACTGGGGTCGAAATCTCTTTGAGATTGTACTTTTTGGCAATTTTCTCTGCGTTATCTCTAACAATTTGCCACTTATAACTATCTTTTGGCAAAATGTCCTTTGTTCCTTTGCAAATATTTATCATAATTTCTCCTAATCAATAATTAACTTACTAAATTCATTTTCGTTGCAAGTAAGTGTTAATTTGTGCAACGCACGAGTACATGCAATATATAGTAAGTTTTTGTCAATATCGCTTGAATAATCTTCTCCAACATTATACACAATTACTCCATCAAATTCAAGACCTTTGCTATTATATATCGAAATAATGCACACATCATTGTTGTATTTGTCTGTATTGTCATCAATAAGATTAATAATGATTCCAGCTTGTTCAAATTGCTCAGCAAGCAGACTTGCTTGTTTGTTTGTCTTAGTTATTATAGCAATTGAATTGTAGCCCTTGGCTTTGTACTTGGCAATCAAGTCTTGCAAAACCCCTACTTCACTGTCTTTTTGGGTCTTAACAAATTCAACAGGTTCACCGTCTCTCGAAACATAGTTGACATTTGTTTTGTTTCCGACTTTGTTATAAAACTCAACAATCTGTCTGCTACTACGATAAGTTTTGTTAAGTTCTACATGAACACTTTTTTCATCTAAAATTTTGTCAAGATTATTTTGTAATATCTTGCTTGACTCTGGACAGAGTGTCTGATTAAAGTCTCCAAGCATTGTATAAGTACAGTCAAATAAATTGTGCAATATATACATTTGTACAGCACTATAGTCCTGCATCTCATCAATCAAAAGATGTTTGACATTCTCAAATTTGTCAAGACCATATATAAACATCTTAAAAAATAAAATTCCATATACATCTTCATTTTTGACTTTGTTGCCAACAAGTTCAAGTTTAAGTCCCTTCTTTGCCAAAAAGTTCATATATGCTTTGACGCAGTTTTTGTTTTTTATGGATTTGTATAGTTGCATAAAGATAAATTGTTTGTACCTAAGAGTTTTATCAACACTTTTCACTCTATAAAAGTACAAGTCAAAAACATTATCTGTAATCCACTTAAGTCTAGTGAACAAGTCCCTATCTTTGTATTTTCCAAAAAATAGTTCTAAGATTTTTTGACGGCTTATAGTTGTGCCATTTACATCAAAGTCTTGTATGTCAAAATTATCTATGTAATTTTTGTGAGCATAGTCTATTAGTTCTTGCAAAAACTCCAAACTTGTCTTGTACTTATATTCATTCAAGTTTTGAGTGAGCACAAGTCTCTCGATTTGTTCAAACTTTTTTTCGACAATGCAATGATTTTTTAGATAGTTTCTTGCAAGCTCATCTATTTGAACTTTGTCGATATCATCCTCGGCAAGATCAGGCAAAACTGTAGAGATATACGACGAAAAAGCATTATTTGGAGATATAAATTTAATATTATCTGCAGTGACCTTGCCTTTCATTTTGTACAACAAATATGCAATTCGATGTAGAGCGATTGCTGTCTTACCAGAACCAGCTACGCCTTGTACAATCATGTTTGTATACTCATCACCACGAATAACACTATTTTGCTCTTTTTGGATGGTCTCAACTATTGACTTCATTTGATTTGAAGTGTTTTTGGCAAGTGCAACTTTGAGGATATCATCCTCGATATTTATGTCACTATCGATATAATAATCAAGATTTCCGTTGCTTATGCCAAACTGTCTTTTTCGATCCAAATAGCAATTGAGAACAGATGATTTGGTCTTTATCTGACATTTGCCATTTTCGACATCATAAAAAATACTTGCAATCGGCGACCTCCAGTCAACCACTTGATATTCATCTTCGTTTTTGGCAAGAGAATTAAGACCTATATAATAAGTCTCACTATCGCTCTCCGAGTCATGCAAAAGAATACTTGCAAAATACGGCTTATTTAGCATTTTTTTGCAAATATTAATACTCTTGGACATATCTATTGTATCGTCTTGCAAATCGTCAAGTCTTGACTGCATGTTTATGATTTCAACAAAGTCATCATCGTTTATTTTGTTGGCATTACGATTTAGATATTCAAAGTATTCCTTATTAGAATCATTAAGCATAGTATCAATTCTTTGGGATTTTTGTTCAAGTTCTTTGAGCCTATTATTTACCAAAGCAATTGTTTCTTTGAGATAATCTTTTTCAATCTTTAGTTGGGTTTCTTCCATAGTATCCCCCAAAACATGGGTTTATTTTGGACTAAATAATGTATTTAGTCAAATCATATTTCTTGGTTGTTTCGGCAAATGTTTTGTCAACATATTTTTTGTCAATAGTAATGTCTATTAATTGATGCTCACCATTTGCGTTATAGGATATATCCTCAAGTAGTTTTTCCATAATATTATGGAGTCTTCTTGCTCCCAAGTTCTCACTTGTTTCATTCTCTTTTTCTGCCAAGTATGCGACTTGTTTGAGCGCATCTTCAGTAAAGGTCAAATTAATATTATCTACCTTTAGCATTTCTTGATATTGCAAGGTTAGAGCATTTTTTGGCTGAGTTAAGATATTATAAAAATCCTCGGCATTAAGGTTGTTGAGTTCAACCCTAATTGGAAATCTTCCTTGGAACTCAGGGATAAGGTCTTCAACTCTGCTTATATGGAACGCTCCAGCTGCAATAAATAGGATATAATCAGTCTTGATAGTTCCGTACTTAGTTGTAACAGTCGAGCCCTCAACAAGAGGCAAAATGTCTCTTTGAACACCCTCTCTACTTACATCTGGACCACGATTTGTCGAACCCTTGCCTGCAATTTTGTCAATCTCGTCAATAAAGATTATGCCGTCTTGTTCAGCTCTTCTTATTGCCTCAGAATTAACACTATCGTCATCAATAAGTTTGTCGCTTTCTTCAGCAAGCAAACTTTCGTATGCTTTGGCAACTGTCATCTTTTTCTTTTTGCGTTGTGGAGGGAAAATACTTCCCAAAACATTGCCAAGATCCATATCTGGACCCATTCCTGGCATTATGCCAATTGGTTTGGCTTGCTCAGAAACCGAAATCTCAATAACTTCGTTATCAAGTTTGCCACATTCCAATTCTTCAAGTAATTTTTCTTTGAGTTTGGCTTGATCCAAATCTGGATACTCATCCTTTTTGACAGGGATTATGGCGTCAAGAAGTTTACTTTCAACAATAACTTTTGCTTTGGATTTGACTTCGTTGACTTTTTCTTCCTTGACTAGTCTAACAGAATACTCAACCAAATCTCTTATCATAGACTCACAGTCTCTTCCTACATAGCCCACTTCGGTAAATTTGGTTGCCTCAACCTTGATAAAAGGTGCTTTGACAAGTTTGGCAAGTCTCCTTGCAATCTCAGTCTTACCAACACCAGTTGGACCTTGCATGATAATATTTTTTGGAGTGATTTCGTCACGCATTTCCTTGGATAGTTTGCTACGACGATATCTATTTCTAAGAGCTATTGCAACGGCTTTTTTGGCATCCGATTGACCGATAATATACTTATCTAATTCATTAACAATTTGTTTAGGTGACAAATCCATATTAAACCTCCTCTATTGTCAAGTGATCGTTGGTGTACACACACATATCACTTGCAATTTTCATACTCTTTTTGGCAATTTCCATTGCGTCCAAATCGGTATTTTCCATAAGTGCTCTAGCACTAGCCATAGCATACAAACTTCCACTACCGATTGAGCAAACATTGCTCTCTGGCTCAATTACTTCGCCACCACCAGAGATAATAAGCATCATATCTTTGTCAGCAACAATCATTTGAGCATCAAGTTTTCGTGGATACTTGTCGTCTCTAAATCCTAGTGCAACCTCAACTGCACTACGAAGTAGATTTCCACTAAACTTTTGGAGTAGTTCCTCAAATCTAGCCTCCAAGGCAAATGCATCAGCTACAGATCCAGCAAATCCAATAACAACTTTGTCATGATAGATACGACGCACTTTTTTGGAATTGTTTTTCATTATAACATGTTCACCAAGTGTTGCTTGTCCATCTCCAGCGATAACTGTTCTTCCATCTTTTTTGACTCCTATAATAGTAGTCCCTCTTAATTCCATTATATAATCTCCTTAATTTTGTTTATTTCATTCAAAGATATGTCTTTGAGTTTTGTGTTTTTCAACTTCTTGTCTCTGCAATTAAATTCCCCATAATTAATAAGTCCAAGGTTAGCACTCATTGGTTCAAAGTCTCCAGTTTTGTGAGCAATATACTTGGAGAGTGCACCAATTATTGTGTGTTTGTCAAATTCAATTAATGGCTCATTTGCTAAGTATTTATACATATTAATCCCAGCCACAAGTCCACTTGAAATGCTTTCGATATATCCCTCAACTCCAGTAATCTGACCTGCAAAGAAAATATTTGGGTGGTCTTTCATTTGATAATGCTCATTAAGTATACTTGGTGCGTGAATATATGTATTTTTGTGCATTGTTCCAAGCCTCAAAAATTCGGCATTTTCAAGTCCCGGAATTAGCCTAAATATTCGCTTTTGCTCCGAGTATGTAAGGTTGGTCTGAAACCCTACTATATTAAAGTAATCGTTATCAAAAGTCTCTCTTCGCAACTGCACACATGCGTATGGAGTTTTGCCTGTCTTTGGATCTTGGAGACCAACTGGTTTGAGTGGCCCAAACCTAATTGCATCTTCACCCCTTTTGGCAAGCACCTCAATCGGCATACACCCCTCATAAACTTTGTTTTTTTCAAAGTCTTTGAGATTTACAATTTCGCCATTGATAAGTTCGTTATAAAACTTGAGATATTGCTCTTTGTCAAATGGGCAATTGATATAGTCCTTAGTCCCCTTGTCATATCTATCCTTGAAGTATGCTATATCAAAATTGATTGTATCATAATTGACAATAGGAGCTATTGCATCAAAAAAGTATAATTTGCTAGTCCCTACTAGTTTGCTAATATTTTTGCTAAGACTATCGCTAGTAAGTGGACCTGTTGCCACAACTGTTGGCACACTACTATCAATGTCTATGACTTCCTCACGAATTATATTGACATTTGGCATAGACTCCAAGTAATTTGTGACCGCCTTTGCAAAAAGTTCTCTATCGACAGACAGACTTGCTCCTGCAGGAACTCTACATTTGTCAGCAATAGCAATAAGCAAACTATCTAACTCTCTAAGTTCTTGTTTAAGAAGCCCACCAGCCGTCAAAATATCGTCACTTTTGAGCGAGTTTGAACAGACTAGTTCGGCTAGATTTGGGTTGTGGTGAGCAGGAGTAAATTTGGGTTTCATATCAAATAGATTAACTTCAATTCCTCTTTTTGCCAGTTGATAAGCACATTCACAACCTGCAAGTCCACCACCTATTACATTAACTATTTTCTTCATTTTTACTTTCTTTTTTTACAGTCTCGCTGTAATCACAATTTTCGTTACTACATTTTATTCTTAGTTTGCCATAAACTTCCTTTTGAGTCATATAACTGCCACACTTAGGGCATTTTTTCTCAACAGGAATTTCCCAAGATATAAAGTCACACTTAGGATAATTATTGCAACCATAGAATATTTTGCCATTCTTTGATCGGCGTTCTATTACATCTCCGTGACACTTTGGACAAACGCCAACGGTCTTGACAATATTATGGATATTCTTGCATTGTGGATAGTTGCTACAAGCCAAAAATTCGCCATATTTGCTTACTCTCTTGACCATTTCGTGTCCGCACTTTTCACACATTATCCCAGTATGCTCAGGCTCGGATGGCTGACCAATTAGCTTTTCGAGATAATCATTAAACTTTTTCATGACAGCTAGATAATCTAGTCCATTGTTTGCGATTTCATCAAGTTTGGTTTCCATGTCCGCTGTAAAGTTTACATTGAATAATCCCTCATAGCCCTTGAGTAGGAATGCAATAAGTTTTTCGCCAAGTTCGGTAGGTTTGAGATACTTGCCGTCTTTTTCAACATATTTCCTATTAGATAATAGCGTAATTGTTGGAGTATATGTTGCTGGTCTACCAATGCCCTTTTCTTCCATTTCTTTTACAAGTGATGCTTCTGTAAATCTTGGGGCTGGTTTTGTAAATTTTTGAGTAGTTTTCATGTCAACAAAGTCTAATACATCACCCTCATTCAATTCAGGGAGCTTTGCGTTTTCGCTTTCATCTTCTTCGGTATCGGTCTGTTTTTCCTTTTTTGCACTATTATATACTTTCATAAATCCGTCAAAAACTGGCGTTTTCCCGTTGCACTTGAAGATATAATCGTTGTTTTCAATCTCAACATTTACTGAGTTAAAGGTTGCCTCCGTCATTTGACTTGCAAGGAACTTATTATAGATAAGTTTATATAACTTGTAGTTTTCTGTACTCAAAAACTGTTTAACTGACTCAGGAGTTCTCTCAAGAGATATTGGTCTTATTGCTTCGTGGGCGTCTTGAGCAGAGGATTTTACCTTATATTCGTTTGGAGTATTAGGTGCATATTCTTTGCCAAAGTGGCCAATGATATAGTCTTTTGCCATTTTTTGAGCTTCTGGAGCAACTCTGACACTATCTGTTCTTATATAGGTTATAAGAGCGACTTTGCCTTCACTTCCAATCTCAACGCCTTCATAAAGTTGCTGAGCACAAGAAGTAACCTTTTTTAGAGACAAGCCAATCTTATTGAGTGCATCTTGTTGCATTGTACTTGTTGTAAATGGTGCTGCAGGATGAACTTTGCTAAGAGATTTTTTGACGGTTTTTACTTTGTACTGACCGCCATTTAGTTTGGCTGTAATTCCGTCAACCTCTTCCTTGTTTGCAGGAACGATTTTTTTGTTTTTGTATTTGGCGAGACTTGCTTTGAATATATCACTACTATCTTTTTTGAGGCTAGCAATCATTGTCCAATATTCTTGAGGCACAAAGTTTCGAATTTCGTTTTCTCTATCTACAACAAGTCTTAGAGCAACACTTTGAACTCTACCTGCTGACAAATTTGGCTGTATTGCCTTGCATGCCTTTGGCGATACTCTATAACCCACTAGTCTATCTATGACTCTTCGTGTTTGTTGAGCATTGACAAGGTTTAGATTAATGCCTCTTGGATGCTCAAGTCCTTTGTTAATAGCGTTTTTGGTGATTTCGTTAAATTCAATTCTAATTGGGTCATTTGGATTGAGTCCCAAAATATTACACAAATGCCAACTTATTGCCTCCCCCTCTCTATCTGGGTCGGTTGCGAGATAAATTCTATCTGCTTTGGCGCTTTTTTCTTTGAGCATTTTGACTATATCTTGTTTGTCAGGCATTATTTGGTATTGCATCTCAAAATTGTTTTTGACATTTACGCCGATAGTTTTTTGAGGCAAATCTCTAACATGCCCTTTGGTTGCAACTACTTCGTAATCACTACCTAAATATTTTTTTATTGTGTCCTTTTTGCCGACACCTTCGATTATAACTAGTTTCATAATTCTCCTAAAAATTAAATTGTCTTTGTCGAAAGTTTATTTTTTTGTATTCAAACAATAATAATTCCCCGGAAGTTTGCTAACAATTCCTTTAATTTCCATTCGCATAAGAAGTGTAAGCAAAACTTTGGTTTCAAGTTTAGTTTTTTGACAAAGTTCATCAAAATGAACCTCGTGACCAAAAAGATTGTCATATATAACTTGTTCGTCCATTGAGAGTTCAAGCACATTCTCTTTTGATTGCCCTTCTACAGTTTTGCCATATGACTCAAGTATATCCGATGCATTCAAAACCATTTTTGCTTGTCCATTTTGAATAATCTTATTGCAACCCTCGGAGTAAATATCATTTGCTCTAGCTGGCAATGCAAAAACTTCTCGATTAAATTCTAATGCAAAGTTCTTGGTGTGCATTGAACCACTCTTTTCGGTTGCTTCAACTACGAAAACGCCTTTGCTAAGTCCTGCAATAATACGGTTTCTTACAGGAAAGTGATAAGCAATACAAGGCTCGTTTGGTTTGTACTCAGAAATAATTAGTCCGCCTTTTTGCAAAATATCTTTTGCCAAGACTTTGTTTGACGACGGAAATATATTCAAAAGTCCGCCACCCAAAACCGCAATTGTTTTGCCATTAACTTCAAGGCACGATTTGTGCGCCATTGTATCAATCCCCTCGGCTAGTCCACTGACGATTGTAATATTATTTATAGCAATGTCTTTGACTATTTGACTTCCAAAAGAACTCCCATACTTGGTAGACCTACGAGAACCGACAACACCCAAGCATGTTGACTTGAGTAGTTTTGTATTCCCCATGCAATATAGCAGTATTGGATAACTAGAAATTTCCTTAAGTAGTGGTGAATAGTCTTGACTTATACAAGTTACAACTTTTATCCCTAGTTCTTCGTAACTAGCTATACATCTCTCAATATATACTAGATTACTGTTTTCTATCATTTCGGCAAGTTCATCTTTTTCAAATATCTTGCCAAGTATAGACTTGTAATTAGACATATTATCAAACATATCTTCCAAGTCGTCAATATTTTCTATCAATGCTTTGGCTTTTTTGTATGACATAAAGTCAAACGATGTAAGCCACATGATTATTTTTTCGCTTTTACTATACATCTTTATCCCCAATATTTGTTATCCATGGATCTATAAGATATAGCCTCCATGATATGCTCGTCCTTAATATCTTCGCTTCCCTCAAGATCAGCAATAGTTCTTGCTACTTTCAAAATTCTATTGTACGCTCTTGCACTAAGATTAAGTTTATCAAAAGCATATCTAAGTATTCCATCACTCTCAGGGCTAATTTTACAAAACTTTTTGACCATTTGGTCACTCATTTTGGCATTAGAAAAAATCCCTGAGTCCTTGTATCTAGCAAGTTGAATTTGTCTTGCCTTGTCTACTCTAGCCTTTATGCTACTACTAGGTTCTTCAAGTTCGTCCGACCTAAGTTCGTCATAAGAAACACTATCCACCTCAATATGCATATCAATTCTATCCATTAGTGGACCACTGAGTTTGTTTAAATATTATCTTATAGCCTGTGGGGTACATTTACATTCTTTGTCTTTTGAGCCAAAATTGCCACAAGGACAAGGATTCATACTAGCAATAAGCGTAAAGTTTGCAGGATACTCAACAGTATTCTCTACTCTAGATATAGTAATAACTCCGTCCTCTAAGGGTTGACGCAATGTTTCAAGACTATTTCTATTATACTCAGGCATTTCATCCAAGAATAGTACTCCAGTATGCGCAAGACTAATCTCTCCCGGCTTAGCAAGTCGTCCGCCACCAGTAAGAGCAAGCATTGTAGATGTGTGGTGAGGTGACCTTATGGGTCTACTTACAACTATTCCCTCTTTGCTATCCAGCACTCCTGCAATTGAATGAATCTTGGTTACTTCCAAAGCCTCCTCAAATGTAAGCTCAGGAAGAATACTCGGAAAACACTTGGCAAGCATGGTTTTTCCACTTCCGGGTGGCCCTATCATCAAAACATTGTGTCCACCAGCAGCCGCTATCTCTAGAGCTCTTTTGGCTTGAGCCTGACCTCTAACATACTTAAAGTCAAGAGCTTTTTTCTTCTTTTTGCGCATGTCCTCAAAGTCGCTATGCTGTGTAGGCTTAATCTCAATCTCGCCATTCAAAAAGTCCACTGCCTGTTTGAGAGTTTCGACTCCATATATCTCCATTCCCTCAATAAAACTTGCCTCAGTGCAATTTTCCTTTGGGATTATAACTTTTTTGTATCCGTCGAGTCTAGCAGATATAAGTATTGGCAAAACTCCATTAATCTTTCGAACTCCGCCATCGAGACCTAGTTCGCCAAACATTATGTAGTCTTTGGTTGCTTCAATTTTTACTTGATCAGAGGCAGAGAGTATTCCAATAGCTATTGGCAGGTCGTACACAGGTCCGTCCTTTTTGGTATCGGCAGGAGCAAGATTGACAGTAATTTTGACTATAGGATAATTAAGCGCACTATTCTTAATTGCCGACTTAACTCTTTCCTTGCTTTCTTTGATAGCTGTACTAACTAGGCCTACAATATCATATCCGGGAAGTCCTGCATTGATATCAACTTCACACTTAACAAGATATCCCTCAATTCCGTTTAATCCATAACTTTTGATTGTAGATAACATAAATAACCGCCTCTTTCAACTCTTTCCATTATACATATTAAACACACTTAGCACAACTAAAATCCTCAATTTCTCAAAAAAAATTTGTATTAAAATATATATTAATATAATTAAGTATAATATTAATAATAAGCCAATCACAATTTTTTACAAAGTTTGACACATAAATTTTGACCAATCTTAAAATACTTTCTTAACTACTAGTTGAGCTTTATTAATTGGATTTATAAATTATCGTTACATAAAAAAGATTTCTAAGCAAAACTTAGAAATCTAAAGTTGTTAATTTAGAGCTTTGGTGTTGATTTCAACCAAGATATTTTCGATGAATTTATCAAGAGCAATAGCACCTTGATCTCCCACACTGCGTTTTCTTACAGATACAGTGCCGTCTTTCATTTCGTTTTCTCCTACGATTAGCGAATAAGGAACTTTTTCAAGTTGAGCTTCACGAATTTTTTTGCCAATTTTTTCGTTACGATCGTCTAGTTCGCATCTAATTCCGTAAGACGAAAGTTTATCCTTGACAGACTTAGCGTAATCAAGATGAGCATCAGCGATATTAAGAATCTTAACTTGAACTGGAGCAAGCCAAGTTGGGAAAGCCCCTGCAAAGTTTTCAATCAATATAGACATCATTCTCTCAATAGAGCCGTAGATAACACGGTGAATCATGATTGGTTCTTTTTCCTCACCATGTTCGTCAATATATGTCAAATTAAATCTCTTAGGCAATTGCATATCCAATTGAATTGTTCCACATTGCCACTCTCTTCCGATACAATCTTTGACATGGATATCAATTTTTGGACCATAGAACGCACCATCACCTGCATTAATCTTGTACTCAAGGTTCATATGTTTGAGTGCATTAGCAAGAGCAGTCTCGGCTAGTTCCCATTCACTCAACTCGCCAATGTGGTTTTCTGGCATTGTAGATAGCTCTACAGTGTAAGTTAGACCGAATGTTGAATAAACCTCGTCAACCAATTTCATGACATTTTTTACTTCGTCCTCAATTTGTGTTGGAAGCATAAAGATATGTGCGTCATCTTGAGTAAAGCATCTAACTCTAAGCAAACCGCTAAGTGTTCCGCTTGCCTCGTGACGATGTACTTTGCCTAGTTCACCGACTCTTAGTGGAAATTCCTTGTAAGAATGAAGATTTTGCATGTAGTATAGCATGCCACCCGGACAGTTCATAGGTTTGATTGCAAATGTGTCATCTTCGCACTTAAAAGTATACATATTGTCTTTGTAATGATCCCAGTGACCAGAGATTTCCCAAAGCCTACGATTCATAGCCATTGGAGTTTCTATCTCCAAATAACCAGCTTTTTCGTGAATCTCTCTCCAATACTTGATTAGTTGATTTTTCAAAATCAAACCTTTTGGCATATATGTTGGCATGCCCTTGCTGTAATCACTAATAAAGAATAATTGAAGTTCTTTGCCAAGTTTTCTATGGTCTCTCTTCAATGCCTCTTCCATTTGATGAATGTATGCTTTGAGGTCAGCCTTGTCAAGGAAACCATATACATAAACTCTTTGAAGCATTTTGTTCTTTTCGCTTCCTCTCCAGTAAGCACCACTTACTCTGTGGATTTTGTAGGCAAAACCACGCAAGAACTTAGAGTTTTCGACATGTGGTCCTCTGCACAAATCTACAAAATCGTCTCCAGTATAGTAAACAGATATTGTCTCGCCATCAGGGAGATCTTGGATAAGTTCTACTTTGTAAGGCTCGTCCTTAAACATCTCAAGAGCCTTTTCTTTGGAAACTTCTACTCTTTTGAAGTCCTCATTTCTCTCGATTATCTCTTTCATCTTGGCTTCGATACTAGCAAAGTTATCATCTGTTATGGATTTGTCTATGTCAAAATCATAATAAAATCCATTATCAATAGCTGGTCCAATTGCTAGTTTGACATTGTCCTTGCCAAATAGTTCTTTTATAGCCTTGGCAAGAACATGGCTCATACTGTGTCTGTACATTTGTTGTTTTTCTTCTAATTCACTCATTTCATTTTCTCCTTAATAAATATTTCACAACTTGTTATACTAATAGCCACTAAATTTAGTAGCATTTTTTTGACATCAAAATTAGTCAAAAAAAATCCTTTGCAATTGTACACAAAGGATGAAATTTATATTTAATTATCGCCCATTATGCACAAATATTTACATAAGGACGGGAAAACCCGTGGTTCCACCTTATTTGGTCAAAAAACCCACTTTGGTCTTTGAAATTAAGCACAAAGACTTTTAAAAACTGCTTTCACTCAAAAAGTGGTTTCGATAGATTGTGTTTTTGCAGGCTCTCACCAACTCCTACTCTCTGTAAAAAACTTAAACAAACATCTACTTGTCTTTTCTCATAATGATACATATATTTTAAGCCTAACCAAGCTAGTTGTCAAGTGTTAATCAAAAAAATATAAAAAATACTAAAATTCAAAATAGTTAAACAAATTATCGGCAATTATGGGAGTAATTAATCGCAATAGAACTTGTGTCAGAACCAAATAATAGCAAAAACAACCACTCACTCAAAACAATTACACATTATATTGTGAGACATCCAAATTTGAGATATTAATTTGATTTTATCAAATTTCACATTGTTTTGATATAGTCACAAAACATATATTTATTGTCAAAACCTATTGTATAATTATGTATTGTATTGCATGTTTATGCCAAAAACAAAATCCTTACTTAGTAAAATATTTTGCTTACAAAAGTACACTTATTTTGTCCTCAAATATATAAGCAATGAGATTTGAGACTTTGTCAGATAGCAAGTGCGAACAATTTATTATTAGTTTTTTTGGGGCAAACATCACAAGATTTGCAATAATTCCTACTTCGTCATCTATACAAACAGCTTTGAGTGTGTTGCGTTTTTTGTCAAGCAAAAACATTTGGTCTTTGGTTGTTTCCAAGTATAGAATGTCCCATTTGGATGAATTATTATTCGCAATAAATTTGAGCAAATCCAAATATTTGTCATCTTCTCTTGAGCTAAATTGAGCATTGAGATAAGCTATCTCCCTCTCCCACAAATCTATAAAATTATGTAATTTGAACAATACAAAAGACCTAATATTAACTATGCTTGATAATTTTGCCACTTGCAAAGCGTACTTAACTTCGTCTTTCATATCTAGAGTTATTATGTTAGATAGCAAAAAAGAATTAAGGCTTTTGTCATTGCAAAAGCATTTGAGATTATTTTGCATATATTCAACTTTGACAATTCTTATAATTGTTTGCATTACAAGATTTTTTGCTTTTGCAATTTTTGCTTTGTTTAGCACTGCAATACTTATAACCAAAGCTTTTTCGAATGTGATAACAGCCAAAACATCATTGCCAAAATTTCGTTTTAGAGTGTTTTTGAGTTCCAAGTAATATACAATATCACTGGCATTTCCAAGCAAAGTTATTTCCCACATAAAAACCCCTTTGCCTTATTATATGCAAAAGGGTTTGGTTTATTTTGTTAAATTAAAATATTTTTTGAAAAAATGTGGTCTAGATTACTCTTTGTATTCATCTCCAGTAACTATTACATTTGCGTCCAATCCAGCTACACCTTTTATTACAACATCTCCTATTTGAGATTTTTTTAGTTTCAATTTGGATATTTCCTCCACAATCTCAAATATTTTGGACTTAGGGACATCTTTGTCCGTCTTGACTGGCACGACGCCACTCTCAGTTTTTGCAAGATAAGTTACAGTTCGCATAGGGCATGTCATTTCTTCTTTGGCATATTCAAGACCTCTTGGACATGCATTACCTGTAATACTATCTCCATTAACAGTAATTTCACAACCTCTAGGGCATTTTATACAAATTAATTTCATTTCTTCTCCCTAACACTAATAGTTATATCTGAATTCAAACCAAGTTTATCAAATTTAATACTACTCATTTCACCAGGATTGAGAGCAACAGCAAATTTAGTTTTTACAACCTCACCATTTTGGGACACTACAATCTCAGCATTTTTTTGTTTGTTATTTACTCTAAAGAACACCTCTAGCTCATCGTCATTTTCAAAGTAAGACCCAGGAACAGTATATCTTATTCCGTCTCCTGCTATAACACTATGCGACTTGGATTTTTGTAGTTTTCCCATAGCAAAAAGTCCTGCATTTTTGCCTGCAAGCATGCTCTCGCAAGTAACATTGTCAACAAGGTCATGAACTTGCAAAACATTTCCGCACGCAAATACACCGTCAGCACATTCTCTAAATTCATTAACAACAAACCCATTTGTCATAGGATTAATAGGATATCCAGAGACAATATCATTCTCAGGTGTAAGCCCTACTGACAAAACAACCAAATCACATTCCATAAATTTTTCGGTCTCAGGAATTTCTTTCATTTTGTCGTCAACTTGAGCGTATTTGATTCCCTCAACTCTATCTTTGCCTACAACTTCGGTTATAGTTGTACTATAATGAATAGGAATATCAAAATCATCAAGACATTGCCTTATGTTTCTTGCAAGTCCACTTGACGACTTCATAATCTCAAGCACCATTTCAACTTTTGCTCCAGCAAGAGTAAGTCGTCGTGCCATTATAAGACCAATGTCTCCAGAGCCCAAGATTACAACTTTTTTGCCAGGCAATTTGCCATGAAAATTAACAAGCTTTTGAACTTGTCCAGCAGTCATAATCCCAGCTGGTCTTGTGCCTTTGAGCCTTATGTTTCCAGCTGTTTTTTCCCTACAACCCATAGCAAGAACAATTGCCTTTGGACTTATAACCTCAGCACCCTCGGGACTTACAACATAAATATCTTTGTTATCAATCTTGGTTACAAAAGTGTTTAGACTCACATCAACATTTGTGTCTTTGAGTAGTTCCTCAAATCTATGTGCATATTCAGGCCCTGTCAATTCTTCCTTGAAATAATGCAAACCAAAGCCATTGTGTATGCATTGGTTAAGTATGCCACCAAGACGGTTTTCTCGCTCTATTATTAGCGTTTTTGCTCCAGTCTTGGCACATTCAATCCCAGCACCCATTCCTGCAGGTCCGCCACCAATAATTACAACATCATAATTTTTCATTATTTAATATTCCCCACAATTATTCTACTGTTCATATTTTCTTTGGTTACTTCGTCTATGCTAATGCCTCTAACTTTGGATATTATCTCCATAACTTTCATAAAGCAAAAACCACCTTGACATCGTCCCATTCCTGCTCTTGTTCGACGCTTAATTCCGTCTAGAGATATTGGCTTAAGAGGAGAATTAACCGCATCAATAATCTCAGCAACACTCACCATTTCGCACCTACAAACAATTTTGCCAAAGTTTGGATCTTTTTTGATTAACTTACTCAGTTCATCGCTACTAAGTTCAGCAATCTTTGGACATTCTTTTCGCCTTACTAAATTAGTTTTTTCGGTTAAATCAAAGCCCAAAAGTTTGACAACCTCTTCCGCAATAGCAGGGCTAGCACTAAGCCCAGGAGAGCAAATTCCAGTAACATCTACAAAGTCCGAATTGTTCTCATCTTTTTCAATAACAAAATCATGTCCTACAAGAGTTCTCACTCCTGAGAAAATTCTTATGTTTTTCTTTAGATTAACATTACTTAGCATATGACCTACTTTGCTTGCAATATCATCCAAGCCTTCATTAGTAGTCACTGTAAGGTTATTATCACACAAAATACTTGTTGGGCCTACAATTATATTGTTTGAAACAGTATAAGATACCAAAACTCCCTTGCTATCCTTGCTTGGCATTGGGAAAACTGTCAATCCATTTATGTCACAAGAGTTCTTTTCTAACAAAAAGTATTCACCTCGACGATATTTGATATCATACTGCTTAGCACCCAAAATATTTGCGATTTGGTTATGCTCTCCGCCACAAGCAATTACAATCTTGTATGCAGATATTTTTGTTTTGCCGTCGTCAAGCACATAGTAGTTATCTACTTTGTTACAAGCTTTGGTGTCATAATTAAATACTACATCAGCACCGTTCAAAACTGCCTCTTCGGCAAGTGCAATAGTTAGTTTGTATGGTGACACAATACACGAGGTCTTTGCAAGTAGTCCGCAGGTTATCTCATCTGTAATTGCTGGCAATAATTTGGATAATTTCTCCCTATCTAGTATTTCAAGTCCAGTTACACCGTTTTGAATACCTCTAGCTAGCAAATCTTCCAATGTCTTTTGGTCATTACCAATTACAACAGCACCGTTATTTACAAGTTTTACGCCAAGCTCTCTACAAAGTTTAGGCATAAGCTCAGCCCCACGAACATTTAACTTGGCTTTTAGAGTTCCCGGCATTGCATCAAATCCAGCATGAACAATCCCAGAGTTTGCCTTGGAGGTCTCGGTTGCTACATCACTATTCTTTTCTATAAGCACAGCCTTTTTGCCAATGCGTGTGAGTTTATTTAGTATCGCACAACCTACAACTCCACCACCAAGTACAGCAACATCATAAATCATAAATTCTCTCCACTTCTTCATTTTACTTACATTTACTTGTAGTTAAATATTTAACTATTTGATTCAATTTTATGGTACATAATTTATTTTATTATGTCAAATATTATTAATTAAATTGCATAAGTTTAACTTTTTTGTTAGAATTAAATAGATAATAAATAACTTAAATCAATAAAACTTTTACAAATAATAACATAGAATTTTGACAAATTAATAAGTAGGTAGGAGAAAGCAATGAAAAAGTACATAATTGCCCTTGACGAAGGCACAACAAGTGCACGAACTTTGGTCTATGATCTAACACAAAACAAGATAATAAACATCGTTAACGAAAAATTTAAACAATATTTTCCAAAACCTGGTTGGGTTGAACACAATGCCAATGAGATTTGGGAAGTAATCGAAAGAACCATGTATCAAGCAATCAAAGAATTCAAGATTAAATCCGACCAAATACTAGGAATTGGGATTACAAATCAAAGAGAGAGCGTCGTTGCTTGGAACAAAAAGACTGGCGAGGCAGTATATCCATCAATTGTTTGGCAATGTCGCAGAACAAGTGCATATTGCGAAAGTCTTAAATCCGGACTCAAAAATTATATTCACAAAACAACCGGACTTATAGTTGATGCTTATTTTTCGGCATCAAAGATTAAGTGGCTACTCGAAAATAACGCCAAGGTCAAAAAACTACTTGCCGAGGACAATCTTTGCATTGGCACTATAGATAGTTTTCTTATGTACAAACTCACAAAGGGCGAGCAGTTTGTAACCGATACATCCAACGCAAGCAGAACAATGTTATTTGATATCAAAAATCTAAAATGGGACGAAAAGTTACTCAAAAAATTTGGAATACCAAGTAGTATACTTCCAAAAGTTGTATCAAATGGTCAAAAATTAGGAGTTGCGCACACCAAACTTGGAGATATAGACATTGGCTCAATATTAGGCGACCAACAATCGTCTCTATTCGGTCAAGGATGTTTTGATGTAGGTCTTGCCAAAGCAACTTATGGAACTGGATGCTTTATTTTGAGCAATACAGGATCTTCCCCTCTTCACAACAAAAAAATGCTATCTACCATTGCTTGGACAATAAATGGTCAAACAACTTACGCCTTGGAAGGAAGTATTTTTAACGCAGGTACAGTTGTTAATTGGATGATAGATGACTTGCAAATTTTGGAGAGCAACAAAGTATCTAGCGAAATTAGTGCAAATCTTCAAGATACAAATGGAGTTTACTTTGTGCCTGCCTTTACAGGAATGGGAGCACCTTACTGGAAAACTTACGCCAAAGGTGCAATAGTTGGACTAACACGAGGCACAAACAAAAATCATATCATTCGTGCAGGACTTGAGAGTATGGCATACAATACATATGACATAATCAAATGCATGGAACAAAACGGTGTTTCTATCAAAGAACTACGAGTAGATGGCGGAGTAAGCCGAAATGAATTTTTGATGCAGTTCCAATCAGATATTCTAGGCAAAAAAGTAATCAAATCAGGTTCATCCGAATGTACCGCTCTTGGCACAATTTATATGACAGGACTATCTCTAGGCGCATTCAAAAATATTCATGAAATCAAAAAACTAATTGAAACAAGTCATATTTACACAAACAAAATGAATAACAAAGTTAGACTTGAACTTATAGAAAATTGGCACAAGGCCGTTAAACAAACTTTAGGAGAATAATATGAAGTTAGTCAAGATAAAAGGATATAACGATTTTCAATTATGCGGTTATGCATGGGACAATGTTGAAAATCCCAAAGGCGTTGTTCAAATTATTCATGGCATGCAAGAACACGCCAGAAGATATGATGATTTTGCCAAATTTTTGAATACTCAAGGACTTATTGTATTTGCTAGCGACCTAAGAGGCCATGGACAAACAGCAATAATTAATAATCTCCCATTTGGGTATTCTGACGGAGATATATTCTGGGAAATAGTTCAGGACCAAATCAAGATTACTGATTACTTATCCAAAAAATACAAACTCCCTGTATCAATCTTTGGCCATTCATTTGGCTCGATGATAGCACAGCGCTACATGGTCGAAAACGGATTCAAAATCAAAAACATTGTTATCTGCGGATCTACATATTGCAATTCGTTTCAGTTTAGAGCAGGCTATCACATGGCAAAACTTTGCAGATTTTTCAGAGGTAAAAAAGCTGCTGCAAAACTTATAGAAAAAATGTCTTTGCAAGGCTATGGCAAAAAGTTCAAAGATGGCAATTGGCTATCTCGTGACGAAAACAATTGGAAAAACTATCAAAAAGACGAACTATGTGGCAAAGTATTTCCAAATAACTTCTATTGGTCATTTTTCAAAAATGCTAGACACAACTACAAAAATTTGCAAAACATCCCCTACTACCTACCAATACTTTTAATCGCTGGAACAAACGATCCTGTAGGTGGCAAAAACGGTGTTGTCAAACTATTCTTTACTTATGGCAAAGCCAAGAAAAAAGTATTCTTCAAAACATATCTTGATTGCCGTCACGAACTAATTAATGAAATCAACAAAGACGAAGTTTACAAAGATGTTGCGTACTTTTTGCTTAATGACAAATTAGATTTTATTCCAATCTCGATGTAAATATTAAAAAAACAATCAAGCATAAATATACAGCCTTGTTGACACAAAACCACAATATTATTGCAATTACTGTCAATAAAGTGTCAAAATTGTGCATATTTATGCAAATTAAAAAAATATAAGATTTAATATATCAACAAAAAAATCCCCCTGCATTTTAATAACACTGGGGGATTTTTTTATAATTCGATGTTCAAAATTTTGCCTTGTTTTTCAAACCTAGTATACTTGACACCACACTCATCAAATAACTTTTTTGATGCAATATTTCCGTCTGTGCCGTCGTACTTATCCGATAGATAAATAACCTCCGAAATTCCAGACTGGATAATTGCCTTGGCACACTCGTTACAAGGGAACAAATCCACATAAATTTTTGCGCCCTCCAAATCTTTACGAGAGCCTCTAAAATTTAGTATTGCATTAAGTTCGGCATGGCATACATAAAAGTACTTGGTATTAAGAGGATTCCCCTCTCTCTTCCAAGGAAATACATCATCATCAAAACCATTTGGAGCACCATTGTAACCACAACAAAGAATTCTATTGTCCTTGGAAACTATACAAGCACCAACTTGAGTATTTGGATCTTTGCTACGCTTGGCAGAAAGAATTGCAATTGCCATAAAGTATTCATCCCAACTCAAATAATCTTTTCTCTCATCCATAACTAAACCTCACTACTTCTCGTTTAGTATAGCAAAGTAAAACATTTTTACAAAATGTTTTAGCCCAAAACACACACTTTTTTGATACACTTGCACACCTTTGAGCATTGCTCAATCAAGTCTGGACACAAAAAAAGAGCTACCGCTCTTTTTGGTGCTGGTGACCAGACTTGGCGCAGATTGGATTCTGCGAATACAATCAAGTTATCGAGTGAACACTTATTCTTATCTTTTCCACTAAAACATATTTACGAGATATACAGGTACAGCGTACCAGTTCGGTGTGCTTGCACACCATTGAGCATTGCTCAATCAAGTCTGGGCACAAAAAAAGAGCTACCGCTCTTTTTGGTGCTGGTGACCAGACTTGGCGCAGAT
>JAEDFU010000019.1 GCA_016297915.1 Clostridia bacterium | reverse complement strand
GGCGGTCTATCTATTGTTTTCGGTTGCTTGCTTCTTTACCGTACATGAGCATTACATCAAGAGTATAAGTTGCTCCTGCATAAAGAGAAATTTCATAGCGACTATTTGCTTCGCTATAAACTAATTGACTATCAGTTCCAATTGTTAATGTTGGACTTGATTGTTCAGGTGGATTATCTCCATTATCAGGATTTCCACCAAAACTACAGCCTGTAAGTAATGTTGGAATTATAAAACAAAATGCTAAAATAATAGCGAAAAATTTATGTTTAGTTTTAAATCTCTTACTCTTCATAACAATATCCCTACCTTTTATAAAATAAGTATAACATAATTTTTTTTATTTTGTATCAATATTTGTTAAGAATTTTTCTTTTTATATTTTTCTTTAAAGTTAATATATTCTATAGTTTTTCTTTTTCCTTTGATTCTTCCGTGATTATAAAACCAAATCCAGTCAAATACAGCCTGTTTTAATTCGTTAATATTTTTAAAGTCTTTGTTATACATAACTTCATTTTTAAGCCTACTATGAAAACTTTCTATAACTGCATTATCTAACGGAGTTCCTTTTCTGCTCATAGATATTTGAAAACCAAATTTACGACACCACATTTGATATTCAGGAGATGTATATTGAAATCCTTGGTCGCTATGAATTATTGTTCCTTGAGCATTATATCGCTCTAATCTAGCAGAAATCAGGGTTGAAACAACTAGTGGAATATCGTTTAAATAATGTATTTTGTATGACACAATCTTTCTATCATATAAATCCATAATAGTTGATAAAAATAATCGTTTACCTTTGAAAGTTAAGTAAGTTATATCTGTTACCCAAGCAATATCAGGTTTATCTACAGTAAAATTTCTTTTCAGTAAATTGCTTTTTACATTCTCTTCTAGAACTTTTTTTTGAGCAGTTTGCTTTTTTCTTTTGGAATAAACAGGCACTATACGATATTCCTTCATTAGTCTTCTGATTTTTTTAGAGTTCATAACAAGTCCATAAGTTTCTAATAATGCTTGTTTTATTCTTCGATAACCATAGGTTTGTAATGATTCATTAAAAACATTAAATATGAGCGAAGCATCATAATCATCTTTACTAGCTTGTTTAATAATTCTGTAATATGTTGGTTGAGAGATTTCCAATACTTCACACATCATTTTTACAGAATAAACATCTTTGTATTTGTTTATAAAGATGGCTTTCTCCCTTGTTGAAGCATCAGGAAGTCTTCCATTTTTTTTAGAATTTCATATCTTTGTTTGTAGTCAGTATCAAGATTTGCAATTCTACCAGAATATTGTGGTCTTCTATCAATTAAGACATCAATACCATTATTAGTTTTTGCAAACCAATTTTTTACTGTGCTTCTAGGAATATTATATTCTTTTGCAAGTGCATTAGAAGTTGCTCCTTCTTCATAGTGTTTCCTTAAGATTTCTCGTTTTACTTCAGCAGTATATTCTTTATGCTGAACACATCTTTTGTTTTCCATAATAACATCTCCTTTTTGTGTGTGATAATCGTTTATCACTATATAAATTATATCATAAATTATACTTATTTTGGACACAAAAAAAGAAAGAAACATTGAAATAGTATCAATATTCCTTTCTAGGACTTTTTATTATTATTTCGCTAACAGGGTGCAGAACATTGTGGGACTTTTTTATTTGCCGAGATTGGGCGTGTGCTTTGCACACAATTGCTTTCAGCAATTATTCGAACCTGTATTCGTCGCTTCTTTTGAGTGCCAGCACTCTCGCTCCGAAATATATTCGCTTTCACTCATATAGACAAATCCCAAAACTCTAACGCCAAGTAAACTAGAAGGAAAGCCTTATTGGCTTATCTTTTTGTTTACAATGAACTTGAACCTTGCGGTTCAAAGATATTCGCTAATACGAATGATATATTTACTAACGCAAAAATTATTGTTTGATTTTAATAGAAAAGTGAAGAAAAAACAACAAAAAGCGTAAATATGCGTTCATTAACACATTAACTTTTTGTTGTTACTTGTTCAATTATTTGTACTTATCTTCGATAAAAGCATACTACTCCAATTTGTATTAAGCCATGTACAAATCTAACTGCCATATGTATTATCTAATAAACTTATCATCTTCTATAACTATTAGTTCTTTATCCTTAGATATTGCAGATGATTATTCTTTTCCGTCTAAATCATGAATAGATGACATAGATGTTTGCGCACAACTTGTTTCTTCATGTTCGGTTAAAGTTTTTATAGCCCCCTTAAGCCAAGGATATGGCATTTGACCAATTTTAGTCTTCGCAAATATTTTTCCACCATTTGCATACTTTTGTTCATTAAATTCACAAACCGAACTAGAAATATCACAAATCCTTGATAAATCTTCTTTTATTTATGGTGTTTGAACAATCCAAAAATCATCACCACTAATTGAATTTGCAAAATCAATAACTTGTTGTGAAAAATAATCAAGTTCACTCATTAAATGTGAGGTTTTCCCCGTATTTTCAAAATCTCTAACTATTTTATATATCATAATACCACTTGGATTTGATGGTGTTGACATAAATACCCCCTATATATACAAAAAAAGTATAACATATCCATAATAATAATTCAATAGGGAATAAAAATAAAATTGGCCATTTTTAGTAGTTCAACTGAAATTATATGTTTTGCGCCAAAAAAAACACTATGGTGATGTAAAGTGACACCTACGGAGTTCACTTCAATTGTCATAGTGTTTTTTTGTGATTTTATAATTTGATTAGCGGAATAATAATTCCAAGCAAAACTACAAGTAGTAGTACAAAGTACAAAACTTTCCAAACAGTTTGTTTTGGTTTTACATAACGCCAAGCCAAGTATGCAACAATGCAAATTGCAAGCGCTGTAGCTATTCCCTGAAGAGCAGGTACAACCTTGGAAGTTATTCCACAAAGAGCAAGTATGCTTGCGATTAAATAAAAGATTGCAATCGCACCAATACACCAAAAACTAATTTTGTTTAGTCCCCATGTCTTGAGTCCGCCACTTCTTTTGCTAGACTTTTTGGTCGTTGTTGTAGTGGTCTTGGTAGTAGTCGTAGTTGACTTTGCTGTTGTTGCCTTAGATGATTTTGGTGTCGAAGTCTTAGACTCTTGTGGCTTTGTTGTCTTTTTGGTTGTAGTTGTTTTCTTTTTTGTTTCTGCCATGATATCATCTCCTTTTGCTTTTGTATATTTTACTCTCATATTTTAGCACAAAAGTCCTGAGATGTTAACAATTTTAAACATTCTTATTGGGTTTTTGTGCAAATTTGTTTTTGAATAAGTTTTGTTTAGTAAGTATTGCCTGTCTTATGCTCGTAATGCAAAAGTTTGTGAATAAGTTCTTTGTCGTTATGCAAAATATCTTTGTAAATTTTGTTCACGCCTTCGTTATCCTCTGTGGACTTAAATTTCATGTTTCCATCAGCCTCGTATATGCTTGCACTACGCTTACGAATAACCTCTTCGACTTCATGCAAACGATAATCCACAAACGGTTGACCACCGCCATTTACACAGCCACCTGGGCATGCCATTACTTCGACAAAGTCGAATTTTTTTGATCCGTTAACAATCGCATCCATAACTTTAGGTGCATTGGCAAGTCCATGAACAATTGCCAAATTAACTTTTTTGCCACCGATATCCACGGTCACTTCCTTAACGCCATCACAATATCTCACACCTTCGATTATATCTCGTTTTTTGCCAGTGAGCTTGTAAGTCGCATATCTAAGTGCAGCCTCTGTTACACCACCTGTTACTCCAAAAATTAGTCCAGCACTAGTGTACTCACCAAATGGGTCATCAAACTTTGAATCATCCAAACGCTCAAAGTTGATACTCTTAAGTTTAATAAGCTGTGCAAGTTCTCTTGTTGTTATACTTTTGTCTATAGTTCCTCTAGCTAAGATTTCTCTCTTTTTGGCAGTACAAGGCATGATAGACACAATCTTAACCTTTTTACCTTGAGACTCAAAAAAGTATTTAACTAGACTGCCAAGCATTTCGTTTGGAGATTTTGATGACGACAAATTTTTGACATAATCTGGATAGAACTTTTCGCAATAATTAAACCACGCAGGACAGCAACTTGTAAACAACGGCAAGTCTTTGCCAGAAGATAATTTTTCGATTAACTCATTTGCCTCTTCAACAACAGTAAAGTCCGCACCCATGTTTACATCAAAGACATAATCAAAACCAATAGCTTTGAGTGCAGACACCATTTTGCCCTCAGCAAACGAACCGATTGGCTCTCCAAATTCTTCACCAATAGAAACTCTAACAGCAGGCGCTACTTGAGCCACTTTGATGATGTCTTTTTCGTCCAAAATATCTAGCACTTCGTGTATCTCAGTTTTTTGAGTAAGTGCACCAGTTGGACATACAAGAACACATTGTCCACATCCAACACAAGTACTCTCTTGCAAAGGTCTATCAAAAGCTGTACCTATCTTTGTATCAAAGCCTCTATTTATCTTGGTGATTGCACTACACCCCTGTCTTTTGGCACAAACAGATATGCATTTGCCACAAAGTATACATTTGCTGTCATCACGAACAATTGCATGATTGGAGTCATCAATTAGTGAAAACGATGTCTCTCCTGCGTATTTCTCAGTATTTACACCAAACTTTTCGCAAAGAGATTGAAAGTAACACTTGAGATTTTTTGGACAATTAAGACAGTTTTTGTTATGATTGCTAAGCAGCAACTCCATAACTTTTTTTCTGGCGTTTATTACTCTGCTGGAGTTTGTTTTTACAACCATTCCTTCTCTTACTTTGGTGGTGCAAGATGTCATTAGTTTTTTGAGACCCTCAATTTCGACAACACATATTCTACAACTAGCAGGTTCATTAATGCCTTTCAAAAAACAAAGTGTAGGGATGTCTATTTTTGCCTTTTTGGCAACTTCTAAGATTGTTTGATTTGAATCGGCAACAACCTCAAGTCCATCTATAGTCAATTTAACTTTCATAACTACTCCTTTGCAATTGCACCAAATCTACAAGTATTATAACACTTGCCACATTTAATGCATTTTTCCTGATTGATACTAAATTGTTTTTTGATTTCGCCAGTGATAGCACCTACTGGACATGCTCTACTACATGCACTACAACCAACACACTTGTCTGTAATTTTGTAACGAGTCAATGCCTTGCATACTCCAGCTCGACATTTGTGCTGTTGGATATGTTCGATATATTCATCTCTAAAATATCTTAGAGTACTAAGAACTGGGTTTGGACTAGTTTGACCAAGTCCGCAAAGCGAATCGTCTTTGACATACTTGCACAAGTCCTCTAGTTTGTCTAGGTCTTCCATTGTCGCCTTGCCCTCAGTAATCTTAGTTAAAATTTCCAAAATTCTCTTATTGCCGATACGGCAAGGTGTGCACTTTCCACAACTTTCGTCTACTGTAAATTGCAAAAAGAACTTAGCAAGATCAACCATGCAACTATCTTCGTCAACAACAATCATGCCACCACTGCCCATCATTGATCCTAAGTCACTTAGACTCTTGTAGTCTATTGGTGTATCTAGATATTCCGCTGGAATACATCCACCACTAGGGCCACCCATTTGAACAGCCTTAAACTCTTTGCCATTGGGTATTCCGCCACCGATATCGTATATAATTTCTCTTATTGTTGTTCCCATTGGAAGTTCAATGAGCCCTGAATTCTTGATTTTGCCAGTGAGTGCAAAAACCTTAGTCCCCTTGCTATCCTCAGTTCCAATCGAATTAAACCACGAAGCACCGTTATTGATAATCTGTGCTACATTTGCAAGTGTCTCAACATTATTAATTATTGTTGGACAACCATATAATCCTCTCTCCGCTGGGAATGGAGGCTTAAGCGACGGCTCACCCCTCATGCCCTCAATACTGTGCATAAGCGCGGTCTCTTCGCCACAGACAAAAGCACCTGCGCCAAACTTAATTTCAAGTTCAAAATCAAAATTTGTTCCAAAAATATTCTTGCCAAGCAGACCCGCTTTGTTTGCCTCATCAATTGCATTTTGAAGTCTCTCGCCGGCAAGCGGATACTCTGCACGCAAATATACATAACCTTTGCTTGCACCTATTGCATAACCAGCTATAGCCATTGCCTCAACAATTGCATGCGGATTACTCTCTATTATTGACCTATCCATAAATGCACCGGGGTCACCCTCGTCTGCATTACAGATAACATATTTTTGTGGAGCATCGTTAAGCCTTGCGTACTCCCACTTTTGTCCAGTCAAAAAGCCTGCTCCGCCTCTGCCTCTAAGTCCACTTTCTTTGATTAGACTTATGACATCGTCTTGGGTCATAGATGTAATTACTTTGTATAATGCACTATAGCCCTCGAGTGCAATATAGTCTCCTAGGATATTATCTAGTGACATATATTCAGCATTGTTTCTTGCAATGTATTTTTGTTTTTTGCAAAATTTGAGATCAACTTTTTTGTAGACTTTGTGTCCGTCATTTTCTGGAAGCAACCTCTCAACCAATTCACCTCTTGCAAGAGCATCAACAATTTCGTCAACATCACTTACTGTCACCTTGACATACATTGCATCTTGTGGATAAATAAGCACAATAGGACCATTGACACAGAGCCCAAAACATCCAACGCCGTGTACAGCAATTTCGTTTTGTAATCCCTTATTTTTGATAACCTCATTTAGTTTGTCTTGAACAAGTCTACTTTTGCAACTGCGACAACCAGTTCCTCCGCAGACCATGATGTCGTATTTGTATGGGACACTTGCCCCAGCAATATTTTTTCGAAAATTAACTTCGTCCAAATATTTTTTCTTTAATTCTTCTAATTTTTGCAAATCCATACAGTTTCTCCTTTAGTCAGCAAAACTATCCAAAATTCTATCTACATCTTCCGGTTTGAGTTTGCCATAAACCTCGCCATTGATTGTAATTGCTGGCGCTAGTCCGCAACAGCCAAGACACCTGCACGATGTTACAATCCATTTGCCGTCTGAGGTCATCTCACCCACCTGAACTTTTAATTTGCCTAGAATCCTATCTAGAATATCTTGCGCACCAAGCACAAAACATGCAGTCCCCAAACACACATCAATATTGTATTTAGCCTTTGGTGTAAGGGTAAAGAAACTATAAAAAGATATTATTCCATATATTTCGCTCTCTGGCATTTTGAGAGCATTTGCAATCTTAGATACTGCAAGCTCTGGAATATATCCAAATATATTTTGAGTCTTTTGCAAAACAACCATTATATTGTCTTTTTTGCCACGATGCTCATCTAGCAAAGCATCAAATTTTTTGACTTGGGTATCTGTGCCAAGTCTTTTACAATCACACATAATTACTCCTAAATAAATAATCTATCATGATTAAGTTTAGCAAATATTGATTGATTAACAAATTGATTTTAAACAAAAAAAGCAACAAATTCTAATTTTGTTGCTTAAATGCCCAAAAACTTACTCAGTTTCGACTAGAATATCGCTATACATTGCCCAATATGCCTTGGTTAAGTACAAAGATCTTAGTCCCTTTGGAACATGTATAGTTACATGGTTTTCAACTCCAGTACTGGTTGTTGATGCAAAGAACAAACTATCTGAACTATTTTTGTCTGTTGCCTCACTATTGGATGTAACTAGTGTATTTGGAGTGAGAATAGTTACATCTACTAGCATATTACAAGCCGAAAATGCCCCACGGCCAATAAACTCAACCTTTGGCAAAGTAAGCTTGTAGATATGAGAATTGATAAACGCTTTGTCTGCAATTGTTATCACATTTGCTAGATACATTTCAACCCTTTTTGAAACACCAAAGGTATTGTTGAATGTACCCTCCTTAATCTCTGTTACTTGAGACGGCAAATCAAAATAAGTAATGCTTGAACAGTTGGCAAATGCGTATTTGCCTATTGATGTAATATTATCTCCCAAAAATATAAGTTTTTGAAGAGCTTTGCAGTCTCTAAATGCACAGTCACCAAGAGTAACCATTTCTTTGTTGACATAAATGATTTTTAGACCACCATAGAGCCCAGTCTCGTCCGAAATTACATTTGACCATGCACTTTGATAAATCCCCTCGGCATCGTGTATTCCGTCACTTGCACCTGTTCTAAACTTGGCTGGCTCGATATCTTTGATTTTGGTTATATTATTTGGAAGCATTACTTTGTTGCAATATCCAAGATACTTATTTAGTGTTCCGTCTACTACTTGAAATTTGCTTTCCTCGGTATCAAACCAAGCACCATAAATATCTATATTCTCGCTTAGGTTCTCGTAGGTTTTTTCTGAAAATGGCATGCCTGAGCAATCTGGACTATCAAAAAACATTAGTTGCTCGCCATAATGCGAAGACCCCTCTTTGGTATTAAAAATCTTTGGGATAGTGTAAGTAGTTCCTGCCTTGACATATTGTTCAAAGTAGCCCTTAAGATCTTCAAGAGGCAAATCTGCATTTTCCTCGCCCTCAGCAAAGTGTAATCTTACGGCAACACCCTCTGCCCATTTGATGTGAAGCATAAAGCTATTCCAGATACGACTTCCAAACCTAAACTTAGAGCCAAGATTTTCGTTTTTGCTCCAATATTCAATGTAGTAGCCTTCTTTTTTGACACCCTTTGGCTCTTTTACTTTTGCCAAAAATGAATATGTATCGCTCTCAAGCTCCTTGCCATAAATTGCACCACCATTAAAGTTATAGGTAACAGTGTACTTAAATAGTGACTTGACAAACATAAATATTAGCCCAAATGCCACCACAAAAATAAGTACTCCAATACCTATAATTTTGAGTTTGTTATAGCTAGAATAACTATTAAAAACACCAACTTCCTTTTCTTCTTTCACTAAAATTTCCTCTTTTTGTTTGTTTGATTTGATCTATAAATCATTCTTAGTTTGTGCATTTTTTTACGCCTTTTGATACATCCCCAAATTATTAAACATGTTACCACACAGATGAGTAAAAGTGCAATCAGATACACATACCAAATATTTAGATACTCAACCTTAATTTCGCAATTGTCTTGAATATTATGCGTAGACTTGCTAAATGTTATAACACTAAATAATTTCGATGCTATTTTTGGTCTCGGAGCATCGTTTCCGTACTCCACATGATAACTTTGATATGAACCGTCCGGCATTTCGTAGGTTACAAGATAACTTTTTTTCTCCCACTTTGGATAAAAATTCAATGTACCTACTGAGCCTTTTTCAATTGCATATACAGGAGTACTCAAATTTTGGTCACTAAACCAACCTTTGAATATATGCCCTTTTTTGTAAGCAGGCTGGAGTTCAAATGTCTCAGTCTCGACATTATAACTACTTAAGTTGTTTTCGTTATTGGCATCTGTATGATAATCTATCTCATACTCAATTGGAACCCATTTAGGATATAGATTAATCTCACCAATTGTAAACTTGCTAGTAAATAATCTGGCAGTACCCTCAGTAAACTTACTAGTCTGATACCAGTGCACAAAGTAATAATTTGGTCTTATTGGTTTGTAAAAATATACAATCTTTTCAATCGAGTATGTATCACTCGCCTTGTAGTTGAGCGTTTGTGCAATCTCGTCTTGTGAAAGGATATAATTTATTCTAAATTCTTTGGCAATCCAAACGATTTTGTAAGTGACATTTTTGGTTGCAACCTGATTACTCTCGTCTATTTGACTGCCGTTGCAAGTCCAAACATACGAATAAAACAACTCGACCGATGAGAACTCAGGAAACTCAATTTTTTGTCCAAGTTCGTACTTTTTGATACTATTTTTTGGTTTGTCTATAAGCATATCGTAGAGTTCGCTGTCTATACCTGAGACACTGACATCAAAGTAGACATTTATGCTATCCGACGCAAAAACTGTCTGCTTGGGAAAAATTACACCAAAGACACCAAAGAGCAGTATTAAAAATGATATCAGAAACTTTTTTTTCATTAGATTTGCTTTTTATAAAATTTGTACAAAAAATATTTATTTCACAAATATTTTAACAAAAAAAATTTTAAATGACAACAAAATACATATGACAGCAGATTAATTTGACTACATGAATATTTGCGAGTAAAATATAACTAGTAACTTTTGAGGAGGGCTGGATTTATGCCAAAACTATACTTTAAATATGGTGTCATGGGTAGTAGCAAGTCCGCTCAAGCACTCATGTGCAAATTTAATTATGAACAAGTGGGCTTTGATGTTTTGCTTATAAAACCAGCAGTAGACACTAGAGACACCGCAAATAATCATATTGTTGTTAGATCACGAATTGGGCTTGAGAGTCCATGTTTGACCTTTGACAAAAGCGAAAATTTGTACAAATTTATATTTGCCCACAATCAATTTAAGCCAAAATCTGTAGTTATTGTGGATGAGGCAAACTTTTGTACAACGGAGCAAATCAACGAACTCAGAGAGGTCTCAAGACATATTCCTGTACTCTGTTATGGACTGCTTACAAACTTTAAGACAGAATTGTTCGAAGGCTCAAAGAGACTTATTGAGATTGCCGAGAGCATAATGGAAATCAAAGCTGTATGTGAGTGTGGCAAAAAAGCAACCGTCAATGCTAGATTTGTAAACGGAAAACTAGCGCTTGACGGTGACGAGATACTTATTGGTGGCAACGAAAGTTACAAAGCAATGTGCTATGATTGTTATAGCGAACTAAAAAAGGAACGATTAAGTGAAAAAGAAACTACTGCTTCATAGTTGTTGTGCTCCATGCACAAGCGGAGTGCTATGGCAACTAGAAGATTATGACATAACATTGATTTTTTATAATCCAAACATAGATACTGAGGCTGAGTACAACAAGCGTCTATATGCTCTTGATGACTATATCCAAAGAGTCAACAGCGAACAAGGCTTGGATATCAAAATTGTAAGTGTCCCATACAATCACGATGAGTTTGTATCACTTACAAAAGGTCTTGAAAACGAAAAAGAGGGCGGAAAAAGGTGCTCAATATGTTTTGCAATGAGACTAGACTATGTAGCAAAGTATGCCAAAGATAATGGTTTTGACCTATTTGCCACCACACTTACTGTGAGCCCCCACAAAAACTTTCAGATTATAAACGATATAGGCTCTAGCCTTGCCGAAAAGTACAAGACCGAATACCTTGCAAGCAATTTTAAGAAAAACAATGGATACTTAATATCCATACAAAACAGCAAAAAGTACGGAATATATAGACAAAATTATTGTGGATGCAATCCAAATTTATAAAGCAAAAAAAAATGATTAGAACACATGTCCTAATCATTTTTTTGACTAATCTTATGTGGATTATTTTCTAGCGTTGTAAATCTCTGCACCGCCAGTAATAAGTGTTGCAATAAGCATATAAATACCAACACCGATAACTGTCTTAGATGTAACAATGCTACCCAAATCAACACTTCCGAATTTGCCAGCAACAACTATTGCAAAAATGAAAGTGACTACTGCCAAAACAACAAGTCCAGCACCGAGAATAGTATTTGTTAATTTGAATTTCAAACCCAACAAAGACAAAATCGCAAATACAACAACTGCAGCACTTACAAGAACTGTAATGAAGTATGCCCAGCCAAATACAACTGTAACAAATGCACTTTCGTCAGCTTTTCTAAGTGCAATCATTGTATTGACACCAGTTGCACCAGACTCAGTTAAATAATCCCCTTGGAATAGAGATTTGACTACCTCACCGCCTGTGATACTAGATGATGTTGCACCCAAAAGACTATCGGTTTTAGATGTAAATACTGGCATAAATAGTGTACAAATTGTAAGAACTGCTAGAGCGATTACAATTATACCTATAACCAAACTTGTGGTATTTGATTTTTTTGATTTTCTTTTTGCCATAAAACTCTCCTTTTTTTAATTTGATATAATTATATTAAATTAATTTGTTTTTTATGTCAAACAAAAAAACGCCTATTCAAAGAAAATCCAAAGATAATAAAGTTATCAAATTTTCCCTAAATAAGGCGATATTTTTTTGTTCTTAAAATAGTTTTTAGACAAATCCCAAAATTTGTCGAGATTTGAAAGTTACACGAGTTTAAACTTCATTACAGCTGGATTGTGGTCGGAATACATAAAGTCCGTATCAATATTATTAATAGATAGTTCCTCGATATTTTCTGAGCAAATAAATCCGTCAAGAACAACAGTATAGCTCTCACCCTTGATGTATTTTGTGTCGGTTGATCTACATGTTGGAGCGTTTGTGCTTGCAACAAATCTATATCCGTCTGCCAAGTTTTCGTTAGTTAAGACAAATACCCATTCGGGTTGTTTTCGGTTGGTCTCCCAAAGTCCAATTGAGCCTGCTATATCATGGTTAAAGTCACCACCAACTATTACATAATTGCCGTTATCTTTTTCGATTTTTAAAACATCATTTAGCATTTCTAATTGTTTGGCTCTCACCTTGCCACCCTCGTCATAAGCACTCAAATGAATGTTTATAAGAACTAGTTGTTTTTCTGAACTTGCAACATTTAATCTTGTTACTTGAAAGCATCTATCCAAGTCAAAAAATTTAGTCGGAAAACTCTCATCAACAGGGAGACTGCGTCTAACTGCACTATCTATGTTGTACTTTGAGAGCGTAACAATTCCTGCATCGGTCTTGCCGTGAGGAGAAGTTAGTGGATAAAAGAGGTATGCACTATGAAAATTGATAGATATAGAGTTTGAGTAATTTTCAAATGCCTTGTTTATCATATTGTACTGATTCACTTTGTGACTTCTGTCCGCCTTGACATCCACTTCCTGAAAGAACGCAAAATCTGGGCTTGCACCTTGAATGGTCTTGATAGCGCCGTTTGTATTATCTAGTACAGTTTGTTTGGATTTGGCAACACTGCCAGTGCCTGCTAATTTTTTGCCGTCAAGAGTCTCTCCCTTGTCCATAAAGAACGAAAAATCCTGAGTATACGCTCCAAATCCGATATTATAAGTGGATATTGTGTATTCTTGTCCAAGAACAACTTGTGCATCTTGATTATTATTTATTGTAATTGTTTGTTTGTCCTTAATTCTATTATATTGAATACACACATAAGCAAAATAACTGCCGATTGTAAGAATTATAACTGCAAGGATTATTGCAACAACTTTAAGTATAACTTTGAACACAGATTTGGTCTTTGCCATAAATTTCTCCTTATTCAAAAATAAGCAAAATAATCTGGTATACAATTATTTTGCTTAAATTGATTAGTATTTTTTGTATTGTAGATAGATAATATAAAAACTATATTGTAAGTCTTGATCCAAAACAACCGAGCTTACATCAAGGCTAAATTCGTATCTATACTTAGCATCGCTTACGCTAAAATATTCATATCTAACATCGCCAACAGAATTTTCGCTAATAGTTTGTTTTTGTGCGTCAAGTTCCTTTCGGCTATCTGGAATTGCATCAATAGAATTAAGTACAATTTTGCTTACAAGTCTACAAACATTGTCTCCAAAGTTTATGATAAGTTGTCTATTTGTAAGTGCTATACTCTCTCCAGTTTCTGGGTCACTTATGGAGTTCATTTGAGACAGCATAAATCTTGAGGAAACCTTGATAGGAGTATACAAATTAGTTGTATCTGACCACATAAGAGCACTGAGTAGACTATAAAATTCGTCTGTTTCGTCAAAAGTACAAGCGCCGTCTATGAATTTGTCATAATAAGTTAGGTCTCCATTGTAACTCTTTGCCTCAAAGAATTTTTCTTGCCATTTGGATGATTTTAGAGTAAATGTCATTTTGCTTATATCCAAATTAGCCAAGTCTATCTCATTGTGATTAAGTCCATACTTAAATCCCAAATCTCTTACAAAGAAAGTTACAAGTAGTCTGCTTGACGAATAAGAAGAAATCAAATCGGCATTACTTGAATCTTTGGCGTAAGTTATTTTGAGCGTTTGGATTGTCTCAACTCCGTCAGAAACATTATTAAGTTTAATCGAATAAGTATCAAGAGCGTAGAGTTTGCTAAATTTGTCTGGAATTCGAGTTATGGTCTTGTAGCCATTTTCGTAGACAATTTCGCCAGTCTCCTCATCCCTTACAATGTCTCCATTTTCATCTTTGACAGGAACTTGAATGACTTTGTAGTTGCCACTCTCATCTCTAACATAATCAACATAGTCATTTCTGAGACCCAAATTATAAGTAAACAAGTTTGTGCCTTGACCTGTTGTATTGCCATTTTGATTAACAATAACAGTGCCAGTCATCAACACTCCAGCAAACGCAGGACTATTGATTGCCGTGTATCTTTCGTCTTTGGTGATTTCGTCATTATCGTTTAGTTCAAATATTGTAAGCATGCCGGCTTTGACATCAGATACAATATTTTCGTTGTGAACAATGATTTTGCTTGCGTCAATAATCTTTTCAAAATATCCAAGGCTAGAAATTCCACTAACTTCAGCAATTATAAGTTTTGGACAGGAATTAACGGTGAGTTCACTGCGGTTGATAATATTACTAAATATTGCACCACTACTTCTGCCACAAATTCCGCCTAGAACAAGTTTGGTTGGATTATTAAAAGTTATTTTTGCATTGCTTTCGACATAATCAATTACGCCATAGCTATTGCCGACTATTCCGCCGACATTTAGATTTGTTTGAGACGATGTCTCAATATCTGTTGCATATGTAATCTGTGCATTAGATACTGCATTTTTTATTTCGCTATTTCTCCCAGCAAAACCAACTATTCCACCTAGTTGAGCAGTCATTGTGCCTGTACACAAAATATTCAAACTTCCGTCAAACTTGGTTGTTGTAACCAAATCGTTGGTTGTCCCAACAATTCCGCCAATATATTGTGTATCGCAATCGGACTTAAGAATTGCATTTGAGTATACATTGCAAAGCGTTGTGCCCTCAAATACATATGGCATAACTGCACCCATTGTTAGAGTTGTAATTGTATCGCCAACATCAGCGTAATCAATAACGCCAGTTGTTGTAATTCTTGAGATTGTCGAATTTATGGCAAGTTGACCGTCTACTCTATTGAGGTTTGCCATGCCTAGGGATACATCTACATAATTTCTGCCAAGCCCTTCAAGTTTGTTACGCTTAAGATTTATTCTACCCTTGACAACCAAATTGTCTATATTTTTGACATTAACAAGTGGACTTACTACCGAATATGTATTTAGATTGTCTATAGTGATAGTTTGGAGGCCAACGAACAAACGCAAATCATATACTGCAAGGCCATTGACAATAAGTGCACCTACATTTGCCTCAATTTCTTGCTTGTCATCTCCCTCACCAACCGAGTACTTATAGTCACCAAGTTTAAAGTTTTTGATAACATAGTTATTTCCAAATAGTGTGGATTTGCCAAGGTCAATTGTTACAGTCTCGCCACCACAATCTATATTGCTAGTTAGGATGTAGTAATTTGTCTCCTCAGTCTTTTCGTTTAGAGCCTTGAGTTCGGCAAATGTTGAGATTTGTTTAATGTTTCCGCTAGGCAAAGTTCTATCTGACGAGCCAATTGGATCATAGATTGTCTCCCATTCCGAGATTACTCCGTCTCCGTCCAAGTCCTTGGATACATCTATTTGTCCGCCCTTTTTGCACGCACTAAAACCAAAGCACGAAATCAATGCAAGAGCACATATTCCAATTTTTTTCCATAGTTTCATTTTTCACCTACTAACTTTAATCACATTTGAGGTAATTAATCCAAAATTAATCAAAACCAGTCAAAGCAATTTATCGTTTGTTTTATTATTTGCAAAGTACACTCAAATATCTACTTATTTGCAAATTTGAACTAGTCTTGTCGCCTTTCAATTGAGCTTTGTCAAACAAGAACTATTCATATTATTATTTATTGTAATAAATACAAAACATTGTGTCAAACAAATTTATTTAAGAATTACAAACAAGCATGAATTTGTATAATACACTTGGACACCGTCAAAAGAGACATTTACTACAGTAATTTTTTGGTTATTAGACTTACACATAGCACTTAAAGTTTGTGCGACAATTACCTGTTATTGCCAAAATAAAATGCTCAAAAATATTTGACTAAACGCAATACTCTTGTTAAAATATTTACAAATACTTATCTCAAAGGAGATTTTTATGTCAAAAAAAGCAAAATTAATCACAATAATTACTAGTGCTGTTGTTGCAGTAGCACTAATTGTTCTTGCAATATGTTTGGTAGTTGCAAACAACAATCGCGAAAAGACTCAAACTTCTATCATGACCTGTTCAACCAACCCAAGCATTCAGTTTGTACTAAACGGAAACGACAAGGTTATGCGTGTTGTAGCTCTTAACAACGACGGCAAGGCACTTGAACTTAATGCATCTTTTGTAGGTCTCAAGGCTGAGGATGCTGCCGAACTATTTGTTAAACTTTCTACCGAAAGTGGCAAAATACAAGTAAATACAACTGGAACAACTGTAACTATTTCATTTAGCGGACTCAAAGAAGATTATTCCAAACTAAAAGACAAAGCCGTAAGCAAAGTAAATTCTTATTTTGATGAAAAAGGAATTATTGCTGGAGCAATTGGAAATGTTGAATCTTTGAAAGAATCTCTATTAAAACTTAAATCAACAGCATCAGATGTTGAGACCAAGACTGAACAGGAACTTATGAAACAATATCAAAAAGTTGCTGATGCAGTATCAAAAATCGTACCTAACGAAATGGAAAATTTCTACAAAAAATATGATGAGTTCTACGCCCAATATTTAAAAGCAAAAAAAGACTATGAAGATGGACTTACTTATTGGCAAGAATTTATGAAATCTCTTCCTGAAGGCTACACCGAAGAAAAGTGCAAATCAGCTATCGACTCACTTGCAAAGAGCTGGACTAGTGCACAAGAGTTATTCAAGAAAAATGTTGCAGGACTTGCTCCAACAGTTGAGAGTCTACAACAAGCATTTAACACTCTAAGAAATGACTTTGCAAAACTTATCACAGAATACAAAGCTGAACTCGAGAAACATCAAACAGAGTTTGCTAATAACAAAGCTGAAATCAAACAAAAAATTGCCGACTTTAGAGCGAGCTTAAACAAATAAAACTTACAAAAGCTCCTATGGATAGACCAAATTCCATGGGAGTTTTTTATTTTTTTTAGTGACAAGCCTATTTTTTTGTGCTAAAATGTATAAGTCACGACAACAAGTTGCCAGTGGCAAGTTTTTAGCCAAAGCGGGAGACACTTTA
>JAEDFU010000007.1 GCA_016297915.1 Clostridia bacterium | reverse complement strand
GTTCTTTTTCACTCCCCTCCCGGGGTTCTTTTCACCTTTCCCTCACGGTACTTGTACGCTATCGGTCATTAGATCGTATTTAGCCTTAGGAGATGGTCCTCCCACATTCACACCAAATTCCTCGTGCTCGGTGCTACTCTGGAAACTACTCGTCGTAATGCAAATGTTTCATGTACGGGACTGTTACCCTCTTTGGTTCGCCTTTCCAAACAAATTCTATTACATTTACATATTCAATTTTATTGTAGTTCCTAACCCCAATCATATTGCTATTATTGGTTTGGGCTCTTACCCGTTCGCTCGCCACTACTTAGGTAATCGTTAATTTACTTTCTTTTCCTCCTGGTACTTAGATGTTTCAGTTCCCAGGGTTCCCTTCGTTACACTATGTATTTATGTAACGATACTAGCAGGCTAATGCTAGTGTGTTCCCACATTCGGACACCTGCGGATCAAAGTCTGTTTGCGACTCCCCGCAGCTTTTCGCAGCTTACCGCGTCCTTCATCGGCGTCTAATGCCAAGGCATCCACCATACGCTCTTTTTCGCTTGATCGTATTCTTTCGAATTCCTTGATTTGTTAACTAATATTTGATACAACGATTGAACTCTTTACTCTTGCAAAATTTTTGCATTCGTGAATTGTTATATTTTGTATTACTCTCGTTTAGTCATCTTTTGAAAAAATTTTCAAAACTTAACTTTACTCGTTTTCATATTTTCATTTATAAATATGCAGTTGTCAATGTACTCTTGCAATGTGTTGCGATTGATTAATTAATCCATCTCAAACGATTGCAACGATAGTATACCACTATCCAAAAGCACTCGTCAACACTTTTTTTGAAAGTTTTTTAATAAATTTTTAAACTTTTTTGACCAATTTGTACCCCACCCCTCCTCGTGTTTCTTTTTTAATTAAAGATTCTTGTCAAACTTGTTCCAAAACCACCCCAAAACCACCTTTGAGAGACCCAAATTTGTCCAAAAATTTACTTTTCGAACCCCAAATACACAAAAATTTTTTGGGATTTTTGCATTTTGTAACCAATTTTTTTGCTCTACAGACACTCTTTGGCTTAATTTCCAACACCACAGCCGTCAAATTTGACAATTTGGTTTAATATATTGTTAGGTTTAATATCTGGTATAATGTATTGTTATTATATATATAATGTATATAAGTATTATATTAATATATAACATATATATTTGAACCTTTGCATTTAAGTATTGAAAATAGTTTGCCATACTCCAGCACCTATTGATTTCAGCATTATATTTATCAGCAACATGTGTAGTAATAGCAATTCTTATGCTATAACAATATAAAGTTAACACAAAAAAAACGACTAAGAAAATTTCTTAGTCGTTTTTTTGTGTTTGAGAATAATTTTATTAATACAATATAACTGTATAACCACCAATATTAACAGCAAATATACTTAAAAATACGCCCTTATTGTTATTATCTATTTCTGACAGTGATGATTGCAATATCCAGCTATCATTTTTTACTTTTTTAACTTCCCCATTCACCTCGACTTTTAGCAAATATGGTTTTAGTACGCTATAACCACACTTTGTACATGTGCTATGGAATTTTTCGTCTGCAGTTGCTCCAAAAATGTTTTTGATGGCATTAGCAGCTCTTTTGACAGCTTCTTCAAATCCATTGTCGTCGCCTTGATGAGATGTTGTGTTATAGAATCTTGCGGTACCCGTAATTATGTCTAAATCCTTTCCCGTCACCTTGCATTTATTATAATGTGCAACAACAGTAAGGTCGTATTCGCATGTCAATCCAGTTGAATCAATACAGTATTCTGCATTTTTTAGTCTGCTTGTTCCTCCAATGTTGTTACCATATTCTTGCCAGCATGACTCACTATGGTCATGTCCTTCGTAATTGCCACATGGACAATTCCTTATCGTATCATAACCAAACCTCTTTCTGTCAGCAGGTAACCAATCACCAAATGAACAATATTCTTCACCCTCATAGTTTTGCAAATCTACATCTAAGCCCTTGTCTTCATACATAGGATTGTAACATTTTTTGCAAGTTCTATACTTTATGTGAACTAATTTTCCAGTATTATACTTATATTTGTATTTTGATGTTCCCCATTGCCAATCATTCCAATCGTGCAAATCATCATATTTATATTCATATCTACCTTGATTACATACAAGACAATTGAAAATGTATCGTTGCGTGTCACAATCACTGACGCTTGTGTCAAGCCTGCCCTCTTTAGGCCAAACATGTTTATGTTCAAAATCGCATACCTCGCATTTGTGCATAGCATCAATATCATCTCCGTCAGACAACCATTTGCCATGATCCTGAACAGCTGTTGTATCAGTTATAACTCCGCACCTATCGCATTTTATGTTATGCCAATGTCCCTCGTCATTTGATTCCCAAGACTTGGATACGGTCGAATGAGCGTGATAAACATCCTCGTACAACCCCTCGATATGTGAACAATAACTACACCAATGATCTGCATATCTTTCACAAGAATTTGGGCTAATGTAATATTCAGAGTTTTGTATTTTCCCTCCACTTGCATCATGCGTATTATGATCAAGAGTGTATGTTAGAGTGTCTGAGTTGATATCTGGGCAATAGGTAGTTATATGATTACCATTGTCATAATATCCATTAATAGCAAAGTATGTGGTGCTCCAACTGATATTTACACTATCGATTGAATAGTTCATACATGTCAATCTGTTGTAATAGTCATAAGAGTGTGTTTGTGTGTACGAGCGATAACCAGAATCCAAAGTGTAGTAATTGCAAGTAACAGCTGTACATTCGTAGTTTACAGAGTAGCCGACATCGGATACAACTGGCTCTAAGATTAGGTCATCAGTAGGAATAATAGATAATTGGAATCTATTAAGTCCTGTATCTACTCCAGACTCTACAACTTGTGCATATCTGGTATCTGTCAATTGAACTTTTTTGTCTTTATATTGTATTAGATAGCGATTTTTGCCATAAGCACCATCAAGGATTTCCAAAATTCTAAGTCTACCATTTGCTCCAATTTGACTTAGCACATTACCATTTCTATCTAAGACATTAAATCCAAGAAGAACTTGTGTTTTATTGGAGTTTGAAGTAAAGGTAATTGTCTTAAACGAACTTGTGCCTATGCCATCATAAAGGCGTACATTAGACATAAGTGCAATTTCCCAATTAAATGTTGCACCCTCCTCAACAAAGTGAGTGTTGCCATTGACCAAATCGTTATCTATATTGAAATTGAGTAACGAACTGGTCGACAAATCATTAATTTTGCGAATAGTTATGTCGTGGCCGTCGCTTACTTGGAAGATTGGGTATACAGAAACATCTTGAACAGACTTATTGTTGGAGTTAAACAATGTTTGCAAATTAACTTTGACATTGTCTCCGCCTGTAATAGTCTGTGGGTCAAGTGAACTGCCGTTTAGTACAAATTTGTAACCGATTAACTTACAACGACGCTTGTCACTATTCATCAAAGTATCAAATGAGCTTGCATTAGTTGTATCTTTGAGAATTGCTAGTTTTGCATCAAATTCAAGTGTCTTAAAGTTGTATCTAGCACTATTTAGGCTAGCTTTTTCGCTTTCTCTAAATAATCCGCCATAGAGTCTTGTTGTATTACCCTTAGCAATATTCATTGAAACTACTGGGTTGTTCTTATGACTTTGAGTTAGCGAAATATTAGGAAGTTTGAGAATTAAATCATCGTTATTGATGCTATATGTTCCCAACGGAGCATTATCTTTCATCTCTTGGATGTATTTGTAGAAAGTTACCTTTGTATAATTATTGCCATTTGTATTTTTGGAATCTGCATCGCCATAAGGAACAGCTACAAGCGTCCAAGCGGTATCCTTAGTAAATTCTACATTCAAGTACGACTTAATCTTGCCATCTTCGAGTTTACTGTTGCGATTGTTGGCAATAAATACTACTGCATTATTAGGAGATGTATTTGACATCGTCCAAGGCTTTCCATTAATGGTTAGTTTTGCACCATAAGCAACAGGTGAGATTTTTGCCAAACGGATATTCTTGATATCTTGTGGAATATTTACATTGCTTTGACCAATATATTGGCTAGTACCAGCCTGATACAATGTCTCGCCACATCTACTTTCCTCTGGAACTTCCAATTCGATAAGTCCGCCTGGTGCTACAATGCTACTACCAGTACCTTTGGCGTTCAAGATAGCATTCCACTCTGCCACATCGTCAGTAAGAGTTGTTTTGCCCAAACCAGACCAATAATTAGTATTGCTATATATTGTGACTGGATTTCTCTTAAGACCTAGTACTAATGTACAATCTCCTCTGAGTGTGTATGGCTCTTCATTCAATACCTGGCTCTGTTCGTACTTCCAAACATTAAATGTATAACTGCCAATAGTTTGCTCTTCGTTTGTAAATAACAAGTGAGTATCGCTATTGTCTACAAACCAGCCTTTGCCGCCATCAAGGCTATAGATTGATGGGAGTTCGAATGAGTATCTGTATAATTGTATATCGTTTTTGTCCCTGAATTCTACATAGTATCTAGTGATATTGTTTTCGGATGATATACCAGCAGTCACTGTTGTGCCAACTGATAGAGCAGAAACAAAGTTTTCGGTATTGTATTTGCCAGCTTGAGCATTAAACGAAAGTACGCCTTTCTCAATCTTAATACCAGCATTTATTTTTGGTTCGATATACGAGCCAGACTTTTCGTCTTTGAGGTTGATATTACGCAAATCTGCACCATTAGGGAGATTGAGTTTGAACGCAACATCAATACCTGCTTTTTGTTCAATGAAAATTCTTACATGATAGTATGTCTCTTCAACTGTAAAGTCTTGTGACTCCTTATCTGTAGGATAAGAAGCTCTTGCGTTTACACTTGAATCCACATAATCTGTTCCCGGACATACAGCGACTTTGGTCAATTTGTATCCCGGTTTGGTGCACTTAATTATACTCTCAAACTCGGAGATATTAAATAGCACACCTTGTCTATTTTCGTTGACTTGAATATTTGCTTTGTTATTTTTGTTTATGTCAACGATTTGAAGAGTAGGTTTTTCTTTTGTACCTACAAACACAGTATCTTTGGTCAAGGTTTCATGATTGCCACTAGCATAAGTCTTGTCTACCTTGACACCTGCCGAACCGCTTGTTTCGTCGTTAGGATTGTACAATGATAGCGACTCAAGCTTTTGAGAGCCGTTTGCATCAGTTACCCAAACATCAAATGATACATTTGTTATATATGGATACTCGTCGTATTTGTCTACAAAAGACTTGTAGTAAACATTGTGACCTGTATTTAGAGTATTGATACCATTATAATGAGTAGTTCCTGTCGCAACATTTGTGCCGTCCGACAATGGAGCAGTAAATCTTCCTGCCGTCCAGTCGTATGTCAAACCATACTCTTCGTGAGAAGTAATCTTGCTTATTCTATAGAACTCACGAGGATAATATGTATCTGCCACAGAAGATTTTGGTTCGTTTTTGGATACATAGAATTTATGGTCAATCTTGTTCCAGAAATCTGTAATTGTGTATGTGTATTTGTCTGAGCCGACTTCTTTGGTAATGTCATATCCGCCATAAAGGGCGTATACAGCATAACCGCCATCACGATTTGCTCCCATGCTTACAATCTCTTGGTTTTCATTAACAATTGTTAATGTTGACTTAGTGCCGTGAGCATCAAAGAATACTGAAATTGTGCAAGTTGGTGGTTGAATTGAACCTACTGCACCCTCGAATCCACCAACATAATTTGTTGTGGTTGCGTTTCCGCCACCCAAATCACCATTGGTGTTGCTTGGGTATGCAAAGCTTACAAACTCGTGATTTGCATCTGGATCTTTGATAGCTGAAACTTTCAAGTTTGACGAAATTCCAAGTGTGATTTTTCCATAAGTCTTGTTAGTCTTATTAATCTTAAACTCGGTCTCTGCGACATCATTTTGTGGTCTTGGATTAGTGTGTGAATAGTATACTATGCCATATCCAGCAACTGTGTCGTGACCAGACTCTTGAGATGCACTAATTGTAACAGTTATTTGTTTTTCGATCCACAAGTAGAATGTCATATTGCCTGAATTGTAGTCAAAGACTGTTTCGTCTGCAACAAGTGATGTAAGTCTTGTTACATCGGCGTCAGTCTTCCACCAACCTTGATAATATCCGTCTGTGACATCTTTTCCTTCAATAGTCGAAACCGTACTGCCATTTTCGTAAATATCAAATTTGCCATAACTTGTATCGCTAAACTTGATAGTTTGACCTTTGTATAGAGTCACTGCAACATCGGTTTTGCTACCACTTATTGTGTAGTTTTCAAACTCGGTTGCATATTTTAGTTCCCAATCGGAAGAGATAGTCTTGTCTCCAGTCAAACGCCTAAAGATTACTTCCCTTGTTTGCCAATCAGCAACTAGTCTTATATGCATTTCGTAATTTTCGTTGACCTTAGTATTGCTTGACTTATTAACTATTGTCGTGTCAGTAATATTTTTCCAAACGCCGTCGTCAAGATATTGCCAACGATAATTAGTTAGATAGCCTTGGATAGATGCAAACGCACTTGTGTTTTTGACTATAACAGTATGTGTTACCTCATCTACAAAGTTGACAAGTCCCATTTGCCAATTGCCGTTTGTATCGCTATAACTATAATTTTGGAATGTATTTCCGCCCGAAACTTCGATGTTGTTTGTTCCTGGGTTAAGTTCTTCACCTTTTGAATTCTTGATTGTATATGTGAATGCATTGGATGCAGAATATCCCATTCTGTTGATGATTTTAAACTCATCAATTTTCATATAGACATCTATATAAGCTATTGGATACAATGTTATTGCTCCATTGCCGTCATCAATGGTGTAAGTATTAGCTTTAGGAGTCAAGATAACTTCCTCGCCATTTGGAGTTTTGATTTTCCAAACGATATTGTCCTTGTAGGCATCTCTTGCTACAAACTTAAACGCATATAGAACTTCCGTACCCTTGTATACATTAAGCAATGCGTACTGGGATTGATTTCCAGTTGCATCTCTACCAGTACCCTCGTATTTGAGAGTGTATTTGGTTGCAGAATCCCTGCCGATGTATTCTTGCGATAGATAATCTGTCAATGCCAAATAATTGCCGCTATATTTTTTATCTAAGTTGTTTGCATCATATGTTAAGCCCTCGTCTTCACTGATAAATAATCTAGCATTGTAGTGTGGATAGATATAGATTTCGTCATCGCATCTTTGAATAGCACTATCCAAGCTCATTAATACGGTGTTGGCTTGATCATAACCAGAGTAATGAATATTGCTACTACCAACTTCCCACATAGCAAAGGTGTAGTCTGAATAACCCATTGGGATAATATCTAGATTTTGAGAAACATCTTGCTTCTTGAGGGTTATATTATAGTTATTTGCAGCATCTGTTGCAAGCAAGTATTTACCAGTAGCATTTTGGATATAGCTATCTCGATACATAATTTTGCTTGTAATATTAGTAATGCATAGTTCGCCTCTATCGTCTACTTGTTGCATTACGATATCGTATTTGCCACCAAGGGTATAGATAATCAAATTATTTTCACTTAGATATCCATTTCGATTTGAATCTCTTCTTGGATCTGTAAAGTGCGCACCTAATTTGATAGTCTTGAGAATTACCGGATAGATAATGTAACCCTCTGTCGCATTGTACTGATTAGCGTCATCGATATTAGCATTAGCAAGCAATTTTCTTAGATTTTCAACTTGTGTATGGTTTGCATTGTCAGCTTTCATAACACGCAAGTCTGGGATGAATGGATTATCCACATCATCGCTTATGTTTTCGACTCTATACTTGTCTCTAGCCTCATTAAACCACGAAACTTGTGTTGCCAATCCCTCTTGATACAAATTATCGTTATATCTACTACTGTTGCCTGTATATGTCTCTCCAAGTTGGTCTACAAAACCATTTCGAGCAAGATACAAGTTGTATGTTAGTCTATCAATTGATTGGTTTTCGTCGTATTCAAATCTAACAAAGGTTATCTTGACTGCATTTTCGAATTTGGCATGCATTTGAATGTTTTGATAGCCATTATTATATGTATACATATTGATAGATGATGCACTCAAATTGCCTGTTCCGCTATCTTTGACCCAGTACTCAAATATCTTGGTCAAATCACCGTACTGGGACTTACAGGTACTATCATGCTTATGAAGTACCGTGCATTTGTCCTCTGTTGCAACAAAGCGTGCTAATGTTGATTCATCAGTTTTTTGAGTAAGGATAAATCTAGGAATACTATGTCTGTCTGAACCATAAAGAGTTGTTAGTGTATAGCCATAGTGAGCGTAGTTACCCTTGTCAAAGATATCTTTGTCATAAGCTAGGTTAAGTGTGTATTCGCCAGCATAATTGTTGTCGGAGTCTATATAACTAAATCCGTCAAATTTGACTTGATATGTTACCGGTCTAATCTTAGCTGTAAGCGTGATATATGGTACTTTGCGTACAACTCCTTTGAGGGTGTACTCATTAAATAACTCATTTATACCATCGTTATTTGTTTGAAGCTTAGAACCATTAAATACGCCACTATTGTTTGTATTAGATGCACCTGCACCTAGACTCCAATCGCCACTAGCATCAAACGAATATGCTACATGTCTCTCATCTGCATCATCAGGGTGAACAGTAATTGTATACTTGCTACCCTTTTGGAACTTGATAACCATAGAGTTATATTTCTCACCACTATAATCTGGCTTGTAAATATAATTTGCATCGGATTTTTGGAATATATATTCGTTTACTTTGTCAAGATTTGTGTCTACAGTCTCTTGTAGTGATACTTGAGCTCTTGTGATATTATCAATAATGCTATCATTTGTATAATCAATTGTAGCAGTATCTACAATCATTGTAATTGCTTCAGTCATATTAAAGTGCAATTCAACAGTAGAGTCATGAAGTGCATAAATCTTGGCTGAAGTTGTAGTGCTATTATCTGTAGGATTGACCGTACTACTATATAGTAGCACGCCGTTATCAAACTTAGCGCCCTCGACGAATGAAGTTTGGTCGGTTGTCCAGTGAAGTTGGTCGCTTAGCCAGAAGTATTGCAACAATACATTTAGACTATTTATGTTTGTTACAGTATCCATTGATGTTGGATGTTCTTGATCAAACGCTATATGATAAGCTTGTTTCCACTCTTTGAGTAGATTAGTTATATCTGTTCCCGCAGTTATCTCTCTAGCAGTTATTTGAGTGTTGTTTGCACTGAGAGTCAAGCCATTGTTTTTCCAAACAACAGTATATCTATAATACTCATTACCGTTCTTAGAATAAGGAATAATTGACTTATAGCCCTCACCGCTATTTTGACCAATGTAACTGCTTATTGCATTTGACCATGGGCTATTGTTGCCACCTAGTGATGCTGTATCAAAGTCAAATATTAATTTAACTGCGCTAATGCTATTTACTTCAAACTGAGCAGTAACACTGAAGTTATTTAGGATTTCTGTTCGATCATTATTTAGTCCGTATGGCTTGTAAGTAATCTTTTCGCCATCGACTATTGCACCATTGATTTCGTGGGCAAAGCTTACAAAGTGCGAAATCATATAATTTTGTGGGATTGCAGGAGTATACAAATCTGCACCATATGGCACTCCTACAAATGTTATTGTTGTGATTCCATTATCGTTGGAGTAATAGTATTTGAGTTGAACAATATCGCTAACAAGCACTGAGCCTGTTGACTTATCGTATTGATAAATAAGTTGTCCTGCTGGCATGCTTATTGTAATTGGACTACTTGACGATGCGGTCTTTGAATAGTCCTCAGCCGTATGTAATGGATTAGTTCGATATTGTAATATTCCCTCACCATCTGTAACCTGATACGAAACATTAAATGTATATGGAACAATTGATACCACATAATTTGTGTTGTTTTCGGAGTAGTTTGCAAAGTTTAGTTCGTATTTAAACTTGAGAGTACCCGAACCTGTATCGGTCGATTTGCTCAAGGTTGCTTTGAGCAAAGTTTTTTCTACAAGTTGTTCTTCTATTTTTACTAAAGTCTTATTTTCAAAGTTCTTGCCAAAGCTTACAGAATTGTCTGCAAGATTAGATGCGCCAGAAATATTTGCAATTGAGTCAATCAAATAACCCTCAGTCTCAATGCTAAACACATTGTCGTAAGTACTATTGAACACACGCATAAACTTGACTGATTGAATATTGCCTGCATTGTCTGTGATTGGATTTTCGACAAGTGCAAGAGTTTTGCTATCAGTGTAAGTTAGTTTTGCAAAACTTGCAGCATTAATATTTGCAAGGCTAATTGTATTTGTAGTTACAAGTTTTGGATAGAGTCTAATCTGAAAATCCGAAATATTAGATAGAGTATATGTGTTTCCATTTTGTGTTGTTACAATTACATTGACACCATCCTCGCCATAGATAACCTTTAGTGTTCTGACAGCGTAGTCTAGGTCGGATAGTAGATAGTAATTTGGAACAATTGGGTTCTCCTCGTATTTGTACCAGTCTGCCTGTCCGCTTATGTAATAGAACCAACCAAGCATTGTTGGACTATTAGCATAATCAGATATATTAAACGAATACAAAGCTTCGTCACTTGAGCCAAGCAACCTAATTGAGGTTGAAGTTAGCTCGTAAGTTGCCTCTGGGACTGCCTTGATAGGATCAAGTTCTAACCATTCAGACTGTCCAGAAACACCAAAGTCCTTATTTGGAATATTGATAGCAATAGACACATCTACATCAAGATAGATATCTACATAACTTAGTCCGCCAACCTCTGTAATGAAAAATGCTTCGTTGTTAAATGTGATTTGGCTTGGCAACTCTTGTACATTTGTATGCGTGCCGTCTTTGTCAAATATATATTTAGGAGTCTTAGTTTTGTCCAAATAATATGCGTTTGTCACTTGGAGTTTGTTTACAAGGAAAGCTTTATTAAATGTAATGTCTTCGCCTTCAATGACATATTGTCTTTCAACGGATGAAAACTCAATGTCTTTGATATTTTTGAATCTTACAATGTACTCAGTTGTATACTCGGATACAAGCTTGATATTTCCAACTACTGGAACTAGGTTTGTAAGAACTAATTTGTCATTAAAGTTCTTCCAACCAGATAATTTATAGCCGATTTTTTTAAAGTTATTTGTAACGATATTTTCTTCAAAGCCTGCACCTTTGCCATTTTTGTAAATATACTTGCCTTGAGTATAGATACTATCCTCGAATGAGTATTCTAGAATTTGCTTAGCGTCTACCTCGTTGCCTGCATTTTCGTTTGTTGCATACAATGTAACAGTGTAAGTTACTGGCTCCCATACTGCGTACAAAATTGTATTTGTTTTTAGTGAAAAGTTGCTAAAGTCCTTAATCACCTTGGATGCGTCGCCGTCGGGCTCCGTTGACCAGCCAGAGAATTTGTAGTAGGAATTAGAAATATTAACCCCATAGTCAAACGAAATTTTGAGTGTATCATAGATTCCAGAATCTGTAGCTTTTAGACTAGACAAATCAATTATATCATTTTCTGTCCAGAGTTCACCAAATCTATATGCTGAGTGTAGATTTTTGCCACCGATAGTCACGATGTTGCCATCGCCTATCAAAGATACGCCATTTACATTGGTTGCACTATCAATGTATGGATAACCGATGCCTGCATAAATCTCATTTCGATCTAGTGCTGAGTATATTTTAAATATATTTGCGACAGTATTTCGGATATCATTGTCTGTTTTGCCATAACGATCGTTGTCAAAGCCCATATTGAGAGTAAGGCTATGGCCTTGAGCCCAAACTGGTCTAAACTCCAAAGTTTGTGAGACTCCTTGTGAGCCTCCAAAGATTAGGCTTTGAGCAATTGTTTGATATGTGTAATGATATTTGTTTGTAGTAATATCCTTCCAGCCCTGAATCTTGAGATTACTGTCATTTGCATTTAGGACAGTCTCTCTTGCTGGAATGGCGATTGTTTCGTCTTTGCCATAGTATGCCGATGATACTACTTGGTTATTTGTATCATTTACAAACTTAACTTCAAATTTTTGCTCCCAAACTGTGTAGAATGTTCTAACGCCAGCCTTTATAGCATTAACTAATGCTTCGGCTTTTTCGTTATCTGAAAGTTCAACAAGCAAGCCACCCTCGTTTACTTTGTAGTAGCTTATTGCATAGTCCTTGCTAACAAAGTCCGAAATATTTGTATAAGTATAGTGAGCAGGATCAGAGCTAAATCCATAGAACTTATATCCTTCGCCCAAGCCAAATTCAGCTAGATATGCATTGATAGTAGTTCTATTAACTGGTCTCTCGTTAAACAAAATGTAATTATTATTGTAAGTACCAAAGTCTATGATATTGGCTGAACTTGCATTATCTGCAGGGAGAAGCATAGTAATAGACTCTAGTGTTGGTTTAACCTTTTGGTCGGTTGTAAGTTTGAGTGTTTGACCATTTTGTGGGTCAATTACAACAAACTCAACTTTGATTTTGTTACCTGCAACAGCTGTAAACAATATTATGCCATTGTCGTCAGCATCTGCATAACTAACTTTGTATCTTTGACCATTTTCATATGTTTTGCTTGTTCTTGTTGCCCACTCTTCGAATTGTACACCATTTGTAGATTTAATCTCAGCAACAGGAATATCATATTCGTTTGTTAGGCTATAGCCATTAGTCTTTGGAGTAACAGCAATTTCGCCATTTTGGTCAACACTATTTGCAAAGTAGTATTCAAAGTCACTTTCGATAGTGATTGGACTACTTACAACTTTTACCTTTACCTCACTATCGACTGTTGGATAAGGAGAATTATTTGGCCAATCAAATGTTGTGTCGTCGCCCATAGTAAAGGCGATACTATAAATCTTTTGAGTAGTTAGATAAATTTGATATTCGTCTCCAATTTCACCAGTAAGGTTCTTAAAATTAAAGTTTTCTCCAAACGAGTATAATCGGTTGTCGATTATATAGCCGATTGTTACCTCACCGTTCAATTCGACAATAATTGTTGGGAGTGTAAAGTCTGTGCCATATGTAATATTTGCATCTATGCCAGTTATCTCGGTTATGACATTTTGCAAATTCTTTACAGCAAATTTGACTGTAATCTGCTTAGCATCATACTTAGCACATAAATAGGTTGTATCCGAAACTGGTAGAGTTTCAAAATCATTAAGTTTACCGTCAAAGTATTGCCAACGAGTAAATGTGTAATTGCTTAGTGTTGGAGTGCCAAAGCTTTGGCTATTAATTTTAGCCCCTAGTGGCAATACTACTTGATATGTAGCGTAATTTTGTCCACCATTGAATGACATACCTTGGATAGAACTTGCCTCTGTGCTACGCTCGTAGTCATTGCCATCTACTGTATAAGTATAGTTGACAGTTCCAATTTTGCCCTTTGACACATCCAAATAAACAGTCTTGGTGCTAGCATAGTCGAGAGTAACCACAATTTTGAACTTGCCGTCTACAACATATGCATCAGTAATGGTAATTGTATCACCTTCGTATGTGTATCCAAAGTCAAAGCTTACAACTTTGTATTGATCAAAGGTTGATTTGAATTGAATAGTGCTATTCAAAACAGCTTTGAATGTGTAGATTTTTTCATAAGTCTCAGCATTTTCAACAACAGATTGAGTTTCTAATGCCGTGCCTTTGCTATAGTCTAGAATATCAATTCCAAGTTTGTGTCCTAAATTATCTGTTGACCTGAGAGTAACCTCAGTTGTTATTTGTTTTTGAACAAAGCAAGCAACAATATTTAGGTCAGCATGGATACCACTTATTTTGATGTATTCTTGATCTTTGTTTTTTGTAACAATTAAACCTTTAACCTCGGACAACTCCACAAATGAATAAGTAATATCTTCGCCACTGCCAGATGTAATCAATACTTTCCAGCCGACAAAATCATAATTTGGATTGCTAATTCTTTTAAAGTTCTCTGGTTTGATTAAGTAAATATAATTTTGGAAGTCTACAGTTTGTCTAGAATAGGACCAGCCCGGTGTGTATGCAACTTGTCTGCGGTTGTTGCTATCAATGTTTTCACTACCGTCATCGTTGTTTACTTGATCCAAAGTCATTGCGTATTCTGCTAGTACATAGTTAGCAGCAAGTTCGCTATCGTATACAAAGTTTGTTGTGCCATCTATAGTTTTTTCCTTGCCCACTAAGGCATTGAAAGTAACTGTATGTTTTGCTGGAACATAAACGATATATAGGTGATGTTCTAGTGGACTTTCTAATCCATCATAAGATTGAACCATGTAAAAATCTTTGATATCAGAGGATATGTCATATGCATCTAACAACAATGCGTGTAGGTCTCCATCCACAGAACCAAGTCTCGCAAGACCTAAAGAGGTGTAATCATTGTCATCAAATGCATTAAATAGTCCATGGTTTGTAATAACTCCACTTTCGTCTTTGATATCAAATAGCGATGTAATGGTTTTGCCGTTGACCTCAATGCCAGTTGTTAATTGATTGTTAAACGCATCTATTAGAGTTCCTTTAAGTCGTGGCTCAAAAACTGCATCTTTTTCAGCAGTAATAGATAATACATTGCTTGAGTAGTTTCTATTCTCCATATCGTTAATTGACTCAAAGTAATGCAAGAAGATTTTGTATTCTGTTGAATAAGCAACTGTAAGTTGGATACGGTAATTGTTTGTAATTTTTAGTGAATTTATCAAGTCTTGAGTAATAGTAATCGTGTTTTGCCCATTAAAGAAATCCGCGTCTTTATATTCTTTTCCCCATTTGGCATAGTAATCAGCTTTAAATTTGTCTGTATACTCGGCTTTCCAGAATTTTAGTGTAAATCCTGGCATTACAATATAAGTATTATCGTCTTCGTTTTGTTTGTTGACATCAAATGCAATGTATGCATCTTTTTCGATATCAACAACAGTCTCGCCAATTACGCCATAACCAGACAAATTAGTCTTGCTTGAGTCTGGAAGAATCTTGTCATCTTCCTTTGGACCGTTTTTGTAGTAGTATGAGTTCTCATATCCTACATTTAAGTTATATTGCAAACGATAAATAGGCTCAAAGTTAACTACAATTGTAACGCTGTCTGTGATGTTTGACAACCCTTTGATTTCAACTCCATTTAATGTGAAGTTTTTAATCTTTAAAAAGTCGCACTTGTCACCCACAATCATTCTATTAACAACGCTCTGCAAACTTATGTCACCATTAGTTAGATTTGTGTTATCTACAAATGTGTATGGGGTTGTAGTATTGTTAGGCTCATATGTGTAGCTTAGGCTTACGCTATCTCCATGTTTTTTGTTAACAGATAGTGAATATGCTTCTTTTAGTATTTCCTCGCCACTTCCGTTTTTGCCAGAGAAACTAAAACTTATAGTGTACTCCTTGCGAGCAAAGTTTGCAAAAATAGTAATAGTGCCATTCTCATCGTCAGCATTATCAATATTTTCAACACCGAATGTGTAATCTTTGTCAAAGTAATTAAGCTCGGCTGTAGTATCCGTATAGCCTTTGAAATCAAATATACTGTTAAGATTACTATATATTGCCGAATATGCTGGCAAGGATTTCACTTTGCCAAGATATACAGTGTATTCGGAATTATTTATGTAATCTGCTTTGATTTCAAAATCGTTTAGTTCGGCATCTGTTCCGTCAAGCAAGCGGGTCTCAAATTTTATTTGATAAATCTTGGCTTGTGCTGGATACAAACAGATTTCGTGATTTTCGTCAAGATATTCCACACCCAAAACTTGAGAATCTGCGCCAAAACTGTACATTGCGTACAAACCTGACGAAAGAATCCTAACTACATGATTGTTGTCGTTTAGGCTAGTCCAGCCAATCCACTCGTGACCATTTAGTTCAAAGTCTGCAAGAGTTGTATTAGATAGCAACTCTTGATCAGTTATTTTGCCACGAACAGCAAATGTTGTAAGTTCATTGCTATAGTCATAATACTCTCTAAGTTTGATATCCTCAACACTCTCTTGAGTATAGTATCTAACAACAATTCGTTTTTCCCAAATTGTTGTAAGTGTTACAGTTTTTGCGCCACTTAGATTTCTTTCTGCTTCACTGCCAAGAGTGAATGTTCTTGTCTCGGACAAGTTGTTATTTGCATCATACAAATCAGCCTTGTAACCTACGAGTTTGTAGGTATTCCAATCAAAGCCCTCTAGGCTTAATGCAAATGTCAAGGATTTGGCTTGCATTGTCCAATCTGCATAGGACTTGTTGTCACTAATTTGAGTAATTTGTGGCAAGTAACTATCTGTGAGTATGTTGCCATCAAAGAATACGAATGTATTGATATCTCCTAATTTTTGGCTACTGTCATTTGCAAGTACTGTATCATCGCCAATAGCCGAATTGCTTTCAGGATTAGTGATTACAAATTTGGCAGTGATTGTGCCTGATTTAGCCTTAAATATTGGAGTAATTTTGTATTTAACTGGAGTATTTACATTGATAGGATACTCGCCATTATTAGGACTAATAAGTTTAAGAGTTGTGCCTAGTTGCAATTGGTCTTGGGTGGTTATATAATCTGTGCCACCGTTAACCGAAAATTCTACTTGATAGTAAGAGAATACATTTTCGTCGCTTACACTTATAGGCTCAACTGCACTAAGTCTAAACTTAAGTTCATTTTCGACAAATGATGTATCTTCGTTGTTATATGACTTGGCAACTGTAGTAGCGCTAGCAAAGTCACCAGAATTGTTTACATAAGTTGTATCATACGAAATCTCGTATGTGAACTTGTTGTAATAAACAGCGTCAAATTCGATTTTGTTTGGATTTACGCTTGAATCATATACAAAGCCTAATTTGTTAAATCCAATTGTTCTACTAACATCAAATTGCTTGTCGTTATATCTCCACATAGCAATGTATTTGGTTGCGTAAGATACGCCCAATTTGGATTCAGTCAAAGGCTCAATATCTTTGCCATACTCAACATCTACAACTGTGGTTGTATTTGCACCATTCAACTCATACTTGTATACAAGTTGGATTGTTGTGCCTTGGACAACGCCAATGAATGTATAGGCCTTGTCTATAGTTAATTGTTCGCCTTTTTCGTAAGTTCTTGTGCCGTCAGTCCAGCGTAGTAATGTGTATGCTCCCGAATATTCTTGGGTAAGCAATGCATCCCAGTCAACATCAGAGCCAACAGAGATAACTGTATTTGCTGTGTATGTAAATGTTCTAATAATACTTCCAGTCATATATGTTACAGTTATACTATCTGAATTGTATAGTTCAACAAAGGTTGTATCTTTTTCGATTGAACCGGTATTAACAATAATATTTTTGCCTGCGTCACCACTCAAATAGAAACCTACAAAGGAACTATTGACAGATTTTATCTTCATGCTACTAGATTCTAGTGTCGCACTTGTTGGAAGTAGTAGTGATGAGCCCATGTAAACATATGATGCACCACCTGCTATATCAAACTCGATATTTCCCCCACCAAAATCAAAGTAGGTGCTACTAACTGCTGTAACTTTGGACGAAGCCTCAAAGTGACTATTGCTACTCAAACTAAAGATGACCTTGTGTGTCTTTGGTGTAGCCAATACATAGATATTAGCCTCTCCACCTGCTATAAGATCAGCAACAACAATCTTATCGCCGTTTAGTTTGATAATTTTTGTATGCGCCTCATCAGAATACAATGCAAATGTATAATATGGGCTTTGAGTAATAGTATATGCAAAAGTATTTGTACTCTGAACAGTGCCTGAACTTAAAAGGTTGTTCTTGTCTACAGACAATTCAAAATCGGCATTATCGAGTGTTGTTTTGAATGTTATTACGCCTGTCTCGTTGTCCTTGTATTCGTCTTTTAGTGCAACTTTGTAATCCAAGTGGATATTTAGAGTTACTTTAACTGTATCGTAATGTGCCTTAATTTCGTGGTTATGTACATGTGAACTAACAAAGTAACAACTAGCATCTACAACAATTACATTTGTAGTAATGTCACCTTGAGTTACATCATCTGTATGGAACTCTTTGAACACATAGCCTAGCATTGGCTCACTGGCTGTAACTGTGATTTTGTCAAACATTGTAAGAGTATATGCCTTGGATCTATAAGCCTCGATCTTTTCGTCAACAGCCTCAGTTGTGGACTTGCCTACAAATCCTTGAGGAGTAACACTCTCAATCTTGGCATTTACAGAGCCAAAAGTTGTTGACACCGCTACAGTGTCTGCAAGTAATCCATATACTGGATAAAGTATTAATTTGCCGTCGGTTAAGATGTCTTCGGTAACAAGGATCGCATCGCCAAGCTTAAAGTAGTTGTCACTAACTTCAACACCCAATTTATATAGGGTTTTGCTAAAGCCAAGCAATTGATAGCCACCAGCTTGAATATTGCCGGTTGTATCGTTAAGATATATAGTTGAATTGTACTGAACTTGTGCAATCTTGCCGTTTGAAGTAAATTGCCAGTTATTATCTAGTGGATATATTCTTGTACGCTGTCCACTCTGATTGTAGGTGTGCAAAAAGTTTGCTACATTTGCAAATGCAATTCCTGTTCCGTCAGTAGATAATTTGTATTTATCGTATGGTGCTGTAAGCACTGTTTCTGATGTTCCGTCAGTTCCGACATCGGCTATTGCATATATATATGTATCAATATATTTGTATTCCCAAACTAGATATAGATTATAAGTTTGGATATCGCTTTTTCTTAAATTTGTTGCAATGTCTCTAAGTTTTTGTTCTTTGTCAGCACTTGCAGAAGTTGCGTCATAAAGAACCAAACTCTCTTGATTGCTAAAGAAGTATTTTGTGTTATTTTTGTCTGTAACATTTGATGATTCAGACCAGCCATAAGGCTGATAGTTGTTTCGTTGAACTGTATTATTTTTTAGCTGATCAGGAAGAGTCAAGGAGACAATTGTGCCTGAAATTTCATCAAGTTTTCCGAAAGGTGTATTAACTCCGTCAAGCTTGTCAGCTGAAACAAAGTACTCCTCGGAATTTATGTTGCCATTAATGCCTTCGATTCCGGCTAGAGAATACTTGATTGTGAATATATCTGTAGTATTTAGATATACTGTAATATCTCCAATTGAGTTGTAACTACCCGAGCCAAAGTCTTGCTCGCAAAGTGAATCATTATCATAATAATTAACTTTGCCTGTACTATCCGTTACATAATAATTAATCAAGTATAGGTTGTAATTATTAAATGAATATGCTGGGAACTTGCTTAGAGCAGAAATCTCTTTGAATTGATGATTTTCTGCTGGAGTAGTTAGATAATGGCTAAGATTGTCTGAATTAATTTTGTTGAGTCTTGTCAATGCAAACTCAAACAAATCGTAGTTTTGGTTGCCTAGTCTCAAGACAAACTTTGCCTTTCGGTCGCTTGCCCAAACTGCATAGATATTGATATCACTGCCGTTGCCTGTAAGGCTGTCTAGTTTGGTCTCCGCATCCTTATTTGTGTTCCAACCAACAAATGTAAAGCCGTCACGAGAAATAATAAATGTGTCAAGGCTTAGTTTTTGTCCATTTCTTACAAATTGCAAGAATCTCACAGCATCGCCAATTTTGCATTCATTTCCGCCAGTGGATGTGGTGTTATCAAAGAAGTAGACTTTGCCAACTTTTTCAAACTGAGGAGTAACCACTGTGTTTTGGGTTATCTCAAATTTTCCAAATGAATTATTGGCATCGATCTGCAAGTTTAGACTTGTGCCATCGGCAAAATCCAATTTGAACGCAACTAGTTGATAATAATCATTAGCTGAGCCAACTACTTGATACTTGCCGTCTTTGTAAATTACAGTAAAGTTGCCTTTGCGATAAATAGACTCAACAATGTAGTTTAAGTCGATTTGTGTATTTGGCAACAAGTATTTTGTGTCAGGTTTAACATTGTCTTTGTATTCAAACTCGTCGTTTGCATCGGCAAAACCAAGTGTTAATTTGGTTTGCCATACTGCATACAATGTCATGTCAGAAGTAATACTGCTAAGGTCTGCAATATTTGTGCCCCCAGCGTCTGTTGCCCAAGCATAAATGCCTCGAGCGTTGTTTTCGAGTGCCAAAATGTTATTTAGGGCAGTCTCGTTTTCGGTTGTAAGTGTGCCGTCTAGCTTCAAGTACTCATAATCCAAATTTAGCATTTGTCTATTTGAAATTTTAGTTCCATAAGGCACATTATTAAGTGTTAGTGTATAAGTATTTGAGCCGTCTATAACATTGAGTTTGATTGTGTATTCTTTTTTGCTCCAAGCACCTACAAACTCGTATGTGTTATTCAATCCATCAATCTTTGGCAAGCAGTGTTTGGTGATTGTGTTTCCATGCTCATCAATTACAGGTCTTGTAGAATACGAAGTTTGGTCTGTTACAACAATTATATTGCCAACATAGATATTGACTGTTTGAGTTGTTGCACCACTTTTGACTGCGACTTGCCAATACTGGAATTCAACACCTTCAGTGCCTACTGTTGGAGTCTCTTGCAGTGTATACTCTTGACCTTGTCTCAAGATTACTTTTTTGGTGTCGTATCTAGCGTTTTGGTGGTTTTCATCTTGGTTAAACTCGATTACATACTTTTTGATCCACTCGCCTACAAATTTCAATTCGGTATCGGCTTCAATTGCAAGAGGGATAGTAAAGCTTTCGCCTATCTCAAAATAATCTCTCCCACCAACATATTTTTTGGTGCTCTCGTCAACTTTGAATCTATACAAATCATCGGTATCCGATTGCCAATTGAATTTATCTTTGATAAGAGTCTCTGCAAATGTGAATGTTTTGCCATTTCTTACATCAAATGAGCCGTCAGTGGCAAGACCTGCAAGTGTTCGAGGGTCATCACCTTTTTCGTTCTTAACAAGTGTGATTGCTACATTTATAGTTCCGTCTGTAGGTTCGCCAAAGACTGGATTAACTGTTGTTTGACTGGAAGTCAAATCAATTGTTGCACCAAATCCATAGACTGTATCCTGTCCAGAAACTTTCCAGCCAAGGAAATTGTATCCTGCTTTGACAGCCTTATGAGCGATTGTAACCGCTGTAACTGGCTTGTTGTTGTGATCAAACTTAAATACATCGGTCTTATCTTCGGTTGTGCCGTCCTCAAATGTTTCCAAAGTAGCATCATTTAGCGAATAAACAAGTTTGTAGTCTTGAGTATAGTATGCCTCAAGATTGATATTGTTGCCGTCAAGAGCAACATATGCGTTGCCATTCTTGATATCATCTATTAAATAGAGTTGATTTGTATTTGTATCTACAAATCCGTACAAGTCGTAGTTTGTGAGTGTCAAATCCAAATTTTCAATCTGATAGATGTTTGTGTAAGAGTAAGTAGCAGTCTCCTCATTATATTTTAACAAGGTTATAGTCACCTGCTTAACCTTGTCTATCTTGGTGTAAATTTCCTCTTTGATAATATTATAGTAAGTGATAGTAGCCACATAATCAGCATACAAATCGATATTATAATTACCCTCAGAAACTGGAACATAATCTACTTTTTGACCCTTGTAGGACCAGCCCTCAAAAGTATACTCACCACATGGAACTTGGTCATTTGTAAGCAATTCGGCTGAGTCACCAAATACAAATTGTTTTTGGATAGTTTGCTCAGTTGTGCCATTGAAGTAGTGATATGTTACAGTACAAATTTGTTGAGTGTTGGCAAAAAGCTTAATTGTGCCTGTGCCGTCATCAGCCCAAGTAATGTAGCCGTCTTGGCTTAGAGCATTAAGCGTCTTGTATTTTGTTTTGCTATCTTTGAGAGCCGAAGAGCAATCAAAGAATGTTGGGTCAAAGCCTTCTTTGGTGGACTTGATGTACCACGAATTAACAACTCTGCCACCGTCGTAAGTAAATATTGTGCCAGGTAGGAAATTCAACGATTCATTATACTTGATTGACGAGTTGTTTGTTTGAGTCGATTCCTCATCACTATTATATATAATGTTTATAGGGTTTGCCACCCATTTGGTCTTGATATAAAGAGTACTATCCGAAATCTTAACAACTGTTGATGCATTGAAGTCAAATTGATTAAATGTTTCGGTTGCACTGAATTTCTCGAATGTATAGCCCTTGAGTATTAGCTGAGCAATGTCTTCGGTATCGTTGCCCTCGCCATCTTTTGCCATAACCTTTCTTAGGACATAGTTTCCAAGAATATCGCTTAGTTTGGCGTTGAGTTTGTACATAATTTGATTGTAAGCATCTGCGCCTACTGCTACGCCTTTTTCATACGAACCAATTGCCAAGTCAGTTACTATAACAGAATCTCCACCCTCAAATGGATTGGTTATTCTCAAAATCAAGTTATATGAGTCAACTTGAAGTTTTGCGTGCAAAATAAGTACATTATCTGAATTATGATATGTTGCCAAGTCGCCAGTTTCTACAATCTTTTCGACTGTGTTACCCTCAGCATCGGTCATGGTGTAGTACCAATACTTAAATTTGAATTTTGCATCAAATCCAGCATTAGTGATGTCTGACTCAAGTAGCTTTGGAAGTACAAGAGTTTGACCATAGGATATTAGTCCTTGGGATATATCTGCGGTCTTTGGAGTATATTCTTTGTCGGTAGTTTCACCAATAAAGTATTTTATCTCAAATTTCTTTTCGACATAAACAGTATAGAATGTCAAGTTTTGTGTAATTCTGCTATCCTCACCACCAATAGTTGGCATCAAGTTGATTGTTCCGTCATTGTTGTAGTCAATTACATAAGTTACGCCTTTGCCCTCTTCCAACGATGTGCTAAAGCCGTACAATTGGAATCCTACTTTGTGAATTAATTCAGGAAGTTCTGGGAATGTGAACTCTTGACCGTATTCTACTGTGTATGTATAAGTCTTTTTGGTTGGGTCAGATGCACGAGTATCCTCTATCTTGAGTCTATACTCGATTGGCTTCCAACTAGCAACTAGGACAACCTTACTTCCGTCTATTAATTGGAAGGATATTTTGCTTTTCTCATCCACATTGCCACCTTGGGACTTATATGCGTAAAGTTTGTTTTCGTAAAAGTCGAATGTTGTATAAGGAGTATTTATCTTGGTTGATTTGATAGTAACAGTTGTGTCAATTGAACCGTCTGCTCTTCTAAGATTCCAGCCAATAAACTCATGACCTTCTCTTTCGATGCCGATTTTGTCACCGATTTGCATACGAACTTTGAGAAGTGCCTTGTTGCTTTGACCAGAGACGCTACGATTATCTGCCGATAGCAAAGTACTATATTTATTAACTTGATTTCCGCTAGTAATTTCGCCACCGTTGGCATCATATTCGATTATATAATCTTTCATCCAGCTTGCAAAGTATTCGCAATTGCCAGTTACTCTATATTGACCACCAGCAGAGTAAACAGTCTTATCCGATTCAAGTTTTGTGCCGTTGTCTGTAGCTTCTCTCAAAAGCCTATTGTATTCGCCATCGCTGTACTGGTTCTTTGACCATCCGTTGAAGATGTACCCGTCTCTTATTGGTTTGTTCTTTGGGAAAGTCAAAAGTGAGTTGCCATAAACTGGGCTCTTGATTGCGTCGCTTGCACTAGCAAGAGTTCCGCCATTGGCATTAAATTTAATTGTATAAGGCTCACTTAGCCAGATTGCAAGCAATGTTTGGCTACCAGAAATCTTGTAGTAGTATTCTGGATCTAGAGCAGCGTCTTGTTTGCCACCAATTCTCTCGTAGTACTTAGGCGAAAGAGTTGATGTACCTGTTGTCCAACCTGCAAAGAAACAATAGGTCTTTCTCCATTCATTGCCATTATTATTTGCCTTGATATCGTTCATATTTGGAAGAATAAACCATTCGCCGGCAATTCCCTGCCATACAAAGTTCTTTTGGTTTGAGCCTCTATCGTAGGCAAACTTGATATTATAAATTTGTGACCATTGTGCATAGAGAGTTACATCATCGCTAGATGTTTGGGTATAAACTTGGTTTTCGTAAGATATCTCGCCTGTTGCAAGTTTGCCATTAATTTCGCTACCAGCAACTGTATCTCTATTCCATGGCACTTGAGTCCATTTTGCATACCAAGCAACATTCTCCTTGTTTCTGAGATTTGCACTGTCCGTCCAACCGATTAGTCTATAGGTAGGTTTTCCGCCAGAATCGGTTATGCCGTTTCGGAAGTCATCGGATACAACATCAAGATTTGCAAGATTTACTTTGCAGTAATGACCGCCATCAGTATAGCCTTGATAAGTAAATAATCCGTCATTGTAATATTTGCCAAAGCCCATAGCATTGCCGTCTTCGTCAAAGTTGACTTTGTATAGATGTATTGATTCTACTTGATAAGCATTGGCTTTGATTGTATTTTTGTTGAAGTTAACTTCGTAGCACTTTCTCTCCCACTTGGAGTAAATATCGAATATATACTTTGGATTTCCGTCATTATCATATTCAGGATTTCCGTCAGCACCAGTCTTTTGAACGGCTCTGACAACTTTTCGTACGCCGTCAATGTAACATTCGTAGAAAGGCACTCCTGTTACTGCGTCAACATACAAGATAAGTTCGTGATCGTCGATTGCAATTGTATAGTCTTGATCCAAATACCAACCCTTAAAGGCGTATTCGTTAGCTTCATTTCTGTACAAATCTAGTTGTTTTTCACTAAGATTATCAAAATCCAATCCTAGACTACAAACATACACTTCAACACCCAAAGTCATATTTTTGTGTCTTTCGGCAACGAGTCCCAAACTATCCATGTATCTAACATTATCAGTAAATACTGCGTCTCTTGTATCACTTGATGCATTCTTGATAATGTATTTGTTGTTTGCGTCCTTGCGAGGTTTGCCTGTCTCGTCTAGTTCGTATTTGATACCGGTATGAAGATTGACATCATATGTGTTCTTTTTGAAATAAGCATAGAGGTTCATATCACCTGGAGTCTTGTATATGTACTCAATGCCTGAGTTTGGAATGTACAAATACTTTTCGAGTTCAGGGTCGTCCTCATTACGGTTTTCTAGAGTCCAGCCGTAGAAAGTAAAACCGCTTCTGCCAACAAACTCAGGAAGAAGATTGTTTTGGGAGTCTCTACCTGTTACGAGGTCAATCTGAGTATAGTACTCTTTGGTTTGTTGTTGATAGATCTTCCAAGGAGCGTTGCTTCCTGCTGTAAAATCTCTAACCCAGTATGTAATCACATATTGATTTGGATGATAGTTGGCGTAGAGATTAATAACCTCTTTGTTAAGCTCGGTGTTAAGATCAAACTCTTCACCTTCAAAGCCGTCCTGTGACCAGTAGTCAAAGGTGTACCCAGTCTTTTCGACCCCAGGGAGGCTTGAGAGTTTGGAGTATCTCTTGACACTAAACGACGAATAAGGTTTAGGTGCTCCTTCGCTCCAATCAGCGCCACTATCTATGTACAAATTAACCGTTGTCTTTGGATAAAGGTACACATAAAGGATTGTCGATAGCAACGACAACAAAAGCAAAATTATGATAAGTATTGTTCTTATGAGCAAACTTTTTCTTTCGGTACTTTCTCTCTCTTCCATATCTTTCTACCTCGTAGATTTATCTAAGTTCTATACGCATGTACGCACGCATAAAAATAGTTATACTAGTCTTAGTTTATAATTAAAAAAAGTTTGTGTCAAATTATTTGGATATATATCGAAAATTAAATTAAAAAAGCTGAATTTAGTGTATTTTGCAAAAATATGTAAAAAATCGCTATATTGAGCCAAAATTTTAATCAAAAGTAGTTTGGACAAAAATATTATAAATATATAAATAATTGTAATTTTGGGGTGAATTTAAAAAAAATTAATTCATAAAAATATTTTTATGAATTAAAAATTTTTGAAAAATCAAATTGTCAAAAAAGTTGTATATATTGACAAAAACTTTTTTTGTCTTAGTTTGTGTGTAACTTAGTTTTGGATAATTTATACGATTTTATGCACAAAAAAAAGACAGTCAAATATATCCATTTAACTGTCATTTTTTGTGATTATTCAATATTATTTTTCTTACGGAAATCCATTCTTCCACGAGCAACATGGTCAAGAACAATTTTTCTAAGTCTTAGGCTTTTTGGAGTAACTTCAAGTAGTTCGTCATCGTCCAAAAATTCCAAACTTTCTTCCAAAGTCATAATCTTTGGAGCCTCGAGTCTTAGAGCGTCATCACTTGCTGACGAACGCATATTTGTTAGTTGTTTTTTCTTGCAAACATTGACTACTATATCTACACCCTTTGGGTTCATTCCTACAATCATTCCGCCGTATACTTGAGTGCCTGGAGTGATAAATAGTCGACCTCTCTCTTGGGAGTTGAATAGTCCATACTGGCATGCTTCGCCATTTTCGTAAGCGATAAGAGCGCCGTAACTGCGTCTCTCGATATTGCCTTTGAATACATCGTATTTTTCGAATACACTTGACATAATTCCCTCACCCTTGGTGTCGGTTAGGAATTGAGATTTGTATCCAAATAAACCTCTTGATGGGATTAAAAACTCTAGCCTTGTACGACTGCCGTGTGATGTCATTGTAACGAGTTCGCCTTTGCGGTTGCCAATCTCTGACATAACGGCTCCGACACTATCTTCTGGAACATCGGCAACAAATCTATCTATTGGCTCACACTTAACGCCGTCGATTTCTTTGAATAATACTTTTGGCATAGAAACTTGGAATTCATAGCCGTCTCTACGCATATTTTCTATCAAAATTGAGATATGCATCTCGCCTCTACCAAGAACGGTGAAGCTATCTGCACTCTCAGTATCAAACACCTTTAGACTTAGGTCCCTGATACTCTCTTTGTATAGTCTATCTCTTAGGTGACGAGAGGTACAATATTTGCCCTCTTTGCCTGCAAATGGACTATTGTTTACGCTGAATGTCATTTGAACTGAAGGTTCGCTAATTTTTACAAAAGGAATTGCCTCAACCATAGATTTGTCACAAATTGTATCGCCAATTGTAACATCTGGGCTACCGGCTAGACAAACTATGTCTCCAGCACTAGCCTCGCTCAAAGGAACTCTCTTAAGCCCCTCAAAAGCAAAGATATTGACAACCTTAAAAGGTTTTGCTTTGCACTCGCCATAGTAGTTGGTTACCTCGACTGAATCATTTACATGGATAACACCTCTCTCGATTTTGCCAATAGAAAGTTTGCCAAGATAATCATTGTGCTCGCTCGAACTTACAAGCATTTGGAAAGGTGCGTTCAAGTCACAATGTGGAGCTGGGATATAATCAACAATGGTCTTAAATAGCGGTTGCATATCTGTTCCCATTTTGTCAGGGTCAGTACTTGCAACGCCTTGTCTACAAGAACAGAATACGAATGGACTCTCGAGTTGCTCCTCGTTGGCGTTCAAATCTAGGAATAGTTCCAAGACCTCGTCTACAACTTCCTTTGGTCTAGCTTCTGCCTTGTCAATTTTGTTGACAACAACAATTACTTTGTGATTAAGCTCAAGAGCTTTTTGAAGAACAAATCTAGTTTGAGGCATAGGCCCTTCGAAAGCATCAACAACTAGGATTACTCCGTCAACCATTTTGAGAACTCTCTCTACCTCACCACCAAAGTCTGCGTGTCCTGGGGTGTCGATAATATTAATCTTTGTTCCTTCATACATAACAGCTGTGTTTTTGGAAAGGATTGTAATACCTCTTTCTTTTTCAAGAGCATTGCTATCCATTACTCTATCTTCGATTACTTGGTTGTCTCTGAATACATGACCTTGTTTTAGTAACTCATTAACCAAGCTTGTTTTGCCATGGTCTACATGGGCAATAATTGCTACATTTCTAACATTTTGCATATTTTTCTCCTAATTACTTTTGACTAATAGAACGCTTGCTAAGTAAATATTTTCAATACATTTTGCTTGCGTATTTTCCATTAGTTTTATCCAATTTTCACCTAAAACCCTTAAAAAATAAAACAACCCAAAAAATTGTCTTATCTCAAGTCTTAAAAAATTACAAAGTATTCTACCACAACTTAATTAGTTTGAAAAGTACTTTTGTAAAAAAAATATATTTTTTTTTGAAAAATCCAAGCACCCAGTACTTTGAAGATTCTACAAAGAAAATCATGAGCATCACAAACTTTTTTGGCTAAGTCCCCTAACAAGTAGTGATTAACAAAAAAAACACCATTTGATTTTTGCAAATGATTGCTTTGCAATATTCAAACAGTGTCTTTCGATTAATTATCCGAATTTTTTGATTCGGCTTTCTTTTGTCTTTTCTTTTTGTGTTTTTCGATTAACGATTCGTGAGTTTCATCTTTTTTGTCAGCACTTGCATCAACATCTACAACCTTAACAAAAATTTCTTTGATACGATTATCCTCAACCTTAGTAAGTGTAAAGTGAATTTCAACAGGCACAGAGACATATAGTCCGTCAACCACTCTTTCGTCAATTGTAGAGTACTTGATAACTTTGCCCTGAACTGGCAATTCCTCAGACAAGTCGAATAAGAATCCTCCAACCGATGTATAAGTTGTCTCAGGCAGATGTTCTATCTCAAGCATCTCAAACAAATCCTTAAGTTCCATGTCTGGGTCAACAATATACTCATTGTCGTTTTTCTTGTCGACTAACTCTTTGACCTCGTCATCATGTTCGTCATATATTTCGCCAACCATTTCCTCAATAGCATCTTCCATACAAACAATACCGCTTGTACCACCATGTTCGTCAAGCACTACAGCCATGTGTTTTTTGTTTGCTTGCATCTTTCGAATAACATCGTCAACTTTCATATTTTCATTAATAAATAGCGGCTCGGACATAATCTTTTTGATATAGATTTTCTCACCCGAAAGCATTGCTTTGAAAAAGTCCTTTTGATTAAGCACACCTATGATTTTGTCGATTGTTTCGTCATAAACAGGCAATCTAGAATACATAGTTTGCATAAACACATCTTGTATGTTTTTGACACTATCTGTGTAGTTTATGGCAGAAACATCTACTCTTGGTGTCATAATGTCGTACGCTGTACGACTTTGCAAATCCAAGACACCTTGCATTATATCTGCATTGTCGTGGTCGATTACACCCTCCTCTTCCATTGTGTCAATAATGCTCTCAAGTTCACCTTCTGTAACAGTAGGCTCGTCGTCGATTTGATTTTTTGACTTTTTGGTTGCGACCGATTGCATCTTGATAAATATCCAAGAAATTGGAGTCAAGACCTTGAGCAAAATATACATAATTCCACTTGTTCTAAGAGCAAACTTTTGAGGGTCGGCCTTAGCAATTGTCTTAGGCAAAATCTCTCCAAATGTAAGAATGATTAGAGTCATGATGACTGTGTTTAAGACATTGGCAAGTGTAGGACTTTTGATAAGAGTACTAAATATATACGCACAAATTGTTGTCGTTCCGATATTAATTAAGTTGTTTCCAATCAGAATTGTTGACAAGGTTTTGTTGTAGTGTTCAACAATGTATATTGCTTTTCTTGCTCCTCTAACTTTGTTGTCTGCCAAATTTTTTAGTCTAATTTGATTAACAGTTGTGAACGCCAACTCACTGGCAGAAAAGTAAGCTGAACATCCTAGCAAAAGTAATGCGAAAATGTATAGCCAAATATTTACTCCACCAATTGTTATTGCACACAACTGTCCCGTCGGCACTGGTTCCATTTTATTTTATTATCTCCTTTAATTTAAAAACTGTCTCAAAACTCTTCGTTTTGGACTTGAATGATAATAGTATATCAGACTTTATGAAAAATGTAAAGTATTTATGACATAACTGATTATTCGACAAAATACATTTCCGCCACCCCCAACTAAATTTTGAATTTCGGCAAATACTATTTGACTTGAGTTTTTAAAATGTATATTATATAAATATATGAAGAAAAAGGGAAAAAAGATTTCAAAAAGCAAGAAAAAGTTTTTTATAATCCTTGCTTGTTATGTAGCAGTATTCATTATAACTTGTGTTACAACCGTTGCAACTCTTGCATGGTTTAATGGTTCGACATGGTCTAACGAGGTACTTTACATGGGTGGTCCAGTCTACCTTTATTTTTCCGATTCTTCAGGAGTTAAGGAGACCAGCAAAGCAGGACAACTTACACTCACCACTCCACCTGACTGGGATTATTTGTATCCAGGGATGAACTTGCACTTGGGTGCAAGAGCGGTTGTACAAGGTGCTAAATTTGAGCGTGTTGACAATAACGAAACCACCACATACTACATGACTGGAGCAATACTTAGAGCAAGAATAATGGTCACAGTCAGAGACCCTGAGGGTAACTTTTCGCAAGTTGCACAAGATGTTTACAATAACATTTGGGCACAAGTTAAGTACAGGGCTTTGCAAAATGCCGATCCAAGAAACCAAGGTAAGTGGGTTCTTGATAGCGATTATAATTACAAAAATTACGGCGAGGGCGAAACCCCAAACGAAGAAGATCACTTTTTCTATTATGTCAAAGACGATGTAGATTTTGCAGATGCCGGCAAATATGAACTCATGGTTGTTGGCGGAACTGAGCAAAACGAATCGGTTGGATTTTTGGATGATGCAGTTCTAACCCTATCTGGACAAGGACTTACTAACATTCACGCTGATTGTGAGATAACTTTTACTATTATATTCCATGGATTTCAAGCGTTTTTGCCTTACACCGAAGCAGACCTTGGAACGCCATATCTTGGAGACACAACTGGAAGATCTCCTGTTGTTGTCTATAGCGATATAGGTACAGAAAAACCACTTACTGTCGAAAATAGCCGTAGATACTTTAGAGAAGGTTTCGCTACCATTTATGGTGAGGACGACATATTCTAAAAATCACAAAAAAATTAATTTATTACAAAGGAGAAATTATGACAGACATTGAAATTGCAGAGAGCGTAAAACCAAAAAAGATTAGAGATGTAGCCAAAACTTTGGGGCTTAAATCTAGAGAACTTATACAATTTGGCAACCTAAAAGCCAAGATTAACAAAAAGATTAATCCAAGACCAGATGCAAAATTAGTTCTTGTAACAGCCATTAATCCAACTAGTGCAGGGATTGGCAAAACCACTGTTTCTATAGGCATTGCAGATGCTCTACATGGACTTGGTGAGAGCGTTTGCTTGGCTCTAAGAGAGCCTTCGCTTGGGCCAGTCTTTGGAGTTAAAGGTGGAGCTACTGGAGGTGGCAAAAGTCAAGTAATTCCAATGGCGGACATCAACCTACATTTCAACGGGGATTTCCACGCAATTACTAGTGCAAATAACTTACTCTGTGCCATGATAGACAATCATATTTATCAGGGAAATGAACTCAATATTGATCCTAACAATATACTATTCCATAGATGTCTTGACCTAAATGACAGAGCTCTCCGAAGTGTGACTGTTTCGCAAACAAAAATAGAAAAACCAAGACAGGACGAATTTACAATCACCGCTGCAAGCGAGATTATGGCTATAATGTGTCTAGCCAAAGACATAAACGACCTCAAACGCAGACTAGGAAACATTATTGTAGCACTTAACACCAGGGGCAAACCTGTCTACGCCAAGGACTTGCATATAGCCGACGCAATGGCAATTTTGCTAAAAGACGCAATGCAACCAAACCTAGTACAAACCCTAGAGGGGACTCCTGCGATTGTTCACCTTGGACCATTTGCTAATATCGCACATGGATGCAATAGTATTAATGCAACCAAACTTAGCATGACACTATCCAAATACACTATTACTGAGGCTGGTTTTGGTGCAGATTTGGGAGCAGAAAAGTTCCTTGACCTTAAGTGCAGAGTAGCAGGACTTAAGCCTAATTGTGTAGTACTTGTTGCCACCATACAAGCACTCAAACTCCATGGTGGTGCAAACAAACAAGATCTCAAAACCGAGAACATGGATGCGCTCAAACTTGGCATCGGAAATTTGCTAAGACATATTGACATTATCCAAAATGTATACAAACTACCTCTAGTAGTAACCCTTAACGAATACACATCGGATAGTGCAAACGAGGTGAACTTTGTGCTAAACACTCTAGACAAGATTGGATGCGAATATGCAATAAACGACGCATGGGCTCTTGGTGGCGTAGGTGCACAAGACTTGGCAAAAAAGGTTATGGCACTTTGTGACACCGACAACAGTAGTTTTGAATTTAGTTACAAAACTGAGGATAGCGTTGAGACCAAGATTAATGATATTTGCAAACGAATCTATGGTGCAAACAAAGCAGTATTCACCGAAAAAGCACAAAAGAGTCTTGAGGTTATTAACAAACTAAAACTAGAGCATCTCCCAATTATTATTGCAAAGACCCAATATTCGCTATCGGATAACCCAAAATTACTCGGAGCACCAAAGGACTTTGATGTAACTATTAGAGATATTGAAATCCGAGGGGGTGCTGAATTTTTGGTGGCACTTGCTGGAGATATGATGCTTATGCCGGGACTTAGCAAAACCCCTGCTGGAGTAAATATGAAAATTACTAATTCTGGCAAGATTAGCGGATTATTTTAGAGGTTTGCAATGGAAGACATTTACGATTTGATAATCCTTGGCGGAGGCCCTGCTAGTATGAGTGCAGGAATATACGCCATGCAAACAAAACAAAAAACCTTACTTATTGAAAAAGAGGCTTTTGGCGGACAAATCACTACTACAAGCAGCGTTTCGAACTATCTTGGATTTGAAAAAATCAGTGGCAGAGAACTAGCTCAAAAAATGCACGAACACCTAGTTAGCACCGGAATTGAAATTGCTTATGAGGAAGTCGTCAAGACCGAGCTTGAGTCAACTATCAAAAAAGTCCACACTCACAACAATTGTTACAAGGCTTATGCTGTAATTATTGGAATTGGCACACAAGTAAGACGCCTTGGTGTTGACAACGAAAATAAATACTTGGGACACGGTCTTAGCTATAGTTCCCTTAATGATAGGGATAAGTTTGAAGGCAAAACAGTAGCAGTTGTTGGTGGCGGAAATTCCGCTATCGAAGATGCAATTTATCTATCCGAAAAAGCCCAAAAAGTCTATCTTATCCACAGGCGAATGGAGTTTAGAGGGGACAGCAAATTAGTCGAAGAATTGTATTCTATTGTAAACACTGGCAAGATTGAACTCTGCTTGGAGTACAAGCCAAAAGCAATTGTAGGAGAAGTGGTCACGCAATTTGAAATAACCCATATTCCAACAGACCAAACAAGAACTCTTGATGTCGACGGAATATTTGTTGCAATTGGCAGAGGTGCTAATACAGATATAATTGACGAAAAAATCGTAAGAGACGCCAGTGGCTATATTGTGACAAACGAAAAAATGGAAACAAACATGCCTGGAGTATACTGTGTTGGAGACATACGCAACACCCCACTTAGACAAATTGTTACAGCCACATCAGACGGAGCAATTGCAGCAATCACAGCCCTAAGTTATGTAAAAAATATCAAGTTAGAGGAGAATAAAAAATGAAAATATTAGTAACAGGCGGTCTAGGATTTATAGGTTCGCACACAGTAGTTGAATTATTAAATCTAGGCCACGAAGTTGTAATTGTTGACAACCTAGTAAACTCAAAAATTGAGGTGCTAGACAAAATCGAAAAAATTACAAAAATTAGACCAAAATTTTATCAAATAAACCTACTTAACAAAGAGGATTTGCGAAAAGTATTTGGCGAAAACAACTTTGATAGCGTTATACATTTTGCTGGGCTCAAAGCAGTTGGAGAGAGCATCGAAAAACCGCTTGAGTATTATGATAATAACCTTACCGGCACGCTTAATCTTCTTAAATGCATGAGAGAAAGCGAAGTAAAAAAGCTAGTATTTAGCTCATCTGCTTGCGTGTATGGATTTCCTAAATCCAACCCAATTGACGAGAGCGCACCTTGCAACAAAGCCACCAATCCTTATGGAATGACTAAGTGCTTTATTGAGCAAATACTCAAAGATATGTATGCCTCGGATAACTCTTGGGACTTTACAATTCTTAGATACTTCAATCCAGTTGGAGCGCATTCGTCAGGACTTATTGGCGAAGATCCAAATGGAATTCCTAATAACCTTATGCCATACATTCTAAGAGTGGCAGAGGGCAAATCCGAAAAACTAAAAATATTTGGCAATGACTACGAGACTGAGGACGGAACTTGCATAAGAGACTTTATACATGTAGTTGACTTGGCAAGAGGACATGTCAAGGCAATTGAGCACATGACAAGCGAAAACGGCGGACTACATATATACAATCTTGGCACAGGCAAGGGCACATCTGTACTTGAGCTTGTCAATACTTTTAATAATGTAAATGGCGATTTGGTTAAGTTTGAATTTGGCGACCGCAGACCAGGAGATGTTCCTGTAAACTTTGCCAAAACCGACAAGGCAAGAGAAGAACTTGGTTTTGCTTGCGAAAAGACCATTGAAGATATGTGCAAAGACTCTTGGAACTTTAGCAAACACAAAAAGTAAATCACCAAAACGAGGAGACTTATGAGAAAAATAATTCTTGCAACCAACAATCAACACAAAGTTCAGGAAATCAAGAGAATCTTTAAGTTATATCAATTTTTGACACTAAAAGATATTGGCTTTGATAAGGAAATTGTTGAGGACGGACTCACATTTGAGGAAAACGCTCTAATTAAGGCTAGAGCAGTATATGACTTTGTCAAAAACAACACCAAACTAGATTGTGCAGTACTTGCCGACGACAGCGGACTATGCGTCAAGGCTATTAACTACGAGCCCGGCGTCTATAGTGCAAGATATAGCGGACTAGGCGACGAGGGCAACCGCAAAAAAGTACTCGAAAAACTGCTCGGTATCCAAGACAGAACAGCATACATGCAATGTTATGCAGTTCTTATAATGCCTGACGGCGAGACTAGAATTGAGGAAGGCAAAACATACGGACTCATAACCAAATCAAAAATCGGCGACGAGAGTTTTGGCTACGACTGTATATTTTGGTCAAACAAACTAGGCAAAACATTTGGTCAAGCATCTGAGGAAGAAAAAGACAGTGTATCTCACAGAGCTCAAGCAATGAGCAAGATTAAGGAGTACTTGGATAGTATTAATTACAAAGGCATTGACGATCAAGAATACTAATAGCAAAAAATTACCTATATTCCCAAAGACACTACATTTACTGCAGTGTCTTTTTTTTGGAAACGCAACAAAATTAACAAATATAATTTTGGAGGAATAAATATTATAAGATTAAACTACAAAAAGGAGTCTTTATGATTTATACTGTAAAGAGAGGCGACACATTATATGATATCGCAACTCAATTTGGCACAAGTGCCGAAGCATTGGCCAGAGTCAATAATATTAGCAATCCAAACAACCTAAGCGTCGGCAGGAATTTGTTTATTCCACTAGAGAGAATTACTACATACACCGTCAAGAGTGGAGATAGTTTGTATTCAATTGCAAGAGCCAATGGCATACCCCTAAACACCCTAATTAATGCTAACCCACAGATTACAAATCCAAGCAGAATAAATATTGACGATGTTATAAATATCCCAGATATGCGAGAAACCATTGAGGTCAACGGCTATGCAATCCCAACCATACAGCAAAGCGTGCTTAATAGCACACTCCCATTCCTTACATATCTTAGTCCATTCAGTTACAATGCAACGGCTCAAGGAACACTCTCGTCCCTATCGGACGAAAGACTAATTGATAGCGCAAGAGCAAGTGGCGTAGCACCTATTATGGTCGTTACAAATATTAGTAGCGAAGGCGGATTTGACGGAAACATTGCTCACGAAATCTTTACAAATCCAACAACACAATCAAATCTAATTTCTGCCATTATATCTATACTTAATGACAAAAACTATTATGGTGTTGACATAGACTTTGAATATTTACTCCCTGAGGACAGAGATAATTATACTAATTTTTTGAGAGCACTCAAGGTCGAACTTAACAAAATCAACAAACCACTATCTGTAGCTGTTGCCCCAAAAAATAGAGACAATCAGCCGGGGTCTTTGTATCAAGCTCACGATTACAAAGCTATTGGTGAGATTGCCGACAGAGTGATTATTATGACTTATGAGTGGGGCTATGTTTATGGTGAGCCACAGGCGATAAGTCCATACTCAGAAGTCGATAGAGTAATTGCGTACGCAGCAACCAAGATACCTACAAACAAGATTCTTATGGGCATGCCTAATTACGCTTATGACTGGACACTGCCATACACTCCAGGAACGAGTGCTAGGACAATTACAAACAAGCAAGCATACGAGCTTGCATTTGAAAATAATGCGACTGTTATGTTTGACCCAAAAAGCAGAGCACCATACTTTAATTACACCAAAGACGGCGTGGGTCATGTTGTTTGGTTTGATGACGCTCTAAGCATTGGCTCAAGACTCGACCTAGTAACCAAGTATGGTCTTGCCGGACTTAGTTATTGGACAATTAATAACTTTGATGCGACCAACTGGACAGTTGTATCTGATACATTCAAAATTGCCAAGGTTATATAATCATACAGAAATAGACACAAAGCTAACAGCCACTCTCACATGTGGCTGTTTTATTTTGCCTTATAATTTATAAATTTATTTTATTTATTTGACTAGTTCCAAAAAATTGGTGTAACATAAAATTAGTTTTGGAGGATTAAGATTATGAGCAAATATATATTTGTTACAGGTGGTGTTGTATCTAGCCTTGGCAAAGGAATTTGTGCCGCAAGTCTTGGCAGATTACTTATTGAGAGAGGACTTAGAGTCACTATCCAAAAGTTAGACCCATATATCAATGTTGACCCAGGGACAATGAACCCTGCTCAGCATGGTGAGGTTTTTGTTACTCAAGACGGCTGTGAAACAGATTTGGATATCGGTCATTATGAGAGATTTTTGGATGTAGACTTTGACCACAACTGCAACTACACTAGTGGCAAGATTTACTCAAGCATTATAGCCAAAGAGAGGCGTGGCGAATTTTTGGGAGCAACTATACAAGTTGTGCCACATGTTACAAGCGAAATCAAAAACTGCATGAAATCGGCAAGCCGAGAAGATATTGATGTAGTAATTATTGAGATTGGCGGGACGGTTGGAGACATTGAGGGACTTGCTTTTTTGGAAGCAATAAGACAATTTGAAAGAGAGCTCAAAGTTGGAAACTATCTACACATTCATTGCACGCTTGTTCCATACTTGGAGTCGGCTGGCGAAGTCAAGACCAAACCTACTCAACATAGCGTCAAGGAACTTACATCTCTTGGTCTTAATCCAGACATAATCGTTTGTAGAACAGGCAAAAACATTGAACTTAGCGATCACAACAAACGCAAGATTGCTATGTTTTGTAACCTCGATGAGCCTGAGTGCGTTATTCACAATCCAGACTGCTCTAGTATTTACGAAGTGCCTCTTGTACTTAATAGACAGGGGCTTGACCATATCGTATGTCAAAAGTTAGGCTTGCCTCTAGGCAATATTAATCTTAGCAATTGGAAGAATATGGTTGACACAATAAATAGCGACTTGCCTACAGTAAACATTGCAATCGTTGGCAAATACACCGAAGTACCTGATTCATATATTTCTGTAACCGAGGCAATTAAGCATGCTGCACTCAAAAATAGATACAAGGCACATATAGATATAATCTCAAGTGAAGATTTGGAGGTAATGCCTGCCAAAGATATTCTCAAAAATTACAACGGAATCGTAGTTCCTGGCGGATTTGGTTCTCGAGGAATTGAGGGTAAAATTCTCACTGCCAAATACTGCAGAGAAAACAAAGTTCCATATCTTGGCTTGTGCTTAGGCATGCAAGTTGCAGTTATTGAATTTGCAAGAGATGTAATGGGGCTAAAAGATGCAAACAGCACCGAATTTGACCCAAATACAGCAAATCCTGTAATTCATATCATGAACGAGCAAAAGTTTATTCAGGACAAGGGTGCAACAATGAGACTTGGCAATTACAAGTGTCACTTGTTAGACGGCACTCTTGCTCGCAGACTATACGGCATGCCAAACATTATTGAGCGTCACCGTCACAGATATGAGTTTAACAATAACTATGCAGATAGCTTTGTCAAAAATGGTCTAACTATTAGCGGAATTAATGACGACAAAAATTTGGTAGAGATTATTGAATACAAAGACCATCCATTCTTTGTAGCAAGCCAGTTCCACCCTGAATTTAAGTCTCGCCCATACAAGCCACATCCATTATTTGTAGGTTTTGTAACTCAAGCGATTGGAAATATCAAAAAGACAAAAATAAATTAAAAGAAAAACATATGAAAAAAATTTTTACACTCTGCTTGCTACTTGTTCTCTCCATGATAACTCTTACAGCCTGCAAGCAAGAACATCACAAAACGCTAATTGAAGCTAGCGATACAGCACTGCTAACGCTATATACTTTTGACGGAAGCAGTGAGTCTACAATGGGACTATTTAATTTGGGTCATGCGTTTGTTTCTATCGAAAACATATCCGAGGATACAATTAAGATAGGCAAAAACACTCTTGAACCACACGAAGCCATAACAATCGGTACTTGGTCTATCAAAGCGCACTTTGGAGTCTGGTACAATGTAGAAAGCAATTATATCAAAAATCACAACAAGTACGACGGCAGAATATCTGTCACTTGCGGAATAAATAGTAATGACATTGCTACAATATCCAAGTTTATAGATAACAACGACTATTGGTCACCACTACATAATTGTTCGCAATTTGCCCTAAATCTATGGAACTCAGTTGCAAGCACTGACGAAGAACTAGTAACTCCAGTTATATATTCACCAGGCAAGATTGCCAAGAGCTTGAAAAACTTTGAGGTTTATGAGACCAACAGGCAAATTGAGACTGGAGACAAAATGTACTATTTTGACGGAGACACTCCAAAATATTTTGAGTTGGAGAAGTAACTATGAAAACAACCAAGATTATAATAACAAGCGTTTTGTCGTTAATTGATGCATATGTTCTCTACTCCACAATTGGATATCTAATTCTTGCAATCAAAACGCCTAAGATTTATGGCTTACCAAACACAACCTTTATGGGAATGTACATTATGAGCATCACATTTGGTATTGGATTTTTGGTGCTAACAGGACTAATTGTGTTTTTGGCAATTAAGTTCTTTGGACGCAAAAAAATCAAGTCAGCAAGCCCAGATGAAACCAAGTAACAGACATCTTTAAACTAAGACAAATAACAATTTTGCACCTAATTTTTGAATTAGGTGTTTTTGTTTTGCTTATACTAAAACAAAGATATATACATAACAAAATTTTTTGCTGGTATTGCTTAAATAATTGTCAATATTTGTAAATTATGCTATTATATTGTATATTTAAATAAAAAATAGGTGATAGAATGGATAAATATAGTATTTTAAGAGATTTAATTCAATTCAATACAGTTTACGATGCTCAAAACAAATCCATAATGGAGTATTGCGACGCATACTTGACCAAACTCGGATTTAGAACAAATTATGTAATCGACGACGATACTCACAAGCTTTGTTTGGTTGCTTGTGCTGGTCAAGATGCCGAACTTGGTTTTGTCTGCCACACAGATACAATTCCTCTAGGAAATAGTTGGAAAGATTACGATGCCATGGATTTGACAATCGACGGAGACAAACTACTAGGACTTGGTATTTCGGACATGAAAGGCGGTATGGCTGCTGTGCTTTCGGCAGTTGGTAACTTTGACTGGAAACTTCCTAAAAAGGGTCTCAAACTTTACTTTACTTTTGACGAGGAAAATAACTTTTCGGGTATAAAATCAATTGTCGCTAAGGAAAAAGACATTCCTCAAAACATAATCATCCCTACCCCTACAAGTCTATATCCTGTTGTTGCAACCAAGGGTCTACTTAAGCTTTGTGTAATGATTAGCGGAAAAGAGGCACATAGTAGCAATCCTACCAAAGGTATCAACGCAATCGAGCAATGCGTATCGTTCTTGGGCGAAGTATATGGATTTAATAATCGTATCAAAGACGACAAGAACAACGCTTTTGAATTGCCTTACACAACTTTTAACTTAGGCAAAATCCAAGGTGGTATATCACTAAACAGAGTTCCGGGCGAATGTAGTGCTTATCTTGAGTACAGAACAATCAGACCAGACCACAATCGTCAAATTATCGAAAAGATTAATGAGCTTGCCGAAAAATACAATGGATTTGTAACAATCATTGACAATGTACTTCCAATGTCAACATTTGCCGAAAACTTTATCTCAAGACTTGAGGAATTGACTGGTAACAAACGCTCATCTGTTGCAATAGTTTCCGACGGCAACTATTTGGCTGACCAAAGCGTAGTACTTCTTGGACCTGGCCCTATCACTTCTGGCGAAAAGAACGAGTTTATCTCTAAATTTAGTTATGAAACACTAATTGAGATGTACACCAAACTCCTCAAAGAAACTTGTTTCTAAGATAATAACAAACAAAAAAACCACGAAAATATTAAGTGCCTCTCACAGGGTCACTATCTCATTCGTGGTTTTTTGTTTATTTAATTGCTTTGTAGTCATATCATGACATTGTCCACAATTTTGGGGTAAATTCAAGAGGACTAACAAAATAATGAATTTGTGCACATGTAGGCTCACATATGCTTGCAAAATGCAAATTTTTTTGATACAATACATATGCAATCGGTGGGGTATAGCCAAGCGGTAAGGCATTGGACTCTGACTCCAACATCCGTAGGTTCAAATCCTACTACCCCAGCCACTTCAAACCTAAATCGAACCACTCGGTTTAGGTTTTTTGTTTGTCAAAAAGTTATACAACATTGTATAATATAAAAAATTTTACATAGGAGATTATATGAAATCTTGGGAAATTGCAAAATATTTATTGGATTGTAAAAAAGATATTGATAGTATTAAATATATTTCAGAAAATGTAAAATTGATTTCAAATTTAAATCTGAAAGGAATCTTAGATTCGAGATTAAGAGATTTTTATATAAAAATAAGGGTTGTTTATGATAAATGTCTTACAAAATCACAAAAAAAGACACTTTGTAAAACAGATATTGTTTTAGAAAGAACTTTACATGAGGCTGATAAGAACTATGCACATAAGGATGATGATTACATTCCTAGTGAAATTGAATTTGAAGAATTAATAAGGACGTTAAAACAAAGAATTGAGCATTGTAAAGAAGTTTGTAAAGAGAATTTGCCTAAATGTTTAACCTTAGATTATGTGTCTTATGATAGAGATTTGTATAGATTTATTAATGGAATTTCCCCAAAAGTTGAAATCGAATTACAAAAGAAACTATTCCCTAATTATACAAAAACATTTAAAGAAGTAATGGGAAAAAACTATAAAACTTTTGATGATATAGAAAATATAAAAATGATAAACAATCCTGGAGATTATGGAGTCATTATGGAGTGTGGTTTAAATTTTTATGAGGGATTGCAGAATAGACAGGATGCATGTATTAGAATAAATGTTTTATTCGATAAAAATATTTGGTGTTCATTAAAGAATAAATAAGTGGCTAATTTTATGCCGTGAAAGGTACTTGACACGAGATGGAATGAAATATAATAAAGAAAAGGCAAAGAAAGAGCAGAAATGTTCTTTCTTTGTCTTATTAGCCGAAAGAACTCATTCCAGAGTTCTTGTGTCAAGTACACCATGGAATAAATTTAGCCACGTTTATATATAGTAATCAATTTCAAATTCAATCATAATTGGTTTGATTTTATTTTGAATATGTTTTGGCATATTTGCATATTCTTCAAAAAGTAAAAAGCCCTGACTTGAATCAGGACTTTTTTGTAGTGGGTTGTTAAATTGTATGATTATTTTATCCTCAAAAACTTTAATTTCTTTTATCATATAATCAATTAAAATTTTTGATTCTAATCTTAATGCTTTTTCAAAATGATTAGCAATTTCATCTCTTGAAAGTTTGATATTATTTTTGCTTTGCTCAATCAAGATTCTTTTATCTATTTCTTCTTGTTGAGTTTCTAATTCTTTCATTCTCTTGTTTGTTGTGTTGTTTATTATTCCTTGTTCTATTGCGGTCATAATATTAGATAGAGATTTTTCGATTTGCTTTTGTTCTTTTAGTAATGAATCTAGAATTGGATTTGTTCCTAATTGTTGGTTTTGAATTTTAAGCAAACTATCTATTATATAATCAAAATGCTTTGGACTTTTTAATATTTGAATTATGTTGTCTATTATAAAGTTTTCAAATATATCTTTTTTAAGCATAGATTTGTTGCAACCATTATTTTTCTTTCTGCCTAAGCATTTGTAATAATGTAATCTAGTGCCATTTCTAGCAGTACCACATTCTGCACTTATTGGCATTCCACAATAGCCACATTTAAGTTTGTTTTTAAGTAGATACATTGTGTCTGTACTACGTTTGCCATATCTGTTTGCATCTACCTTTTGTCGTACAATTTCGTAAACTTCTTTATCTACAATTTGAGGATACATATTTGTATATATTTTATCTTCGTGTCTATAAATACCGATATACTTTTCGTTTTTGAGCATATAGTAAATTGTATTCTTTTCAAAAGGTTTGCCATTATGGTAAATATGTCTATCGTTAAGCATTGAGATAATATCTTTTACATAAGTTCCAATAGAATATTGTTTGAATATAAATCTTACATTTTCTGCTTGTTCGTCATTGATTAAGATTTTGTGGTTTTCAACTTTATAACCATAACTAACAGTACCACCTATAAAGTTGCCTTTTAGTCTGGTTTCATTAAGTCCACGTCTAACTTTTTGACTAAGTTCTACTGAATAATATTCTGCCATTCCTTCAAGTAAAGATTCTAGAATTATGCCTTCTGGTGTTTCAGGGATATTTTCCATTGCAGATAATATTTTTGCTCCATTATCTTTTAGAATCTTTTTATATTTTGCCATTTCATATTTGTTTCTGCTGAATCTATCTAATTTGTACACTAGAATATATTGAAATTCCTTTTTAGCGCTATCTTTTATCATTTGTTGAAAGTCAGGTCTATTATCGTTTGTTCCTGTCATTGCTCTGTCAATATATGTGTTTAGGATAAGAATATCGTTATTCTCGGCATATTGTTTGCAAACTCTTAATTGTCCTTCAATAGATTGCTCTGTCTGATTGTCTGAACTATATCTTGCATATATAACTGCTGTTTTCATCTTTTTACTCCTTATATTATTTATTTGTCTTTCGACAAGAGAACATATAAACGAAAAGGGCTAATAATTTTATTTCTTTCTAATCTTAATTTTTTAGTCAAGGTTTGTTTTAACAATGCACTTTAACCTTGACTAAAAAGAGTTTTCGTTTATACTCGAAGGCGAAAGATAAATTAGTTACATTTTGGCATTTGCTCAATAGTTTCTTTAGATACTTTGCCGACAACCAATCCTTCATCTAGACAGGTAAAGTTATCAAATAAGAGTATTTTTCTATCTTCTTGTCCTATTGTACAGATAACATCTTCTTCTAATATGTCCGACACAAAATATGTAGGCAATCCTTTTGAATAAACAATCTTTTCATTAGACTTTTCGATATATTTCATTAGATAATTTTTAGATTCGTTTACATGTTCTTTACTTTCAATAGATTTAAAATCATTTCTTCCAAATCTTTCAAGAAAATATGTGTTTTGATGAGCAACTTGCATTTGATGTTTCTTTGTAGAATAATCTCTAATTTCTTCAAGAGTACCTATCATTGTAGGGATATAGAATAATCCATGAAAGTGTAATCTTTTATTTACAGGACTTCTTTCCCAAACTCCAACATATTTCCAATTTTTCCTGTAACTGAATTTCTTAAAACTATTACTTAATTTCTTTCTAAAATCTTCTTCATTAAGTTTGCTATCATCATAAGTAAAAGTACAAAAATAATTCCAATCTTGCAAATTTACTTTTCTTGCTAATCTAGTTCTTCTAATAATGCTATTTCTTTTCTTTCTCTCTAAATTTCTTTCAACATATTCTTTTGCTTGTTTCTTATTTTCAAAATGTTTACTTAATTCGTTTTCTAATATCTCTTTCTTTTCTTTTTTAGTTTTGCTCAAATTTTCTTTATATACTTTTTCAAATTCTTGTTTCTTATCATCTTCAACTTTCTTTACAAGCTTTTTCTTTTTTAATTTCTTTATTGGTTGTGGAATTCCAATATAATGACTTCCATCATAATATACTTTTGTCTTTGGATAATCCATTTTCTTCCTCCTTTTGAAGATTAGCAATTTGGATATAAATTGCTGAAAAGAAATGACTATCTAAAATACTATGGTCAATATCATTGCAAAAATTAACTTTTATATTCATTGCCAACCTCCTTAATTTGTTTACAATCTCAATGTAACACAATGCGAATTTTGGAGTAATGACATTACTTAACAATTACTTGATGTTTATTTGCCTAATTTTTGATTCCATTTAACATTCTCCTAACATTCACTTGATGTAACTTAACATTGTTACATTTTGAATTTAGCATAGAATCAAAATTAATGTTAGAAACTTTACCTAAACAAAACCAAAACAAAAACCTAATTTTACCAGAACTTTGACAGAACACAAGTTCAAAATTTGCTTGGATGAGAGAAGAAAATATAAAAAAGTTGTGGGCAAAAAAAGATGGTCGACACGAACTTTAGTCGTGCGACCACTTTTGCCCACTTTTAGATTTTCCATTCAAGCAATTTGTCTGCAAAACCTATTTAGTTGATTAAAAAACGTGCGCTTGTCTGGTGGAGCTTTAGCGACACCACTTGTATCAAGACAAGCGCACGTGTGAGTGCCAAATTATTGATTATATGATAAATTTTTGAAGTTTTTAATTCCTCGCCAATTTTTTAAGAATCCCATTTCTCTTAAAATCTTTTTATTAATAATGGGATTAATTTCGCTAAGTTGCTCTCTGCACAAATCAAACTCGAGCCAAAAATCGGCAAATTCTAAAGGTTTTAAAAGATACTTAAATATAATCATTAACGAATAAAAATCGTTTCTACCAACAAAAGGAACTTTGTGAGAACTTCTTGGAATTTGCAAGTAGTCATAAATTTTTAAAGTGCTTGGTAGTGCATCTTTAAATAATCTTTTGCAAAAAATTCTTTCATCATGCGCAACGGTATTTCTAAAAGAAACGAGCATTTTAATCATAATTTCTAGTTGTCTTGGTTTTAAATTAAATTCATTTGCAATTTTGACTTTCTCTGATAATTTCATATTTGCATAAAATATTGAAACATCTCCAAAGGTCATTGCTCGGATCAAAACCCAAAGAGGAACAAATCCGTATTGAGAAACATAATGTCCTATACATTGTCTGTATTTTTTACTATCTTTATTTGAGCAAATACTGATTATTTCATAACAGTCACTTATTAGCTTAGCTATATTTTCTTCTTTATGAGGGTCTTTGTCAAAATTTTCACGAATTAAATACTTTGTATGATTTTCTCCATGGTATTTGCTAAATGTATAAGAAACAATAGATTTAAATCTAGATTCAACTAACATCGCATATTTATAGACAATATTTCTTAAATTTTTATCAAAATCATACAAGGATTTTATGTTTGAGCTAGTCGTGTTTTTAATATATTTATCGCCATCATCTTTAAAGATTGAACTATATCCATTAATAAGATTATAATAGCCAATATCTTTAAGTGTCTCTATAAAAATGACATCATCTTCAATGGTTAGGTTTCGTGATTTTAATATTTCAACTTGTTCTTCATATGTAGTAAATTCTTTCATAAGTCCTCTTAATAATAAAAAATGGGAAAACCTCGAAAGGCTCTCCCCCGATAGTCTACCAACGCTGGTTGGTTAGATCTTTCCACGGTCTCATTATACACTACTTACAAATTAATGTCAACACTAATTTGTAAGTTTTGAAGACCATATTAAATTATATTCAGTTTAGTAGCTTTTATTCTACTAATAGGCAACATATAGTTAAATATAAATGTTTAAATGATTATATTATAATTATACTATGTAATAGATAATGAAATATTTCTGCTTATATATATGTTTTTATATGATTTTAATAAACATATAAATTTATATGAAAACTTTTGAAAAACATATTGACAATGTGTAAATTAAATGTTATTATATGAATGTAGATTAAGGAGAAAATTATGAAAAGAGAATTTGAATTAAATGAAGATTTTTATATCGAGGCTAAAAATATTGTTCTAGAAGAAGGGTTAGATATTGATACAGTAGTTAACATTTTTTTCAAGAAAATTGCCAAAGAAGGGTCAATAGGTTTTTTATTTGGAAGAAAAGATAATGAAGTAAACACCCCTAATTCTGTATCTCAAAGTGTAAATGTGCGTGGACCTTTGTTTGATAATAGAATGACAAAAAGCATTGCTAAAAGGTTATTTATGGATAAAGGTTTTAAAATTGGAGATAATTGTGTGTTTGCGTCTGAGAATAGTAGTACTCATATTTTTTGGGCAAATATTCATTATAGTGTATTATCTCAAAATTGGTCTTTGATCTTAAATGACAAGTCTAAAAAAATATTACATTTGTTATCAATTCCAGCTGGCGAGTTTAATGCTGATGATTTAGTTATGAGAGCAGACAAGCCAGAAATTATAGATTTGCAGATTGCATATAACGACCCAACATTTACAGATAATAGAAGTAGATTAAGTTTTAGTAAGTATTTGGTAGAAAGTATTAATTATTAATTACTTATTTTTATGTGAGTCAATTTACTAGTTAAAAATATTTTTTATAAAGGAGAATACTAATGAAGAATAAAAACAAATACACTTTACTAGGAGGAATAATTGGCGATTTAGCAGGGTCAAGATTTGAACATCATCCACTCAAAAGCAAAGATTTTGACCTATTGGTTTTTGGGGACTTTAATTTAAGACGAGGTACTTCATTTAATGAAAATGGTAGAGCATCTTATTTTACTGATGATACAGTAATGACCATCGCAGTTGCAAAAGCACTACTAGAAGCAAATAATGACTTTTCCGATCTAGAAGAATTAGTTATTAGGAATATGAAAGATTTTGGGCGAAGATATCCCGCAGCAGGTTATGGTGGAAAATTTAGAGAGTGGTTGTCATCTCCCTCAGTCATGCCATATAATTCCCTTGGCAATGGAAGTGCTATGAGAATAAGCCCCATGGCATATTTTGCAAAAGACATAACTGAAATTAAAAAACTATCAAAAATAATTAGTTCTGTAACACACAACCACCCTGAGGGTGTTAAGGGTGCAGAGGCGGTGGCAAGTGCTATATGGCTAGCATTACACGACAGAACAAAAGAAGAAATAAAGCAATATATAGAAGAAAACTATTATTCATTAGATTATGACTATAATGAAATATTACAAAAATATAAATTTGATGTAACCTGCCAAAACTCTGTACCCCAATCCATTTTCGCTTTTCTAATTTCCCAGAACTTTGAAGATGCTATAAGAACAGCCGTTTCTATGGGTGGGGATGCTGATACAATGGCTTGTATTGCTGGTTCCATTGCTGAGGCATTTTATGGCGTGCCAGAAAATTTACAAAAAGAGTGCTGGGAATTTCTAACACCCGACATTAAAAATATTATAAATGAGTTTCAGAAAAAATTTAAACATAAAATAAACTAAGGAGAAAATAAAGTGGCACATTTTATAGGTACAAAAGATGAATTTATCAAATATATTGGAGGATATTGCAGAAATAAGGTAAATGCAATAACAAGAAATGAAAGACTTTTACATAATAAAATCTGTCAACATTGTAAAAAAACAAATACAGAACTTGAATCAGCACATGTTTCTGGGCAAGAAAGAAATGTGATTATTGAAGGTATTTTGAAACAATTCTTTAAAATACATGACAATTATTATAATGTAGATTTAAATAAATTTGAAGAATTGTTTATTTGTTGTCAAACACCTGTTAATGAGCATTTTTTATTTTTATGTAAAGATTGTCATTCGAAATATGATGCGAATAATAAAATTAAAAATAATTTATCAAAAGGAGAGAAAGAAATGCATTTAAGTAATACAAGCATTTATAAAAACGAAACTGATATAATTGAGAAATATAAATATTGGTTAGGTCAAACGGGTTACAAATCTAGCACCATAAATCAATATTATTGGGGAATTAAACAGATTATTAATGAAGAACATTATTCTTCATGGCAAGAAGTTGCCGACAATATTAATAAACTAATGATTGACTACAATACTTTTGGCTCTAAGGGGCATATTGGTGAAATGGGGCATAAGTCAGTTATTAATGCTTTGCGTAGGTTTAAAGAGTTTTTATTAGAAAACAAATAAACAAGGAGAATTTATGACCATAGTAGATATTAAACCACCAATATTTATATTTAAAGATATTGCCTCATTTGAGCATTACAAACCTTCTTGGGATAAAGTTATATTTGATATAATTGAAAAAGGCGAAACAAGTGTTTTCGATATTCAAGAATATTTTAACTATTATAATTACGGGTGGGAAATATTTTTAGATGCCCTTGCTTATTTTAGATATGTAGATTTTCTCTACCCAAACTTAACCGTTCAGCATGGTGGCAATTATATTACAAGAAAAGTTACAATCACAAAAGAAGAATATGAAAATATTATAAAAAATCGTAAAGATGAAAATAATGAAAAAGTATCTTATGTCACCATTCAAGAATGCTTAAATAACAATTTAATAAAAGCCATAGATTTAAAGCTAAATTTAGTAAATGCAAATGGAAAACTTTTTACTAAAGAACAAAAACAACTAATTTATAAAGCAATTGCTAGAGATTTAGTCTATTCAACTGAGAGCGATACACACATGACTTTTGAGGCTTTAGAGGATTATTGCAATCAATATAGACCAGAATTTAATCAATCCCCTTATAATTCTTTTTGTTGTAATTTTTATGAAATAGATGATTTAAAAGATTTTGATAAGCATTTCGCTCGTGCAATGTTAGTATTTGCATGTGGAAAGACTTCAGAATTATCCATGAATATATTAGAAGAAATAATGGATGGAGAAGAACTTTATATAGAATTATTTTCTCTTAGTACAAATCCCGAAATAAAAAAGAATTTTCAAATAATTGCTATTTTCCCTTGGCAAGTAGAAAAAGAAGATTTTGATTTGCGAGAGCAATTTTTATTAAATTGCATAGATAATTCTAAAACAAAGAAAATATATATTTCTCAATATGGAAATCGTGACAAACCAGAAATGTATGAAGTTATAGATAACAATGCTAATATAATTTATAATAAATACAATATTCACGATTTGCAGCGAGTTGCTTTGCTTAGTAATAAAATGGATGCAAAACAAAGAGTGGTGGTTAATATAAACAACCTACGAAGTGTGGCAGTAGTTGTAACTAAGTATGAAAGATATAAGTCAAACTAATAAAAATCTATACATATAAAGTTTCTAATTTGAATCGTTTTAGGTTAGGTTTGCTCAGCCAAGTGAGAACCAGTTGAACACGGAAATTGTTCAACTTTTTTTTGTTTGAGTATTGCAATTTATTCTTTTCTATGATATCATTTTATTATTAAAATATAATTGGTGGATTATGAAAAAGAAATTTAATGAAATACGCGTCCTAAATATTGTCGGAAAATATCTTGCAAAATATCAAGGTAATGGAAATTGGGATATGACTTCTGGAGAATTTAGTCATGTAAAATTTGAATTTGTGTATAAAAAACATAAAGACAGTATTATAGATTGGTTTAGAGATAGACAATGGATAATGAAATCTTCTATTGCCGATAGAAAAGATGATATTTGCTTTCCTATGACAATGAGTCAATTTCTAAAATGTTTAGAACAAACAGAAATATCTGATAAAAATATAATTTTATTTGACAATATCAAGGCGGCGAACACTCACAACACTGTCCCATACGAAACAGGCAGACAAATTACTTATAAGCAATTAATTCAAATCGCAAAAGACACATTCATAAATGAATTAGAAGATAAAATGAGTAATATTTATCAAAACAATCATATACCATCACAAGAAGAACTCTCAGAATAACAATTTATAACATCATTTTTGCTGTGTTCAACTAGGGTACACCGTTGCCAGCCAATAAAAATTGAGCCGACAGGCTCTTTTTTATTAGTTGGGGCAGTAGGCGTGGGCTTTTCAGCCCACCAACTGCCGTTGGCAGTTGCGTTGAACCGTATTCGTTTGGGCTATGGAGTGCAAGCCCTCCGCCAAACGAAATATATTCGCTTCCGCTCATATAGACAAATCCTACTAGTGTTGTTTATCTTTATACAAACTAAGAGTCTGCATGGACTCTTTTTGTATTTACAAAAGACCTTGAATTAATATAATCCAAGGCCTTTTTTAAATCGACTTTTCGTGTTTGAGTAGCATTATCTTGTTTTCAATTCCGCCACCATAGCCTACAAGTTTGTTATCCTTGCCAACTACTCTATGACATGGCACAACAACACCTCACCGTCGCTTACAAGTATTATATTGCACGATGGTGTTTTGTAAAAACTTTTGTACATAATACTTTATCCCAAAGCTACATCTAATACCATCATCAAACTAAAACCTATCGCAAAGAATATTGTACCTATATTTGAGTGACTACCTGTACTCATCTCAGGGATTAATTCCTCAACAACCACATATATCATTGCACCTGCTGCAAAGCTAAGTAGATATGGCAATGCTGGGACTATAAAGCTTGACGCAAGGAGTGTTAGTATTGCCGCAATTGGTTCGACAATTCCAGATAGTACTCCGCCAAGAAATGCTCTACCTTTGCTCTTGCCCTCAGCTCTAAGTGGCATAGATATTATTGCTCCCTCTGGGAAATTTTGAATTGCTATTCCTATAGACAAAGCCAAAGCTCCTGTCATGCTGAGTTGTGCACTACCTGCAAGCCAACCTGCAAATACAACACCTACAGCCATACCCTCTGGGATATTGTGCAAGGTCACAGCTAGCACCATCATTGTGGTTCTCTGAAGTTTGGACTTAGGGCCTTCGGCATAGTCACTATTTTGATGCAAGTGAGGAGTAACTTTATCCAAAGTAAACAAGAATAGTATTCCAATCCAAAAGCCTACAAATGCTGGCACAAACGACCATTGACCCATTGATGACGACTGTTCAATTGCAGGGTTTATTAGACTCCAAATTGACGCTGCTATCATCACCCCTGCAGCAAAACCAGTAAGAGCCTTTTGGACTTTGTCTCCCAAAGACTTTTTCATAAAGAACACGCAAGCCGAACCGAGAGTCGTACCTAGGAATGGTATTAATATTCCATAAAACGCTTCCATTTTTTATGCTCCCAATAGACAACAAACTTATATTGTCACTTGTATTCTATGTTGTAATTTTAATTTTGTCAAACACTTGAGAGCTTATGCAAAACTGATTAGTTTCAAAATTATTAGTCCAATACCAACAAAAAAGATACAAATTTCAAAAATTTTGGCAAAACTTATTGACGAATGGATTTTTAGTTGTTAATATTAAAGTAGTAAGACATTTGATTTTTGATGTAATTTTTTGATAGTTATCTATCATACATTAATAATTGAGTGGACTTATAGCGTTAACTGAAATTAATCAAATATAAACAAAGGAGGCAAAAACAATGATTTTTACAGGTAACAACACACAACTAGGTCAGACAAATAAGTAAGTAATCATTGGTTGCTTTTTTTGAAGTATAAGTTGCCAAAATTTTGCAACAATTTGTGAAAAAAACTAAATTACTTGCTATGTTTGCGAGTAATTTTTTTGTTGCAAAAATTCTTATTTGCCTGCCTCAAAAAAAATTCTTGAAGAGGTATTTTTATGAAAAAGAAAAGAAACAAAAGCATTATAGGTGTTTTGCAATTTGCTTTTGGAATAATGTCTCGAAAAGAAAAAGCGTATTTTGCTTTTCTTGGACTATTGTATGCATTTTCGGGAGCACTACTACTTGTGCCTGCCCAGATTATTGCAATACTAGTGTCCTTAATTGGTGGACAGTCTGCACAGTTCTTTGGAATTCCTATTCCGAGCGATATCAATCTAACGACGCTAATTCTTGGCTGTGCAACACTTGTATTTGTAATTAGTGCATTTGAAACATCACTACATTATTTCAAAAACAAATTTGTACTCAAACTATATATGAAGGTCAAGGAAGTTGGGTTCTCGTGGGCTACTACTCCTCGAAAAAACCTTAATCTTGGCATGACAACTGGAGACGCTACTTACCGAATAAACGAAAGTATCGCTGACTTTGACTGGGTTATGAATTGCCTATACGACACAATTCTACCTAATCTATTTTCGAGTATTGCATCGGCTATATACATATGTTTAATTGAGATATATGCTATTCCAGTATTACTTGTTGGACTTATTATTACAACTATTGTATTCCTTGTTCGTCAAAAGATAGAAAATCCAGTGACCAAGCAAATGGAAAAGTGCAATTCGAGAGTTACAAACTTTCTTGTAAACACACTATCTAATTTGACGCTCGTAAACTTATTTAGGTCACAAAAATTGGAGAGTCAAAATCTTGACACCAAGATTGAGGACTATAAGGATGTGAGCAAAAAGAGATTTCGCATATGGCAATTTTATTGGATTGCAATGGCGCTTATTGATGTAGTCGCAACTTATTCAATTATTCTTATTTGCTCAAGCAGAGTTGCATCTGGCGTAGTCAGTGCAAGTTCAATCGTACTTATTATATCCTATGTCGAAAAAGTATTTAGCCCTATTCAAAACTTTGGTTGGTTTATTAACTCATCCACTCAGCTTATGACCAAAATTGAAAGACTTGAAGAACTTAGACCAACAGAAAAAACCGAGATGAACGACAAAGACATTTACGACAAGCCAATCACTAAGATTGAACTTAAAAATGTCACTGTCAAAAACGATGACGACACCATTATTAAGGATATAAACTATGCTATTGAACGAGGCAAACTCACAGTTATAACTGGTGAGAGTGGCGGAGGCAAGACCACATCGCTTAGAGCTCTTACAGGGATTGCTGAGAGACTATCTGGAGATATTATCATCAACGACGAGTACAAGGTTACAAGTATGTACAGCTTTATAGACAGAATGTCGGTTGTAATGCAGTCGCCATACATACTCAATCGTAATGTTAAACAAAATGTATACTATCCTGATATCTCAGTCACTCCTGAGGCAAAAGAGACAATAACAAATTTGCACATGAATCAAATTATTAACAAAAAATTCAATGAGGATTGCGAAGAAGACCTGTCTCAAAAATTGAGTGGTGGCGAGAAAAAGAGAATTTGCATTTTGCGTGGACTTATCCAAGACAGAGAAGTATACATTTTTGACGAGCCTACAAACGAGCTTGATGCCGATAACACCAAGGCTGTACTAAATGAAATAAACAAGCTCAAGAGCAAGGCTATTGTCATGGTTGTAACCCACGATAAGCGTATGATAGACAAAGCCGATCAGGTCATTCATATAAATAATGCGGTTAGAATTGATACACCTGAGAGTGTATAAAAGAAAAAAAGATGTATTCAAAATTAATTGAACACATCTTTTTTTTACATTTGCAACTCTGAGTCGTTTTCGTCTTGTTCTTCTTTTTTCTTATTGATGTAATTGGCTGTAAGCTTAGCAGTTGCATATGCAAGAATGCCCGAACCTGCAAAAACTGCCTCGTCAGCGGTTAAATCTTTGGTCAAACTGTTGTACTCTTCGAGTTTGTCTTGCTCACCACTATTCATAAGAATATATACTATCTCTGTTTGAGTTAGTTCTTTTCTAAGTGCTACTTCCAACTCGGCTTTGGTAAACTCGCCATTTAGATACTTCCTGTACGCCTTGGCTTGGTCTTCGGCAACATACTCAGCATAAGCCTTGCTCTCTGCCTTGTATTTGTCCAAAAATTTGTCTGCATTTTTGCGACTGTTTAGTGCGTTTATGCCAAAGAAGATTGAATTTGCACCAAGTGCTACTGACAATGCCAACCCTGCAATCTTTTTTGCCTTGACACATTTATTTTTATTCTTTAAGACTGGTTCTTTCATAATTTTCTCCCACCTAGAAAAAATTTTAGTTACTTTTTTCTTGATCCATTTGTGATTTGATACTATCAAAAATTTGTTTGGACTTGGTGATTGCCTTTTTGCAATAACCGTCTCTAAGCAAAATCAACTGGTCAATTGTATTATCTATCAATAAATAATCTTGCAAAGCATCGCTTTGATCATCTCTGCCGTCAAGAGTAATTTTTAGTCTTGATCTTAGATTTTCTATCATCATATCAACTGAATCTTTGAAGAACTTGTTTGCATTAAGTTCTCTCTCAGCGTTCCACAAAATATCTGTTTTCTCTTCCATAATATTCCCCTCAAAGTTATAGAGTACTTAGAGTATAACATATCGAAAACCAAATTTCAATACCCAATTGGGATTTTTTGAAAGTAAAAAACAAGCAAAACAAAAGTCTTGCTTGAATTTTTTTTTAGAATTCACTAAACTGGCTATTATATAGGTTGTAATAAAAACCTTGTTTGGCTAGCAACTCTTTGTGAGTGCCTTGCTCTATGATATTGCCTTTGTTCATAACCAAAATTATATCGGAAGAAACTATTGTAGATAGTCTATGTGCAACCACAAAACTTGTTTTGCCCTGCATCATTTTGTTAAAAGCCTCTTGGATAGCAAGTTCGGTACGAGTATCAATATTGCTTGTTGCCTCATCGAGAATAAGCATTGGAGGCTTGGCAAGCATTAATCTTGCAATACAGATAAGTTGCTTTTGACCTTGGGACAAATTGTCCCCATTTTCGTTAATTATTGCATTGTAGCCGTCTGGGATTGTCTCAATAAAGTGGTCAACACCAGCCAGTCTTGCAGCTCTTCTAACTTCCTCGTCGGTTGCATCCTCTTTGCCATAGGCGATATTATCTCTAATTGACGCTGAGAACAGCCATGTTTCCTGAAGCACCATGCCATATTGCTTTCGCAACGATTTTCGAGTGACCTCGGTTATCTTATTGCCACTAACCGAAATACTGCCTTTGTCTACATCGTAGAATCTCATAAGCAGATTGATAAGCGTGCTTTTGCCACAGCCGGTAGGGCCTACGATTGCGACCTTTTGTCCTGCCTTGATATCCAAGTTCAAGTCTTGAATAAGTTTTTTGTCTTGTGTGTACGAAAAGTCTACATGGTCAAACACAACATCTCCAGTACAACGCTTGATGTCTGGAAGATTTTCGTCCGAGACTTCGTTTTTCATATCTAGGACATTGAATACTCTTATAGCAGAGGCAAACGCTGCTTGCAGGTCGGCAAAAACATCGGCTATATCATTAAATGGACGAGTGTATTTGTTGGCGTAAGACAAAAATATCGAGATATCACCAATGGACATATTCCCTCTTACAGCAGACACACAACCAAAGATTGCAACTGTCGCATACAAAAGTCCATTCAAAAATCTTGTAACTGGAGCAGATATTGATGAGTAAAACATTGCTTGGTCATTAACCGTCTTGAGTTTGGAATTAATCTCGTCAAACTTGGCGATTGAACGATCCTCGTATAGAAATCCTTTGACAATCTTTTGATTGCCTATCATCTCAACAAGTGTGCCGGACAAATCGCCTACGGTCTTGGCTTGACGCTTGAATATCTTATGACACATCTTGGCGATAAGAGACGCTACAACTATAGAAAGTGGAGTTGCACACACAATGATTATTGCAATAGTTGTGTTGATGCGGAACATGAATATAAGTGTCAAAGTAATAGTTGCAAGTGCATCAAAGAAAGTTGTAAGTCCAAGTACAAATCCGTCGGTTATTAGGTCGACATCGTTAACCATACGAGACTGCAAGTCACCATGTGAGGAACTATCTATATATTTGAGTGGAACTTTGTTAAACTTTTTGAAAATATCATCGTGCATTTGTTGTTCGATGCGGTAGGACATTTCGTTGGCAACTCTAGATAGTAGCCACTTGAAACTTGCAAAGCCTACAATTGATAGTGCAAGGTATCCAATATACTTTCCAAGAGTTTCAAAGTCTACTTGACCTACGCCTATTATGTGGTCAATGCCCTTACCAATAATAAGTGGGATAAAGATTTCGAATGTCGAGTTTATTAGTGCAAACAAAATTGCAATCACAAGCAAGTACCAATATTTTTTGAGATAGCCGATAGTTCTAAAGATTGTCGAAAAGGCTTTTGGCTTTTTGATTCTTGCAACGCTCTCTATTCGCTTGGAATTAGTATCAAGGATAGGTTGCGCATCGGTTATTTTGTCTGGGCGTTCTGCGTTTTGAGAGTAGGTATTAGCAATAGTTGCAGGAACGATAGTTGGCACAATTATGTTTTTGGCTGGCTGTGCTTTTTCGGGATTATTAAACGAATCCTTTGGAAGCGAGGCTATGGCTTTTTTAATTTTTCTATACTCTTTTTCCTCGAGCTTGGATCTTGAGATATTGTTTCTTTTATCTTCCAACTTCATTCCTCCTTATTTAGTTTGTGACATATAAATTTCTTTGTAAACATCGCAAGTCTTAAGTAGTTCGTCGTGTTTGCCTTGACCAACAACTCGACCATTGTCTAGAACAATTATTATATCCGAATTTTTGACCGTATTTGCTCTTTGAGATACGAGTATAACTGTTGAATTTATATTTTCCTTAATTGACTTTCTGAGATTTGCATCTGTCGCAAAGTCTAGTGCTGATGCACTATCGTCTAGGATTAAAATTTCTGGATTGCCAACAAGTGCTCTTGCAATTGTAAGTCTCTGACGCTGTCCACCCGAAAAGTTTTTGCCACCGGCTTGAACCTTATAGTCATACTTTTCTGGCAAGTCCTTGACAAACTCTTGCGATTGAGATATCTTGACAGCCTTTTTCATTTCCTCAATGGTTGCATCAGCCTTTCGCCAACGCAAATTATCCTTGAGCGTGCCCTTGAAAAGAACTGCCTTTTGAGGAACTATGCCAATCTTTTGACGAAGTTGTGTCAAAGGGTAGTCCTTGACATTGATGCCATCTACATAAACCTGTCCTTCAACTGCATCATAAAATCTAGGCACTAGATAAATAATACTACTCTTGCCACTGCCAGTACCCCCAATTATGCCTATGGTTTGACCTGGGAACGCCGTGAAGCTTAGATTTTTGAAAGCATAACTAGCCGAGTCTGAGTACTTGAAACTTACATTTTGAAACTCAATCTTAGGCACTGCTGGATTTTCTTGGATATCCAAAAAGTCATGGTTTGTCTCCACAACCGATGTTTTGGTATCAAAGACTTCGTTTATTCTGCCTGCACAGTTAAATGCCTTGATAAACGCAATAATAAGATTTGCAAAAGAGACAAGTGCTGTGGATATTTGAGTGAGATAATTTACAAACGCAATTATTTGACCTTGTGTTAGCCCTCCAATATTTACCTGTAATCCACCAAACCACATAACTGCAATGATTGCAAAGTTAATAATGGTCGAAGTAATTGGATTGAGAAGTGTTGACACCGACACGACCTTGACCGCGGATTTTTTGAGCTTAAGTGAGGCTCTCTCAAATCTACGCTCCTCATATTCCTGTTTATTAAAAGCTCTAATAACTCTTGCGCCTTGCAAGTTTTCTCTTGTAATTTCGCTTACTCTATCTAAGTCTTTTTGGGTTCTATCATACAGAGGTTCGGTCTTTTTGAGAATAACAAAAACCGCTATCAAAATAAGCGGTGCAACAACCAAAAATAACATGGATAGTTTGATGTCAATTATCATAGCCATAATTGTTGAGCCAATTATCAAAAATGGAGTACGCATAACTGTTCGCAAGAACATGCCGAGAGCAGACTCAATTCTATTGACATCGTGAGTAAGTCTATTGTTAAGAGTTGCTGTTCCAAACTTGTCTAGTTCGGCATGGGATAGAGTATTGATATGAGCATACATGTCTTTGCGGATATCATAACTCACACCTGAGCACACCCTACTTGTAAGCTTAGCGCATATAACTGCACTAACTATTCCGACAATATTAAGCACTACAACCACAATTCCCCAAATAGATATATATCTTATGTCGTAGTTTTTGACGCCAATATCTATCATGTTTGCAACTAGTAGTGGGATTATAATATCTACGATAGTCTCCAAAAACTTAAAACTTGGAGCTAGTATCATTTGTTTTTTGTAACCAGTAAAAAATCTAAATAGTTTTTTCACAATTTTCTCCTTTGTGTAAACCCCTGTATTATATCAAAAATTTAGCCAAACACCAATCTTTTTTGAGAAAAATTATTTTTTTCAAAAATTTCATTGCATTTTATTTTTTTTGTGTTATACTTGTAAAAAAATGAGACAAACTGTTGTTTTTTGTCACTTTCTGGCATAAACTACTATTGATCTTACAAAAAAGGAGTGGGTTATGGAAAAAAAGATATTCTTTGAGGATGCCAGAAAAAATGTGCTTGAGATGTTTTCGAGCGAATTCCCCACTCTACCAATTGCTCATATTGACTTGTTTTTGGGTATGTTTTATCACCTTGCAAACTACGAGGAAGAGGGGCAAAAGATTAAGCCTACTCTGCTTATTACAAATAACATTAATAACATTGTCAAAAATGTGCCTAAAGCAAAAAAGATAATTTTTTATGAGGACGCAGACACTCAAAACTTTAGAGCAAGAATCAAAGCCCTTATGTGCTTTTGCAAGAGGGACTGGAACATATACATAAACTTTGGCGAAGGTATAATTGAATATGGAATTATCAAAACGCTCACATCGCTTAAGGACAAATCTCTCCTTCAAGTTTTGCACGACCAAAGCGTAATGGATAACATAGCCAAAAAATCCAGTCTGGTTATCATCAATGTTTTTGGTGGTGGTGTATGCAGACTCATTGGAGCAAGGGGCAACAATTGCTCTGTGTGCTTTAACCTAAACTCATCATACGAGTACAACTGGGACAACGAGATTATGGAATTTGTTGAGGCGTGTGTAAGCAAAATCAAAACCACCAAACGCAAGTTGCAAGATATCAAAAACCTACTAGACAATATTTTTCACAGCGTTCTCAAAGGTTTGCATGGAACAATATGTATGGTTGTAGACAAGGAGTTCAAAGACAAAGCTGGAGTATTTCAAGACGGCACATGGCTCAAAGAACCGATTGAGTTTATCAAACTATTTATGCGTAGCGCAACTTTTGACGAAAACATTTTGCGTAGCTATGCTGATGTTCTCAAGACGATGTTAGACTTTGACGGAATTACAATCATAGACAACTCCGGCAGAATCAGAGCGTACAATGTATTTATCGAATCAAGTCCAGATGCTAGCAACAATATTGTAGGCGGAGCAAGGAGACGAGCAGCATATTCAATACTTCACAACAAAAACAAAAAAATAATTGGTGTGTATTTTCAATCGCAAGATGGAGACAACTTTTACAAGGAAAAATCTGATCTTCGCAAGAAAAAGAAAGTCAAGATTGTCAATGGCGAGGCAATAACCGAGGACGACAACATGCTTCCACTAGAAATTCTTGCCAAACTCGAAGCCAAGAAAAAAGAGGACGAAAAGCAAAAATTGGAAGAGGCAAAAGTAGCCACTGTCGAAGTCAAAAAATTGGAAACCAAAGTAGACAAGATTGAGACCAAGGTAGACAAGACCGACGCAAGAACAGACAAACACCCAAAGCAAGATGACCAAGAACCTACCGAAGAGCCCCTTACAGACGAAAAACAAGAGCAGTAACCTGCCCTTGTTTTTTATTTTTTCCTGCCCACATTAATATTATCGCATGTCCTATCTTGCAGACTTGGAACTGGGTTCTTTTTGGTCTCAATCTCAAAGTCTTTTTCAAAATGAATTTATTTTGTTCACAGCATCTCTAATAATACTTAAATAATGGACGCAAATTCAAAGACTATTCACAGATATTTTAATTAAAACAAGCCAGCCACAAAATTTTCTGTCCACAAAAAATCCTACTCTAAAATTTTTTGACACATCTTAATGTGCTAAACCATTTAACAAAATTCACTAGGATTTTTCCATCCAAAAAGGCTTGGCACATTTTTGAATCCTGTAGGTATTTCCACCCAATTTTTGAGTATCCAATTATTCAAGATTATTTTTATCAAAAACCTTGACTACAA